>JAHWKR010000039.1 GCA_019347805.1 Methanobacteriota archaeon
CCCCACCCCGCTGATCGATATGACCCCTGAAGACCCCCGGGACGCCAAGCATTTCCGCGCCCCCATCGCGGACACCCTGCGCAAACGCTCCCCCTTCGACAACCTGTTCGAGCACGCCGCCAAGGTGCGCGAATGTCTCGCCGTCCTGAACGAAGGGTTCGAGAAATATGTCCAGGGCGATTTCGAGTCGTTCCACAAGTACCGCGACGATGTCTCGCGCATCGAGCACGAGGCGGACATGATCAAGTACAACGCGCGCGCCCACTTCCCGCGCAGCATCTTCATGCCGGTCGCCCGCACCGATTTCCTCTCCGCCCTGTCCCAGCAGGACAAGATCCTCGATTACGCCGAGGCGCTCGCCGACCTCATGGACATGCGGCCCACCAAGATCCCCGAGTCGCTGAAGGAAAAGATCCTCGACCACAAGCGCCAGGTGCTCGAGTGCGCCGAGTTCTACGAGAAGACCGTCGACAACCTGCGCGAGGCCATCGAGGCGTCGTTCTCCAAGAAGGAACGGGAAGAGACCAAGGCGCTCATCAAGCAGGTCCACAAGGCGGAATGGCAGGCCGACCAGCTCGGCAACATCGCCAAGCGCGCGGTCTACAAGCTCGAGATGGAGGGCGACCTCTCCCCCATGGACGAGTACCACATCCTCAAGATCATCGACTGGGTCGACGAGATCGCCGACCGCGCCGAGAACGCCGCCGAGCGCGTGCGGGCGATGATCGCGAAGTAGACCCGGGTCCGGCTCGGGACGGGGACGCTGACGCGGGGTCGCTCGTCGTCAAGCCTGCGCAACCCTTACCACCCCTTCCCGCCTCCCCATCCGCATGGCCAAGGACGAGGCCGCAAAGGACGGGGAGACGGACAAGGACGCGATCAAGGTCGAGCTCGGCAAGGGGGAGGACGATTTCTATCAGCGTCTCCGGAAGAAGGTCATCAAGTGGGCGCGCTCGAAGGAAGGGCGCGAATCCCGCTGGTCCGACTATGTACTCGTGGCCCCCGACCTGTTCCACCTGCTCTGCCGACTCGCATTGGACCGGGACGTCCCCATGCGCGAGAAGGCGAAGCTCGCGGGCGCGATCGCCTACTTCATCTCGCCCATCGACATCCTGCCCGAGGCCCTCGTCGGCCCCATCGGGCTCCTCGACGACATCGCCCTCGCGGCCTATGTCCTCAACAGCATCATCACGGCCACCGATCCAAAGACCGTCCAGCGCCACTGGGCCGGCGACCAGGACATCCTGGTGCTCGTCAAGGGCATCCTGGACCGGGCCGACGAGATGATCGGCCGGGGCGTCATCGACAAGCTCGCGCGCCTCACCGGCAGCGGCAAGGACAAGGAGGTCGAGGTGGAGGGGAAGGTCAAGGACGACTCGAAGGTGGTCAAGCCGGACGTCAAGGAAGGATGAGCCGAAACCGAACACCCGCGTAGGCCGAATACCTAGGTCGCCCCGATCCGCAAGAGGATCTCGCCGTCCTTGAAGATGCGGATGACGCCGGTCTCCGACACGGTCACCGCGACCGCCTTTGTCTCCTTGGTGATGGCCGCCGACGCGAGGTGCCGCCCGCCAAGGCCAGAGGGGAGTTCCACGGGGCTCTTGACGTCGATGTAGCGGCCTGCCGCCTCGATGATGCCGGCGCCGGTGACGATGAAGGCGCCGTCGATCTGGGCGAACTCCTTGGCGGTCTCCCAGGTCTCGGGGCGGGTGATGTCGCGCGCCGATTCCGAGTGGCCTTCGAACGGGTTGAGGACGATTGGTCGTGAGTTCGCGATGACCCGTTCGGTGTCGCCGATGACGAAGATGGCCCCCACGTGGCCGCGTTCGCGCCCCTCGCGGGCGATCTCGGCGGCGATGTGCAGCACCGCCTCGATGGTCTGGATGTCGGCGGCGTACTCCAGTTCACGCTTGAGCCGGGCGATCGAGCGGTCTTGACCAAGGTCGTAGTAGAGGCGCGCCTGCCAGGCGGGTTCGGTCTCGACCTGCACGAGGAGGCGGTCGTCCGAGCCGATGGCGCCGTCGAAGTAGGCCGAGAGCAGGATGTCACGCACGTGCAGGAGACCGTTGAACCCCGCCCCGACGGGATGGCCCGTGGCGAAGAAACGGACACCCGAGCCGGGGTCCTCGAAGCGCTCCTTGAGCGACATGTCGTGGGTGGCGACAAGCAGCGGTCTTTCTCCGGTGCCGATGCGGTGCTGGATGCGGTCGGCGGAGTCGGAGATGTAGACCCAGAGCGTCGGGGCCTGGTCCAGTCTCGTCTCCTCGGGGAAAGCGAGGATGGGCCGGGGTTCCGACTCGTGCTCGTCCACGACGATAAAGAGCGGTTTCAATGGCTCATAAAGGGTTCGGTGGAGACCGCGCGACGGGAGCGAAAAAACGGGAAGAGACGCGGGCCTGGACATCGCCGGGCATGGTCATGCCACAGGCCGTTATGCCCGCGAAGCGTGCGGTCTAGGCGACTTCGGAGGGTCCGGAGGGCGCCACGTCGGGGGCGTTCTCCTTCGACTCCATGCGCGCGAAGTATTCGTTGAGGGCCTTGAGGACCGTCTCGGAGATCGGTTCCTTGCGCACGAGCTTGAGGCTGTGGAGCTTGATGTGGTGGCGGAGCGGGAGCTTCACCTTGAGTTCCTTGAGTTCACCGTTGTCGACGCCTTCTCCGGCCAACGCTTCGAGGATGTCCATTGGGATCAAGAACCATGTCGGGCCGAAGCGGTTCTTATACCGTGAGGCGCAGGGTAGACCGGTCGATGGGGGGTTGGTCCGTGCGGGTCCAGCGGGCGCTCGGGGCGAGCGGACGAAGGACGGGAGAAGGTGCGGAACGGACCTTCGGCCGTTCAGACGGTGAGTGTCTGCAGGCGCTTGACGAGCGCTGCGGTGACCGCCGCGGTCGTCGCGCTCCCGCCGAGGTCGCGCGGCAAGACCCTCCCGTCCGTAAGAAGCCCCGCCACGGCCCGCTCGACCACGTCCGCGATGTCGTCGCGGCCGAGGTGGCGGGCCATCATGGCACCGGAGAGCACCGCCGCCAAGGGATCGGCGATGCCGCGTCCGGCGATGTCGGGGGCGGAGCCGTGCACCGGTTCGAACAGGGCGTAGGTGTCGCCGTAGGAGCCGGAGGGGGCGAGGCCGAGGCCACCGGAGAGGCCCGCTGCGAGGTCGGAGAGGATGTCGCCGAAGAGGTTGGTGGCGGCGATGACCGGGAAGTCGCCGGGGCGGCGCACCAGTTCCGTGCAGAGGGAGTCGACGTTCTGTTCGACGAGCCGCACGGAAGGATGCCGGGCCGCTACATCGCGGGCCACTTCCAGGACCAGGCCACCGGTCGCGCGGAGGACGTTCGGTTTCTCGGCGAGGGTCACGGTCGGATGACCGTTCGCTTCGGCGAAGGAGAACGCCGATTCCAGGAGTCGTTCGGTGGCTTGGCGGGTCACGACCCGTAGGCTCGCCGCGATGTCGTCCGGTGCCTGTCCTGTAAATCGTCCGTAGGTGGGGAAGGCAGTGGCGACGGCGGCACCGTCGGTGACCGGGTGCGCCTCACAGCCCACGTAGAGGTCCTCGGTGTTCTCCCGGAAGACGGTGAGCGCAAAGGGCCGCCCGTCCGCAGACGCCGCGGGCGGTGCCGAGAGCGGAGATGCGACGCCGGACCAGAAAGTGGCAGGGCGCACGTTGAGGGCGAGGCCCATCGCTTGCCGGATGCGCAGGATGGGGCTCGTGTAGCGCAGGCCGGTCCCTTTGAGGTGTGGTGAGAGTTCCGCCTCGGCGTCGGTCGCAGGCTTCGAGGTGATGGCGCCGAAGAGACAACAGTCGGTCGACTGCAGGACACGCAGCGTCTCGGCGGGGAGCGCGTCGCCCTCATCGATCCAGGACGACCAGCCGACCGGCGCCTCGGTCCATTCCGCTTCCAGGCCCGCCGACTCGAGGACGGTGCGTGCGGAGGCGAGCACTTCCGGCCCGATGCCGTCGCCGGGTAGGTAGGCGATCCTAGGCGTTCCCATCGCTCGTCCCTCCGGACGTCACCACGGCCGCCTGTGCGGCCTTCTGCGCCTCGATGCGGCGCTTGAGGTGCGGCAGCAGCCCACCGCTGTCGAGGAGTTCGCGCAGGAACGGTGGCAGCGCCTCGGCTTGCCAGTGACTCCCGGTCGCCGGATGGGTGATGATGCCGGTCGCGAGGTCGACCTCGAGCGGGTCGCCGGTCGAGACCCGTTCGGCGATCTCGTCGTAGGCATCGCCGACGCGCAGGATGGGGAGGCCTTGGTTGATGGCGTTGCGGAAGAAGATGCGTGCGGCCGAGGCGCAGACGAGGGCGCGGATCCCGGCCGATTTCAGCGCCACGACCGCCTGCTCCCGCGACGATCCGCAACCGAGGTTGCGGCCGGCGACGAAGATGTCACCTTCCTGGACGCGGGCGCGGAACTCCGGGTCGAGGTCCTCGGCGGCGTGTAACGCCATCTCCGCGGTATCGGTCACCATGAGGTAGCGGCCGGGGTAGAGGACGTCGGTGTCGACGTTGTGGCCGTAGACATGCGCCCGGCCGGCGAGATGTCCCGGCATCACGCCACCTCCGTCGCGGCGAGGCGGACGCGGCCCAGTGTCGCCGCATCGGGCGTGAGTCCATCGAGGGTGTCTCCGGCCGGGATGGCGTGCTCGCGGCACGCTTCGGTCGGGTCGGAGATGCAGCCGTAGAGCGCGGAGGCGGCGACAGTCGCCGGCGAGGCGAGGAAGACCTCGGCGTCCGGGCTGCCCATGCGGCCCTTGAAGTTGCGGTTCGTCGTCGTGAGCGCGCGTTCTCCGGGTGCGAGGATGCCTTGGTGGCCGCCGAGGCAGGGGCCGCAGCCAGGGTTGAGGATGACGGCGCCCGCTTCGCTGAGGATGTCGAGGTAGCCGGCGCGCATGGCGCCGCGGTAGACCTCGGCGGAGGCGGGGGTGACAAGGAGTCGGGAGCCGGCGTGCACCGTCTCGCCTTCCAGGATGCGGGCGGCGACGGCCAGGTCTTCGAGACGGCCGTTCGTGCAGGTGCCCAAAAAGAGCTGGTGGATCTCGGTGCCGGCGACGGCGGAGACGGGATGGACGTTGTCGACGCTGTGCGGGCAGGCGATCTGCGGCTCCAGGTCGGTCACATCGAGGGTGAGGTCACGTTCGACGGGGGCGTCCTCGTCGGAGAGGACCGGTTCCCAGCCCTCGGGGACGCGGCCGGCGAGCCAGCGCACCGTCTTCTCGTCGACCTCGGCGATGCCGACCTTGGCGCCCATCTCCATGGCGAGGTTGCTGAGCGTCATGCGCGAGTCGACGGTGAGCCGTTGCATGAGCGGACCGGTGAACTCGACCGCGTGGTAGTCGCAGCCGGCGATGCCTTGGTCGCCGATGACGCGCATCGCCAGGTCCTTGGCGAAGACGCCGGTGCGGAAGCGGCCTTCGAAGCGGTAGCGGATGGTCTCGGGGACCTGGAGCCAGATCTCGCCCGTCGCCCACACGGCGGCCATCTCGGTGGCGCCGATGCCGGCGGCGAAGGCCCCGAACGCGCCGTAGGTGGTGGTGTGGGAATCGGTGCCGACGATGAGGGAGCCGGGGACGACATGGCCCTTCTCGGGGAGCACCTGGTGGCAGATGCCTTCCTTGATGTCGTAGAAGTAGCGGATGCCCTGCTCGGCGACGAAGGTGCGGATCTCCTTATGGTTCGTCGCGGTCTTGATGTCGGGGGCGGGGATGCGGTGGTCGAGCGGGATTACGATGCGGTCAGGGTCCCAGACACGCTCGAGCCCCAGTTCCTTGAACCGCTTGGCGACGAGGGCGGCGTTGTCGTGGGACATCGCGAGGTCGACGCGGGCGTTCACGATCTCCCCGGCTCGGGCGGAGGCGACGCCGCCGGCTCGGGAGAGGACCTTCTGGCTGATGGTCTGGGGCGGCAAGGTGACCGATGCGGTGGAGTCGGAGGCAGTACAAATAGCTTTGCGATAACCAGCAACCTATCCACGGATTCCGAAGCAATATGGGCACTCATCTGCGCTTAAACGTCCTTCCATGCTATCTTTCCGTTCCGTGCCGTCTTCTGGAGCCCCGTCACCAACGCTCGTCTCGCGGCCAGGCGCGGTCGGTTGACGAAACCTGAAATCCGCTGTGAACGGTTGCCTCGGGCCCGTCCGTGTCCGCCTCGACCCGGGCCGGCCGATCGACCCGCGGCGCCCGGGCGCCGCGAGGAGGTGAGGACATGCCGAAGCCGAAGAAGCCGCGTGAGGAAGAGAAGAAGAACCCCAAGAAGTGAGCCCCGCCTCTCTCCCCCACCGGAGCGGTCCGTCCGGGCCGCTCCGCCCGGTGGTCCACCTCGTCCGACGCCTCCATGGCCGTTCATCTTCCATAACTTCAAATCCCGAACGAAGATAGAACGCTTCGGACACGCCCCATGTACGCGCAACAGGCCCGCAGGGCCACCGCGTGTGCTCCGCGCAACCTTCGCGCGACCACAGGACGTGCTCTTCTGTCCCGATCAAACGATCCTCAGCGTGCGCCAGGACGCGTCGTCTGGCGTGCAGGAGGTGAGCCCTATGCCCAAGGAAACACCCAAGGCGTCCCCCGCCCCCGCCGGTAAGAAGACACCCAAGAAGTAGGTCAGGGACCTGCCGTCCTCTTCCCCTCTTCTCTTCCTGTCTTTTCGGAGGCTCTTCCTGATCAAAGGACGTCTTCGTCGTCAGCCGAGGGGTCGTTCGGATGCGTCGGCGACCGGATCGGTCTCTTGGCCCGTCCGCCAGAGCCGTGGCCGGCCTCCTGCGGGACGGCTTCGAGATGGGTCCGCGGAACGCCATCGGAGCCGACGCTGACGACGCTCACCCACCGACGGGAGGATCCTGTCTCCTGCGGCACAGGGCCATCGACCTTCAACACGTCGACATCGCCTGGCGCAACGACGGTCTGCGCCTCATCGAGGTGTTGCGATTCGGCACGGCCACTGCGCACCCACTCGCGGAGTGACATCGGCCGTTCAGGCGTTGGACCATCGATGCGGACGACCTTGGTGGAGATGGTCTCACTGGCCGGCAGGTCATCGACACGCCGCACGACGAACATCGGGGGCAACACTTCAGGGGTCTGTCGCCGTCGGGTGGGCCAGGCGTCGGCCGGATCGGTCCCGACCATCAGGCTCCGTGCCAAGGAGCCGGTGTCTGACAGGAAGCTGGAGCCGATCATGCGGATGCCCGCGAGGCCGCCGCGTGTCTCCAGGGCTTGCATGACCATCGGCACCCATGCGGTCGGAGCGCCGGCCACGAGGTCGAGGCTTCTGGTCAACGACTGCGTGTCGCGCAGGAACTTCGGGTCGAGCAGGCCCGCTGCGAGCACTCGGACCCGCGGAGGGGCGACCTGGACGACCAAGGACGAGAGCCCGATGGAGATGATGGCGGCAAGGAGCGCCATGTCGAGTCCGCCCATGCCCTGTTGCAGTTCTTCGTCGGTCAGACTCGGGGGGGTCGGCCTGGGACGGGGTGGAGTGATCGCGGCTGCAGACTCGGGCAATGGTTTGATCGTGAGCTGGATCGGAGCGACAGGAGCAACCGGATCTTCGACCGGTGCAGGCGAAGCCGGTCCGGCAGTGCGGATCCCGCCTCCACCGCCACCCCCGCCACTGGCGGTCGGGGTAGGGCCGACCGTCCCGATGACACTCGTGAAGGGGCTTCCATGGATCGCTCCGCCGCCCACGGTCACCGAGATCGAGTCGGTGCCACCGGCGGTCGGCGTGTAAGACGCGGTGTAGACGCCGTTTCCGGTCTCGTTGATCGCGGGTGTGGCGGTATTGGCGCCGGTGATCGAGACCGCGAGGCTGGCGCCGGCGCCGGTGACGAGGTTGCCGTAGGCGTCACGGACTGTGATCGTGATCGTCGTCGCACTACCGACGGTGCCGTTGGGGACGCTCGCGGTGGTCTGGCTGGCATCCGCGGTCGCGGCGCTGACGGTGATGCTGTTCGAGGTGATCGAGGTGAGACCCGTGGCGGTGGACTCGATTGTGATCGTGCTCGCCGTATTGGTCTTCAGGTCGGTGAACGTGGCGACACCGTTCACCGCAGTGACCGTTGTTGTGCCGAGGAGGGTGCCGCTACCGGTCTTGATCGCCGCGGTGACCTGGGTCGAGGAATCGGTGGTGACCGTGTTGCCGTTCGCATGCTGGACGAGGATGACCGGTTGCGGGGCGAACGCAGTACCGGCGGTGGCGGTGGAGGAGGCTTGGGTCTGGATGCCCAATTTGGAGGCGGTCGCGCTGGTGACGGTGCTTGTGTAGGGTGAGCCGTCGATGGCAGTGCTGCTGAGCGTGATGGCCACTGAGTCTGTCCCGGCCGTGGTGGGTGTGTAAGTGGCGGTGTAGGCGCCGTTCCCGGTCTCGTTGATCGTGGGGGTGGCGGTGTTGGCGCCGGTGATCGAGACCGCGAGGCTGGCGCCGGCGCCGGTGACGAGATTGCCGTAGGCGTCACGGACCGTGATCGTGATCGTCGTCGCACTACCGACGGTGCCGTTGGGGACGCTCGCGGTGGTCTGGCTGGCATCCGCGGTCGCGGCGCTGACGGTGATGCTGTTCGAGGTGATCGAGGTGAGACCCGTGGCGGTGGACTCGATTGTGATCGTACTCGCCGTATTGGTCTTCAGGTCGGTGAACGTGGCGACACCGTTCACCGCAGTGGCCGTTGTCGTGCCGAGGAGGGTGCCACTACCGTTCTTGATGGCGGCGGTCACCTGGGTCGAAGAATCCGTGGTCACCGTGTTGCCGTCCGCATCTTGGACAAGGATGGCCGGTTGTTGGGCGAACGCCGTACCGGCCGTGGCGGTCGAAGAGGGTTGGGTCTGGATGCCGAGCTTGGTGGCGGGTCCGACGCTGGAGGTGACGTTGAACGCGTTCGAGGTCGTCCCGCTGAGGCCCGGCGCCGAGGCGGTGAGCGTATAGCCGTTCCCTGCCGTGCCGATGGAGAGGCCGCTGAACGTCGCGACACCGGAGACAGCCGCCACGGTCTTGGTCCCGGACAACGTGCCGCCATTGGGATCCGTCCCGATCGCCAGGGTGACCTCATGGGCCGCGGTCGAGACCTTGGCGCCGTTGGTGTCCCGGATCTCGACGGTGATCGTCCCGAGCGACGATCCGGTCGCGGCGTTTTGCGGGTGTGCGGTGAAGGCGGTCTGCGTCGCCGAGACGTCCTGGAACGTGCTCGTGCCGGTGATGAGGTTCGTGTTGAGGACGTAGGTCTTCCCCGACGCGTCGTTGAGGACGTCCTTGACGGTACCGACAGCGCCGAGGTTGCCGGTGCTGCTGAACACAGCGCCGAAAAGGACTCGGGCACCCGTCCCGTCCGGCTTCACGTTCCCGCTCGCCGCGATGGGCGCATGGAACCAGGCGACGGGGACGGCCACTTCCAATCCGTAGGTGCCACTGGGCAGCTTCGCGAGCCGGGTGGTGGCTCCGCTCTGGTGGACCGCGCTGGCCGGGTCGTTCGAGGCGATCGCGGTGATGCTGCCCGAGGTGAAAGCGCCGACGGGTTGTGTGGCGACGTATTTGTTGAGTTGGACGATGACCGGGGGTGTCGCCGTGGGTCCGACACCGTTCATCTGAAGGAGGTGGTCGACCTGTCCCGCGGCGCCTGAACCAAGGTTCACCTGGAGGTTGAACTTCCCCCACTTGTTGGTGGCCGTGCCCGCTGTGTCGATGCGGAAATAGAAGTGGTCGATGGGATTCGTTGAGGAAGGGGCTTCGGTCCCGCCGTTCGTCGTGCCGATCGCGGTGTAGAAGTCGATGATGTTCTGTTCAGCACTGGTCCTGCTGCCGTCGCTGCCGTCCGTGACCGTATAAGCCCCTGCTTGCGTCCAACCGGAGAAGGCGTCGCCGGAGAGGATGCTCCCGCTCTGCACGAAGGCACCGTCGGCGAGCGGGGTGGTGAGCGCCATGCCGAGCATCGCGAACGCCACGAGCAGGACGAAGAAGCGGGCCCGAGGGGGGCCCGGATAAGGCCGACAGACGGATCTCGGGCTCAGGCAGACCGCTTCGCCCTCCGGTGGGTGGTGGGGGAGGCCCCGACGGATGGCCGGAGTGTCCGGTCTGGCTTTCGCTGATCGCATTCGGTCGCACCTCTTCCAAGGGAAGGTGGTCACGTCCTTTGCCGCGCCCGAAAAGGCGAGGCCGGTCCGCCTTGCAGTATCGACGGTACCGATATTTTAGCTGTCGCTCGCCATCTGAGGCAAAACCGCTTGGGTTCGACCGCCGGTACATGAACCATCGCATTTGGCGCCGTGTCATCATTCGGGCGTCCTCCGGTCGGTGTGGTTGGGCCCCGCGGCCTGGCATCCGGAATGCAAACCCTCTCCCTCCCGCGTCGAGGACCGCCTGGCCGCCGAAAACCCCTTCACCCCCACGCCCTCCTACAGGCCATGGTCCCGCGTGCTCTCCTGGCTCTCGCCTTCCTCGCTCCGATGCTGTCCGGTTGCATCGCCGACGATCCGACGAACGAGCCCGCAGCGCTTCCCCTGGAGCCCGCCACCCTCCTCTGCTATCCGGCCGACACGGTCGCGGCGAAGACCTCGCTCGCCACGCCGGACGCCGAAGAGGCGTGCAACCTCCAGGCGACGGTCGACCCGGTAGAGCGTCAGGCCAACGAACTCACCATCGCGGTCAATCCGACCGACCCGGAGAACATCATCGCCTCCGGCAAGGACTACAATCCGGCCGATGCCGGCGACTGCGTCTGGGACGGCGTCTATGTCACGAAGGACGGCGGTAAGACCTGGAAGAACAGCAACCTGCCCGGCTCCAACTGGCGCCGCCTCCAGGACCCGTCCTATCCCCTTCATCCTGAGTTGTCGCGTTTCTGGTGCGCGACCGACCCGGTCCTCGCTTTCGGCCCCGACGGGACCGCCTACTGGACCGTCATGCCGTACCAGTGCGACGCGGTCTCGGGCAGCAAGACCGGTCGCGAATTCGTCCCGGGCACAGGCGTCGGCCTCCCGCAAGGGGGGATGAACGACTGGTTCTGGACCTGCAGCGCCATGTACGTCCTCGTCTCCGAAGACGGCGGCGACACCTGGCCCATCGTGCGTGAGGTCGCCTTCGGCCCGAGGCTGGAGCATGACAAGCAATGGATGTCGGTCGCCCCTGACGGCACGGTGCTCCTCTGCTGGGACCGGTCGGAGAACGTCCCGGATACCGGCACACCGGCCGAACAGTTGCAGAACCCGGGCGACATGGTCTGCTCCGTCTCCAAGGACAAGGGTCGCACTTGGGCCGAATGGGTGCCGGTGAACCCGGATTGGCGTGGTTTCCTCCCGTGGGTCGACTGGTCGTCGGACAATATCGCCTGGATGGCCGCCCTCGATGGCGAGGACATCCTGGTCTCGAAAAGCGCAGACGGATTGACCTGGGAACACCCTGTGGTCGTCGGCAACTACACCAACCCCCCGCCGAACGGCGCCTATGGCTGGCCAGCGCTGCGCGGTTCCGTCTTCCGCAGCTTCGCCCTCCCCTCCATCGCGGTCGACCGCAGCGGCGGGCCGCACGACGGCAACGTCTACGTCGTCTGGATGGACCACTCGGGTGACGACGCCGAGGTGCTCTTCACACGCTCCACCGATGACGGGAAGACCTGGGACACGCCGCGCCGGGTCCACGACGATGACCCCGCTCTGAAGGCGGACCAGTTCATGCCCGCCGTGAGCGCGGGTCCGGACGGCACGGTCGATGTCATCTGGTACGACCGCCGCGACGACCTGGAGAACCACCTTTTCGATCTCTACTACACCTATTCGGTCGACGGTGGCGCCACCTTCGCCCCCGACCTGCGCGTCTCGGAGCGTTCCAGTGACGAGCAGTACAGCCACCACCAGAACGGAATGATCTTCCTCGGCGACTACATCGACATCGACTCGTCCCCTGGAAAGGCCCATGTCGTCTGGGTCGATACGCGGAACGAGAAGGCGGATGCCTTCATCGCGACCATCGAAAGACCGGGTGCGAACAGGACCACATAGCGTGGAAAGGCTCATCCGCTCGATGGACATGGAACCGGAGTGGTGCTCAGACCCGTCGTCCTCGAAGGGAAGAGGCTCAGACTCGAGCCGCTCGGGCCGCATCATGTCGACGTGCTCTGGCCAGCGGCCAACGAGACGGACCTGTGGACCTACATGGGTCATGAGGTGCGCACGAAGGAGGATCTCGCGGCGTGGGTCGAGGACCGACGCGCCGTTGTCACCCATGGGACCGGCGTAGCGTTCCTCCAACGCGACAGGAAGACCGGTCACGCCATCGGTTCGACGAGCCTGTTCGAGTACGACGCGAAGAACCGGTTGGTGGAAGTCGGCCACACGTGGCTCGCCTCCACCCACCGGGGTTCCGGTGTCAACCTGGAGGCGAAGCGGCTGCTCTTCGCGCATGCTTTCGACGATCTCGGTCTGAACCGGGTCCAGTTGAAGTGCGATGCCCGCAACGAGCGCTCGCGCGCGGCCATCCTGCGTATTGGTGCCACGTTCGAGGGGGTCCTGCGTGCCCATCGGATCCTCCCGGACGGCCATGTCCGCGATACGGCGATGTACAGCGTCACGAGAGCCGAGTGGCCGACGGTGCGGGAGCACCTCGACGGGCTTCTGGAGCGACTGCCGCTCCCGGAACCCTGATGACCGGGTCGTCCTTCCGGGTCCGCGTGCCCGCTAAGAAGGCTCCGCTCGGCGCGACCGCGAAGGCCAAGAGCGCTTCGGCCAAGAAGACGACACGGCCGAAGCCGAAGAAAGCCGTCAAGTCCGAAGCGGGCGGTGACAAGAGCGCAAGCGGCAAGCCGAGGCACCCG
Source organism: Methanobacteriota archaeon (assembly GCA_019347805.1). Taxonomy (GTDB): domain Archaea; phylum Thermoplasmatota; class E2; order JACPAO01; family JAHWKR01; genus JAHWKR01. The sequence goes on from JAHWKR010000039.1 coordinate 12,794, forward strand.
GTTGTCCCCGACACCTCGGTGATCGTCGACGGCCGCATCACCATGCTGGTCCATTCGGGCGACCTGAAGGGCGCCGAGGTGCTCGTCCCGGAGGCGGTGGTCTCCGAACTCGAGGCGCAGGCGAACCGCGGCATGGACGCCGGGTTCAACGGCCTCGACGAGATCGTCGCCCTGCAACGGCTCGCCGACGAGGGGCGCATCCGGTTGCGGTTCGTCGGGCCGTTGCCCACGCAAGACGAGATCGACCGTTCGGGCCAAGGCGCGATCGATGCCCTCATCCGTGATGTCGCGGGCGAGGAGGACGCCGAACTCATCACCGGGGACAAGGTGCAGGCGCAGGTCGCCGAGGCGCTCGGGATCCGCTATCGTTATCTGCGGGCGGCGGACGAGGCGCAGACCATCGAGGAGCTTTCGGTGTCGCGCTATTTCGACGACGACACGATGAGCGTCCACCTCAAGCAGGACGTGCGGCCGTACGCCAAGCGCGGCATGCCGGGCAAGCGCGAGATCGTGCAGGTCGGAACAAGCGCGATGACGAAGAAGGACCTCAACCGCATCGCCCGGGAGGTGGTGGAGGCGGCCCGGCGCGACGACCGCAGCTTCGTGGAGATCGAGCGCGAGGGCGCGACGGTGGTGCAGTTGCGCAACATGCGCATCGCCATCAGCCGACCTCCTTTCAGCGAGTCGATCGAGATCACGGCGGTGCGGCCGGTGGCGTTCCTGACGATCGAGGACTACAACCTGCCGCCCGAGGTCATCGAGCGGCTGTCCGACCATTCACGCGGGGTCTTCGTCTCGGGTCCGCCCGGTTCGGGAAAATCGACCTTCGCGCAGGCGGTCGCCGAGTATCTGCACACGAAGGGGACCGTGGTGAAGACCATGGAGAGCCCCCGTGACCTGGTGTTGCGCGAGGAGATAACGCAGTACGCGCCGCTCGAGCGCGACGTCGAATTGACAGGCGACTTCCTGCTTCTCGTGCGGCCCGATTTCGTCGTCTATGACGAGGTGCGGAAGACGCGCGATTTCGAGGTCTTCGCCGACATGCGGCTCGCCGGTGTGGGGCTCATCGGTGTGACCCATGCCAACCGCGCCATCGATGCGGTCCAGCGTCTCATCGGGCGTGTCGAGCTCGGAATGATCCCGCAGGTCGTCGACACGGTGGTCCACATCATCGGGGGTGAGATCCAGCAGATCCTGGAGATGGATTTCACGGTGCGCGTGCCGTCGGGCATGACGGAGGCGGACCTGGCGCGACCGGTCATCCGCGTGCGCGACTTCCTGACCAAGGACGAGCTTTTCGAGATCTACACGTACGGTGAGCAGGTGGTGGTCATGCCGATCCAGGGCCCGCAACGGCAGACCGGCACCGCGCGCTTGGCGGAGGATCGCCTGGTCGAGATGCTGGGCCGCCATCTACAAGGGCGTTACGAGGTCGAGGTGACGGGTGGGGATCGGGCGACCGTCTACGCCGAGGAGCGGGAGATCCCGAGCATCATCGGCAAGGGCGGGACGAACGTCCAGGCGCTGGAGCGCCGGATGGGGATGAAGCTCAACATCAAGTCGCTCGCGGAGCGGCCGCGTCCCGGGGGCAAGCGCCCCGTCCGCGCCAAGGAACCTGCGACACCGGATCGGCCTGCACCGAGCCGGTCGCGTCCGGTGGAGACCGAGTGGGCCGAGGAGACGCGCGGCGGCGGCGCGGAGATCCGTCCGTTCGTGCGGGGGACGAAGCGCAACGTGGTCATCGGTGTCGGCCCTGAGTATGCCGGCCAAGAGGTGGAGGTCCGGGTCGACGGGGAGCCGGTCGTCCAGGGTTCGTTGAACCGCAAGGGGGAGATGCGGGTCGGCCGGACCAGTCCGGAGGGCAAACGCATCCATTCCGCCGGTAAGACGGGACGTGATGTTTCGGTCACAATGGTCTGAACCGATCCCTGCACCTGAGGGGTGGGCCTGGCTCCGGGGCCTCACGGCGCCGTGAAGAACGTGGGGAAGAGGGTCGGATGGCGCGGCTACGGCGCCGGGGTGTATTCCGAGCGTACGCGCTCCAGGCGCTTGCGGATTCCGCCCTTCTTATTGTCCTGGTAGGTGTACCAGCCGCCGACGGCGGAGAGTGCGGTACCGGCGGCCACCATGAGCCAGGGGTGGCGGCGCAGGAACTGCCAGGTGGTGACGCCGACGGCGACGCCCTCCTCGACGAGCTCCCAGTCCATGTCGTTCAGGAAATCATGGGCGGCGCGTACGCCCTCGACCGGGTCTTGCATGGGTATGAGATGGACGCGGACGGCTTTATGCCGTATGCGGGAGGTCAATTTCGCCGCTTGGGGAAAAGGGGCGGCTGACACGACGCCGGGGGCAGGAGAGGCAACGCTCGGACTCCGGCAGGCCCGGCCTTCTCCGCTGCTGTTGTTCCCGCAGAGTCGCAGCGTTTCATCTCATGTGCAGGAGAGAAAGGAGATTTTTCCGTAGAAAAACTACGAAAAGCGGGAAAGATACTTATACCACCCTTGGCTACGCCACCATCGTCCCCGGTCCGGGTGCCATCCGCTGGGGAGCCTCACACACGCGCGCCGGACGGGCGCGACCCCCTCTTCCCCCTGTATGACAAGAAAGGAGATCGCAACATGTCAAGCACCGCCTGCCCCGAATGCGCCGCCGACCTCACGGTCGGGAACGTCGAGACCGGCGAGATCGTCGACTGCGCCGAGTGCGGGGTCGAACTCGAGATCGTCACCGCCAACCCCATCACCCTCGCCCTCGCCCCCGAAGAGGCAGAGGACTGGGGCGAATAGGACCCTGGACGACGAGCCAAGGACGGACCTCATTATGACGACGCCGACCGTACCCACGGAAGCCCCCCTCATCCTCGACAGCACCCTCCGGGAAGGAGAACAGACGCCCGGCGTCGCCTTCAGCATCGAGGAGAAGGTGCAGATCGCACGACTCCTCGACGCCTTCGGTGTCGCCATCATCGAGGCCGGCCACCCCGCCGTCTCCCCTGAGGTCCGGGCCGGCGTCCGCGCCGTCGTCGACGAAGGGCTCGACGCCTCCATCCTCGCGCACTCGCGCGCGCTCCGCGAGGACATCGACCTCGTCCTTGCCACCGAGGCCGACCGCATCGGCCTCTTCTTCTGCGTGCGCGACGCCGCCCTTGAGGCGCGCTTCCGCAAAGACATCGACGCCGCCGAACGACTCGTCGTCGACGCCGTCGAATACGCCGTCGACCACGGCCTCAAGGTGCGCTACACCCCCGAGGACACCGTGCGCAGCGACTTCCGCAAGGTGGTCCGCATCGCCAATGCCGCCCTCACCGCTGGCGCCGAACGCATCAGCATCGCCGACACGTGCGGCGCCATGGACCCGTTCCGCATGCAACGCTTCGTCACCGACCTGCGCCAGGAGGTCGACGCGCCGATGAACGTGCATTGCCACAACGACCTTGGCCTCGCCGTCGCCAACTCCCTGGCCGCCTGGCACTCCGGGGTCACCGTCATCGACACCTGCGTCAACGGCCTCGGCGAACGCTGCGGCATCACCGACCTCGCGAGCCTCACCACGGCCATCCAGACCCTGCACGGCATCGGGCCCTGGGACCTGACGCTCCTGCCTGAGCTTTCGGAGACCGTGGCACGCCACGCCCGCGTCCCGGTGCCCGTCCAGGCGCCCGTTGTCGGCCGCACCGCCTTCTCCCACAACGCCGGGTTGCACGTCTCCGCCGTGCTCCTCGACCCGTCGCACTACGAGAACATCTCGGCCGCGCGCGTCGGCCGCCAACGCGAACTCGTCCTGGACCGCTTCGCCGGCCTGCCGACCGTCCGCTACCGGCTCGCCCGCCTCGGCGTCCACGCCACCGACGAGGAGGCCGGCGCCGTCCTTCGGCTCATCAAGCAGTCCGAGGCGAGGGAGGTCAATGACGACGGACTCTCGGAGGTGTGGGCGCGCGCCACCGGCCGCGCCATCACGGGCATCGTGACGACGCAGGATCCGGCGATCGCACCCACCGGCGATGTCGCGGTCGCCCGGACGGATTAGGAGGTCATGTCATGGTGGTCCGGATCGGTCTGTTGGCATCGCGCATCCGCGTCGACGAGAAGATGCTCATCGAGAGTGCCCGCGACATGCCGGGCGTCGAGCTCGTCCGCATCGACGACTCGACGATGAGCTTCGACATCCATGAGGCGCCCCCTGAGGTCGACGTGGTGCTCGAGCGCAGTGTGTCGCACAGCCGCGCCATCTACGCGCTCAAGTTCTACGAGCGCCACGGCATCCCCACCGTCAACACGCTGCCCGTCGCCGAGGTGTGCGGCGACAAGGTGCAGACGAGCCTGGAGCTCGCCCGCGCCGGTGTCCCCACACCCCGCACCAAGGTCGCCTTCACGCCGGAGGCGGCGCTCGCGGCGTGCGAAGAGCTCGGTTACCCCTGTGTCATGAAGCCCACGGTCGGCTCCTGGGCCCGGCTGGTGTCGCGCATCGATTCGCGCGAGGCCGCCGAATCGATCATCGAGCACAAGGAGGTGCTCGGCTCCTACCTCCACCACATCTACTACATCCAGGAGCATGTCCCGAAACCGGGACGTGACATCCGCAGTTTCGTGGTCGGCGACGAATGCATCGCCGCCATCTACCGCACGAACGACAAGCACTGGATCACCAACACCTCGCGCGGCGCGGTCGCCTCCAATTGCCCGGTGACCGACGAGATCGCCGAGATCAGCCTGGCCGCGGCCAAGGCGGTCGGCGGCGGCGTGCTCGCCATCGACATCATGGAGGCGCCCGAAGGACTGGTCGTCCACGAGGTCAACTACACCATGGAGTTCCGGAACTCGGTCGCTCCGACCGGTGTCGACATCCCCCGCAAGATCCTCGAACACACCGTCCAGGTCGCGAACGCCGTCCCCGCCCGGCCGCAGCAGGTCATCGCCGAGGGACGCGCATGACCGGGGAAGCGCAGGTCGAGACCGTGACGGCGACCACGACCGCCCGACCCGACGGCCGCACGATCCGTGTCGGCATCATCGGAGGGTCCGGCTATACCGGCGCGGAACTGCTGCGCCTCGCCGTCGGCCACCCGAACCTGGAACTCGTCACCGTCACCTCCAACAGCCAAGCGGGCAAACGGCTCGACAAGATCCATCCGCACCTGCGCGGCGCCCCGGACGAGGTGCGTGCCCTCAAGACCGTCCCCCACGATGCCGCGACCGCGGCCGACGTCGACGCCGTCTTCCTCGCCGTGCCCCACGGTCGTGCCATGGCCATCGCGCCCGGCTTCGTCGAGCGCGGCATCAAGGTCCTCGACCTCTCCGCCGACTTCCGCTTGCGCGACCCGGCGGCCTACCCTGAGTGGTACGGCGCCGAACACACCGCTCCAGGGCTCCTGGGCGGCGCCGCCTACGGCATCGCCGAGCTCCACCGCGCCGAGTATCCCGGTGCGGCGCTCGTCTCCGGCGCGGGTTGTCTCGCCACGACCGCCATCCTCTCGCTCATGCCGCTCCTGCGCGCCGGCTGGGTCGACACCTCCCGCATCGTCGTCGACGGCAAGATCGGCTCGAGCGCCGCCGGTGTCGAGTCGAACCCCGGCTCACATCACCCCGACCGCAGCCGTGCCATCCGGCCCTATTCCATGACCGGCCATCGCCACACCGCCGAGATCGAGCAGGAGCTCACCTTCGACGGGCCGCGGCCGGAGGTCCACATGTCGGCCCACGGCATCGAGCTGGTGCGCGGCATCCTCACCACTTCGCAACTCTTCCTCACCCAGGAACACCGCGATGCGACCGAACGCGACATCTGGGCACTCTACCGCGAGGCGTACGGCGCGGAACCGTTCGTGCGCATCGTCAAAGAACGCACCGGCGTCCACCGAACCCCCGACCCGCGCTTCCTCGTCGGCACCAACGTCTGCGAGGTCGGCTTCGAGCGGGACGAGCGCAGCGGGCGCGTCGTCGTCATCGGGGCGCTCGACAACCTCACGAAAGGCGCCGCCGGGGCGGCCGTCCAGAACCTGAACATCGTGGCCGGCCTACCGGAGACGACAGGTCTTTCGACGGTGGGTCTATACCCCGCTCCCTGAGGTGGCCATGATGGAGTCGACAAGACCGATCGTCGTCAAGGTCGGGGGTGGTGCGGACATCACCTTCGACTCCCTCTACGACGATTTGGCCACGTTGACGCGAGGCGGGATGTCGTGGGTGCTCGTCCATGGTGGCAATGCACTCCTGACGTCGTTCCAGGAGCGGGTCGGCAGTCCCCCCCGCTTCGTCACCGACGGCCGTGGCAAGGTCTCGCGCTACACCGATGCCGCGACCATGGAGCTTTTCGCCATGGCCTACGCAGGAGCGTTGAACACCCGTCACGTCGCCGCGCTCCGGGCGCGTCGGGTCGATGCCCTCGGTCTTTCCGGTGTCGATGGCGGTCTCCTCGTCGGGACGCGCCAACCTTCCATCCGGGTCGTCGAGGACGGGAAGAAGAAGGTGCTGCGCGACGACCACGTCGGCACCCTCCACGCGGTGAACGGCGGCCTGCTCCGGCTCCTCATCGAAAACGGCTACGCCCCTGTGGTCACGCTTCCCGCCTACGCCGACGGACCGGAAGGTGCAGGTGGCGTGCCGATCAACGTCGACGGCGACACGGCCGCCTTTCGCATCGCCGAAGCGCTCGATGCCCGCGCGCTCGTCTACCTCAGTGACGTCCCCGGGCTCTTGCGCGACCCCGAGGACCGCGGTTCACTCATCCACGAGATCGCCGGAGAGGCCGGTTGGCAGGAGGCGCTCGCGGTCGGGAAGGGACGCATGCGTCGCAAGGTGGAAGGGGCGCGCGATGCGGTCGCGGCCGGGATCCCACTCGTCGTCTTCCAGGACGCCTCGGCGCCAGAACCGGTGTCGTCCGCCATCCGCGGCGAAGGCACCCACTTCCGTGGCCCCGTCCCCGTGCGGGAGGCGGCCGCATGAGCATCCAGAAGGGCATCGCCGAGCTCGACCCGGTGGCACGGGAATCGGCCCTCGACTCAGGGGTCGTCCCGAAGCGGCAAGTGCAGATCGTCCGCGGCGAGGCCTCCACAGTCTGGGACGCCGACGGCAACGCCTACCTCGATGCCGGCGCCACGTTCGGCACGAACCATGTCGGCCACCGTCATCCCCGTGTCGTGCAGGCGGTGAAGGACCAGCTCGACCGACTGATGCATGTCACGCTGACCTGGCCGAACGACACCCGGCTCGGTCTCCTTGAGCGCCTGGTCGCCGCCGCCCCGGACGGCCTGGAACGTGCTTTCCTTTGTGCGACCGGCACGGAGGCGAACGAGTGCGCGCTCAAGTTCGCGCGACAAGCCACGGGAAGGAAGGAGGTCCTCTATCTCTCGCGCAGTTTCCATGGCCGCACGATGGGTGCGCTCTCGGCGACCGCCAAGCGCGCCTACCAGGAGCCGTTCGAACCGCTCGTCCCGGGCTTCCGGATGGTGCGCGCGAACGACCCGGAGGCGCTGAAGGAAGCGTTGTCGGCGGAGACGGCGGCGCTCATCCTCGAACCGGTCCAGGGCGAAGGAGGAGTACTTCCGCTCGACCGGGAATACCTCAAGACGGCACGGGACCTCACCGCCGATGCGGGGGCTCTTCTCATCGCCGACGAGGTGCAGACCGGCATGGGCCGCACCGGGCGTTTCTTCGCGTTCGACGATGCGGGGATCCTGCCCGACCTCGTCTCGGTCGGCAAAGGACTCGGTGGTGGGCTTCCCGTCGCCGCCACCCTCATGACGCAGGATGTCGCGGCCAAGCAGGCGACGCTCAGCCACGGTTCCACGTTCTCGGGCAATCCGGTGCAGGCGGCGGCCGCCGCGGCCGTGCTCGACGTCTTGAAGGACGAGCGCCTCGTCGAACGCAGCGCCACGCTCGGCGAGCGGATGCTCGACGACCTGCGCGTGCTCGAAGAGGTCCCCGGCGTGCGCGGTGTGCGCGGCCGTGGCCTCATGATCGGTGTCGAATTGAAGGCGAAGCCGCAACCGGTGCTCGAATCGCTCCGGCTTCGCGGCATCCTCGCCCTCTCGGCCGGGGCCACGGTGGTGCGCCTGCTCCCGCCGTTCGTTCTCAGCGACGCCGAAGCGGACCACATCGTGGGCGAGACGAAGGCAGCGGTGTTGGAGCAGACCACCGGAGCGGACGCCGCATGAGCCATGACGCGACCGCAGCCACCCCATTCACCGGGTGGATGGAGGATGAGGCGCGTGCGGTCGCGCTCCTCGAACACCTGGTCTCCATCCCGAGCGTGACCGGCGACACGGCACGCGTCGCTGCGACACTCGTTGCCTGGGGCGAAGCCCAAGGCCTCCATGCCGGCACGACGCCGACCGGGGCGCCATGGCTCTCGACCGCCGAAGACCCGTTCCACAACGCCACGCGTCCCCACATCCTGCTCTTCGGCCACGTCGACACGGTCCCGGGTGAGGTGCCGGTCCGGCGCGTCACCGATGAAGAGGAAGGCGAGGTCTTGTGGGGCCGCGGCAGTGTGGACGCGAAAGGCGCGGCGGCCGTCTTCGCCACCCTTGTCGCCCGCTGGAAGGACCAGGATCGGCCGGGGACCGTCACGATGATCGGTTCCGTCGACGAGGAGGGGGACTCGGAGACCGCCCACTGGGCGAAGGACGCGTTCACGGCACCACCGGACGCCATCGTCATCGGCGAACCTTCCGGGGCCCACGCGGTCACCCTCGGCTACAAGGGACGGCTCAAGGTACGGGTGCGTGTCCGACGCGACGTCGCCCATGCGGGTTCGCCCGAGGAATCCGCCGCCGATGCCCTGGTCGGCCTGTTGGCGCGTTTCCGTGAGGACCTGGAGGAACGCGCCGAAGGGACCGAAGGGATGTTCGGAGTGGTCACGCTCACGACGAAGAGCTTGGGAAGCAAGAGCGACGGACTCACCGATGAGGCGATCGCGCTCCTCGACATCCGCGTCCCGCCCGGCCACGACGACGCGCGGGTCCTCGGGTTCTTCCGGCGTGACCCGGCGCATCCGACCATCGAGGTGCTCGACTCGGTTCCGGGTCATCTGGCGGGCAAGGATTCCGGCTTGGTGCGCGCGTTCACCGCCGCCATCCGTGAAGAGGGGGTGCGGCCGCGGCATCTGCGCAAGACCGGCACGTCGGACCAATGCATCCTTGCCCCCGCCTGGCCCAAGGCCGAAGTGGCGACCTACGGTCCCGGTGATGCACGGTTCGACCATACGCCGCACGAGCGCATCCGCCTGGTGGACGTCAAGGCGGCGGTGCGCGTGTTGGATCGGGCATTGAAGGCGACAGTAGCGTCGCGGTGAGTCGAGCGGTCAATGCGGCTTGTCGGCTTCGGCTACATCGACCGCCGACCGTACCGTCCCGCCGTTCTTCCCGACGACCCCGGCACCCGTGTCGCCGCCGAACCGCCGCTGTCGTTTCTGGTATGCCTGGATGGCCCGCAAGAACTCTTTCTTCCGGAGCCCGGGCCAGAAGACATCGGAGAAATAGAGCTCCGAGTAAGCGAGTTGCCAGAGGAGGAAATTGGAGATGCGTTCCTCACCGGAGGTACGGAGGATGAGGTCGGGGTCGGGGAGTTCGTTCGTGTAGAGATGGCTGGAGAAGAGTTCCTCGTCGATCTCATCGGTGGTCAACCGGCCGGCGCGCACTTCTTCGCTGATGCGGCGCACCGCGTTCAGGATCTCTTCCCGTCCGCCATAGGCGACGGCGACGTTGAAGTGGTACTGGTCGTGATCGCGGGTCACTTCTTCGGCGTGCTCGGCGGCGGCGCGCACCCGTTCCGGCAACAGTTCTTTCTTGCCGATGGTGCGGAAGCGGATCTTGTGCTTGTGGACGCGGGGGTCGTCGGCGAGGCGATAGTAGTTGCGCTCGAAGAGGTCCATAAGAAGCTGCACCTCTTCGTCGTCGCGCTTGAAGTTCTCCGTGGAGAACGCGTAGACGGTGAGTACGCGGATGCCGAGTTCGAGGCACCATTCGAGCACCTCTTCGAGTTTGTCGCGGCCCATGAGGTGGCCGTCGGTGGAGAGGCCGCCACCTTTGCGGGCGAAGCGTCGGTTGCCGTCCATGATGATGGCGACGTGGTGCGGGACCGGGCGTTTCCGTACCTCGCGCAGGATGCGGGCGCACTGGGCCCGTTCGACGCGGCTGCGGAGGGCGGTGCCGGGGCGGCTCGAGAGCATCCGGTAGGTGGCGTTGGAGATGCGGTCGCTCTCGACCACCTTGGCGCCGACGCGGTCGATGGAGCGGCCTACGGTCGAGCCGATGCCCTTTTTCCGCTCCATGTCGGGTCGGACCCCTGTCGGTGTGAAAAGTCTTTGGGGGATGTGCGCTGCATCTACGCGAACGGTCTATCGTTCGACCCGGAAGAACGGGTTCGTCGTCCGCTCGGTCCCGATGGTGGTCTCGGGGCCGTGGCCGGAGAGGACGCGCGTCTCGTCCGGCAGACGCTCGCACAGGTCCTTGAGGGAGGCAAGGAGCGTCTCGGTCTCCCCGCCGGGGAAGTCGGTGCGGCCGACCGAACCGGCGAACAAGGTGTCGCCCGTGAAGACGGTGCCGATCTCTTCGACATGGAAGCAGGTCCCACCGGGGGTGTGCCCGGGGGTGGGGATGCAGGTGATGCGGTAGCCGGCATGGTCGAGCACCTGGTCGTCGAAGAGGTGGTCGGTGACCTTCGGCTTGGGGACCTTGGGGTGGCCGAACATCTCGCATTGCACAGGGAGTGCGTCGAGCATGACCTGCTCTTCGTGGTGGATCAAGAAGGGCGCCTGGAACCGCTCCTGCAACGCCTTGACGGCGCCACAATGGTCAAGGTGGCAGTGGGTGCAGAGGATGGCGGCCGGGGTGAGGCCTTTTTCTTCGAACCAGGCGACCCAGCGTTCGGGTTCTGCGCCGGGGTCGATGGCGATGGCGGCGTCGGAGTCGTCGCGCCAGAGGACATAGCCGTTCTCGACGAAGGAGCCTGTGACGAGGGTCTCGACGTGGATGGCCACGTTGCGCGGATTTCGCACCGGGGGTTCAACGTGTCGGTCCCGGCGCCGCTCTTGCTGACAGACGCAGCCTTAGCCGACGAGCGGCGCTCTACGGCGCGGGGCGCCAGCCGCGTGGCAGGCGGTCGCCGCCGGTGGGGCGGGGGGTGCGCTTCGGCTCTTCGGCCTCGTACGCCTCGTCCTCGATGAGTTCCCATTCGTCGTCTTCCCACGGTTCTTCGTCCGGGGGGAGTTCGTCCAGGTAGGCCCATTCTTCATGGTCGTAGGCGCCGCAGTCGCAGCCGGGGATGGGCGTGAGGTAGAACGAGTGGTCGGCGTCCTCGAAGTCGAGTTCCTTGGCCTTGACGTACCAGGCGGATTCGGGGCCGATGATGAACGTGAGGCCGTCCTCGACATAGATGCGGTCGACGCCGCGGGACTTGCCGTCGAAGAGGATCCAGCACGTCTTGTCGTCGTGGGGCATCCCTTCGATGTGCACGCGGATGCCCTTGCCCTTGTTCTCGGGACGGGCGGAGAGGGCGAAGAGCTCCTCCTTGGCGCGGGCGGTGACGCGGAAAAGTCCCATCCGTTCCAACAGATGTTGAGGGGTCCTTTTCAACCTGCCGGTGAAGGTTCCGGGGCCCTGCGAAAGACCGGTCTCCGTGTGGTTTTGGCGGGTTCGGGGCCGGTGTGGCCGTCATCCGACCATCCCGCCGGTCACTTCGTTCCGGTGCCTGCATCGACTGGCCGCGAAGCCGCGGGGCCGTCTGTCCGTTCGTCCGGAGAGACACCGAGGGTGCGTGAGCACGACCGGGACTTTCGACCGGTTTCGGCACGGTTCGTCGGTCTCATCCGATGACCAACGTCTCTTCTTCGACATCGGGCCCGCCCGGTGTGAAGCGCCGCGACGACATCGTCGCGACATCGAAGCGCGGCGTCCGACCCATGACGAGGTCGGCGACCACTTCGCACGAGACGGGGGAGATCATGATGCCGTGCCCGGAGAAACCGGCCACCGTGACGTAGCCGGGGACCTCCTCATGCGCCTCGACGATGGGCTTCGCATCAGGGGTCATGTCGTATGAGCCCGCCCACTGCCGCAGGACCGGCACATGGCGCATCCGCGGGACGAGGAAGGTCAGGGTGCGCGCCATGTGGGTCAGGAACGGGAGCGTCGAGGCCCAGTCCATGGTGATCGCGGTGCGTTGTTCCGCGACGCCGCCGACGATCTCGCCGCGGCTCGACTGGCTTGCGTAGAGGCCTGTCGTCATGTCGACGAGCATGCAGCGGAGAAACGGCTTGAGCGGTTCGGTGACAAGGATCTCGTGCCGTTCGGGCCGGATCGGCAGTTCGATGCCGACCATGCGGCCGATGTCGTTGGTCCACGAGCCGGTGGCGTTCACCACCCAGGAGCAGTCGATGCGGCCCTTGTCCGTGACCACCGCCTTGACCTCGCGCGTCTCCGGGTGGGTTACGATGTCTGTGACAGTGGTGAACGGCTGCACCTCGACGCCCATCCGGGTACATTGTTCATGGTAGCCCCACACGAGCGGCCAGGGGAAGAGGGTGGCGTCCCTCGGGTTGTAGCTGCCCGCCTTGATGCCGCATCCGTCCACGTCCAGGGCAGGGACGATGGAACGTGCCTCATCGGGGTCGATGAGTCGGGTGCCGACGCCGTTCGCGTTCTGGAAGCGCACCGCGCGTTCGAGCGCCTCGACCTGGGTGTCGGTGCGGGCGACGAACAGGTAGCCGCCTTGGCGCCAGAACAGGTTGTGGCCGAGTTCCTGGGACAAGACGTCGAAGCGACGGATCGATTCCCGGGCGAGCTCGATGTTCGCCTTCGTCGTCCATTGCGCCCGGACGCCGCCCCCGTTTCTTGCGGTCGCCCCGAAGTTGAGATGCTGGCGGTCCACCACCACGACGTCGGTGACCCCGCGGCGGGCCAGTTCATAGGCGACCCCGAGGCCGATGGCGCCGGCGCCGATCACCACCACTTCGGCACGGCGCTTCACAAGCGGCCTCCTTTGCGGATGCGCGCCTCGCGGCCATAGGGCGCCGTCGGTTCGGGGGACGCTTTCGGCACCGAGCGGGGTGGGCCTTCGCCGGCGGAGTCGACCACCTGGGTGACGATGTCGTCGGGGAGGGCGGCGAGGAGTCCGAGGGGGATGGGGACGAGCGGGGGCCGCATGGTCCAGAGCCCGAGGTCGCCTTCCGCGGCGCCGACCTTGTCAGCGAGCAGGCGCGCGCATTCTGCCAGACACGCTTTCCCTTGACAGGGGCCGGTGCCGACCGCCGTGTAGCGGCGCAACGATTCCAGGTCGTCGTAGCCGTGGTCGATCGCCTCGACCACCTCGAGGAGGGGGACGTCCTCGCAGCGGCAGACGAAACTCTTCGTCATGCGGAGACCTCCGCCACCTTCGCCGCTCCACCCGGCACCGGGCCGCCGGCGCGCGAGGGTTCGCGGCCGAGAAGTTCGCGCAGCCGTTCCGTTTCCGCTTCGGGTGCCGGACCATGGCCGGCATGGGCGGCGGCGGCAAGGCCGGCGAGTCGGCCCGAGGTGCGGGCGCTCGCCAATGTGCCGACACCGGCGCAGTCTCCCGCCGCGAACAGTCCCGGGACGCTCGTCTGGAGGTCGTCGCCCAGGACCGGGACGACGCCGCCTTGCCACGGGTCATGCCGGAGTCGGGCACCCATCGCCTGGAACACTTCTGGCGCCGACTTGCCGCCGAGGGCGACGACGAGAAGGTCGGCATGGATCGTGCGCGCACCGTCCGCACCGTACACGCGCACCGCCTTCACCCGACCAAGTCCTTTCGCGCGCTCGATCTGCGTTGTGGTCCAGAGCGGGACCCCGATGGCGTCGAGGCGTTCCCGGGCGTCGGACCCGGAGGGTTCGGTGGCCGGTTCCACGACTGCGCGCACTTCGACACCGCCCGCGACGAGCGCCTCCGCGACCTGGAGGCCATGGTCCCCGGCCCCGTAGACAACGGCCCGCCCGCCAGGCCGGACACCGTTCGCGACAAGGAGCGCGAGACAGCCGTGGGCGGTCATGACGCCGGGCAGGTCGTTGCCTTCGAAGACGCCGTGCGCCTCGTGGGCGCCGGTCGCGACGATGATGGACTGCGGGACGATGGCCAGCATGCGGTCGCGCGCCTGGGCGAGGACGAGGCCGTCACGGTAGACGGCGGAGACGGTCATGCCGCCGCGCAGGTCGAGCCGGTCGGCCTGTCGTGCCTCCGCTTTCCAGCGTCGGACCAGGCTCGAGACCTCCACGGCCCCTCCGTTGTCCGGGTCCTCGACCGTTCCGACCAGGAACGCCGCGCTGCCTCCCGCTTCGGGCCGGTCGTCGAACAGCATGGTGCGGGCGCCGAGCCCGGCGGCGGCGACCCCCGCGGCGAGGCCTGCAGGACCGCCTCCGATCACCACCACGTCGGGTCGGGCGGTCTCGACCGATGGCGCGGGCGGCTCGGTGTCGGGCAACCGGCCCCAGCCGGCGAAGGCCCGGATGACCTTGGAAAAAAGCGGGTAGAGGAAGTGCGGACGGACGAATGCCCGATGGTGATCGAACCCTTTCCGGAAGACGACGTCGGACCCACGGAAGAGGTCGTGCCGGACGGAGGGCCAGGCGTTCTGCCCTTCCACGACCATGCCCTCCCGCGCCTGCGTGATGCAGGTCTTGACGTTGGGGACGCCGTCGACGCGCATCATGCATTGGTTGCATTTTCCGGTGCCGCAATACCAGCCGCGGGGGCGATGGAACTTGAGGGAGCGGGACAGCGCCCGGTCGCCGTGGGCCCACAGAGCGGCACCGACGCTCTGGCCTTCCTGGGCGCTGATCTTCTTGCCGTCGCGCGTGAACGTCACGCGGGTCAAGCGCTCCGCCTCCGCGTGCGGACGAGGGCGCGGAACGCCTGGATGGCGAACGGGTTGCGGGTCACCTCGATGGCCGCGTCGAGGCCGAACCAGCGCACCTCGGCGATCTCGTCGGGGTCGGGGTGGAACGTGGTCGCCTCGGTTGTGGCGGTGTACATGAACCCGTAGAGGTGGTGGGTGTGGCCGGGTTTGTCGAAGAGTTCCGAGTACACGCCGATGAAGTCGCCGACGGCGATGTCGACGCCGAGCTCCTCCTTCCCTTCGCGTCGGAGCGCCTCCTCTGGATGTTCGTTGAATTCGATGAAGCCACCGGGGATGTTCCACATGCCGGCGGTCATGCCGCGTGTCGAGCGCACCATGAGCACTTCTTTGCCGTCTTCACCGTCCCGAAGGAGGGCGAGGCCGACGACACAGCGGGGAAGGCTGACGTTGATGGCCTTGCGGACGATGATCGCCACGTCCTCCCGTTCGGGGACGCTGTCCTTGTAGACCCAGTCGAGCGGGTGCTTGTCGAGGTGGGGTCGGCAGACGACGACGGTCTCGCCGGGGAGTGCCGGATAGGAGAACCGTTCGGTGACCTGGAACGGGACGTCGGCGAGGTCGTCGGGGAAGGTGAGCCTGCCGTGGCGTTCGACGAGGTAGACCTCGCCGTCGGTCTCGATATGATAATGGACCCCCATGGGCGCGCTCCGAACCGGGGGGGCGTCTTTAGGGGTTGCGAAAGACGGTGGGGCCCTTCATGCCGATCGGCGGCGTGGCCACTCGAGAAAAGGGGAGGCGAGAAAGGGTGGTCGAGGATGGGGAGATGCCCTCGCCGTCCTGTCGGACGGCGCGGAGGGGGAAGGCGCCGAGGGGGAGAGAGAAAGAGGTCTAGACGCGCTGACAGTCCTGGCCGATGTAGAAGTAGGCCGTGCGACAGTCGCGCAGGGAGGCGCGGGTGTTCACCAGGCCGAACTGGCGCAGGCGCTTCAGCGCGTGGCGCACCGTGCGCGGAGCCAGGAGGGTCTCGTCGGAGATCTCCTTGCTCGTGAGCGCGCCGTTGGCGTCGAGGGTCTTGTAGACCAGCTTGGCCGACGGCGGGAGGTTGCGCAGTGCGCGTTCGCGCTCCACTTCGGTGATCTGTGGGCGGGTGTCTCGTTGGTGGATGCTTTCGTACATGACGATCACGGGACGACGTTGAGTCCGGGTCGTTGCCGGAGCGGCCGGGTGGCCGCGAGGTTGAGTTCTTCGAGGAGGGTGAGGATATCCAGGGCGTGGACTTGCGCGCCCTGTCCGATCGATTCATAGCGGGAGACGTGGCAATCGCCGCACGACAGGCCGTAGCGGTGGAAGACGAGGAGGGTCTGGGGGTATCTGTCCAGCACCTCTTCGATGCGCATGTTGGCCGTGATCGGGCGGTTCATGGGAGTCCCCGTTCGTCAACCGTTGATATGTCCGAGGTGAGTCGTATTGTTGGACTCATTTCGAACTAAATCCCACTACCTTCCTATAGTATTTGAACATTTTGCTCATCCCGCTGCCGCGAGGGCCGATTCTGCCTTCACCCGATGACAGAGCGACCCCCCCACAGGAGAAAGGTGGGCGTGGGCCGGTCTCGCAGACTCGGCCACACTGAGTACGGAAGCCAAACGCCATAAGAGGCGCGGCCTGTAGTTCGCCCTGTGCCACCTGGCGAGGTGCGTCTCGACCCCGAAGAGGACACCGACGCAGGCGTCTTCGACATCTACGAGACCCAGGACGGCCCGCGCACCGTGGGGAACCCGGTCCGCCGCCGCATTCTCGCCCGCATGGCCGGCCGTGAGTTGACCGTCCCCGAGATGATCGCGGTCACCCGGCTGACCAAATCGACCCTGTCGACCCACTTGGCCCTCCTCTACAAGGAGCGCTTCGTCGGCTACCGGGAAGACCCGAACGACCGCCGCAAAAAGCGGTACTATCTCATCTCGCGCCGCATCTGCAGCGGCCGTCCGCACGATCCCGCCTCGATCCCCGCCTCCGACGGTCCCGCCGCCCTCGGCGTGGCGGGCGGTGTCCCGAAAGCGCTTCTCCGCAGCCTCATCGCCGAGCTGCGCAGCGCCGGCCTCGACCTCCATCCCGTCCTCCGGGAGACCGGTCGTCGCGTCGGTGAGCTGGCCGGCCGCGGCGGCGCCGTGGAGGGCGCACAAGGTTGGGCCAAGCGTGCCACGTCCTTCTGGGAGGAGAACGGTCTGGGGCGGCTCGAGGTCGTCGAGGACGGCACCGACCCGGTCGTCACGGTGCGCGAATGCCGCCTCTGCTGCGAGGGACCCGGTGCCACGCACATGATGTGCACCCTCACCGCCGGTCTCCTCGAGGGGATGGCGAGCGAGACCTTCCGTACCGCCATCGAGGCCATCGAGGAAGGCCAGGAGAGGGAAACGGACGGCTGCGGGTGCACCTTCCGTCTGCGCGCATGGCGCCCCGCCGCCGAAGTGTGACGCCCGTAGACGCCGATGCGCCACCCGCCCCTGCCGCCTCCACGGCCGCACCTCCCCGCTCCCCTTCCGCCCGCACGTCCTTTCGTGGGGGAAAGCCTCTTTCGTGAAGGAAACCCTTTTCATGACAGCCCCTGGATAGCCGACCTGTCCACCTTATGGTCCGTGCGGTGTCGTCCTCCAGTCGCCCCAAAAAGGAGCGGGGCCGCGCCATCTCCGCGATCAGCATCGCGTCGAGCCGCTACAAGGTGTTCGTCCTCGCCGCCGTCCTCATCATAACGGGCGTGATGGGCTACGGGGTGACGAAGATCACCACCGACGTCGATGTTGCCGACGTCCTGCCCCGGGGCGACCCGAACACGGCCGCCGCGAAGAACATCACGGCGCAGTTCAAGTCGGCCTACACCCAGCAGGGGACCGTGGCGTTCCACACCAATCCCACCGTCTGGCAGGAGGACGCCAAGAAGATCTCCTCGTCGTCGCGGGCGCGCACCATGGATCGGTACGACCTCGGCGCCTACAACATCACGGACGAGGTCTACGTGCGGGCGATGGAGGAGTTCTTCACCTTCGTCACCGACCACACCGATGGTCGCATCGCGAGCGCCATCTCGGTCCCCGGTTTCTACAAACTCATCAATTGGACGGTGGCGGGTGGCGAGGACGGTCCTCCGAACGAGGCCGCCTATCGGTTGCCGCCGTCGGACCCGTCCTTTGGGTCTTCACAGAGCTACGATTCCATCCATGAGATCGTCCGGGCGACCATCGGCCCGCAACTCGTCGACGCGATCATCGACCCGAGCTACGACCAGGCGACGATGCTCATCCTGGTCGACCCGCAGGAGGAGATGTCGTCCCGCGACATCGGGAAGATGTACCTGGAGGCGCGCGACGCCTACAACGAGTGGGCGCCCGCGAACGCGAAGTGGAAGGTCTTCACCGGCGACAACACGCCGCTCTACATCGTCGATTCGCCCATCGCGAACGCCCATGCCTCGGCGTTGACGCAGGAGGATCTGTCGCGTCTCGGTCCGATCATCCTCGTTTTCCTCCTCGTCACGCTCTACATCGCCTTCCGCAACACCAAGAGCGTGCTCATCTCGGGTTCGACGCTCGTCATCGGTGTGGTCTGGACCTATGGCGCGATGGGCTACATGGGCATCCCGATGAACACGCTCAACCTCACCGTCGTCCCCCTCATCATGGGGGTGGGGATCGATTACACGGTGCATATGGTGAACGAGTTCCTCGAGCACAAGGCGGAGGGGCTGTCGGACGTCGAGGCGTTCCGCATCGCCGGGGGCCGCGCCGGCTTCGCGATGGGCATCGCCACCCTCACGACGGTCATCGGGCTCGGGGTCATGATGGCGTCCCCGAGCCTTCTCCTTGCCCAGCTCGGCCTGCTCTCCGCCATCGCCATCTCGGTCATCTATTTCCTGACGCTCACCTTCATCCCCGCGAGCCTCTCGTTGGTCCGCGACACCGCCGCGATGGGCGCGTCGTTCAAGCCCTCCTCCATCATGCCCGCGTGGGGCGCCAACGTCTCCGCCCACCGCACCCTCTGGGCAATCGGCATCGTCCTCGTCACATTCATCACGCTCTTCAACACGGTCAACCTGGAGAAGGAGGCGTTCGGCGACCCGGGTTCCAATTTCCCAGAATCGGACCCCATCCGGCAGGAGCACGAACGGTCGCTCAAGGACTTCTACGACACGCCGACGCCGGAGTTCAAGACCAACATCCTGGTCTTCGAGGGTGACGTCACGGATCCGGAGACCCATCACTACATCCAGGCGGTCGCCGACCGGCTCGCCACCAAAGCGAGCGTCAATCCCTCGACGCTGCGGCACATCGTCATCGGTGTCGATTCCTGGTTGATGATCCGGGACGGCGGAGAGAGCGCGGTCCAGGCCATGATCCTGGACGAGCTCCATGGTCGTACGGGGAACCAGGAGTTCGACCAGTATCCCCGGACCAAGGCCGAGATGGAGGCGCTCATCGACGACATGTTCGCGTCGCCGTTCCGGCAGACCATCTCGCTCTTCATCGATTATCCGGACAACGGCATCACCACGATGACCTTCGCCGTCAAGGCGCGCACGTTCGAGGACGCCGAGCAGGCGTGGGGGGACGTCTGGGAGGCGGTCGAGGAGGCGAAGGCGCTCAAGCCCGACGATGTCCAGGTCGCCTTCGTCGGCAACACGGCCACCAATTTCCTCTTCATCGACGCCCAGTTGCCGTGGTTGAACTACATGTCCATCGTGGCGAGCACCGCGGCGGTCTTCCTCGTCGCCCTCTTCACCCGCGACCTGCGCGCCACGCTCACGGTCGGTGCGCTCATGCTCGTCACCACCATCTGGTTCATGGGCACCTTGCCGTGGATCGGTGTCGGGCTCGCCATCACGCTCATGTTGCCGATGGTCTTCATCTTCAACATCGGCACCGATTATGCGGTCCACCTGGTGTGGAACCTGCAACAGGTCCCGAACCCGCGCGAGGTCTTCGCCAACGTCGGCAAGGCGATCCTGTTCTCGGCCATCACGACGATCGGTGCTTTCGCGTTCTTCATCCCGATCCGCAACGTGGCGATGTCGAAGACGATGGTCGCCACCGCTATCAGCATCGCCATCATCTTCGTCGCCACCATGATCATCGTGGCGCTCTTCTACCGCAT
>JAHWKR010000040.1 GCA_019347805.1 Methanobacteriota archaeon
GTTTGGCGAGCCCGACGGCGAAGTCGCGGTTCTCGTCGAAGAAGGAGCGCACGAAGCGGACGCCGGCCTGGTATTCGAAGCCGAGGTCCTCCATCCAGCGCATGGCGAGCCCGAAGTGCTCCTTGAACTCCTTCATCGCCTGCGGCATGTCACCGGCGAGCGTGTGCATGTCGGGCATCGTGAAGGTGCGCAGGCGTTTCAGACCGGCCAGCTCGCCGCGTTGTTCGCGGCGGAACGAATAGTGGGTGAGCTCGAAGAGGCGCAAGGGGAGGTGACGATAGCTGATGGTCGCGTCATGCGCGATGAGGTATTGTCCGAAGCAGGCGGCGAAGCGCAGGAAGAACTCCTTGTCCTCGGACTTGACGACGTATTGGCGCGCCGGGAAGCGCTGCAGGTATTTGGCGAGCGCCGGGTGCTGGTAGTCGTACATGATGGGCGTCTCGACCTGCATGCCGCCCTGCTCTCGACAGATCTTGCCGACATGCGCCTCCATGAGGCGTTTGACGAGGTGGCCCTTGGGGTACCAGCGGAAGTTGCCGGGGTCGGAGCCGGGTTCATAGTCGACCAGTTCGAGGTCCTGCATCGCCTTGATGTGGGGCGGTTCCTGGCCGCCGGTGCGGCTGCCGTGCACCTCGTAGTCGTAGAAGGTCTTGAGGCCGGGATGGTCGGAGAAATCAAATTCCTCGCCGTCGACGAGGTCGCCTTCGGGAGTGAGGACGTACCATTTGCTCTTGATGGTCTTCTCGGCCTTGATGGCGGCCGATTCCTGTTCGGGCCGCTCCTCCATGACCTGCACGGTGCCGCCGGTGGTCATCGTGGCGCTTTTTCCGGTGTTGACCTTGCTGGTCACGCGGGCTTCGGTTCCGTCGGGGAGGACGTGGCGCGACAACTCCGAAAGAGGGTGGCCTTTGCAGCTGATCTTGAACGCCTTGTACCAGCCGAAGGGGGAGCGCTTGGTCTCGAACTCGGCGAGTTCTCCTTCGAGCCGTTTGAGGACGTCGACGGCCGCGGCGGGGGACGCGAGGTCGGACGACAGGTGCGCATAGGGGTAGAGCATGATGCGGTCGGTCTTGACCTCCTTGGCGACCTTGCGGATCTCCGTGGCGGCACGTGCGACGGCGCCGTCGGGGTCGCCCTCGTCGGGCTTCTCGACGGCGATGAAGGCGGTCAGGGCCTCCTCCATGTGGCCGGTCTTCATGTCGTCGGTGATCTCTTCGGCGATCTTGCCGACCTTCTTCTTGACCTCATACTCGATGAAGTCGGAATGGATGAGAAGAAGCTTCATCGTCCTCGGCCGCGGAACGTGGGGCCGGGTATTTGAATTGCGGGGGGTGCGGGGCGGGCCAGGGCGCGGCCGAAGCGGCGTTCCGTCCCGATGATGGACGTGTCATGCCACAAGCAGGCATGCATTCGCGAGCCGGTTCACTCGGTGGTGAATCCGGAGTAGCCGGGCGGGTTCGGCTCGATGTAGAAGACGGTGACCAAGACGTCGACCCGTTGTTGGAAGTGGAACGCGGCGCCGGCGGCCTGTTCGTCGTCGTCCTCCGGGTGCGCTTCGAGCGTGAGGCGGAACTGTCCTCCGGAGCCGGCGTAGTAGCGCTTGATGGTCTCTTGGGAGACCTCGATGGAGAGGATGCTGGGGCCGATGACCTCGCCCAGTTCCGTGTCCAGGTCGCCGTAGCCTTTGGTCTCGGCGTGGGCGAGCATGAATTCGGCGAGCGGCGTGGCATAGTCCCATTTCATCTCGATGATGATGCCGGCGGCCTTCGGGTCGACCTCGAACTCCAAGACGGAGACGGCGTTGGTGTCGGCGTTGTCGCAGCGTTGGTGGACCTCTTGGCCTTCCTTGCCGTGGTCGTGTCCGGCGATGGCGGTGAACTGGCAGCCGATGACGGCGACGCGCGGGATCTCCTCGGTGTAGGGCGTCTCGACCGGTTCGGGTTCGAGCGTGAAGTCGAGCTGTTTGACCTGGTCGAGGTGGGTGACGATGCGCAGGCTCTGGGTGATGTAGCCGTCATGCTTGGCGACGAGGACGTGCGGCTTCTCCGCTTCCAGGCCGTAGAAATGATAGTAGCCGTCGGCGTCAGTGGTGGCCGGTTCCTCAAGGCTTTGGGCGGTCACGGTGACGCCGGGGAGCGGGGTGCGGGCAAGGTCGGTGACGAAACCGAAGACGCTCGGCGCCTCACCGTCCTTCCACTTCGGGGTGATGGGATCCTCTTCGGGTTCGGCCACCGCTTCAGGATCGTCGGCGACGACGGCCGGCTTGGGCTTGTCGTCGTCCCCGAGACAGCCGGAGAGGGCGGTCAGGACAAGGAGCAGGGCCACTGCGAGGAGGGCCACAGGACGACGCGCCATCGTGGCCTGCGTCGGATTGGCGATATAAACGGTTTGTGGAGGATTCCTGCGGCAGGGCGAGGTCTACTTGACGCCGAGGGCCTTGTTCAGGAGTTCCATGAGGAGGAAGATGGCGAAGCCGACGGCGCCGATGACCAGGAGGCCGATGCCGACGATGAGGGAGGTGCGGCGGAACTCCTCGGGTTCGGGCTTGCGGGCCATCTTGAGCACACGGGCGTAGCGGCCGGAGCCGACGCGGGCCATGCGCTTCTCGAAGCGGTGCTGGGCTTCCCAGGCGCGGTCGACGAAGTCTTTGTCTTCGCTCCCGCCTTGGGACTTCTTGGTGGTGCCGTAGCCCGCTTCAGTAGCCATGTGCGAATCCGTCCAGAGAGGGTCCCTTTCTTAAGCGTGTCGGGGCTACTCCAGGGGATGGGGAGTCTGAGGGGAAGGGGCCGAGCCCCTTCCCCTCAGGTGCGGAGGATGTACGCCCCGTACATGCCCCCGAATCCCATGCCGTGCCCCGAAAGTCCGTCTGGACGTATCGTGTTCGGCGTCCGACAGGTTTGAACCTTGTGCCGAGAAAGGGGCAATCTTGCCGCAACTCGGCCAGGGGGCCTACGCCTCGACCTGTCTGCGCGCGGCGAGCGCGGCCTTGACCTTCTCGCCGAGCGCATCGGGGACGGCGACCTGGATGGCTTTCCAGGCGTCCATGACGTTGGCGCCGATGGTGTCGCGCTCGTTGTTCATGATCCAGGAGCAGGCGCAGCCGGAGCCGCAGTCGCTCTTCTGTTCCTCGTATTCGGTGACGAAGCCGGCGACCTGTTCGAAGACGGGACTCTGGAGGATCTCGTCGAGCGGTTTGTCGCGGACGTTGCCGGCGGGGAAGGGGAGCAACTGGCAGGGCCAGACGGTGCCGTCGGGGCGCACAACGACCTTGCCGCGGCCGGCAGAGGTGCGGCGGGGGCTGAACGCGCCGCGTTCGATGATGCGCTGGGCGTTGAAGACGAGGTCGAGGACGCCGTCGAAGGAATAGACGGGGATAGGGTAGCCTTCCGCGGCCCGTCGTTTCGCCTCTTCGAGCACGCTGTCGAAATCGGCCTGGTCGAGGATGAGCTCGGGCCGTTCGAGGGCACGGCCGAAGGGCAGGATGTTGCCCATGGAGATGTAATCGAGGTCCAGTTCGAGCGCAAGGTCGAGGAAGGCGCCCACTTCGTGCACGTTGACCTTGGTGACGGTCATGTTGGCGCCGGTCGTCACCCCTGCGGCCTTGAGGCGGCGGCAGGCGCGGATGGCTTTCTGCAACGAACCGGGCAGGATCCTCAGTTTCTCGTGCGTGGCGTCGGTGGCGCCGTCGAGCGAGACGGAGACGCGGACACCGAGCGCGGCGAGCCGTTTCGCGACCTCTTCGGTGACGAGGAGGCCGTTGGTGATGAGCACCTGCGGGAATCCGTACTGTTTGCCGTGCTCGAGGAGTTCGAAGATGTCGCGGCGGGTCAACGCCTCGCCGCCGAGGCCCCACGACAAGCGTGAGAGCTCGTATTTGGAGGCCTGGTCGAGAAGGGACTTGAGCTCGTCGGTGTCGAGCTCGTTCGGCATGCGGAAGTGGGCGTCGGCGAAGCAATGGCTGCACGCCATGTTGCAGCCTTGTGTGAAGTCGATGTCGAGGGACTTCATTTCCATGCGTTCACCGACCTTCCGGTCGTCGGATGAGGATGAGAGAAGAGGGTCGGTGGGAAGAGGGGGAGGAGGGCGCACCGGTCGTCCGCTCAGTCGCGGATGACTTCCTTGGCCTGGCGGACGGTGTCGAACCAGGCGTCGAGCTCTTCCTCTTTCATGGAGGCGAGGGTGGCCAGACGCAGGGCGGCGACGACCGCTTCCCACTGCTTGGCGGAGAGCTCTTCCTTGTCGATGCGTTCCATGAGGCGCTTGTAGCTGCCGATGAAGAAGGAGGCCTCTTTGTTGGACCAGTCGATGAACTCGGGCATCGAGGAGACCTTGAAGCCCATCTTCTCGAGCACTTCGGCGGTCTCCCAGTCGCGCTCTTCGATGACGCGGTCTTCGAGGGCGTGGCGCTCGATCTCGGCGGCGATGGCCTCCTTGTTGATCGGCGGGAGGCTGAACTCGAAGCTGTTGGCGATGGCGCGGTAGTAGTAGATCTCGAGGTTGCCGCGCTTGCCGGTCCGGGTGATCGTGACGAGTCCGGACTCGATGAGCTTCTGGAGGTGGTGGTAGGTCAGCTGCTGGCTGATGTTCAGTTCGTCGCTGAGCTGCCGGGAGGTCATCTCCTCTTCTGCGAGGAGCTCCAGGATCGTCAGGCGGACGGGGTCGACGATGGCCTTGACCTGGGCCATGTCGGTGACGATGTGCTGAGGCTGGATCTCCGCCTCTGTTAGTTGTTGTTTTTGTGCGCCCATGTTGTTTCACCTGCTCACACGAATGCCGTCCCCGACCGACCCGTCGAGGCACGACACCTGTACGCACTGTTTGACCGTTACCGGACTATATATGTTTTGCTGGCACCGCTTCCTTGTCGTTCGAACCAGCCCTTTCGGAAAGTACCGGCTTTACGAACCGTTCTCGCTGCCGTGAACCATTATATATCCCGGACTCGCCTGTACCTATTGGTTGACATCATGGCTGTCGTCTTGACTCTCGCAGAGATCATGGAGTTCGTCGAGTTCCTGACCGAGGAGAAGACCTGCTCCAAGTTCGTCGTCTGATCCCGTCCATCCCTTATGGGTGAGGCCTGGATCCAGCACGTCCCCAGGATGTCCCTGGCGCGTCCTCGCTGTGTTCCGGCTGGCTCGGGACAGGGCAGGCCAAGGCGCATCGATGCCTGTCGATACCGTCCGTCCCTTTTGATCGTTCCTGGTTTTGATGCCGTTCGACCGCCGACGAGATAAAGTTAGACATTCTCTGTCAAACTTTTGTTGTTCATCGAACAAAACAGTGTGATGGGACCGGATCGTCGTCGACGACCCGGCACATCCAGGTCGCCACTCCAGCGACTCCTCTGGCCGAAGCTGAGGTGCCAGAGGCCTTCTCTTTCCCGAGGCACCGCCCCCTGGCGGGAGGCCGCGCCCTTCCGGAACCTTGAAGGCCCCGCCCGGCGCGTCCGCACCGGACCGGGCGGTGTCCCGGTGGCGCTACCGTGCGCGAGGCCACCATGCCCTCCCAGAGCCCCGACCCGGACCGGACCCCTGCCGTCGTGACGCGCGACCTGGTCAAGGTCTACCGCGTCCCCGCCTCGTTGCGGCGTCAGGCGCGCCAGGTGCACGGCCGCGCCCTTCCCGAGGCTTCCCCCGCGCTGAACGGCCTCGACCTCGAGGTGCGGCCCGGTGAGGTCTACGGGGTCCTTGGCCCGAACGGCGCCGGCAAGACCACCCTGATGAAGGTGCTCGGGACCATCCTGCTGCCGGACGCCGGCGACGCGCGGGTCTTCGGAGAGGACGTCCGCCATGCCGGGCCGGCCCTCCGCAGCCGCATCGGCATCGTCCTGGGCGAGTACGAGCGCTCGTTCCATTGGCGTCTCACCGGCCGGCAGAACCTGCGCTTCTTCGCCGACTTCTATGGCCTCCCGCGCAACGAGGTGACCCGTCGCATCGAGGACGTCCTCGATGAGGTCGGGCTCGGAAGTGTCGGCGACGACATGTTCAACACCTATTCGACGGGCATGAAGCACCGGCTCGCGTTGGCCCGTGGTCTCCTCCCCGACCCGGACCTCTTGATCCTCGACGAACCGACGGCGGGCTTGGACGCCCATTCGTCGGGCCAGATCGCCGAGGCGGTGCGCGCACGCGCGAACGTTGGCACCACGGTGCTCTACACCACGCACCGCATCCACGAGGCGGGCGTCCTTTGCGACCGCATCCTGGTGCTCGACCGCGGCCGTGCCGTCGCCGAGGCGAGCCCCGACGAACTGGCGCTCTTGGCGCGCGGCAACCAGGTGGTCGAGGTGACCAAGCGCGGCGGCGGGCCCTGGGAGCGCGATTTCGTCGCCCCGCTCGCCGAGCGCCCGGAAGTCATCGACTGGGAGACCCGCGGCGACCGACTTCTGTTCTATACGCGCAACGAACCGGAGCCGCTCGCCGGCTTCGTCTCCGAGCTGCGGCGGCTCGGTCGTGAGACGCTTTCGATCACCGTGCGGCCCCCCTCGGTCGAGGATGCTTTCATCGCCCTCATCGACAAGCGACGAAAAGAGGAGGCGAGGACGTGAGCCTGCTCGACTGGGCCATCCCCGTCCTGTTCCTCGTCGGGATGCCCCTCTTGGTGGTGGTCGCGACCGCCGGCTTTGACGGTATGCGTCCCGCCGTCGCCATCATGCGTCGTCGGCTGCAGGTCTATACCTCCTATCCG
The DNA here is from genome assembly GCA_019347805.1 of Methanobacteriota archaeon. Lineage (GTDB taxonomy): Archaea > Thermoplasmatota > E2 > JACPAO01 > JAHWKR01 > JAHWKR01. Next base: position 6,691 of record JAHWKR010000040.1, read on the forward strand.
TTCGCCGTCTTTGCGACGTTGCTCCACGGCGTCGTCCTCGTCGTCCTGGTCGCCACCATCGGCGCCTACCTGTTCCCGGACCTGCGCGATTTCACCATCGGCCGTGACGGCGGCGTGCGTTTCATCACCTATCTCACGGTCGGTCTCATCGCCTGGCCGACCATCTGGGAAGGCTACGAGATCACCCAGCGCAACGTGCGCAGCGAACAGACCACCGGCATCTTCGAGACACTCATCGCCACCCCTGTCGGCGTGCGCGTCCTGCCGCTCGCGTATCTGCTCATCTCGTTCCCGGTCGCCATCGTGATCGGCACGGTCGCCTATTTCCTCTTCACCCATTTCGGTGGCGTCGGGTTCCCGATCAGCGGTCCGGTGCAGGTCTTGAACGTCGTCCTAGTCCTTGCCACAGGCGTCTTCATGACCTGGGGACTCGGTCTGTTCCTCGGTGGCTTGACGGCGCTCTACAAGGAGACCGGGCCGCTCGGGGGTCTGCTCAAGATGCTCATGCTGGTCTTCTCCAACGTCTACATCCCCATCAACGTCTTCCCCGCGCCGTTCCAGGTCTTGAGCACGCTCCTGCCGCTCACCTGGGCCTTCGCCTCCATCCGCGACGTCTTCGCAGGGGGCACCGTGGTGCAGCACATGGGGACCTACCTGGTCTTCCTCGGCTACACGATCGCCATCGTGCTCGCCGGGCTCTGGGTCTTCGAGCGCAGCATCGACCGGGCGCGGCAGGACGGGACCACCGGGAGCTATTGAGCCCACGTCCATCTGTCGATGGCGAAACTTCAAATAGCCTCCAGTGAGGTGATGGGAGGATGCGGTACAGGTGCCCGGCCCTGGTCCTGGGGCTATTGGGGACGGCGTTCGCCCTCTCGGGCTGTTTCTACTATGAAGGCCCCCTGCCCCAGGGCTACGACCCGGCGGCCGATGTATCGGTCGCGGAGGACGAGCCCGCGCACCGCCTCATGGTGCGCATGGTCGTCGAGACAGGAGACGGGGCACCGGCCGGCGACGTCGATGTCATGGCGTTCGCGCCCGGCGGCCGTCCTGTGGTGGTGCGCACGGGCCCCGACGGGATCGCGACGTTCCGGCTCAAGCCGGATGTGACGATCACGATCGAGACGCTGGGGCTTCCCGACTATACGAACGAGCGCATCGACGCGATCACCACCGGGGCGGTGAACACGACGAGCGAACGGCTCATCATCGTCTACAAGGGCGAACTCCTCCGCTCGTGGAGCGTCGCGTTCGACGGGCCGCTCCATCCGGTCACTTCTGCCTACACGGGACAGCAGGCTTATTGGTTGCCCGCAGGCCCGACGTTCTCAGAGGATCCCGCGCTCGAACAGGCCTACCTGGAGCGCATCACCGGCCTCTATGTGCGCATCACCTGGTCTAATTCTGCGCTGGGTCATGGCGACCTCGGCATCGCGATCGGCCCGTCGGAGTCCGAGATGGGATATCTTTGGGACCGCCACGACCAGGGACCGGCCGACGGAACGGTCGAGGAGAACCTGCGCGTGCCGACGGAGCGCATCCAGGATTCCGAATTGCCGGACGTGCGCGCGCTCTACATCGGACCTGCGACCCAGGAGCCCATCATCGCTCCCTTGGGGCTGGAGGTCGATGTCGAGGTGCATGCCTGGTTCGGGGAGATCATCGAGGAGGCACCGGGGCCGTCCATACCGGTGGTCGCGGTGGTGCTCATGCTCCTCATCGCGTTCGTCGCGCGCCGCAGGCCGCAGTGAACCTGTCGGGGGCCCTCAGACGGTCGCTTCCTTGAGACCGAGCAACCGGCGCAGTCCGCGTTCCACCGCGGGCGCCGCGCTGATGACACTCTCGTCGCGCTCGATGGTGTCGGTGACGATGACCGCGGCGACGCCTTTTTCCATCAATCGGCGCGAGGCGTTGCCGACGAAGAGGCCGTGCGTCGCGGCGCAATAGACCTTGGTGGCGCCCTGGTCCATGAGGTGCCCGGTCGCCTTGGCCATGGTGCCTCCGGTCGAGATGATGTCGTCGATGATGGCGACGGTGCGGCCCTTCACGTCAAGGTGCTTCGCCTTCATGACCACTTCGTCGCCCGATAGGCGGGTCTTCTCGAGATGGTCGTGTTCGCAACCGAGCACTTGTGCCGCTTCCTTGGCACGGTCGAGGGCGCCTTTGTCGGGGGCGAGAACGAGGTCGACGTTCTGGCTCTTGAGGTGCGCGGCGATCTCAGGGATGGCGCTCACCGATAGGGTCTCGCCCGTGAACCCGTCGAGGATGTGTTCCTTGTGCGGGTCGACCGTGAGGAGGACGTCGGCGTCGAGCGAAAGCGCCCGGGCGACGACATGCGACGAGAAGGCTTCGCCGTCCTTGAAGCGTTGGTCCTGGCGGGAATAGGAGTAGTAGGGGACGGCGGCGATGACCCTCTCGGCGCCCTGGGCGCGGGCGGCGTCGAGAAGCAGCAGCGCCTCCATGATGCGGTCGTTTCCCAATGTCGTCTGGACGACCACGACGGTCTCGCCGTCGAGCCGTTCGGGCACGCGCACATAGACCTCGCCGTCGGGGAAGGTGTCGACCTCGGGGGTGATGATGTCCGAACCGAGGCGCTCGGCGAGGCGCTTGCCGAGACGGCGGCTGCGCGTGCCAGGAAGGACGATCATGTGACCCTGTTCGGGGGACCGGGTCGGCCTCTTTAGGGGTGCCGGTCCGCGGTCACGGCGCGAAGCGGCGCGGGAGCGGTCCCTTGTCGTACGCGGGGTTGTTGGAGAAGACCCCGTCCGCCTTCTTGGCGCGGGCGGTGGCCATCCCCACGGCGACATCGAGCGGGACGTCCAACTCGGCGCGCAGGCGCACGGCGTTGCGGTAGACGCCGGGGTTGAGGGCTTCCACCTTGAGGTTGCGCAGCTTGGCCACTTGGTCGAGGAAGGAGCCGAGGTCGTAGTCATCGATGCCGAGCGGTGCCAGGGCGGCGTCGAACAGATAGACCGAGAGGGCGGAGGTCACGGCCTTCTCGTTCAGCTCGATGTGGCGCAGGAGCCGCGTCGCGGTGTCTCCGTGCTCGGCATGGTCCGTGGCCCAATAGACCAGGACATCGGTGTCGATGTATTTGACCAAGGGAACGACCCGCTACTCGACGGGGTATCCCTGTGCCCGGACCTCGTCGAGGCGGGCGGCGACGTCGAGCTTTGCCTTCTTGAACATGCCACGACCGCCGTCGGCGATGGAGTCGACCCGCTTCAGGATGACCTGGTCGTCGGAGACGTCGATCTCCATGAGCGAGTTGGGCCCGAGGCCAAGGAGCCGGCGGATGAGCTTCGGCAGGTAGACCCTGCCGTGCCGGTCGACGACGATCGTGTCCGCCATTGGTATCATGATGAGCCGGCTGGCTCTATTTATGCGTTTCCAGAATTGGCAACACCATGTCCATGCCATTCCTTTCTCTTTGCCACGATTCCTTTCCTTGTCAACAACCGTTATATCGCTTCCTCGGGCTATCAGACGACTCGCTGCAGTCTGTCCTTGCGACATGACCATTTTGGCCGCTGCGGCGCGCCGGCCCGACCGGACCCTGGATCAACATGAGCGACGAAGACCCGCGCGCACGCCTCGACAGCAAGGACGACGTGCCCCATCCACCCCGTGACACCGGTCGAGACCCGGAGGGACCGACACCCGGCCCCGGCCAGCGCGAGCCGAAGGGCCATGCCGGGAAGAAGCCCGGCGGGGACGGCTCCGGCCCTCCCGAGGAGACCCCCGATCCCGCGCCACCCGCGGCGCCGGTCCCCGATGCCGGCGAGGTCGAGCCGGAAGAGGTCATCACCACGCCGGTCCCTGAGTGGATCGCCGACAAGCCGTTCGACACGACGGCCGACATCGAGGTGCCGAAGATGCTCCTCGACCAGGTCATCGGGCAGGAGCACGCCGTCACCGTGGCGCGCAAGGCGGCCGAGCAGAAGCGCCACGTCATGCTCATCGGCGACCCCGGTACGGGCAAGTCGATGATGGCGCGCGCCATGACCGAGTTCCTTCCCCATGAGGAACTCGAGGACATTCTCGCCTATCCCAATCCCGAGGACCAGAACACGCCGCGCATCCGCGTCGTCCCGGCCGGCAAGGGCCGTGAGATCGTCGAGGCGCAGAAGATGGAAGCGCGCAAGAAGCAGGAGCAGCGCGCCACCCTGATGATGTTCATCATCTTCATCGTGATGGGTCTCTCCATCTGGTTCTTCCTCACCACGACCCCCAAGGAACCCTCCATCCTGATCTTCGGTCTCCTCGCCGCCATCATGATCTTCTGGATCACCCGTGCGGTGGGCGGCAAGAACATCACCCAGATGGTGCCGAAGCTCCTGGTCACGCATACGCCGGACGAGAACGCGCCGTTCATCGACGCCACCGCCGCCCACAGCGGTGCGCTCCTCGGGGATGTGCGCCACGACCCGTTCCAGGCGGGCGGTCTCGAGACCCCGGCCCACGACCGTGTCGAGGCGGGCGCCATCCACAAGTCCCACATGGGCGTCCTCTACATCGACGAGATCAACACGCTGCACATCATCTCGCAGCAGCATCTTCTTACGGCCATCCAGGAGAAGAAGTTCCAGATCACCGGCCAGTCCGAGCGCAGCTCGGGCGCCATGGTCAAGACCGAGCCCGTCCCGTGCGACTTCATCCTGGTGGCGTCCGGCAACATGGACGCCGTCCCCGGTATGCATCCGGCCCTGCGCAGCCGCATCCGTGGCTACGGCTACGAGATCTACATGAAAAACGACATGCCGGACACGGACCGCAACCGCGAGAAGCTCATCCGTTTCGTCGCCCAGGAGGTCCTCAAGGACGGCAAGATCCCCCACATGGACAAGCTCGCCGTGGCCGAGATCATCCATGAGGCGCAGCGCCGCGCCGGTCGCAAAGGGCGTCTCACGCTCCGTCTGCGCGAGCTCGGTGGCCTCATCCGGGTCGCCGGTGACCTCGCCAAGGAGGAGAACAAGGACCTCGCGGTGGCCCAGCATGTCATCCGCGCCAAGCGCATCGCGCGCACCTTGGAACAGCAGGTCGCCGACCGCTACATCGAGGCGCGCAAGATGTACCGCAGCTTCGAGATCCAGGGCGACAAGGTCGGCCACGTCAACGGGCTTGCGGTGATGTCCGCCGATCCCAGTTCGTCGCAGATGTCAGGCCTGGTGATGCCGATCGTCGCCGAGGTGGCGCCCGCGTCGTCACGGCATGAGGGGAAGATCATCGCGACAGGGAAACTCGGGGAGATCGCCAAGGAGGCGGTCCTCAACATCTCGGCGCTCATCAAGAAGTACACCGGCAAGGACATCGCGAACCACGACATCCACGTCCAGTTCGTCGGTGCCTACGAGGGTGTCGAGGGCGATTCGGCTTCCATCGCCATCGCGACGGCGGTCATGTCGGCGTTCGAAGGGCTCGGTGTCGACCAGACGGTCGCCATGACGGGTTCGCTCAGCATCAAGGGCGACGTCTTGCCGGTCGGAGGGGTCACCGCCAAGATCGAGGCGGCCGCCGAGATCGGCATCAAGAAGGTCATCATCCCGCACTCGAACCTCGTCGACGTCCTCATCGAGGATCGTTACGAGAAGATGATCGAGATCGTGCCGGTGAAGACGATCCGCGAGGTCGTCCAGCACGCCATGCACGGCGAGGCGAAGGAAGACCTCCTCAAGAAGCTCGAGGCCATCCGGGTCCAAGCCGGGCGGACGCCGATCGATCGATTGATCGAGGCTGAGGAGGAAGCGACCGCGGAGGCGTAAGCCGACGCGGACGTGACGACGAAGCCGAGAAGTGACCCGAGCGAGGGAGCCCCAGGCGACCGCGCGAGGGGAACATCGAGGCAGAGGAAGAAGCCACGGCCGAGGCGTAGCGAGGTCATCTGAAGTTTCCGGTTCAACAATGAGCCGAAGCTCTGCCGCTCAGCTTCCGGCTCCGAGCCACGCGAAGTAGGGCACCGCCGCACCCAAAGTCACCACGGTCACCACCAGACCGATCTTGGTGAAGCGCCAGAACGGGAACGGTTCGCCTTGTTCTTCCGACATCTCGGCGACGATCAGCGTCGCAGCAGAGGCGAGGAGCGTGGTGTTCCCGGACAAGGTGGAGAACGCGGCGAGGACTTGCGGGTAGAGCGGGTGCAGGGTGGAGACGAACGGGTCGAGGAGCAGGACGGCGGGCACGTTCGAGAACAGGTTGGAGAGGACGAACGTCACCAGGGCGATGTTGCCGAGTTCGGCGAGTGCCGTCGCACCGCCCAGGGGGAACATGCCAAGGATCGTCCCGGTGATGCCTGCGTTCCGTGCTCCGGCAAGCAGCAGAAAGAGGCCGACGAAGAGGAGGAGGATGTTGGCGTTGACTTTTTCGAGCACCATCCTGCCGCTCATGCCTTTGCCGAGGAGCGGCACCATGGCGAGCACCATCGTCCCGTTCATGATGGCGATGGTCCAAAGCGGCATTCCGAGCCGGTCGGCGAAGAGGAAGAGGACGAGCGTGAGGCCGAGGGCGATGAGGGCCAGGAAGAGCGGAAGCCGTCTCTCGACGACGGTCCAATCGGGGGAGGGTGGAAGCGGCGCCTTGGACGCACCCGGCACGAGAAGCAGGCCGGATACCAACAAGCCGAGGAGGACGAGGGGGGTCATGTGGACGACGAAGTCGAAGAAGCCGATGCCGTGGACGGTGGCCAGGTAGGCGTTCTGCGGATTGCCGACGGGCGTCCAGAGCGAGCCGAGGTTGACGCCCAGCGCCGCCGCGGCCAATGTCCGGAAGGTCGGCAGCTTGCCCCATGCGAGGACCGTGATGAGAAGCGGCGGCATGAAGAGCGCCACCGTGTCGTTCAGAAAAAGCGCCGAGAGGATCGCCGAGGTGAGGAGCGTCCCGGCGACGAGCCAGCGTTCGTTCGGCGCGACCGTTGAGACCCAGCCGGCGACGAGGCGGAAGAAGCCGGAGGCGGCCAAGGCCCCGGCGAGGAACATCATCCCCAAAAGAAGCAGGAGCGTGCCGATGTCGATGGCCGAGATCGCTTCCTCGGGTGTGAGCGCGCCGAGGAGGATCATGACGAGCCCGCCGAAGAGCGCCACCGGGCCGCGCTCGAGGGAGACCCGGCCGATGCGGCGAAGCGCCAGGAGCACGAAGGTGGCGACGAAGACGATGCCGACAAGGACGGTCATGGGGGACAAGGACGACCGAGGCACGACCCGGGACTACATGGCCGTTGTGACGGCGCCGCGGCTCGACAGAAGGGCCCGCCCATGAGCAAGCGGACCTCACTCGGGGCGAAAATATGGGGGCAGGGAAAGAACGGGTAGAGGGCCCCTGGCGGGGCCGAAGGACGGGACAGGTCGGGTACTTACCCGAAGAGGGAGCCGAGACCGGCGGCGGCCTCTTCTTCAGAGACCTCTTCCTCTTCTTCCTCTTCCTCTTCCTTCTTCGCTTCTCCACCGGCTGCGGGGGCAGCCGCGGCGGGCGCGGCGGCAGCGGGGGCGGCGACGGCCTTCTCCATGGCCTCGGCGATGTCGACACCCTCGAGTGAGGCGGTGAGCGCCTTCACGCGTGCGGGCTCGACGGTGACACCGGCGGCTTCCAGGACGTTCGTCACGGCTTCCTCGCTGATCTCCTTGCCAGCCGAGTGGAGGAGCAGAGCGCTGTAGATGTATTCCATCTTCTTTGCCTCCTAGTTGTTATCCTGACTATCCGAAGAGGGCTCCGAGGCCACCGGCGGCCTCTTCTTCGGAGACTTCCTCTTCCTCTTCTTCCTCTTCCTCTTGTTTCGCTTCGGCCGCAGGTGCGGCGGGTGCCGCGCTCGCGGCGGGCCGGGCGGCGAGACGGGCCTGGAGTTCCTCGTCGAGGGCCTCCGGGGCCAGTTGAGTCGCCACGGCAAGCGCCTGCGATGTGGCGCGGCCGATGAGCGGTTTGATAGTGGTTGGCGACGTGTAGCCCGCTTCGAGGGCCAGGGCGAGCGCTTCGCGGTGCGCCTTGGCGACGATGAGCGGGGCGATCTCCGGCACCATGATGGGTGCGTTCACGCCGACCGCGACCGCGCCTTGGATGGCGCGGACCAGATCTCTTCCGAACGCGACCTCGTCGATGTCGAGGTCGGTGGGCTTGAAGACGAGCCCTTCCTCATAGACGGCCTGCAGGCGCAGACCGACCTCGATGGGGAAGATCTCGAGCTTCGAGAGACCGAACGCCAGATCGGCGCTGATCTCTTCGCCCTGCTTGACGGCGGTGAAGGTCTTCTTGATGACGACCTTGCCCTTCTCGATGGCGGCCGGGATGCCGGCCTTCTGCAGTTCACCGACGATGGGCCCGGGCTTGTGCTGCGTCTCGCCCTTCTCGATGACGATGTCATGGGGGGCGATGTCGCCGCCCTTGGCGGGCATCATCTGCTTGGTGGCGTTGAGCTGCTTGTAGAGCTTGAAGGGGTTGACGTCGGTCGCGAGGATCGCGGCCTGTCCGTCGATGTATTGGACCAGGTCTCCGATGCCGGGTCGGTCCTCGACCTCCTTCAAGGCGAGTTGGAACAGGTTGTTCTTGCCGGAGCGCATCACACCGTGCTCGCGGAGCATGGCGCGCATCTTCAGCATCTGGGGCGACGGGATGCCGCCGATGCCGACGATGGCGACGACAGGTTTCTCTTTGACAAGGGTCTGAAGACGGGAGACCTCTTCCTTCTTCCAGGGTGCGACGTGTGCCATCTCTCGTCCTCCTAGAGTATCCGGACCGGTGGTCCCATGGTGGTCTTGACGAAGACGCTCTTGAGACTGTGGCGTCCTTGTTCGAGCCTGCTTTCGACACGCCGGAGCACTTCGTGGATGTTGTCGGCGATCTGGTCGACCGTCATGTCCTCGGTGCCGATGGGAGTGTGGAACGTGAGCTTGTCCTTCGAGCGCACCTTGACCGTCGTGCGGAGGCTCGCCACCATGCCGCTCGGTTCGAAGTTGGGAGGGACCGGCCGGGGCATCTTGCCGCGCGGACCGAGCACCGTACCCAGGCTCTTACCGATGGTGGTCATGAGGGGGGCCTCGGCGAGGAAGAAGGTGTGCTTGTTGGCGAGCTTCTTCGCGGTGGGCTTGTTCTTGGCGAGCTCTTCGAGCTCGTCCGGCGTGATCACCGTGTCCGCGACCTCGCGGGATTTCACGGCGAGTTCACCGCTTGCGAAGATGGCCACTTTGGGGGTCTTGCCACGGCCGTGGGGAAGGGCGATGTCCTCGTCGATGCGGTTCTTGGGGACCGACAGGTCGACGTTCTTGAGGTTGATCGCGAGTTCCACGGTCTGTTTGAACCCGATCTCGCGGCCTTTTCCGGCCTCTAGGGCCTTCTCGACCGCCTTGACGATTTCTTGGTCGGCTATGGGATCTCACCTCCGTAGTCTCGGCTCAAGGCCAGCGGGCTCGCGCCCTGCTACGGAACAATGGATTGGGATGCCGGTGCATACAGGGGCCCTTTTATAGTTTTTGGGCGACGGATACCGGGTGCCGGCGCACCTGGGCCAGTGGCGGAGGTCTTCGTGGTCTTCACCCTTCCCATCGCCGGCTCTCGGCGCGCCGCTCCCCCTCGGCCGCGTAGGCGAGGAGGTGTTGCCAGTCCTGCCCGCCGGCCCACTGCTCGATGCTGTGCCAGTCGACCTCGGGGAAGTCGTTGATGAGCGACGGGATGTTGACGCGGAAGCCTTCCTCGCGCAGCCAGCGGTACATGGCCGCCTCAGCCTTCGACCCGAGCGCTTCGGGTTCCGTCTGGGCGTACTCGATGGTCCGGCCGGTCGCGTCGGAGAGGATGCGGGCGGTCTGGGCTCCGGGTTCTTCGTCGCCGGCGATCTCGATGGTCTCGCCGTAGAAGTGGGGGCCGCGCTCGAGGACCAGTGTGGTGAAGGCGGCGATGTCGGCGACGGCGACCTGTTGCAGCGGCCGGTCGGGTGGGAGCGCCATCTCGAGCCGGTCCTGGCGCAAGACGGGGAGCCACCAGAACGAGGTGAAGTTGTCCATGAAGAACGTGGGGCGGACGACGCTCCAGCGCAGGTTGGTGTTGCGGAGCATGCGCTCGATCTTCGCCTTCGAGCGGAACCAGGGCACGCCGGTGGCCCGGTCGGCACCGGCGACCGACGAGTAGACGAGGTGGTCGGGTCGGACGTCCTTCGCCACCTCGATGGCCTGTCGCCCGTGGCGCATCTCGGCGTCGGGTCCCATCTCGTGGGGGGTGCAGACCAGGAAGACCGCGTCCATGTCGGTCATCGCGGATTCGAGTGACCGGCCGTCCTCGTAGTCGCCCTTGACCATCTGGACGCCGAGTCCCGAAAGCCGCTTGGCCGCGTCCTGCCCCGGGTCCCGTGTCAGGCCCCGCACGTTGTGTCCCCGCTCGAGGAGGACGCGGGCGAGGGCGCCGCCCTGGTTCCCGGTGGCTCCCGTGACGAGCACGTCGAGGCGCGGCCGGGGCTCGGCCGGCATGCGGTAGGAGAGCGGCATCACGGACGCCATCGGAATCGCGGGGAAAACCGTTCGGGAGCCGGTCGACCGGTTCCGGTCAAGCGGCCCGGCAGGACGTGGACCGGGTCACCCCGGCTGGCCGCGGACCGTCCGGTCGCTCGTCAAGGACAGCAAAAAAAGGGAGGGGGAAGAGAGCAGACTGGGGAGGTCTTGGGGCAGAGGGACCTCGTCCGGGTGAACGAGGCTGGGGAGGTCGGTAAGAGGAAGGGGACCCCGTTGCGGGGCCTGGGGAGGTTCTGAGGGGGAGAGGACCTCGCCCGGGAGCGAGGGGGGAGGAGAGGGGAGATGAGAGGAAGGGGAGATGAGAGGAAGGGGACCCCGTCGCGGGGCCTGGGGAGGTCTTGAGAGGAACCTGGCCCGCCCCGGGGAGGCAGGGGCGGGCGGTCGGGGAGGTGTTGATGGGAAGGGAGGGGAGGAGAGAAGGAAGGGGAGGAGAGGCCCCCGCGGTGCGGGGACGGGGCGGAACCATGCCGAGCCTTACTGGATGAGGTCGATGCCGTAGGAGGAGCGGTCGTTGCGGACGCGCTGGTGCACGACCGGTTGGACGCGGGCGTTCGGGGTGCGGTCCGCGCGGTTCACGGTCATGCCCTGCGACTCGGGGCCGAGGACGGTCTCGCTCTCGACACCGGTCATGACGGCCATGACGCGGGTCTTGCCCTCGAACTCGGGGGTGATGCGGGCGCCCCAGATGACGTTGGCCGACGAGTCGAGCTCGTAGGTGAGCCCTTCGGCGATCTCTTCGGCGTGGGAGAGGGTGAGGTCGGGGCCGCCGGTGATGTGCACGAGGGCGCCGGTCGCGCCGCGGTAGTCGACGTCGAGGAGCGGGTGGTTGAGCGCTTCCTTGACGAGCGACGAGGCGCCGTCGGAGTTCTTCGATTCGCCCCAGAGCATGACGGCGACGCCGCCGCAGCTCATGATGGTGCGGACGTCGGCGTAGTCGAGGTTGATGAGCGAGGGTTGGGTGATGGTCTCGGAGATCCCCTTCACGGTCTGCGCGATGAGTTCGTCCATGACGGAGAACGCCTGGTCGATGGGGAGGTTGGGGACGTAGCGGAGGAGGCGGTTGTTGTCGAGGACGATGACGGAGTCGGCCTTCTTGCGGAGGCGGTCGAGACCTTCATCGGCCTTGATGAGGCGGGCGCGTTCCACGTTGAAGGGCGTCGAGGTCATGCCGACCACGATGGCGCCGTTCTTCTTGGCGATGTCCGCGACGACGGGTGCGGTGCCGGTGCCGGTGCCGCCGCCCATGCCGGCGGTGATGAAGACGAGGTCGGCGCCGCGGAGAAGCTCTTCGAGCTTGTTGCGGGCCTGTTCGGCGCAGCGTTCGGCCACCTCGGGGTAACCGCCGGCGCCGAGACCGCGGGTGATCGACTTGCCGACGAGGAGCTTCTTGTCCGCCTCTACGGCGTCGAGCGCCTGTTTGTCGGTGTTGATCGCGATCGTCTCGGCGCCCTTGACACCGATCTTGTGCAGCCGGTTGACCGTGTTGCCGCCGGCGCCGCCGCAGCCGACGATGACGATCTTGGGCTCGCCGAAGCTGTCGAACTCGGCGCTCTTCGTTTCCTGTGTGTGTTGCATGGCGTTCGCGATCAGACTCTGCATGGACCGTCTCTCCTCGTTGGCTGGTTCGGGGGGGAAGGGTACGGGTGCGGTGCACCCGGGGGGCGCGCATCCCTGTGCGCCCAGGGGGAAGGCCGGATCTACGTCCGGTTGTAGTCCTCCATCTGGTCGACCATGGCGGCGAGCTGGCGGAGCTTGTTGCGCTTCTCCGCCTTCTCCATCATCTCTTCGACATCGTCCAGGGCGTCCTCGCAGAACTGCTTGATCGCGCCCCGGAGCGCGTCCGACCGGTTGGAGTACTGTTTGAGCCTCACGAGCGTGTCGATGACCTCCAGGTGTTCGCGTTCGAGCCGGAGGGTCACCCGCTCGGTGTCGGTGTTGGACACGCGCGGGCGGCCCCGGCTCCGCTTGGACCGGGTGGTTTTCTTCTGTCGCGGCGAGGCCTTCTTCGGAGCCTGTGCGGGCTCCGGGCTGGTAGTTGTTGTCTCTTCGGCGACCTGGGTCGTCCCACCGCTGCGGCCTTTGGAACGGCTTTTAGAGGAGGATTTCCTGGTCGCCATATCGCATCCCTGTGCCAGACCGCCGACCTCTGTCCGACCCCGGTCCGACGTTCGTCCGACCGGTGTCAGCCGCCCGTCATCACCTGTCGGCCCGTTGCCGACAACCGGTGACAAGCGGTGGTTTGTGTCTGACAAAAATCACATAACCGACCGGGGTATATGAATCAATCGGTCATGGACCCGGTCCGCTCCCCTGGGACCCCTGCCGGCCCCGGCTCCGTTTCCTGGTCGCCGGACGCCCCTCGTCGCCTCCGTTCCCGTCCCTGATGCGTCCACCCTGTCTCTTCTGGCAACGCGGACATGTCCTGCCCCTTCCGGATGTCCACCCGAAGGGTCATGGACCTCCCGCGCGCCTCGTCCCCCGCCTTCGTAAGGCAGGAAAGTCCCGCATATGCACACCCACGACGTCATCGTCATCACGCTCGCCCTTGTCATCGCCTTCGCCGCCGGCGCCACCACGGCAGGTGCCACGAACGGCGACGACGTCCACCTGGTCGCCGAGCTCACGGGCGAGGCCGAGGCGCCGGAAGACGGCGACCCCGACGGGTCCGGTGAAGCGGAGATCAAGATACGCTCCGACTGGAGCGGACTGTGTTGGCGCATCGAGGTGTCCGACATCGAGCCGGCCACCGCCGCCCACATCCACGAAGCTCCCGAAGGAGAGGCCGGCCCGGTGGTCGTACCGCTCTCCGCGCCCACGAACGGCACCTCGGATGGCTGCACCCAAGAGCAGAACGAGACGCTCTATCAGCGCATCGCAGAGAACCCGGCTGACTTCTACGTCAACGTCCACAACGTTCTCTACCCGGGCGGCGCCGTACGTGGACAACTCGAGGACAAGGACGAGATGGGGGACATCCTCCCCGAAGGGAACGAAGATGGGGGAGACGACAACGAGACCGGTGACGACGCCGACGCGCCCGCGCCTGCCGCCGTCCTGTTTGTCGCCACCATCGCGGCGGCGATCTTTGCCCTCCGCCGGCGCCCGTAGTCTGGGCTCTTCGTTGTCCGCCCCTCTTCCCCGTCTCGTCCGGCTCAGCCGAAGATGGCTTGCGACCGGAACGGCACGAACCGTGACGCGGACGCCGCGGAGGCCGGCTCGGGTCGTGACGTCTCGCCGCTCTGGCCTGCCCCGGTCCGGACCGCTTCGAACATCACGTTCCGTCCCTGCCTGCGCCGCACCACGAGGTCGTCCTCTTCCAGCCGCATCAGGTGGCGCAGGATGCCCGAGCGCGCGCGGCCGAGCCGCTCGGAAAGAGCGGTCGCCGTCGCCGGTCCGCTTTGGAGGAGCGCCTCGTAGACCGAGCGTCGCGGCGGCGTCATGAGGGCCATCGGATCGATGTCGGCGCGTCTCCCGTTCTGCACGATGACCCGTCGGTTGTCGATGCGCATCTCGACGATCCGCCCCTGTTTGCGCAGGACACGCACATGGTATTCGACGGTCGACCAGTCGAGGTCGAGCGCGCGCGCCACCTGTGCGATGTGCGCACCCGGATTGGCGACGAGGTGGTTCTCGATGGCGTTCCGTTGCGACCCGGCATCACTCAGACGTGCGTCCAATGCCGCACCTCCAGGGACAGGGACCGTGCATGCCGGGCCGCAAGGCCGGACCGTCGCCGTCGTCGCGTTCCGGGCCGCAGCCTTCGTGTCCTGTAGAGTGTTGGCGTCAAGGTCTCCCGCAGGCATGAAGGATGTCAAGGTATGAAAGGCGTGTCTTGTCGCATCGGACGCACACGCCGGCGAGATGGGTGACGGGTCCGACGGGCCGTGTCGCGCCGATACGACATGTCGCGTCGCCAAGAGGCGCGGCGAGGGGCCGAATGCCCCCTTGTACCATCCTTCCCCCAGGAGAGGAAGTGCGGTCCGCGGGCCCGGCGGAACGATCGCGTCCGCCGCACGGCGCCACGAGCGAGGGACGGGATTGCGATGTCCCACCACACTGTCATCCGTTTTTCCTCGGCGCTCGTGGTTTCCCAGCAGGTGGATTGAAATGTCGGCGGGTCGCGTCGCCGGGATGCACACGGCTTTCTAATCCGTCGTCCGCTCCCCCGCTGACCCTCATGCCTTCCCACGGCCGTACGCTCTCCGTCGAAGACATCGCCGAGCGCCTCACGGTGGCGGGGCTCCTCCCCGACGAAGCGCGTGTCCTTGTCTGGTTGTGGTCCGACGGGCCGGCCGGTGCGGGCCATGTCGCACGCGCCCTCGGCCTCAACCGGACACGTGTCTACCGCATCCTCTCCGACCTGGACGACCGCGGGTATGTCTCCGCGGAGGGGCGGCAGCCCACCCGGTTCCATGCCGCCGCTCTTGACACCGTCTTGGCCGACCTCATCGAACACGGCCGCTCCGTCGTCACCGCCCTCGAACGGCTGCGCGACCGACTGCAGGAGACCAGCAAGCTGGCGGGTGCAGCGACACCGCCCCGGGCCACGGTGCGCCGTGTAAGCGGCCACAACGACGTCTGGCTCTTCGCCACGCGGCTCGTTCGCGAGGCGAGGGACCGGCTGGTCCTGGTCGACACGCAGCGGGCCGAGACAGGCGGGATGGCACGGATGGACCTCTGGGTCGAAGCGGCGTCACGCCTCCGTGCAGGGGTGGCCCTGGACGTCGTCCTGGCGCCCGATGCGCCGACGCCGCCGGAGCTCACCTCGATGGCCGCGTCAGACCGGGTGCGGGTGCATGTGGCGTCCGGCCTGCCGCCGATCCGGCTCCTTGTCGCCGATGAGCGGGAAGCGCTGGTCTGGACCGTCCAGGACGATGGCGCCGAGGGTCGCGAGGAGGCGGTCCTCGGCGACGATCCCGGCTTCGTCACTGCGCAACTCCTTTGTTTCCGCAGCCTCGCGGAACGAGCCGCACCCGCTTGCGAGCCGGTCGGCCGCACGGTCACGCCATAGTTCAGGAGGCGCGCCAGAACCGCCGTTCCCGATGCGACTCGGGCCGCCCCCAGGGGTCGACGAGGCGTACGCGACCATGGCCGAGGTGTCGTGCGGCCATGCCGCCACCGGCGCGTGCATCGAGCCGTACATGTTCCGGGACAGGGGTAAGAGCCGGCGCGTTGGAGCGACGTGCGGCACGCATCGCCTGCGGTTGCAGGACGATGAGGATGACCGCGGAGCCTTGCGTCTTCCGGACCAACGCCTCCATCCACTGCCCGACGGCGCGTCGGGTCTTGCGGTCGCTCCCGACGAGGAGCGCGCCGGGGTCTGCGAGGACGACGACATGCACGGGTCCTTGTCGGTGCTCGGGGATGCCGAGGCCGAGGCGGGTGAGCGCGCGGGCGGTGGTCGGACGGGACACCCGCCACGCGGGGTCGGTGTCGCCTTCCGGAACGACGTTGCGCAGGTGCCCGGCCGGGTCGATGACATGGCCGGTCGCCTTGAGCCGGCTCGCCGCTGCCAAGAGGACCTGGCCTGCGCCGAGGCTCTCGCTGCCGGCCGAGACGAGGGCATAGGAACGTCCCGGTCTGAGACCCCCGAGGGTGTCGTCGAGCCACGGCACGCCGCTTGTCAATCCGGTGCCTTCGTCGGTCCGGCACAGGCTCGCCTCGTGCGCGTGCAGCCGTGGGACGTGACGTCCGGCGGGGCCGGGTCGCGGCGTGGCGATCGGGTTCGGTTCGGCGTGGGTGTAGACCCAGCGGGCGTATGGACTCTCGACGATCATGCATGCGCCTCCATGCGGCGGGGCCGCGGGCGGAGGATGCCAGGGCGATAGAAGAGGGTTCGTGGGGGAGGTGACCGGGAGTAGTCCGGCTCCATATGGAGTGCGTGACCCAAACGATAAAGGAGTGGACCCGGTAACGCGGCCCCGATGCCCACTGTGCGGGTGAAAGGCCTCGAGGCGCCGCTCGAGGTGGAGGAGGGCGAGGACCTTCTCTCCGCCTGCAGGAAGGAGCGCGTCAATCTTTTCTGGGGGCCGTGGGCGCGCCTGCTCAACTGTCGTGGCGTCGGGCTCTGCACGCTCTGCAAGGTCGACATCACGGACGGCGCCGACAACCTCTCTTCGCGCACGCCGAGGGAGGAGAAGCGGTTGCGCTGGAAGCCGGACCATTGGCGGCTCGCCTGCCAGGCCAAGGTGCAGGGACCGGTCTCCATCGACCCTTATCCGCTCGTCCCGGTCGAGGAGCAGGTGAGCGAAGAGGCGCTGCGGCGTGCCCGTCTCCCTGCGGCCGAGCGTCGCCGTGTCGAGGCCGAGGCGGAGGAACACCTGCGGGGGCTTACAGCGCTGACGGAGAAGGCGCCGAAGGAGAAGAAGAGCCTGCTCGACCGTCTGAAGCCCAAGAAGGAGGAGGGCGAGGCGGAAGAGAAGGACAAGAAGAAGGCCGACAAGCGCCGCAAGAAGGAGGAGGCCGCGGCGGCGAAGGAGGCCAAGGGCAAGAAGAAGGCCAAGAAGCCCAGGAAGGGGAAGAAGGGCAAGGTCGACGAAGAGGAGACGGTCGAGGCGTGAGTCCCCGAACGGTCGCCCTTTCCGCACCACCGGTCCGCCATCCGTTGCTCCTTGCGCGCGGCAGCCTGCGGCGCCGCTACAAGCGTTTCCTCGCCGACGTCGTCCTCGACGACGGCGTCGAGACGACGGTGCATTGTCCCAATTCCGGCTCCATGATGGGGCTCGACGCGCCGGGCATCCCGATCGTGGTCTCCGATTCCGGCGACTCGAAGCGCAAGCTGAGGCGGACGCTCGAATCGGTGCAGGTCGACGACGGCGGCGGCCGCACCTGGGTCGGGGTCAACACGATGCTGCCGAACCGTTTCGTCGCCGACTGGATCCCAAGAGGGCTGTTCCCCGGGGTCCCGGCGGACGCGCCGCTCCGCCGCGAGGTCGCCTACGGGACGAAGAGCCGCATCGACCTCCTCGTGTCGCCCGAGGACGCGCCTCCGGTCTACATCGAGGTCAAGAACACGACACTCGCCACAACGGGCCGTGACGGACGACTCGAGGCGCGGTTTCCGGACGCGGTCACCGAGCGCGGCCAGAAGCATCTGCGCGAACTGATGGTGCGGGTCGCCGCGGGCGACCGGGGGCTCCTCGTGCCGTTCGTCAACCGCCACGACTGTGTCCGTTTCGCCCCGGCGGACGACATCGACCCGGTCTATGGCGACCTCTTGCGCGAGGCGGTCGAGGCGGGGGTCGAGGTGTCGCCGCTCCAGGTGCGCCACTCGGTCCGACGGACCACGAACGGCACGATTCTGTCGACCCGTCCGCGCCGCTTCCTTCCGGTCCGGCTCTGACCCGGGCAAAGGTTTTCAACATCCATCCATGAGCGGGGCTCGGACGCCATGACGGACCTGTCCCTTCCCCCGACCTACTCGGAGTACACCTCAGTGGACCCCGCCCCCTCGGCGCCCGTCGACACCGAGGAACGGCTCGAGGCGCGCCTCATGGACACGTCGATGCCGATGTTCGAGCGCATGAAGGCCATCTTCACGTTGCGCAACCTCGGCACCGACCGGGCGGTCGACGCCATCGGCCGGGCGCTCATCGAGGACCGCTCGGCGCTCATGCGGCACGAGGCGGCCTATGTGCTCGGGCAGGTGCAGAGCCCGCATGCCATCCCGGTGCTGGAGCGGGCGCTCTTCGGCGACACCCATGTCATGGTGCGCCATGAGGCGGCCGAGGCGCTCGGCAACATCATGGACGACCGGGTCTTGCCGCTTCTCGAGCGTGGCCTCGTCGACCCGGACGAGGAGGTGGTGGAGTCGTGCGAGGTGGCCATCGACAACCAGCGCTATCTGCGCAGCAAGCGGTTCGAGGCGTTCGCCGCGGAATGACCGTCCACGGTGGACTGGTGGATGTCCGGATAGTGAGCTTTTTCTCCCAGATGCCGCCCAGCGTGGGGCATGCGGGTCCGCCTCGATCGCCCTGGGTCTTTCCGTTGTACGTTTCAGAGACGGTGGCGGGTCCTTGATGCCGAGGCGGACGCCTTCGTCGCCGGTTGGCGCGCCCTACATGTCCTCCCGCGTCCGGTCTGGCGCATCGTCGAGGCGCAACGGGCGCTCGCCCTCGAACTGCGTCCCCTGTGGCGCAAGGAGACGGGGCATTGGGAGGCGCGTCGTATGGCGCTCGAACATGCCGAGTGGGCCTTGCAGGAGGCGCTCCGGTCGGCGCGCGACGCGGTGAACGGGACGGGGGCGGCGCGGCCGCTCGTCTCGGTGCGCCGTACCCGCTGATTCACACGCTGGGCTGCGCTTCGCTCTCGAACCCGGGCCAGCGGCCGACGGGGGCGAGTCCGGCCTGTTCGTGCAGTTCGGCGCGCATGGCGGCGGCGTCCTCGAACCGTTCGTCGGGTGCTTTGGCGAGCGCTTGACGAAGGAACGTCTCGACCCAGTCGGGGGTGTCGTGCGGGAGGTGGAGTTCGGGCTCGCGCTCAAGGATGAGGTCACGGATCTGGCTGTCGTCCTTGCCCTGGATCGGCAGGTAGAACCGGTTCGTGTAGGCTTGGTGGAACAGGACGGCCGCGACGTAGAGGTCGCTCTTGGGGGTCGAGACGCCGCTTGCGACCTGTTCAGGGCTGAGATAGAGGACGTCGAGGAGGGCGCGTGCGGCTTCGTCGGTGGTGGCGTCGCCGGTGAGGCGGCCGTCGCTGGCGTGGGCGGCGCTGAAGTCGGCGAGGAGCACGCTGCCGTCGTTGTCGAGGAGGACGTTCTTCGGTTTCAGGTTGCGGTGCACGATGCCGCGTTCGTGGATCGCTTCGAGCGCCGCGAGCAGTTGGCCGAGGAAGCGCACCGCGGCGGAGAGCGTCATGTGGCCGCGTTTGAGGAGGCGGTCCTGCAGGTTGCCTTCGTCGGCGTAGTCCATGACGATGACGGCGGTGTCATCCAGTTCGGCGACGTCGAAGATGGCGAGGACGTTCGGGTGCGCGATGGAGGCGCCCAAGCGGGCGTCGCGCAAAAGGAGCCGTGCGGCGGCGCCGTCGAGGACGTCGGTGCGGACCACCTTGACGGCGACCGAGCGGCGGGACTTGGTGTCGGTCGCGAGATAGGTGACGCGTTGTGTGCCGCGGCCGAGGATGCGGTCGATGCGGTAGCGGTCGAGGAGGACCGTTCCGGATTTGAGTTCGTGGCCGTCGGAGGCGCCCTTCTTGGTGCCATGGCCGCTCACCCAGACGAGGAGGTTGTGCTCTTCCTGGCTCACGCCGAAGCGGACACGCAGTTCCTTGAACTCGGGGTCCTCGGCGTCACGGCCGCGCGCGAGCGCCTCCTCGAGGGCCACCTTGTAGAGCTCCAACCGTCGTTGGTGGTGGTAGTCGGGTTCGTCCTTGACGCCGGGGAAAAGCGCCTCGGCGACGCGTTCGTGGAACACGAGGACCCCGGCGGTGCCGATCACCTCAGGGATGACGATGAGCATCATGGCCTCGAGACCGTAATCCCCGAGTGCGAGGCCGACGGCGATCGGGACGCCGAAGATGGCGAGGATCCCCGCGAGGCCGGGGGCAGCGAACCGCTTCACTTTCAGTTCGAGGTCGAACAGTTGGTAGTTCGCGAGTGTGTACACGAGCACACCCACCATGAGGAACCGCCAGAAGCCAAGTGTCTCCATCGGGATCCTGTATTGTGCAAGGACCACCTCAAGGACAGCGACGGCGCCAGGTGCGAAGAACGACGCGATGAGTGCGGAATCACGACCCTCTGGCGGTGGCGGACGCGCCACGGCGTGGAAGGCCATGGTGAGGAAATAGAGGCTGCCGGCCAGGAAGAACGTCACGAGAAGCGCCCCGCTGAGGGTGCTCGCGGTCTCGACAGCGCCGGTCGCGAAGGCGGCGATGCCGCTGCGGAAGTCCAGGAACCTGAGGGTGGTGATCGTGAACTGGTAGGATACGAAGATGTTGACCGCGATGAGCATTCCGCGTAGACGATGGCGGGATGTGCCGGGCCGGGCGCTGCGCATGGCGAGATAGAGGACGGTGACGGCGTAGAGGAGCGCCGCATGGAACGGGATCTGGAAGAACGGCACAGCGAGCTCGCCATAGCGGGTCGTGAGGCCTCCGTCCTCGAGCACCACGTGGTCGACCAGCTTGCGGGGGTCGACGATCATGGTGACGAGGCCGGCGACCGCGAAGGCGCCGAAGATGCCGGTCGTGATCCAGTCACGCCTGCCGTGCCGGACGAGGGCGGCGAAATGGACCAAAAACAGGGTCGCCACCAGGAAGAACGCTCCGGAGAGGAGCAGGAAGAACGCGTGGCGGTCGGGGTCGAGCGTGAGGCGCCCGAAGTTCGCCATCATGATCTGGATGCCCCACAGGATCCCGAAGAGACCGAAGAACACCTGTGGCGCCCGTCGGGGCCGGACCGCGAGGAGCACTGCGCCCAATACCACGAGAGGGACCCCTGAACCGAAGGACAGCACAGCGTCCGAGGGTGGGGCCATGGAGACTTTCAGACGGGTCCCGGTTCATGAAGGGTTCGGCCGGGTGGGGGACGGGACGCCTAGCAGCTCCGGGCGTGGTCGAGCTGACCCATGGGCGTCCAGACAAGCGGCCGGCATCCCGGGTCGGAGAGGGCGCTCGTTCCGCCGCTGTTGACGGCCGCGACATGGTAGCGTCCGTCGTCGAGGAGCGGAGGCGCGTGGTGGATGTGATGGGTGTCGGCATCGGTGGTGGCGATGAGGCGGGCGGTCTCTTCGCCAGTGCGGACGTAGACCCGGTAGCCCTCGATGTATTCGGACCATGGGTCGTCAGGGACGTCCCAGGCGATGCGGAACGTGCTTTGGCTCGGCGTGCTCGACACGGTCGGCGCCTCGGGTGCCACAGGCGGCGTCACTGGGCAAAGGAGCGCACAGGGCATGTCGAGGAGTCCGTGGCCATACGCCGTGTCGAAGCCGGTCGCGCCGAGCTCGGCGGCGGTCGCGACGAGCCGGTGCGCCACCGAGAGTCCGGGGAGGTCGGGGTGGTGGCTCCAGACGAGCGCCGCGGCGGCGGAGACGTGGGGCGTCGACATGCTCGTCCCGGTCTTCTCGGAATAGCCGCTCGTGCCGAGCATGGGGTCTGCGGCGGTGATGGCGTCGCCCGGGGCGACGAGGTCGAGGGTGTCACCGCCGGCGCTGTAGGTGCAGCGCGCGGCCGCCGCGTCTGTGCAGCCGACGGCGACGACCTGCGGGATGCGTGCCGGGAGGTCGACGCAGTCGTCGCAGGCGCGGTTGCCGGCCGCCGCGATGACAAGGTGGCCGTTGTCGTGGGCGAGGGCGACGGCGTCCGAGACGGCTTGGCTGTCGCCGCTTCCGCCGAGGCTCAGGTTGATGACGGTGCGCGGCCCGCCGTTCAGGGTGCACCACTCGATGCCGGCGGCGACGGCCGCCCAGGTGCCGCGGTTCGTGTCGTCGAGGACGCGCACGACGAGGAGCGACACGTCGGAAAGGCCTGCGATGCCGAGCGTGTTGTCGGTGCGGGCGGCGGCGATGGAGGCGACGTGGGTGCCGTGGCCGGTGCCGTCCTGGGGGAGGTCGTCGTGCTCGACGAGGTCGCGCATGGCGGTGATGCGCTCCGACGGGATGTCGTCGTGGGCTGGTGCGATGCCGGAGTCGACGATGCAGAGGTGCACGGCCGGGTCGCCGCGCGTGACGTTCCATGCGTCGAGCGCCCCGACCTGTCGCGGGCCGTATTGCTCGGGCCAGAAGGGGTCGTTCGGTCCCTCGGTCTGGTTCGTGGCGTCGGTGGACGTCGTGGTGGGGCCGCTCGCGTGGACGAAGCCGTTCGCCTCGACATAACGGACGCCCGGCTGCTCGGCCGCCCGTTGGGGGAACGTCGGGTCGCTCGTCTCGACCACGACGAAACCACTCGCCGGGTGGAAGGAGACGATCTTGGCACCGAGGGACCCGTCGCTGGCGGTGGCGGGGTCGGCGAGTCCGACGAGCCACGTCGTCGCTTCGGCGTCCTCCCCTGTCGCCGCGGCGGTGGCTCCGCTCACGAGGAGGCTGACGAGCATCCACCAGGCGAAGAGGCGTGCGGGGGTCCCACCGACCATCGGCTTCGAGAAGGCGAGCCTGTCCGTGGGTCTTGAACCTTTGGCCGCCACAGATACACGACGCGCAGCGCCGAGACGTCGTGGGACGCAGGTCTTTTCCTTCCGCTTCTTGACAAGGGGGAGCCGGTCATCCGGTATCTCAGGAAACACCGGGACCTGCGCATCGGATCCCGTCCTCTGTTCGTCCGTGTCGGGCATAAGGCTATAAGTAGTGATTTTACTCGCCCTGCTGTGTGGCTGGCGGCGGTGATCGGTATGCGACACACCCGACGTGACCCGGTCCAGCGGACCGGTGGTCCAATGCGCATGCGCCCTCAGACCATGGCGGCCGAGCGCCACCGCTCCCGCTGGACGTTCTTCTCGGTCACCGTCCTCCTTTTGACGGCCGTGGCCATCTGGGGAGCGCCGGACGGAGCCGCTCAGACCCAGACATCCGGCTGTGACACACCCGGTCCGGACGCCTACGGCTACACCTGCATGCGTGACGACAGCGCCTTTTCGACCATCGCACGCTCGGGGACGCCCCTCTCGCTGGGGGACGACACCGTCTCGGCCGCGATCGACCTGACGAGTTACGGTACACTTTCGTTCCCCAAGTTCAACCATTATGGCAAGTCGTACGATACGCTCTACGTCTCCTCGAACGGCTTCGTCTCCTTCGTCCCCCCCGGCACGAGCGGTTGCTGCAGCGGCGGCACCATCCCCTCCACCTCGAACCCCAACGGCTTCGTGGCGGGTTACTGGGTCGACCTGAACCCGTTGGCGGGCGGCGCCGTCTATTATGCGGGCAAGAGCTCCCCCGACCGGTTCATCGTCGAGTTCAACAGCGTGCCGCATTACGGTTCGACGAGCGCATTCGTGACCTTCCAGATCGTACTCCATTACGACACGGACCTCATCGAGGTCCACTTCGGCCAAGTGGAGTCGGACGGCTCGACGGCGACGACCGGGACCGAGAACGCGGCCGGTGGAACTGGTCTCACATATGAGCGAGGTCCGTGGACCGTGCCCCATATCGCTGGCTGGTTCGAGAGGACGGACGGTCTGTACGTCGAGCTCGCCGGAACGAACCAGGTGGTGGACCCCCGCGATGTGCGCATCATCGACGTCTTCGGGGAAGGCGCAGGCCGGCAGGTCGGGTCGAGTGACGTCGATGTCTCCAAGCCGACCTTGAAGGTGAATGCCGCGAACGGCCTCAGGTTCTGTCGCGTCGTGACCGGCGATACGGCCACCGAGCGACCCTTCGTCCTCGCCATCGGGCAGCCGGACTGCAGCGGCAACGTCGGCGCGGGGGACGTCCTCGTCACGACGTACGGTGGAAAGTCGGGCGGCACGTTCATCACGACGGCGGATGCGCTCTACGGGGCTGCGCTCGAAATCGCGCAGTCGGGGACGTTCATCTATGCGGACGTGAACAGCAACGGGTTCTACGACCTCGGCGATTACGTCTACGCCAAGGCGAGCAACACGACGACCTCGACGCTCGGGACCGGCGACATCCGGCTCACACCTGCAGGTGGTTCCCTGGCCCCGTTCACCCGCGTCCGGACGGGCGACGGTGATCAGACCACATTCGGGAAGGTCATGACGGCGCTGACCGGCCATTTCTCCTCCGACGCGGTCC
Organism: Methanobacteriota archaeon; assembly: GCA_019347805.1. Classification (GTDB taxonomy): domain Archaea; phylum Thermoplasmatota; class E2; order JACPAO01; family JAHWKR01; genus JAHWKR01. Next base: position 30,866 of record JAHWKR010000040.1, read on the forward strand.
AGTTTTACGATTCGCCCCGCCCGGCCGCCGTCTTCACGCCACCCTTCGAGAACGAACCGACCGCTCCGACGTCCTTCACGGCGACGCGCGTCCCGGGGACGAACGACATCGGTCTTTCGTGGGGTCTGCCCGAGGACAACGGGATGTCCGAGGTCCTCGAGTACAGGATCTATCGCGGTATGGATTCCACGTCGCTGTCGGTCCTCTTGAACGTCTCGGCGGACACCTTCGCCTATACCGACACGGCCCTCGGTGACTTCACGTCGTACTTCTATCAGGTCCAGGCGGTCACCGCGGTCGGGCCCGGCGGCCGCGCCGACGCCAATGCGCGCACGGACAAGCTCGAGGAGGACCAGGTCGGGGTCGATCCCTTCGACGACGGTCTTGCGGACGGTTGGACCCTCTCGGGCCTCTGGCACCTCGACTCCGCCTGTTCGGCACCACCCTCCTCGCCCTATTACCTGGGCTATCACCGCAGCGGCGCCTGCGATTTCAATACCGGTTTTGCCACGACCGGGAGCGCCGAGACCACCCTTGATCTCACGGCCTATCGCGTCGGGACCCTCGCTTTCGACCATCGCTGGGAGACGGAGTGCTGCAGCGGCTCCTGGGACGAGATGCGCATCCAGATCAAACCGGACACGTCGTCCACATGGACCACGTTGCAGTCATGGACCGCCTCGGACGCCAACCAGCTCGGCTGGCAGAGCGTCAAGTACGACATCGATCCGTTCACGGGCCAGGTCGTCGACATCCGGTTCTGGTTCGACTCCAAGGACTCTGTCGGCAACGCCTTCGACGGCTGGTACATCGACGACTTCGAGGTCACCGCCATGCAGGGCGCACCGACCGCTGTGCAAGGGCTCGCAGCAGCCGCGGGCCCCGGTCTCGGCGAGATCTCCGTCTCCTGGACCGCGCCGGCCGACGACGGCGGTTGCGCCATCACTACCTACGTGCTGGAGGGGAGTCCGGACGGCTCCACCTGGACGCTCCTTCAGGACTCGACGGCCACCTCCCATGTCGAGACCGGGCTCGGCGACGGTGAGACGCGGCACTATCGGGTCACCCCGTGGAACTGCATGTCCGCCGGTCCGGCCTCGGAGACGCAGGGGACGACCTTCGATACGCCCACTGCACCGTTGTCGCCCGCGGCGGCCGCCGGGCCGAACCCGGGCGAGATATCCGTCTCCTGGTCGGCCCCGTCCGATGATGGCGGTCCTGCGATCACGAACTACAGTGTCTACCGCAGCACGACGGGCGGCGCGCTCGGAAGTCTCGTCGCCAACACGACGGCGCTCTCCTACACCGACTCGGGCTTGGCGGATAACACCACGTATTGGTATACGATCACAGCATGGAACGACGCCGGGGAAGGAGACCCATCCAGTCAGGTCTCCGACACCACCTTCAGCGTCCCTGGG
>JAHWKR010000041.1 GCA_019347805.1 Methanobacteriota archaeon
CCTCGAGGCGCGCACCGCACCACCCGCCACGCCGGGCCACGCCGAGGCCACGAAGCCGGCCGCCTCCCCACCCGCCGCCGCCATCCTTCGCCGCATCGCCTCAGCACACCCCCGCCACGAAGCGCCCCACCCGGAAGCCGTCACCTCCCGGTGCGGCCTGCAGAGAGCGACCGGTCCCAACACGTTCGCCGAGGACCGCGATTTCGCCGCCACCAAGACGACGAGCGAGGTGGTCATCGCGCTCGCCATGTGGCGATCACCCATCCCCCGCGACCCCTGAAAGCCTCAGACGCAGCCCCACGACCAGTAGACCCGGTCCCCGTTTTCGAGGAACTCCTTGTTGGCGGCGTTCGTGGGCTGGAACGCGACACCGGCGCCGTTCACCGAGTACACCCAACCGCAATCGCCTTCGGCGTCATGGCCCCCGATGGACCAGACATAGGCGTCGTCGCGGTAATGCTGCACCCGCATCGTGATGTTCAGCGACGCCACCGCGTACCGGAGCGCTCCGTAGGCGTTCTGGTCCATCCCGACGAGTGGCACCTCGGTCGATACGTTGCCGCCGTCCGGCCACTCGATGGTGACATCCACCAGGATGGGTTCCGTGTCGGGCAAGACCACTTGCTGGACGTAGAGCCGATAGCCGGCCAAAGCCCCCACGGAGGTGCCGAGGAGGACGATGAGGACGACGATCGTGACGCTCCTGAGGTCGGCCACGGGCGGTCGACACCGGGCCGGCTACTTGACCGTTTCTGGCATTAGGAGCGCGGCCGGACCTCTGCCTCCTCGACCATGCGGCCCACCTCGGAGCCCTCCCGGCGTGCCCGCGCCTTCACGAGGTATGCACCCGTGAAAAGCAGGGTCGACAAGAGGAACAGCAACGCGAAGACCCAGAACTCGCTCGACTCGAGGAAGTCCCACCAGGCGCCGCCGTCGCTGTCGGCGGACGTCGCGGCGTCGTCCTCCGGGGGCGCCTCTGCCTCCATGCGTTGCGCCTCCTGGCCGGCTTCTGGCTCGCCCGTGGTGTCCGCCGACTGACTGCCGCTATCGGGCTCATCGGCCGGCTTCGACAATGTACCCGCGTCGTCCCCTCCGCCGTCCGCGCTCTCGCCCTCGGTCTCGGAGCCGAGCAATCCGATGCCCCACCACTTCAACCATTGGCCGAGCTGCAGCATCGCGCCGCCCGAGCCGAGCGCGGCAAGACCGAGGAGCACCATGACGGTGGTGTTCTCTGGATGCAGCAGGCTCTTGCCCTTCCAGGTCAAGGTATAGTAGACCCACTTGCGGCCCTCCCGCTCTTTTTTCTTGACGAGCTCGCCCACGATGAGGCTCTGCAGGTGCTCGAAGACGGTCGCCTTGTTGAGCTCGAGTTCGCGCCCCAGCTCGGAGACCGTCATCGGGCGCTCGTCGAGCTTCTTGAGGATGGCGAGGCGGGTATCGGACGCGAGCACCTTGAAGGTCTCGGCGTCGAGGACGATCTTGGGCATCGACAAGGAGAGATGAGAACCGCTCCTATATAGCCGAGGGGGGAACGTTTGGCCGCGGCCCGACAGGAAGCGGCGTGGCCGGTGGGGCCGAGCGACCCGGCGCCCCGAATCCGCGGGCGGACCTCGGGTCCTATGCCCCGCCCGGGGCCCCTTGTAAAGGGTCCGGGACTGTAGAGATATCGATGGCGGAACCGGAGACGCGCTACAAGTCCAACCTCATGCGACGGCTCGTCGCCGACATGGACGGACTCGACGGCATCTTCGCCGACCTCGCCGCGCATCATGCGCCCGACGAGGAGACGATGCGCCATCCGGAGCGGCCAAGGTTCGACGCGCCAAGACGGCGCTGAAGCGGCACCCTGGGCAGCGGGATGGTCCCTCCGGATCCCGCCCAGAGCCGTCAGCGTTCGGCACGCCGCTCAGCCGACGACGTGGATATCGGAGAGCGCCAGGTAGGGCGCCTCGATGCCGGTCGGACTGAAGTGGCCGCTTGTCTGCTCCACTTCGACGGATGCGCCGACGAAGGACCCACGGAGCAACTCCGGTAGGTTCCCCGCCAGCATGACCGGTGCCACCGCTCCGGCGAGCACACCGTCCTTGATGCGGAAAAGCGTCGTCGATGAGACGCTGAAGTCGCCGCTCGTCGGGTTCGCGGTGTGCGCCCCCAAGAGGTCGTGCGCCAGGATGCCGTCCTCGACGTGCGCAAGGAGGCGCTCGAGCGGTCTCGGGTCGGTCGCCCCGAAGACGACGTTGCGCGCCGACACACCGGGCGGGTCCTTGTAGGTACGAGAATCGGAAAGACGACCGCTCCGCACCCCGCTCGCGGTCGCAGCCTCGGACCCACCGCCATATTCGTGGGCGCCGCCGAGGTCGTAGAGGTAGGAGTCCACCCGACCTTCGGCAAGGAGCGGCACGACCCGGCTGGCGAGTCCCTCGTCGTCGAACGCACCCGCCCCGAGGCCGCCGGTGCGGGTCGGGTCGTCGGTGACGAAGAAGCGCGGGTCCACGACCTCTTCCCCGAGCTTGCCGGAGTAGTGGCTCTCGCCGCGCGCCGCCTTGTCGCCGAACAACGCCGGAACGGTGATGAACTCGACGAGCGCCGCAGCCGCGTGCGGATGGAAGACGACGGTGGTCTTGCGGCCTTCGCCGAACGGCTCGGCGTCCAGTGTCGCCTTGGCCTGTTCGCTCGCCTCGCGCCCGATGGCGGCCGGGTCGCGCATCGGCTCACAGTAGGTGTTCGCCTCGTGGCTCTTCCAACCGGTCGCCACCTGGTCGCCCTCTTTCAAGACGACATAGGCGGACATGCCCATGGAGGTGCCACGCTCGCCCACAGAAAGCCCTTCCGAGTTGCAGATGGCGACGACATCGGTGCCGAAGCCGACGCTCCCACCGGACACCGTCGCGCCCTTGTGCACCTCGCGGGCGCCCGAGATGAGCGACTCGATGATCGCCAAGCCTTCCTCGGTGCCGAGCTGGTCGATCTTGGGGTCGTACAAACCGTTCACAGTAGGGAACGAGCCGCCCGTGGGGAACGAGAAGTCGCCTTTCTGCCCACGGCGGGCGACGTCCAGCGCGCCCTCGACCGCAGCAGAGCGGTCGTCCGGTTCCGTGAAGTAGGCGAAGCCGACGCGCCGGTCCTTGATGACCCTGAGGCCGATGCCGGATTCGCCGCCGCCTCCCGTGTAGCCGATGCTCGATTTTTCGATGGAGTAGGATTCGCCGATCCCGGAGAGCAGGAACGCCTCGGCGGATTCAGCACCGCCCGAGAGCGCGGTCTCGACGATGCGTTCGCCGATGGAGAGAAGCGAGTCGACGCTGTCTTTTTCGGTCGGACCGGGGATGCGCAAGCCGGCGGCCTGCATCAGGACGACCCTCCCACGATGGCGTCGCGGATGCGTGTCGTCGGTCCACCATCGCCGACGGGGACCATCTGGCCCTTGCCGCAGATGCCGGGGTCGCCGAGAGCCCAGTCGTTGCCGAGGGCGTCGATGTTCTTGAGCGTCGTGAGGATCGTACCCGACACGGAGACATCACGCAGTGGCCGGGTGATCTCGCCGTTCTCGATGAGGTAGGCCTCCTGTGCGGAGAACTGGAAGCCGCCCTTCGCGGTGTCGACCTGGCCGCCGCGGGTGCCCTTGGCGTAGACGCCGGTCTTGACGCCTTCGAAGAGCTCCTCGAACGAGTGGTCGCCGCCCTCGATGAAGGTGTTCGACATGCGGACAAGGGGGCGATGGGCGTAGCTCTCGGCGCGTGCAGCACCGTTCGGGACGAGACCCAACCGCTTGGCGGTGTAACGGTCGGACATGAAGTCCTTCTGGATGCCGCTCTCGATGAGCACCTTGCGTTGTCCGGGGATGCCGTTGTCGTCGAACGCGAAGGAGCCGTAGCCGCCGGGGAGGGTGGAGTCGTCGACGACGGTGACGATCTCGTTCGCCACCTGCTTGCCGAGCATGCCTTCCAGGCAGGAATCGCCCGCCAGGACAAGGTCCGCCTCGGAGGCGTGTCCCACCGCTTCGTGGGTGAAGACGCCGGTGAGGTCGGGGTCGGCGATGACGGTCATCTTGCCGCCCGGTGCCGATTTGGCGCTGAGTTGCGTGATGGTGACGCGGGCGGTCTCCACGGCTTTGTCGGCGGGGTGCTCGCGGTCGAAGTGCTCGAAACCGCCGGTGCCGCCGATCCTGGCCCGCCCCGAGGTGATGCCGTGTTCGTTCTTGGCGATGAAGTGGGTCTGCGCCAAGATCCGCGTCAGACCCGTCGAGAGATCGGCACCTTCGGTGGAGAGGTAGCGGTGGCGGACGGTGGTCTCGCCGTAGGCGGTCGTCACCGACACCAGTTCGGGCAGGTCCTTGACGGCACCGTACATGTCCGAAAGGAGGTCCGATTTCTCTTCCAGGGTGCGTTTCTCGGGCGGCTTCTCCGGTGTCCAGATGGCCGTCGCGTGCGGTGCGTCGATTTCCGCGAGTTCCGCCTTCTCGGTGCGGGCACCGGCCGAGGCGCGCGCCATGCGGACCGCCTTGTCGAGCCCCGCCTCGACCTCACCGTTATCGAACCGGTTGGTGGAGTAGAACCCCCAGCCGCCGTCGACGAGGACGCGCACCGAGATGCCGCGCTCGCTGCCGGGGATCGCTTTCTTGAGCTTCCCGTCCTTCATCTCGAGCGAGAGGCGTCGGGTCTCCTCGAGGCGGACATCGGCGAAATCGACACCGCGCTTGGCGGCCATCTCCAGGAGTCGCTCTTCCATCCCGCGCGGGACCCGCTGCGGGGGGTAAGAAGTTGTCTCTTCTGGCACCGGGACGGATGGACACCTGAAGGGCGAGCCTGGCTCAAGTGGACAAAAGACACCGTGTCACATGGACCCTCGGTCCAGCCCCTCAGACGCCGCGGCGTGCCCATTCAGGTAGCGGCGGCCCCGGTTCCAGCACCCCGGTCATGAGATCTCCATGCCGTTCGACCCGTTCGACCACCGCGTCGGGTCCGAACACCAACCGCTCAGGCCGCTCCAAGCCGGATTCCACCTCGTCCCAAGTGATGGGCGTCGAGACCGAGGGACGATCCCGCGCACGTAGGGAATAAGGCGCCACGGTGGACTTGTGTGCGGCGTTCTGGCTCCAATCGACGAAGACCTTCCCGGGCCGCAGTTCCTTGCGCATGTTGGAGGTCACTGCGTCGGGCATGACCCGCTCCAACGCCTGCGCGGCGGTGCGGGCGAAACGGCTCGTCGTCTCCGAACTCGGCCCGCCGCCGACAGGAGCCAGCACATGCACGCCTTTCCCGCCGGAGGTCTTGGCGTACGATGGAAGGCCGAGGTCGGAGAGCACACGACGCAAGAGCAAGGCCACCCGGCAACAAGCGGACAGGCTGGCACCGGGCCCGGGGTCGAGGTCGAAGACGACGTGCGTCGGCCGGGCGAAAGCGCCGCGCTTCCACGGCAACGGGTGCACTTCGAGGTCCCCCAGGTTGACGAGCCACAAAAGATCGGCCAGTGTCTCCACCGTGCAGTGCCGCGTCTCCCCGGGCCGGTCACTGTGCGGGACGTCCACCGTGGGCAACCATTCGGGCCGGTGGTCGGGGCAGCTTTTCTGGTAGAACATCGGCCCCTCGACGCCCTCGGGGTAGCGTTTCAGGTTGAGGGGGCGGCCGCTGATATGCGGCAACAAAAAGGGCGCGATCTGTGTGTAGTAGCGCACCACTTCCCCTTTCGTGGTCCCGGTCTTGGGGTAGTAGGTCTTGTCGAGGCTGGTCAGGCGGATGTCGCGTCCGTCGCTGCGGACGAGACGGCCCCCGCCGGCCTTCACGACGCCTCGATCTCCTTCTCGGCCCGCTTGACGCTCTCCTCCAGGGCCGACAGGATGTCCTCGGTGGCCGGCCGTTCTTCGGCCTCACGCCGGACGACGACCTCCTGGCCTTCGAGTTTCTGTTCGATGACCTTCATGAGCGCCTCGCGGTGGCGGTCCTTGTAGCGTTCGGGGTCGAACTCGGTGGAGAGCGCATCGACGAGCTTCTCGGCCATCTGCACCTCTTTCTCGCTCGGCTCGCCCGTGGCGAACCCGGCGTCCTCCATCGCCACCTCGGCGGGGATGACCTCGTCGCCGTGCCGGATGGTCACCATCATGAGCGCGTCACCCGAGGTCCGAAGAGCGACGAGATGTTCCTTCGAGCGCATGACGACACGGCCGATCGCCACCTTGCCCGATTCGCGCATCGCCTTGTGCAAGAGCGCATAGGCCTTGCCGGCCGCCTTGTCGGGGACGAGCCAGTAGGGTTTGTCGAAGAAGGCGGGATCGATATCAGAAAGAGGAACGAAATCCTCCAGTTCGATGGTCTTCGCGCTCTCGGGGTCGGCCGCTTCGATCTCCTCGTCCGACAGGATGACGTAACGGTCGGGGGAGACCTCGTAGCCGCGCACGATCTCGTCAGAAGGCACCTCTTCGCCTTCCTTGCCGCAGACGCGCTTGCGCCGGATGCGGGCGTGGTCTTTTTCGTGCAGGAGGTTGAAGTTGATGCCCTTGCTGCGTGATGCATTGTACGCTTTGACCGGGACGTTGACGAGCCCGAAGCTCACCGAACCGCTCCAGACCGAGCGCATCTCAGGCACCTCCTGCGACGGCGGAGAGGTCTTCGCGGACCACCTCGGAGGGGTCCTTGTCGGTGCGCATGCCCTTGAAGCTGGCTTGGCGCACACGGCCTTCGCGGGTCCATTCGGCGAACTCGACCTCGACCACCAGCACCGGCCGGACGAAGCGTGAATCGGCGCGCACCTCGGCGGGGGCGTCGAAGGCGGCATCGGAGGTCTCGAGCGGAGCGAGCAAGAGACGCATGCGTTCCAAGAGCGGATCCGAGAAGCCGGAGCCGACGCGGCCGGCATACCGAAGGACCCGACCGCGATCGGTCTCTTCGTAGTGGCCGAGCAGCAGCGAGCCGATGGTGCCGGCGCGTGCGCCCTTGCCGGCGGTCCAGCCGCAGACGACGAACTCCTGTCGTTGCCGGTTCTTGATCTTGATCCACGAATCGGTGCGCTTGCCCGGCACGTAGCGCGAGTCGAGCCGTTTCGCCATGATCCCTTCGAGACCGTGTTCGCGCGAGGCGGCGAGGATCGGGGCGGGATCGCCCAAGTGGTGTTTGGGTGTCGACCAGGAAGCGCCGTTCAGGTCGAGCGCCAGGAGCTGCGCCCGGCGACGTTCGTAGGTCTCGCCCATGATGTCGTGGCCGTCGAGCCACAGAAGGTCGAAGGCGAAGAAGATGACCGGCACCTCGGCGGCCCGCTGGCGTACCGCGTGGGCGGTGGTGAGGTTGAGGCGGCGCTGCAGGAGGCCGAAGTCAGGCCGGCCGCTCATCGGGTCGATGGCGACCAGTTCGCCGTCCAACACCGCATTGCGCACAAGCAGAGGACGTGGCACCGGTGAGATTTCCGGGAACGTGGCGGTGAGGTCGGTGCCGTTCCGTGAGGTCACGCGCAGGAGACCATGGTCGGAGTGGACGATGGCGCGCACCCCGTCCCACTTGAACTCGTAGGCGTAGCGGCCATTCCGCTCGGGTGGTTCACCGGAGCGGGCCAGCATGGGCGACAACCGTGCCGGTGCCTGGGGGGTGCGCTGACTCGAGACACCGAAATCCCAGCTTCGGGAGCCGGCGATGCCGGTCGGTTCGTCATCGGGTTCGTAGGGTGATCGGACAGGGGCGCCGTTCGTCACGACCCTATCCTTCTCCGACATCGACTTAGGCTGTTTCGGCAACCGTCGTTGATGCGTCACCGGCCGATGCGTCAACGTGGAGGGGTCGAAGCGGTCGCCGACCCTTCGACACCGCGACCGCTGCGTCTCAGAGCTCGATCGTCTCGCCGCGTTTGGGCAGGTGGACCCGCGCGAACGGCGACAGTTCGGGAACGAGCGCCTCCCGGTCGTAGCCATGGTAGAGGACGACGTCGTCGCAGCCGCTTCGGCGCACATAGTCGACGATGTCGTCGTGGCCGAGGTGGGTGGACAGGTCGAACCGGTCGACCTCGAGATCGACGGTGTGGCGGACGCCGCGGTCCGTGTAGAAGCGGTCGTCGAGCACCCTGCGCCCGTTCGTGCCGTGCACCTGGTAGCCGGTCAACAACAACGCGTCCTTCTGTCGTCCGCGCTGTTGCGAGAGGTAATGCAGGATGGGGCCGCCTTCCAGCATCCCGGAGGTGGCGACGATGACGCCGCCTGTCGCCATGGCGTGGCGTCGTTGCCGGTGGTTGCGCACGATGCGCACCCGTTCGCGCACCCGTTCCAATGCCCGCGGGTCGGCGACCGCTTCCGGTGTGTCGAGGAAGACCTGCAGGACGCGGGCGCCCATGCCATCGACCCAGATGTCGTGGTCGCTCTCCATGGTGAGCGCCAGGAGCACCTCTTGCGTGCGGCCGGTGGCGAACGCGGCGATGAGTGCGAGCCCGCCGCGCTCCACGACCTCGTCGACCTTGGCGACGAGTCGCGTCTCCTCGTCGGAGCGGGAAGGATGGGTGCGGCCGGCGTAGGTGGTCTCGATGAAGAGCACCTCGGCCTTCTCGGGCCGCGCCGCCTGGACCAGTCGGGTCGGCTGTGTGAAGAGGTCGCCGGTGAAGAGCGTGCGCCGGTCGCCCTCGACGAGGAACTGGACGGCCCCCGGGATGTGGCCCGCCGAGACCGGCGTCACGTCGAGGTCCCCGACCTGGAACGGGTCGTCGGGGGTGATGTCGCGGTAGAGCCCCTTGAGGCGTTCCACGGCGGCGGCGTTGAACGGGACGGCGTGCCCTTCGAGGTCGGCGATCTTCAGGGTGTCCTGGTGGAGGATCCCCGACACGCGGCGGCTCGTCTCCGTGGTGTGTATCGGCGTGTCGGCGCGCATGGCGATCTCAGGCAGGCAGCCGCTGTGGTCGAGGTGGGCGTGCGTGAGCAGCACCGCGTCGACGTCGGGCGCCTGTTCCGGGAACCCGGGCGGCGAGTCGGGTGACAGGCCGTAGTCGATGAGGACGCGCGTGCGGCGGTCCTCGAGGACGAGTCCGAGGCTGCCGATCTCTTCAGCGCCGCCGAGGAACCGGTAGCGGGCCACGGCGCTAGACCCCGTTCTTGCGGCCGAGGGCGATGGCGACGATGAAGAGGACGGCGTTGGCGGCGAGCAGCACGGGCACGAACCAGTAGGTCTCCAGACGCTCGGCGAACGAGGCCGAGAGCGGTCCGGTGGCTTCGGCGGCGAACAGCTTCTGGCCCGGGAAGAGCGTCCCTGTGCTGAGGCGCTGCAGGTTGTTCTCTTCGTTCGACTCCGGGACGCTGTCGGTGCTGTCGACCGACAGGGTCAGCAGGTGGGGGCCGGACTTGGCGACCCAATCGAACGTGAGCGGTCGGGTCTCGCCGGGGCCGAGTTGGAGCGTCTGGCGGCCGATGATGCTGCGGCTGTCCTCGACGAAGAGCACCTGGAACGTGCCGGTGCCGAAGCGGGGGTCGGTGTTGCGCAGCGTGAACGTCATGCGCACCGGGTCGCCGTCCTCCGGCTTCGTCGGGGCGAGGAGCGGTTTCGCCTCGACCACCTCGATGTCGGAGCCCGGGGACGAGTAGACGATGCAGTGGTAGTAGATGTGGGTGACGTCGCCACGGCGCGTGTCCTCGTCCTTGGCGGTGGCCGAGTTGCCGGCGAGGTCGGTGGCGGTGACCTCGAAGAGGTAACGTCCTGCGCGTTCGGGGACGATCCAGTTCTCAAGGAGATAGACCGACCCCTGTCTCCGCAGTGTGAACGTGCGGTCGTAGGTCGGGGCCGTGGGGTTGCACGTGCTCTCACCGGGCCGGTCGGTCGGTTGGTAGTGGCGCGCCTGCGTGATGCGGGCGGTGACCGTGTCGAGGTTGTCGTCGGCGGCGTTGACCTGGAGCGAGACCGGTTGGCCGGGCGGGAGGCCCTGGCTCGGGGTGAACCGCCATTCGGTGATGCGCGGCGAGGTCGAATCACGCACGATGCGCAGCTCCTTGGTGGCGACGTTCCCGGACAGGTCGCTCGCGCGCAGGGCGATCTCGAAGTCGGCGGGCTGTCCGGAGAGGTGGATGCGGTAGGTGTCGTTCGTTCCCGCCATCGGCTGCAGGGTCTGGAACGTGCCGTCTGCGTGGTCCGATTCGACCTTGTCGACGTCGACGTTGTCGGTGACGGTGAAAGTCAGGTTCTGCCCGCTCAGCCATGCGCCCGCCCTGCCGCCGATCGTGGCCTCCTTGGGTGAGGTGAGCGTTATGGTCGGTGCGACGGCGTCCTCGCCGACGAGGTAGACGAGGTCGAGCCGATCGGTCGACTCGGCGCCCTGTGATTCGGAGCGCGCGAAGATGGTGGTGGGGATGCGCGTGTCTTTCGCGGCCGACCTCGGGATGTCGCGTTCGACATACACCTTGGTGCTCTTGCCGGGGCCGAGGGTCAGCGTCTCGATCGGGTCGCCGTCGGCGTCGGTGAAGCGGACACCGCTCTCGGTGCCGTTGGTGTACATCCGGATCACATCGTCGGCGGTGCCCTCGTTCTTCACCGTCGTCTCGGCGCGGCCGACGGCGCCGGGGGAGGCGACCACCGTGGTGGAGGGGGCGGTGATGTTGACCTTGTAGCTCGCGACGCGGAGGACGAACTCGTGTTCGTTGTCCTCGTCCTTCTCCAACACGATGTCGTCCTCGTCGGCGCGCACGAAGATCGTGTAGGTGCCGGTGGCGCTGTTGAAGTCACCCGCGGCGGCGACGCCCTGGACGAGCACCGATTCGTACGGGTCGAGTGTGAACGTGCCGGAGCCGCCGCTCTTGGGGTAGAACGCCTGGGTGCCGACGCCGCCTTTCTGCAGCATCCGCACCTTGAAACCGGCGCCGTCGGTGCTTTTGGCGGGGCCGCCTCCGAAGTTCGTCACGGTGGCGTTCAGGTAGAGCGCCTGGCCTTCGGCGAGGACGTGCTCGCCCTTGTCGTTGACGGGGAGACCGGTCGTGTAGGTGACGATGATGTCGGGGGTGGGGATGGCGAAGGTGCCGTTGCCCACCTGGTTCGTCTCGACCGATTCGGTGACCTTGTCGTTCGGGTCCACTTCGGCCTCGACGGTGAACGTCTCACGGAGGCCGTGCAGTTGGCAGTTGGCGGTGAGCGTCTTGGTCCCGCCGGCGGCGACCTGGTCGATGTCGAGGAGCGTGGCGTCGCCGGATGCCGTCCCGCCGGTGCATTTGCCGCCCGCCACGGAGACCCGCAGCTTGAACGGGACCTGCCCGGGTGTGGCGGAGTCCTGTGACGTCGCGACGTCGTCGCCCTGGTTGGCGACGGTGATCCGCACCTCTGTCTCGGAATCGGGGCTCGCCGCCTTGGTGGCCCGCACAGGGGCGTCGGCGTCGATGGTCGCGACGACAAGGTCCGGGAAGGCGCCGAGGGCGATCGGTCTGACGAGGGTGTTGTTGTGCGTGTAGGAGTAGCGGCAGACCGCCGGGGTGCCGACCGGTTCGCACCGGGTGCCCGGGGAGCTCGTGGGGGCGTTGTCCTTGCACGTCTCGTCGATCTTGTTGGCGGGGTCCACATGCACGTCGATCCGGTAGCGCCCTTCCCCCACCGAGAAGACGGCTTGGCCTGTCGAGGTCCTGCGCGTGTCGGGCGTCGCCACCTGGACGGTCTTGACGCCGGCGCTCGTGCCGTCGGGTCGCACGATGCGCACGGTGGCGTCGGTCTCGGTGGGTTGTCCGATGAGGGTCTTGTTGCCGACGTTCTTGACCGTGAAGGTGACGTTGAGCGCGCCGGCGTCCTCGGCGAGCCAATGCTGGCCGGACCAGCGTCCATGGTCCTTGCTGCCACCCGCGAGGTCGAGCGAGGGGGTGATGTTCGACACGACGAGGTCGTGGTGGTGTTTCGCGGGGACCTGTGCCGGGTCCTGCCCGGCGGCCCAGACGGTCGCCTCGCATTGCAGGTCGCCCGACTGTTGCGGGTTGTGGTGCGCGTCGGCCGGGAGGATCGGCATGGCTCCGGCAAGGAACAGGAGGGCGAGTGCGATGTGGACGAGCGGTGTCCGGCTGGTCGATCGGCGGTCCATCGTGGTCCCTCTTTGCCCGGCTCGGCGGACTAGGTGCGTTCTACGGGAGGGCTTTTTAAAAGGGTTGTGCAAGGCCATGGCACGGGCACGGGCCTCCTGTCGCGGACAGGGTATTTGCCCCTTGCCCTCGCGGGCGGAGGGGTGGGGAGGCCGTCGGTGGGGCGACATCGAGGCACCTTCGCACGGAAGGTCCGTCGTGCCGGCCGGCCGTCGGGTCGCGCCCGGTCCGACGGACTATCCCGACTTCTTCTTGGTCGCCTTCTTCTTCACGGCGGTCTTGCGCGGCTTCGCCTTGCCTTTGCCTTTGCCGCCTTTCGCCTTCTTCTCGGCAAGGAGCGTGACGGCCTGTTCGACGGTGACGTCGTCGGGCTTGGTGTCCTTCGGGATGGTGGCGTTGGTCTTGCCGTGCTTGACGTAGGGGCCGTAGCGGCCTTCGAGGATCTGGATGGTGTCGCCGTCCTCGGGATGCTTGCCCAGTTCCTTGATGACGGTGCCGCCGCGGCCGCGGGTGCCTTTCGGCTCCGACAAGAGTTCGAGCGCGCGGGTGATGGTGATGGTCTTGAGGTCGTCGTCCTTTTTCAGGCTGCGGAATTCCGCTTTGGAAGCACCAGGCTTCTCGTGCGCGACGAACGGTCCGAAGCGTCCGAGCCCGGCGAAGACGCGGCCGCCGTCCTCCGGGTGCTCGCCCAAGGTCTTCGGAAGGGACAGCAGGAAGAGCGCTTCTTCGAGGTCGCCGTCGTCGACGCCCTTGCCGCGCGGCAGCGACGCACGTGGCGGTTTCTTCTTGCCTTCCGCCTCGCCGAGCTGGTAGTAGGGCCCGAAGCGGCCGTCGAGGACATAGACGGGTTCGCCGCTCTCGGGGTGCTTGCCGATGACGGTCGGCCCGGCGGCTTTCTGTTCGACCAGTCGTTCGACGAGGTCTTCGGTGAGTTCGTCGGGGGTGATGTTCTCGGGGATGGAGGCGGTCACCTTCTCGCCGTCGCGTTCCGCCTCGACGTAGGGCCCGAAACGGCCGATCTTGACGGTATAGGGGATGTCGCCGAGGTCGATGGTGCGTGCCTTCTCGGGTTCGATGACCTCCATGCGTTCGGCGATGTGCGCCTGCAGGCCGTCGGGGCCGAGGAAGAAGTGGCGCAGGTAGGGTTCCCATTTGGCGTCGCCGGAGGCGATCTCGTCGAGCGTCTCCTCCATCTTGGCCGTGAAGGTGGGGTCTACGAGGCGCGGGAAGTGAGTCTCCAAAAGACCGGTGACCGCGAACGCGGTGAGGGTCGGCACGAGCGCCTTGCCGCGATGGACGCAGTAGGCGCGGGAGAGGATCGTGTCGATGATGGAGGCGTAGGTGGAGGGACGGCCGATGCCCTCTTCCTGCAGTTTCTTGACGAGACTCGCTTCCGTGAAGCGCGCGGGGGATTGCGTCTCGTGGCCTTCGGCGGTGATGTCCTTGCAGTCGACGGTGTCGCCGTTCGACAGCGCGGGCAGTTCGGAGGCCCCTTCGTCGCCCGTGGGATAGGCCTTGCGCCAGCCGGCGAAGTCGACCCGTTTGCCGGTCGCGGTGAAGACGGCGTCGTCGACCTCGATGGTGACCGAGGTGGAGGTGTAGCGCTCGTCGGCCATCTGCGAGGCGACCGTGCGGCGCCAGATGAGCCGGTAGAGGGCCAGTTCCGCGCCTTTGAGGCCGGAGCGGTCGGGATGGGCGAAGGCGGCGCCGGCGGGGCGGATGGCCTCGTGGGCCTCTTGTGCGCCTTTCGATTTCTTGCCTTCGTAGGTGCGGGGACCGGACGGGTGGAGGTGATCCTCGCCATATGTCTCGCGCACCGCTTTCTGCGCGCCCTTCACACCTTCGCTGCTCAGCGCCGTGGAGTCGGTACGCATGTAGGTGATGAACCCGTTCTCGTAGAGCGACTGGGCGACGCGCATCGCCTCGCGGGCCGACAGGTTGAGGCGGTTGTTGGCCTCCTGCTGCATGGTGGCGGTGATGAACGGCGGCTGCGGGGACGAGCGTCGTGCCTTCTCCTCGACGGAGGTGACGGTCCAGGTGGCGTCAGGGAGGCGCTTCTCGAGTGTCTTCGCCTCTTCTTCGGAGACAAGGTGGACGTCCTTGTCGGCGGCGATCTTGCCGGTGTCCTTGTCGAAGTCCTTCGAGGTGGCGATGCGTTTGCCCTTGAGCGAGTGCAGGGTCGCTTCGAAGTCGCGGCCCTTGGCGAGCGTCGCCTTGAGGTCCCAATAGGTACCGGAGCGGAAGGCGCGGCGTTCCCGTTCCCGTTCGACGAGGATGCGCACGGCGACCGATTGCACGCGACCGGCGGAGAGGTTGCCGCCGATCTTCTTCCACAGAAGCGGCGACAGTGCGTAGCCGTAGAGGCGGTCGAGGATGCGGCGGGTCTCCTGTGCCTGGACGAGGTCCATGTCCAGCTCGCGCGGGTGCTCGACCGCTTCGAGGATGGCCTCCTTGGTGATCTCGTTGAAGACCAGCCGTTTGATGGGCACCTTGGGCGACAGCGCTTCGATGAGGTGCCAAGAGATCGATTCGCCTTCGCGGTCCTCGTCCGTGGCGAGCAGAAGCTCGTCGCAATCCTTGAGCTTCTTCTTGAGTTGCGTGATGACCTTCGACTTGCCGCGGATGGTGACGTAGTACGGTTTGAAGCCGTTCTCGAAGTCGATGCCGTAGTCGGCCCACGGCTTGTCCTTGATGGAGTCGGGGATCTGCGACTTGTTGGACGGAAGGTCGCGGATGTGGCCGACGCAGGAATCGACGTCGTAGCCCTTGCCGAGGAACTCCTTGAGTTTCTTGACCTTGGTGGGCGACTCGACGATGACGAGTTTGGACATCTGGAAGGCTCCGCGCGGCCAGCCGGAACGGGCCGCGCCGGGCCTCGTATAGTAGAGCTTAAAAGCGTTTGGGTGGGGACGGCTCCTTGCGGACGGCTAACTCGAAAGTTAGTAACCAAAAGGTCGGCAACCAAAAAGTTACGGGAAAGACGTCTCCACCGCCTGGTTTTCACCGCTCCGGCTCTTCCATGACCGGCACCCAGACCTCGCGTTCGTCGCGCGAATGCCCCCGCGCCACCCGCGCCGCCCCCGCCTTCGGGACACGGCGCTTGCGGCCGCCGAACATCTGCATCGGGCTCCCGACGCGCGTCTCGGCGCCGATCGACTCGCGCTGCGTGATGTAGAGATAGGCGCGTTCCATGTCCTCGACGGCCAGGATGCCGACCAGGCGCCGGCCTTCCTCGTCCTTCGGGATGTCGCGGCCCTCGCGGCCCGAATCGGTGAGCATCTCCGCAGAGGCGCCGATCGACTCCACTTCCTCGCGGTCGTCGCTCACCACGATGAGCGCCTTCACCGAGCCGCCCTGCAGCCGCCGGAACGCCACCGAGAGGTCGTCCTCGGGGGTCACCTGCGGGATGTCGCGCCGCATCACGTCCTCCACCATCAACCCGCCTTGGCCGGCGGCGGAGGTCAACTGTCCCCGGTCGAGGAAGCCGAGCAGGCGGCCGCTCCGGACGACCGGGAAGTCCATCTGGCGGGTCTGGAACGACCGCTCGACGATCGCCTCGATGGGCTCGTCGGGCCGCACCATGACGAAGTCTCGGTGCATGACGTCCCTGACCTGCGCCTTGCGGAAGACCGCCTGCGCAGTGGCGGCGCGCTCCTCGCCGGCCGCACCGAGATAGACGAAGACGGCGATGATGAGGAGCCAGAAGTTGACGAAGAGGCCGATGAGTCCGAACAGGATGGCGAACGTCTTGCCGGTGTCGGCCGCCACCTTGGTCGCCTTGACATAGCTCATCTTGAGCGCAAGGAGCGCCCGCAGCACGCGGCCGCCGTCAAGCGGGAATGCCGGGAGCAGGTTGAAGGCGCCCATGATGACGTTCAACCAGAACAAATCCAAAAAGAGGCTCGGTTCGGTCAGATCGAGAAGGTGCAGCGAGACGAAGGCCGACCAGCCGCCATGGAAATGGAACACGAACGGCGCGAGGAGCAATGCGAACCCGACGTTCACGAGCGGGCCCGCGATGGAGATCTTCGCTTCCTGGTCGGGCGCCTCCGGGATGCGCTCCATGTGCGAGATGCCGCCGATCGGCAGCAACGTGATCTCTTTCGTCGGGATGCCGAAGCGACGCGCCACGGCGACGTGGGCGAGCTCGTGCACGAGGACGAAGAAGAAGAGCAAGAGGATGAGGCCGACCGCGTAGAGGCCCATCACGAGACTGCCGGAGACGAAGATGACGGCCGCCGCGATGAGGCCGACGACGAGAAGGAACGTCCAATGGAGCTTGAGCGGTACACCGCGGATGCGGGCGATGACGAGGCCTTTGGCCATGAGGGGACAGGGATGGGGCTGCGAACAAGATGAGACTTGCCATAGGGGATGGGGGTGGGGACGCGGGGGAGGGGGCATCGCCCCCTCCCTCGCAGGAAGTGTCAATGGAGCATCTTCTGATCGGATGAGCGAAAGCGGGTCTGCACAAGCCCGCCACACACGTGACCCGACATGTCAGGCGCCGTTCCGGTCCTTGCCGTACCGTTCGGCATAGTAGCGTGCGGTGTCCTCCAACCGCGCGTCGAAATCACCGGGGTCCCAGCCGAGGCGGTCGATCGCCGCCTTGCTGGAGTAGGTGCGTTTCTTGCCGAGGAAATCGCCGGCCGTGGCAGGAAGCGTCGCGACGCCGGGCAACACGCGGGTCATGGCGGAGGCGACCTTGATGGCGCGCTTGGCGGCTTTCGCCGAGATGACGAGCCGTGGCTGCGGGATGCCGGTGATCGCTTCGAGCCGGGCGAAGAGGTCGCCGAGGAGGATGTCCGCCTGGTTGAAGACGAAGCGGTCGCCGCGTTTGCCTTTGGTGAGCGCGAGATGGAGGCCGCGGGCGAGGTCTTCGACATGGACGAGCGGGACCGAAGTGTCGGGTGCGGGCAGGACGGGGATCTTGCGCTGCATGTAGCGTTTCAGGTAGTGCCCGAAGTTGGGGTCGCGGCGGCCGAACACCACCGACGGGAAGGCCTGGACGATGCGCAGCCCCGAGTCGCTGTATTGGTCGGCGACGAGGGTCGACACATGTTTGGTGCGTTCGTACGGGGAGGTATAGGCGCCCGAGTGGTCGCTCGTCTCGTCGGCCATCCCGTTCGCGTGCAGGCCGAGCGCGGCGATGGAGGAGACATGCAGGACCCGGTCGACCTTGGCGTCGCGCGCCGCGGCGAGGACGTTCTCGGTGCCGCCGACGTTGGTGCGCTCCATCTCGTCCGGGTCGACGCGGCCGAGGCGCACGAGGGCGGCGGTGTGGACGACGGCATCGCAATCTTTGACCGCGGCGGCGACGGAGCTGCGGTCGACGACGTCGCCGAACGCCACGTCGGCCCCCATCGCCTGGAGCGCGTGCACCTTCCACTCCTTCGACGTCGCCCGGGCGAGGCCGACCACGTCATGGTCGAGGTCGCGCAGGTACTGCACCATGTTGCGGCCGATGAAGCCGGTCGCGCCGGTGACGAGGACGCGCATCGGGCGCCGGCATGAGGAGGTGGGGGATAAGGGTTCAGGGTGGTGCACACAGATGCGACGCCTGCTTCACCCCGTCCTTCTCTCCCAAGCGAGCCGCGTGTTGTGCAGAAGGGCGCTCACCGTCACCGGCCCGACCCCGCCGGGAACAGGCGTCAGCGTTCCGGCTTTTTCGGCCACGTCGGGTGCACAATCGCCGCGCAACACACCGTCGTCGCCCAACACGGTCGCCGCGTCCACCACGAGCGCCCCTTCGGCGATGTGGTCTTTTGTGATGAGTCCGGGGACGCCGGCTGCGGTCACCACGACGTCGGCGCGCGACGTGTGGGCGGCGAGGTCGCGCGTGTGCACGTGGCAGACCGTGACCGTCGCATCGTGGTTCATGAGCATCGCCGCAAGGGGCTTGCCGATGAGGTTGGAGTGGGACACCACGACCACCTCAGCACCTTGCAGGCGGATGCCGGCCTCGAGGAGGATCCACAGGATGCCGAGCGGCGTGGCGGGTGCGAAACCACCGGGGACACCGGACAACAGCTTGCCGGTGTTCTCAGGGTGGAAGCCGTCGACGTCGCGCGCAGGGTCGATGAGCGCCAATAAAGGATACGGGTCGAGACCGCCCGGGAGCGGGAGTTGCAGGATGAGCCCGTCGAGGGCGTCGTCCGCCTGCAGCGCCCGAAGTCTCTCCGCGAGCGCTTCCTGCGTGATGTCGGCCGACACGTCGTGCACACGACCCTCGATGCCGACCTTCTTCCCGGCGCGTTCCTTGTTGCGCACGTAGACCGCGGAGGCGGCGTCGGCACCGACGAGGACGACGTCGAGGCGTGGCGGCCGACCGGCGAGAGAAAGCCGTTCCTGGATGGCGCGCGCCGTCTCGGCGTTCCGTTCCTTGGCGAGGGCACGGCCGTCGAGGATGCGCGCGGGCATGCAGGGGGCCGAAGGGGGGGTGTTCACTAAGGTTTCGGTGTCGGGACGGTCCCAGGTGCCAGAAGGCGGCTCATTGCACGCGCTTGGTGCTCTCGAGCCAGAGGCCCTTGTCGGTCTCCTTGTAGAGGAGGAGCCGTTGCGGTTCGGGGATGCCGCGCATCTTGGTGATGAGCAGGACCGGGTAGAGACCCATGCCTTGGCGGTGGGTCTCGAACTCGATGACGCCGTCGGCGAGGTGGCGCACGGTGGCGACCTGGCCGGGGTCGTGAAGGGCGCCGATCATGGAGACGGCGGCGGAGGCCTGGAGGGCGCGGTTGACCCCGCGCAGAAGGCGCAGCGTCCGGACGACGCGTTTTGGCTCGTAGCTGAGGAGCATCTCGGTGAACGAGTCGACGATGATGCGGAAGGGCGGCGACAGGTCGGGGTCGACGAGGAGGTTCTCGAGCGCTTCGAGGACGTCTTCGCCCTTGTCGATCTTGAGGACACCGCGCGAGGCGTGCGGGAGTTCCTTGAACTGGAGCGGGAACCCGTCGACGAGGTGGAGGTTCTGCATCTTGTCGGGGTCTTGGACGAAGTTGAGGATGTCGCTCATGACGTCGTCGGCGGGGCGTTCGAGCGAGAAGTAGTGGATGTGCTCGCCTTCAAGCAGACCTTGGGCGGCGTATTGGGCGAGGAAGACGGAGGGTGCCGTCGAGGGGTCGGAGAGCAGGAGGACGGTGTTGCCGGCGGGCAGGCCGCCGTGGAACTGGGCGTCGAGCCCGGCGATGCCGGTCGCGACAAGGTCCTGGCTCATGAACGGCCGAGGTTCGGCGGCCGTCTCGGCCCGTTTGCGTTCTTCGGCGCGCGGCGCCCACGGACCTCCTCGCTGCACGGGTTGGGCCCGTGCCGCTTCTTTGGGGTCCGGTCGCTCGGGACTCATCCCAAGTCGACCTTCGGCCTGAGCGGTATATGTAGCATGAGGTCCGTGGGCGGTGGGACCTGTGCGGGTCGTCCCGAGGGAGCGCACCATCAACGCACGCTTCTGTACATTGGATTTTGCAGGTCGATGGCCGGAAACAGACGCCTCCCTCCTGGAGCGCGTCCAAGCGCCGCAACACGCTTAAAAGACGACCGCCCCTCGGCAGCTTGACCCCTGTCGACATGTTGGTGTATCATTTCGAGGGTGTGCCGAGGCGTCCTTCCACGGTGGCGCTGAAGAACATCCTCACGCTCGGCATCCACACGAAGATCTGGCTCTATCGGGTCAACCGTGAGATGGACGGCCACGAGGGCTTCCACATCGACCTGCGTTGGCTCGCGGTCATGGTGACCCTCCCCATCATCACGCCCGCCATCGTCAAGTTCCAGACGGCGCGCCGCATGGACATCATGCTCGCCCACCAACTGGGCCTGCCGCGCATCCGTCCGCGCACCCTTGGCTGGATCTCGCTCGTCCCGGTCCTCGGGTCGGGGTTCTATGCCGGGTGGGTGCAGTGGCTCCTGAACCGCCACTGGTTCTGGCACCGCCGCGAGGAGCGCATCCGCATCGCCAAGGAGCGCATCAAGGAGATCGCCGAGGCGCCGGAATCGGAGGAGACCCTGAAACGAAGGTTCGCGCTCGAGGACGAGGTGCGGCAGATCGAGGAGGAGATCCGCATCGAGCTCGACGCCGCCAAGGTGCGCCTCGGCGAGGAGCGGTTCCGCGAGCGCGAGCAGATCGCCGCCGAGTACGCGCAGCGTGGGCGGCTCTCGCGCAAGGAGCTCGCCGAGCTCAGGAAGAAGCGTAAGGCGCGCGGCAAGCAGGCGAAGGGCGAGAAGGCGCCGAAGGAAGAGCGCCCCGGCTTACTTGTCCGCATCGGTCTCAAGCGTCCCCCGGTCGAAGCGGACGGAGCCTTCGTCGCGCGCACCAAGCCGCCGAAGCGGATGCCGGACGAGGTCCGTGCAGCAGCCGCGGCCGAAGACCGCGAGCCGACCAAGAAGGAACTCCTCGAGATCAAGATGGCCGAGCGTCGCCTCGCCGCAAGGGAGAAGGAGCGCGAGAAGTGGGAGGCGGCCCGCGAGAAGGAGGCGAAGGCGCAGGCCGAGCGCGAGGCCAAGGAGCGCGCCAAGAAGGAGAAGGCCGAGGCGCAGGCCCGGCTCAAGGAAGAGAAGACGCGGCTCAAAAAGGAGCAGAAGGAGGCGGCCGCAGCCACCAAGGCCGCCAAGAAGGGCGACAAGCCGGGGAAGGCCAAGAAGGAGAAGAATGCGAAGAAGGCCGAGGCGCCGGCCGTGGCGCCAGACAAGGGCATCCCGGTCAAGCAGAAACCGTCCCAGACGGCACCGCGGCCATCCGGCGAACTGGTCGTCGAGACCGGCCCCGGACCGTTGCGTTCGCTCTCCATCCAGTGCCCCCGCTGCCGGACGACGATCCGCAACATCAAGAAGCGCGGCGACGCCCCGGCCAAGGTCACCTGTCCCAACTGTTCGTTGGTCGGGAAGGTCTGAGCCTCACAGACGGCCTTTCGAACCGCAGTCGGGGCAGACGATCTCGGTCCCGGATGCCGCATCGGCTGGGAACGGGAACACCGTGCTGCAGTGCGGACAACGCCGGCGCGCGGTCTTGGTCGCCTCGCTACCGGGCGCCGCTTCGGGGGCGACCGCTTCTACCGACCGCTCATCAGGTGCTTCCGGGGTGCCGGTCCGAGGGGTCTCCGCACCGGGTCCGAAGGTCGAGGTGGCGCGCGCCGCCGGGTCGATGGGGGGCCGGGGGCCGGCGACACCTTTCACGGGTCGATCGTGCACCGCGGCGGGCCGTCGTGGTGTGCGCGTCTCAAGGGCCGGTCGGGCGATGAGCCAGACGACGAGGACGACGAGGTCCACGAAGAGCGCCGGGATGAGCCACGGCAGCGGTTCGCGGCCGCGCCGTCTGACGTCCTGGTAGAGCCAGACAAGGATGACCACCTTGAGGGCGAGCCCGACCGTGAGGAGGCCGAGGATGAAGAACCACTGTCCCGCGGTGTAGGCGACGACGGGCACGAGCCCGTTTACGACCGTACGGTTCATGTATATGGGGGTGGGGGGCCCGACAGGGACAAGAGGCGGCCGAGCCATCCCGGCCTGTCGCCATGCTGGTGGACCGCTTCGAGAGACCGTTTTCAGACCTTCGGGTCAGCCTCAACGAGGCGTGCAACCTGTCGTGCAGCTATTGCCATCTCGAGGGCGGTGCGATGACGAAGGGGGACCTCACGGCCGAAGAGTTCGAACGGATCGGAAGACTCGCGGCGCGGTGCGGAGCGAAGTATGTCAAGATCACCGGTGGCGAGCCGACGCTCCATCCGGAGGTCGTCGACATCGTGCGCCGGCTCGCCCCGCACTTCGAGGCGGTGTCGATGACGACGAACGGGACGACGCTCCGAAGGCTCGCCGGCCTACTTCGGGAGGCGGGGCTCGCGCGGGTCAATGTGTCGCTCGACACGGTCGACGCGGCGGCGTTCCGCGCGCTCACCGGCGGGGGCGAGGTCGACAAGGTGCGGGACGGCATCGGGGCCGCGATAGAGGCGGGACTCCATCCGGTCAAGGTCAACATGGTGGTCCTCAAGGGCGTGAACGACGATCGCATCACCGAGATGGAGGGGTTCTGCGCCGAGGTGGGGGCAGCGCTCCAGCTCATCGAGTTGCACACCGACCGCGGCAACGCCTTCGGGGTGCCGTTCCGTGGTTCGTTCCATAGCCTGGCGGACACCGAGCGGGCCCTCGCCGAGCGCGCGGAGCGGGTCGAGATCGCCCCCCAACACCACCGGCGGCGCTATTTCGTGCCGCACCAGGTCGAAGTGGTGCGGCCGTTCGGCAACAGCGATTTCTGTTCCGCGTGCCACCGCATCCGCCTCACGGCGGACGGAAAGCTCAAGCCGTGCCTGATGCGCACCGACAACCATGTCGACATCATTGGTCCGATGCGGAACGGCGCGACCGATGAGGAACTCCTGGAACTCTTCGTGCAGGTGAACGACCTGCGCGAGCCCTATTGGCCCGATCCGGTGGAGGGGGAGGCGGCGCGGCGTGCGGTCGACCGGCCCGAGGGGCTGCCGCGTTTGCGTGTCCTCTGAAGGCTACAACCGTCTGGCGAGTGAGGGCTACAACCGCTTGGCAAGGCGTTCCTGCACGCGGTCGAACGTGTAGACGCCACCTGTGTGCCGCGCGTCGGCGACCCCGCAGGCGTCCACGAGGCTCAGTTCGGGGTGTTTCTCGTAGATGCTGAGGACGAGGTCGATGTCGCGCACGGGGACGATGTGGATGCGGAACGTGTCCATGATCGTGCGCAGGGCGATGCGTTCCTCGCGGCTTGCGCGTTCGGGGCCATGGCGGCGGCGGGCGGTGTAGTTCACGACCTTGAGCGCTTCGGCCAGGACAGGCAGTTGCACTTCGGGAGCGCCTTCTTCCTCGTAACGTCGTCGGGCCGCCTTGTGATGTGTGTCGTCGGGGTTGATGAGGGCGAGGAGATAGCTGGTGTCGGCGATCATGCGTGGCCCTCGTCGAGCCCTTCGGCGATGATCTGGTCGTGGCGTGTGCTGGCGTCGGGTCCGAGGGAGAGGCTGGGGAGGTGATCCCAGTCGACCGTGGGGGTGCAGCGTTCGACGATGATGTCGACCTGGTCGTCGGGGTGCATGCCGAGCGCGTCGAGATCGTCGCGGGTCAGCCGGATGCCGTAGGAGTTGCCCCAGCGGAGGATGCGTTTGTGGAGGGGGCGGGGCAGGACCATGTGGTATACACAGAGAATGATACGGTATATACGTTTGGGATGCCGACCCGGCTTTCGCGCAAAGGGTGATAAAGCCTCTCGTGCGCTCTATCGCTGCTGTGGCACGCACCGCGGCGAGGTGGGACCAATGGAGGTACAAGCACGGACGAGGGACACATTTCTCGACGGATTGAACGGACGGCACCATGAGCGTGCCATGCAGGTGCTCCTCGTCGTCGTCCTCGCCCATTGGGCCGAGCATGTCGCGCAGGCGTGGCAGGTCTACGCCATGGGGATCGCCCCCGCCCATGCCGGCGGGATCCTCGGCCTCTGGTTCCCCGCCCTCGTCACCTCCGAATGGCTCCACTACGGCTACGCCATCGTCATGCTCGCCGGCATCTTCCTCTTGCGCTTCGGCATGAGCGGGAGGGCGCTCCTCTGGTGGGACATCGCGCTCTGGATCCAGGTGTGGCACCACTTCGAGCACCTCCTCCTGTTCTCGCAGGCCGTGATGGGCGCGAACCTCTTCGGCTCTCCCGTCCCCACGAGCCTTCTGCAACTCGTCGTCCCGCGCGTCGAACTGCATCTCTTCTACAACGCCCTCGTCTTCGTCCCCATGCTGGTCGGCATGTGGTACCACCTCGTCCCCCCGGACGGCAAACCGCACATGGCCTGCTCGTGCGCCCTCAAATGGGCCGTGGACGACGGTGTGACGGCCTCCACGGCTGACATGACATCGCCGTGAACGGTAGCGTTCAAGGCTGCGGCTCATATCGTCGGAAAGGATGGCCGGACCGAGAGGGCACCATGGAACAGGCCACAGCGGGCGTAGACGCCGAGCTGGCCGACGGACCGATGCCTGGTCGTCCCTCATCGTCCCTTCCCTCCTCGTCGCCCTCCTCGCCCTCGCCGTCCCGGGTGCCTATGGAGCGCCGTCGACGGTCTGGCAAGGCATCGAGGCGGTCCGGGTCGTCGAGGAGGTCGACATGCCGACCGATATCGACATGGCGGCCGACGGCTCCGTCTGGTTCACCGGTCTGACGGGCAACGTCTCCCGCTACGACCCGACAAGCGATTCGACCGAACTCGTCCATCATGTCGAGAACGTGGTGACCGGGCGGGAACGCGGCCTCGTCGGCCTGGCGCTTGCGCATGGCCATGAGACCACCGGTGCCTACTACCTCTACTATTCCGAACGCACGGACGACCCCGACGGCGGCATGAACCGTCTCGTGCGCATCGTCGACGGCGAGGAACAACGCCTCGCCTCGCTCACGGCGGCGCCGGAGCACAACGGCGGCCGCATCGTCGTCACCCCGAACGGCACGCTCTTCGTCGGCACCGGCGAGAACTCGTTGCACGAGCCGGCGCAGGACCCGGAGTCGCTCCTGGGCAAGATCCTTCACATGACCCCCGAGGGGGGACCGGTCGCAGGCAACATGCATGGCCTGGTCTACTCGTATGGCCATCGCAACGTCTACGGTCTCGCCATGGACCCGGAGTCGGGGGCGTTGTGGGCGACCGAGAACATGGGCTGGCGCCGCGACGAGGTCAACATCATCGAACCGGGCGGCAACTACGGCTATCCCGAATGCGAGGGGCACGGCAAACATGGCATCGACGACCCGTGCCCGACCGACAAGGGCTACATTTTCCCCATCATGACGTTCTACGAGGACCACGCCGCGGCTCCGGCGGGGGCGGCGTTCTGGCAGGGCGGGTTCTATTGGGGCTCGTTCAACGAGGGCAGCATCCATCACCTCTGGCAGGACACGGACACGCAGGAATGGCGCGACGAGATCGTCTACCAGCACGACACCCACATCATCGACATCCTGACCGGAGATGACGGCGACATGTGGTTCTCGGCCATCGACGGCATCTGGCGGCTCGACCTCACCGGCGATGCGGTGAACGGCGAGGAGGACCCCGAAGGAGGACCCGGAGGGGCCGGCGACCCGGACGAGCCGAAGGGGGCCATCCCGGCACCGGGGTCCGGCCTCATCGTCCTGATCATGGCGGGCGCGGCCATATTGACACGACGATGTCGGACACACTGAACCCCAGAAAACGCTCCACCCCTCCCGGCCTTCATCCCACAACCTACATATCCGGACCCCGGAATCGGCGCCAGCGGCCCCTCCTGTAGGGCCGCAAAAGGTGACCCGATTGTCCTCCATGGATCCCAAGCTCGCGAAGGAACTCGACCTGCGGTTCTTCCACGACCGGGGCTACATCCGGAAGTCCTGTCCGAAGTGCGGGGACAATTACTGGACCCTGAACGGCGAGCTGGACCTGTGCGGCGACCCGCCGTGCGTGGAGTACGACTTCATCGGCAACCCGCTCACGAACAGGCCGTTCACCATCGAGGAGATGCGCGAGGAGTTTCTCTCCTTCTTCGAATCGAAGGAGCACACGCGGCTCGACCGCTATCCGGTGGTCGCGCGCTGGCGCGACGACATCTACCTCACCATCGCCTCCATCGCCGATTTCCAGCCGTTCGTCACCGGTGGGGTCATCCCGCCGCCGGCGAACCCGCTCGTCATCTCGCAACCCTGCATCCGATTGAACGACCTCGTCTCGGTCGGGAAGACGGGACGCCATCTCACCTGTTTCGAGATGATGGGCCACCATGCCTTCAACCGGCCGGACGACACCAAGTATTGGACCGAGGAATGTCTGCGTTATGCCGACGAGTTCCTGGTCGACCGGCTCGGCTTCGACCGCTCGCGCATCACTTACAAGGAACAGGTCTGGTCGGGCGGCGGCAATGCGGGCCCTGCGGTCGAGGTGCTCTCGGGCGGCCTCGAGGTGGCGACCCTCGTCTTCATGAGCCTGGAGGCGCACCCGAAGGGCGAGTTCGAGGCCAAGGGCGAGCGCTATCGCCGCATGGACCTGCAGATCATCGACACCGGTTGGGGCCTCGAGCGGCTCGCCTGGGCGTCCCAGGGGGCCCCGAACGCCTACCAGGTGGTCTTCCCTGAGATCGTCGAACACCTTGCTTCCATGACCGGTGTCTCGCCGCGCGACCAGGACGAGCGGACGCTCGCAATCATGCAGGAGCATGCGCGTGTCGCGGGGGTGCTCGACCTTGACCTCAAGAGCGATCTGCACAAGCTCCGCAAGGAGGTGGCGAAGCGGCTCGGCGAGCGCGGAATCACGACCGACGCGGACGAGTTGCAGCGCATCATGGCGCCCATCGAGGACACCTACGCGGTCGCCGACCACACCCGTTGTCTCGCCTTCATGCTCGCCGACGGCGTCGTACCGTCCAACGCCAAGGCCGGCTACCTCGCCCGCCTTGTCGTGCGCCGCACGCTTCGCCTCATGGAGCAGCTCGGGGTGACCGTTTCGATCGGGGCGCTCGTCGTGCGGCAGATGGAGACCCTGAAGCACCAGTTCCCGGACCTCCTCGAGAGCCGATCCCGTGTCGAGCGCATCCTCGAACTGGAGACCCTCCGCTACAAGGAGACCGTGGAGAAAGGCTCCCGCCTGGTCGCGCGCATGGCGCAGAAGGGCGCCACCATCAGCGAGGAGCAACTGGTGGAACTCTACGATTCGCACGGCCTGCAGCCGGACATCGTCAAGTCGGTCGCCGAACCGCTCGGGGCCAAGGTCGACGTGCCGGACGCGTTCGACGCATTGGTCGCCACGATGCATGAGAAGGAGATCAAGGCGCTCGAGGAGGAGGCGCGTCCGGAAGCGGCCGAAATACCGGCGACGGTGCCACTCTACTACGACACGCCCGATGCGCGGCTCTTCGAGGCCAAGGTGCTCTGGTCGGAGGGCGAGCGCATCGTCCTCGACCGCACCTGTTTCTATCCCGACGGCGGTGGCCAGGAAGAGGACACCGGGGTCATCCGCTACCAGGGCAAGACCATCCAGGTGGTCGACGTGCAGAAGGACGACGACGGCCACGTCTTCCATCACCTCGAAAAAGGCGCGTCCATCCCGACCGGTGCCGAGGTGGAGGGCGAGGTCGATTGGGAGCGGCGCCAGACGCACATGCGCCACCACACCGGCGTGCACATCCTGAACGGGGCGGCGCGCGAGGTGCTCGGCCCGCATGTCTGGCAGATGAGCGCCTACAAGTGCGAGGAGTACGCCCGGCTCGACATCAGCCACTTCGAGCGTCTCACCCAGGAAGAGCTGGAGGCCATCGAGCGCCGCGCGAACGAGATCGTCTTGCAGGCGCACGACATCTCGCGCAAGTGGGTGCCGCGCGAGGAGGCGGAATCGAGACACGGTTTCGTGCTCTACCAGGGCGGCGTCGCGCCGGGTTCCAAGATCCGGGTCGTCGACATCGGCGGCGGCGTCGACGTCGAGGCGTGCGGGGGCACCCACGCCGCGAACACGGCCGAGGTGGGCACGATCAAGGTGGTCGGCGTCGAACGAGTCCAGGACGGCGTCGAGCGCATCGTCATCAAGTGCGGCAAGAAGGCCATCGATGAGATCCAGCGCCGCGACCGCCTCCTCAAGGAGTCGTCCGCGACGTTGTCGGTCGCCATCGACGACCTGCCGCGCGCCACCGAGCGCTTCTTCGAGGAGTGGCGCGTGCAGCGCAAACAACTCGAGCAGCTCAAGAAGAAGCTCGCCGAGTCGCAGAAGGGCTCGCTCATCGACGACGCCGAAGAGGTGGCCGGGGTCAAGGTCGTCAGCTACACAGGACCGGACGAGATGAAGGACCTCCTGGGGCTCGCCAAGGAGCTGACCAAGAACCCGGGCGTGGTCTGTGTGCTCGGCTCGGGTGAAGCCGGCTCCGGCAAGCTGGTCGTGGCCCGCTCCGACGACGTCGAGAAGGTCAATGCCGGGAAGGCGGTCTCCGAGGCGGCACCCGTGATGGGCGGAAAAGGCGGCGGCAAGCCCCAGATGGCCCAAGGGGGCGGGCCCGACGGCGAGAAGGCCGAGGCGGCGGTCCGGCGGGCGACCGAGCTCGTCAAGGGGATGCTGCAGGGTTGACCCCGGTCGCGAAGGCTGCGGAACCGGCGATGTCCATATAAAGGCGAGTTCCGATGGGTCCTGCGGTGGCATCCTCCAGGCCGATCGTCTTTCTCCTTGCCTTGGTCCTGCTCTCAGTGCCGGCTGGGACGGCTGGGGCGGATGCAGGAGGACCTGTCGAGGTGGCGGCTTGCGTCACGGTGCACGGTTCGCTTCTCGTTCCGACGGGCAGCCACAGTCCGCCGATCCGGACGATCCGCCTCATGCAGGATGCACGCGTGGTCTATTGGATCGAGGGTGGGGACCGGGTCCGGAACGAGCGACCTTTCACGTTGATCTCGCTCGACCCCCAAACCGGGCAGGCGGTCGGGGGCACCCAGGTGTTCGTTCCCGACTTCGATATCTTCTGGTTCGACGTGAACGGCAACAGTCTGAAGCCCCAGATCCACGCCGATCCAGGTGACGAAAGCGGCGATGTGCCGAAAGACGCCGATCATGGGATCGTCTTCATGTCGCACGGGCCGGGGACGCAGCCACCGTCGGACTTCGAATATCAAGTGTGCTGAGTATACCGACAAGTTGCCAAAAATGCAAGATTTGCAGCCGTCCGCCTAAGAGCGCGACCTTCCACCTGGACAAACCCTTAAACCGGTCTTCCCTTGGGACACCCGGTGGCAGCGAATCCGACCCTCCCGGCACGGTCAATCGTCCTGCTCATCACATCCGTGTTGGTCCTCGGAGCGAGCACCCCGGTCGCTGCGGCCTGCGTGGCCCACACCGTGAACGAACAGATCCTCGTTCCCACCGGTACGCACAACCCTCCCCTCATCACCAATCAGGCGATGCAACATGTCGGCCTGGTCTGGTGGCTCGACGGTGGCGCGATCGCCCCCAACAAAGCCTATGACCTCAAGACGGACAGCGCGGTGGTCTCCTTCTGCGTGGGGAGCAGTTGTACCCCACCGTTGCCGGACTTCAACGTCGCCTGGTATGACGCATCGGGAGGTCTCATCGCGGACCACGATTTCGTCGGGGACCAGAGCGGTACGATCCCTCCAGGGACCGATCATGGAGTGGTCTACATGGTCTTGGGTCCAGACGCAGGGACAGCCGATGGTTCGGTGATGGCCAAGTTCCTGTACGAACGGCACTGCTGAGGTCACCTACGGCGTGCACCGAACACCAGAACAGCAGCGCTCGCGACGCCCAGCGCCACGATCCCCAGCAGCCAAGAGACCGGTGCCGAGGGAGAGGGTCCCGGCGTGTTCTCTTCGACCGGGGTCGTGCGACAGGACTCTTGCCGAAGGAGCCGTTCGGCACATTCCCGCATGAGTGCCTCGTGGACCTCCCACGCACGGAACGCGTCGACGGGGAAAGACTCTACCGTGAGACGGGACGGCGTCTGGTCTGAGAGGACATGGGCAAGCAAGGGGGTCTCGGGACGGTTGTGGCCAAGCACCGTGATGATGAGATTGAAAGTCGCACCTCCGCCGGTCTCGTTCGCGAACGCCACCTCCCGTTCCACCTGGATTGGCATGAGGAGCCTCCGGGGGCCTTCCTGCGGAGAGACGGGGTCCGGGTCGATGGTCGTCTCCCCTTTGGCGAAGAAGCCTTCGTTGCCGTGACGGAGCTGCGCCTGGACCACGACCTTTCCCGGATGTCGGGCGAAGGCCAGCGGGTCTGCGGCGGCGATGACCCGGTCGAGGCCTTCGATCCAGAGCTCGAGTTCGATAACGGTGTCGCTCTCGACGGTCCAATCGGCAGGGATGGCGATCATCCTCCACGTGATCGACGTGAAGTTCCCCACGCTATGCATTTCGAGCCGCTCGCCCGGGTCTTCCGGTCCAGGTGGATAGGTCGTGAAATTGTGAAGCCGACCTCCGTCGGGGTCCGCCCCCAACCAGAGCACGTCCGGAAGCCCGTCAT
The DNA here is from genome assembly GCA_019347805.1 of Methanobacteriota archaeon. Taxonomy (GTDB): domain Archaea; phylum Thermoplasmatota; class E2; order JACPAO01; family JAHWKR01; genus JAHWKR01. Next base: position 29,985 of record JAHWKR010000041.1, read on the forward strand.
GGGCCGCCTGTGCGCCCGTTAGCGTCCCCACTGGTCCCAGGGTGAGGATCAGGACCAGGGCAAGGGCTCGAGGATCCATGTCGTCCATAGCCCGTGGCACATGTCCACTTATAGGCTTTGTTCAGCGCGACAGGGCGATCTCAATGCCTTCGCCCGATCCAGAGCAGGCCGGCCGTCGCAGCCAGGATCGCCGTGAGTCCCAGGAACCACGAAAGCGGCGCCGGCGTCTCTCGTCGGCGCTCGCCGTCGGGTTCCTCGGTCTCGGCGGGCGCGCACGTGCGGCCTTCTTGGATGGCGCGGTGACAGGCCGCCGCCACGGCTTCCTGGTCCTCCCAGGCACGGAACGCGCCGATGGGGAAGGACTCCAGGACGATGTGGGACGGCGTCTCGGGCGACAGGACGTGGATCGATACGGGGTCCTCAGATCGGTGGTAGCCCATGACCGTCACCTCGAGCCGCAGTCCGTCACCGGTGTCCGGATCGCTTTCGAAACGGACCGCACGCTCCACGCGCAGATCGAAGGTCAGCTGGCGCGGCGTTTCATCCGGCTGGACCGGATCGGTCTCGACCGTGGTCTCACCACGGGCGAAGACGCCTTCGGAGCCATGTCTGAGTTCGACGCGCACCGTGACGCGCCCCGGCGCATCGACGAACGATTGGGGATCGGTCGCCGCGATGACACCGTCGAGGCCTGAGACCCATAGTTCCACCGATACCCCGATGTCGGGTTCGACCTGCCATTCGGCCGGCAGCCACGGGGTCGCGAACGAGATGGTCGAGGTGTTGCTACCACCGAACACTTCGAGGGCGCTCCCGTCATCGGCAGACGCCGGCGCGTAGGTCGTGAAATTGTGGCTGCGTCCACCGGCGGGATCGGGCCGTAACCAAAGGATGTCGGGCAGGCCCTCATGCGACGCTGCGCCGCTGGGCAATGGTGCGATCGGCACGAGGGCGACCACCAGGACCAGAAGGAGCGTTCGGGAGCCCATGTCGACAAGCGAAGGTGGCGCCTGTACACTTATACGCTTTGTTGCGGGGGTCGTGGGGTGGGGAAGACCGGACTCGTTCCCGTTCGGGTCTCAGTGCCCCCCGAGCCATCCGACGATCTGTTCCATCCCTTCGAGGACGTGCGCACAGTTCTCCTTGAGGAACTCGGGCGGAAGCGGTTGGTCAGGGGGGAGCGTCTCGCTCTTGGCGAGGGCGGAGGCGCCGTCGAAGTCGACGAGGGACATGCGTGCGGAGAGTTCGTCGGGCGGCCGCTCGAAGGCGTTCCCAGGGAGCATGGCGACGCCGGCCTCGTCCAGGAGCTTGTCGCAGAGGTGTTCGCTCGTCGCGATGCCGCGCTTGGCGAACTCGCGTTTCATGCCGGCGAAGACCGGGAACATGTAGTAGGCGCCTTGGGGTTTGACGACGCGGACGCCGCCGTCGCGCAGGATGCGGTGGCATCGGTCGCTCATCGTCTTGAGGATCCGGCGCACATGGACGAGGTATCGTTCGATGGTCTGACCGCCTTGGTAGGCGCGCACGGCGGCGTATTGGATGGGGGCCGACACGGAGGTGTAGGTCTCGGAGGCGACCGAGCTCATGGTCTCGCGCAGCCAGGAGAGTTCTTTCGGGAACGCGAACGAACCGAGGCGCCAACCGCCGGCACCGGCCCACTTGGAGATGCCGTTGCCGATGATGGTGCGTTCGGGATA
>JAHWKR010000042.1 GCA_019347805.1 Methanobacteriota archaeon
TTCCCCCTCCCGGGGGACCTTGCCTCTTCATGTTATTTTGGTGAATGTAGGCTAAGGAGGGGAACCCAGGGTCCCCTCCTCAGACTCCTCCCCTCCTACCCCTTCCTGGAGAAAAATTCCTTCCTCGACATCAAGACCAGAACGAGCGCGATGAGCGACAGTCCGGCGGCGATGAGGTTCAGGAGCATGATCATCCCAAGCACCGAACCGGTCACCGCGAGCGGGAACGCACGCCGTTTCAGGGCCGCGACACCGGCCGCCGTGACGACGACGGCGATGATGATGATGACCCAGCCGAGCCCGGTCTGGATGCCGCGGAACTCCTCGACCATCGAACGGGTCTCCTCTCCCTCCCCCGGCTCGAGCTCGACATCACCGACGCGCGCGAGTTCACCGAGCGGCCCGAGTTCGTCCCCGAAGACCGGGACCTTGTAGAGCAGGGTGGTGTGGTTCATCGCTTCGTAACGGAACGTGTAGATGCCCGGCTCGATGCCTTCGAAGGCGTACCTCCCTGTATCGTTGGTGACCTCCATCGTCCCCGTGCGGTTGGTGTCGACCTGCGCCTCCACAAGGGTGATGGTGACCCCGCCAAGGGGTTCGCCGTCAGTACTGGTGACGAGGCCGTCGAACGTCGCCGGCCCTTCCATCGAGGTGATGGTGTCCTCGAGGAGGTCGTCGGCGAGCAGGAAGGAGAGACCCATGTAGCCGTCGAAGACCGCGACGAAGAAGAGGATGATGGCGGCGGCGACCGGTTTCATGGAGCGCACACCACCTCCGCCACCACCGAACCCGGCGCGTCCACCTGGCGGCCCGGCGGTGGTCGGCGCGGCACCGATCGGGGGCCGCTGCCCGCTGCCCTCGTCGACATCCCCCGGCGGGGGACCTTTCGGCCGTTCGATCTCGGGCGGCGCGACCTCCTGTCCCTGCGACGTGGTGCGCGCCCGGGCGGGGGCGATCATGAAGGAGAACTTGCAGGCCGGACAATCGACTTCGGCGCGTCCTTCGACACGCGCCGCATCGGGCACATCGGTCTCGATGGTCTCGCCGCATCTCGGGCAGAACGTCGAGACCTTGGGCATCTTGCGCGGGTAGCCGGGCCGGCCATATGAACCTTTCAAGGTGACGGGTGGTGCGCGCGCCGTGGTCCTCCTGGAGGCGCTCGTCATCGCCTTGCCGTGGGTGCCGGTCCTCGCGCTCGCCTATGGACTCTTGCCGCTCCTTGTCCACCCGCGGGACGACGGGCGATTGGTGGATGAACCGGGCTGGGGGCGCGATTCCGCCGCGGTCGCGCTCGTGTTGCTCCCGACCTATTCGCTCGCGGCGGGTTGGCTCTCGGTGCCTGTGTGGCCCGTCGCCGGCACCTGGCTCGCGTTCTCGGTCGCCGGCGCCGTGCTGCCGCTCGGGGTCGCGTTCTCGTTGGCCCGCCGACGCGGTGTGCTCGTGCCGGGGCTTCTCGGCGCGCTTCCGGTGGCCGTCATCATGCATTACGTCACACGCTTCGAACCGGGGCTCGGCGTCACCGGCGAAGCACTGCACGTCGTGCTGCTCCCGCTCCTCGTGCTCCTTGTGGGGCTGTTCGGCGGCGTGCGGCCCGACCGGTTGTTCGCGACCGCCATGCTCGCCGGCCCGCTCGGGGTGCTCGTGGGCGCCGATCTATTGCGCACGGACCTTCTCGTCGGCACGCACCACCTGGTGGTCTTCGGCGGCGGGGGTCTCCGCGATCTCGTCGTCGTCGCCTTCCTGGTGCCGGCCGCCGTGGACGCGGTACGCACCCGTCACCGCGAAGAGCATCGTCATGGCCGGGCGGTGGTGTGGTCACGCTCCGGTCTGCCTGCCGGCCGCGCTTCCGGAGGTCCGCTCGGTCTGCGTCTTGGTGCCGCGTCGGTCGACCTCACCGTCGGTGGCCTCCTCTTCGTTGCCTGGTGGTGGATCGATCTCACCTGGGGGCTCGGGGGTCATCCGCACGTCATGCTGTGGCTCGCGGTGCAGGCACCGTTCGTCGCCACCTGGGCGTGGGAGACCGTCGCCGGGAGGAGTCTCGGCAAGCGGCTCTTCGGACTCGTGGTGCGGGAGGACGCCACAGGAGGTCCGGCCTCGGTCTCGGCATCCTGGGCCCGCGGCGCCTTCCGCTGGCTCGATGCGCTCCTCCTCTTCGGCCCGATGTGGCGGACCGGAAAGCGTCCCGGGGACCACGCGGCGATGACACAGGTCGACCCGGAGACTTGACAGCCTCAGCAGGAAGGTGACCATGTCGCCCCTATCCACCCTGCACATCGAGAAGCATCAAATAGAGGCGCTGTTCTTGTTGGCGCACCGGCAGGAAACCCTTGGCAGGGGCCTCAAAGCCGTGTCGTGGAGGCCCCTGTCTTACCTTCTTCCCGCTTGGGCCGTTTTTTCCGCACCACCCCGATGCGATAGATTAAAATACACTGCACCATAGTGGAGGATTGTGGGAGACACAATATCCCACACCAGGAGTCACCTCTCATGAAAATCGATATCGGTTCAGACGGCAAGATCCTCGGCACCAAGAAAGTCTCCCCCAACGGACAGGTCTCCGGCCTCTCCGAATATGTCGGCCAAGAGGTCCTCATCATCCTCCCCGAGGGCCAGCCCAAGGTACGCTTCGACGCCAAGGACTACGCCGCCGAACTCGAGAAGGCGGTCAACGAGCACATGAAGCTCGCCTTCAAGGAATACCGCAACCTCAAGGACAAGTTCGCCACCCCGACCGAGGCGTCGCGCAAGTACATCAAGGACGTCGCGCCGAAGAACTTCCACGGCCTCATCGACAATGTCGACGAATGGGTCAAGGGCCAGGTCGACCGCGCCGAGAAGCGCGTCGAGAAGGCGCTCCAGTAGGATCCACACGGGCGACGGCCCACCAAGCCATACCTCCACACGCGGGCGACGGCCCGCACTCCCTCCTCCCCCTCCATCCAACTCCTTTTTCGACCTCCCGCGACCCGGCGGACCGGTCGACCGACCCGCTCTTGTAGTCCCGCCCGTCTCCCCTCTTCGTGCGGCAGACGACCCGCTCGCTTCTCCTGCTCCTTGCCCTCACCGCGGTCGCCCTCACCGCAGGACACTACCTCAAGGCCTCCTGCAGCGACGTGCCGTGGGACGGCAGCCAGTTCACCACCTATTGCTACAGCGACATCATCGCCCTCTACCACACACGCGGGCTCGACGAGAGCGTCCCCTACCTCCCGGACCAAGGCCCGAGCGACGTCCCCGCGGACGAACGAGCAGGCTTCCTCGAATACCCGGTCCTGACCGGCCTCCTTGTCGGCGTCGCCGGAAAATTGACCGCGTCAGGCCTCTTTGGCTGGTCCGCCTCCGGCTTGACCTTCCTGCGCTGGAACAGCCTGCTGCTCGCCCCGTTCGCGCTCGGCACCACCTATCTCCTTGTGCGCCTCGTCGGTCCCCGCCGCGCCGCCCTCTTCGCCATCGCTCCGCCGATCGTCCTCTACTCGAGCTACAACTGGGACATCCTCGCCGTCTTCTTCCTCGTCCTCGGCATCGAACGGCTCGAACGGGGACTGCCTCTGCAATCGGGTCTGGCGATCGGCCTCGGCGGCGCCGCCAAGCTGTTCCCCCTCGTCGCCGCGCCGTTCCTCTTCCTGCTCCTTGTCCGCCGCACCCATCTCCTCGACGGCGCGCCCCGCGCTGCGGAAGGGCTCTGGCGTTCGCTCCTGTCTGCTGGCCCGGCCTGGCGGTTCGCCCTCGGGGGCGTCGCCGCCATCATCGGCGTGCACATCCCACTGGTCCTGGCCGGTGGCGGCCCGCTCTACCTCGAGATGCTGCGCTTCCACAGCGGTCGCGTGCCGAACACGGAGTCCCTCTGGACCGCCCTGTCGTTCCTCCTCGGGCGCATCGGGACACCTGTTCCGGCCGAGTCGCTCGCGCTCGCATCGCTCCCCGCCCTGGCCCTCGGTTCCCTCGGACTGGCGACATGGATCTGGCGCCGAACGCCGAGTGTCGCCGCGGTCGCCTACGCTCCCCTCCTCCTGCTCCTCGTGACGACGGTCTTCTTCAGTCTCCAATACGTCCTCTGGGTGCTCCCGCTCTTCGCCCTCGTCACGCTCCCGACCGGCCACTACACCGCCTTCCTTGTCGGCGACCTCGCCGTCCTCGGCACCCTGTTCCCGCTGTTCGCCAACGACAACCCTGCGGCATGGGAAGCGACGTTCCTTATCGTCTCGGTGGCCGTGTTGGTCCGCGCGACGGTCTTCCTCGTCGTCCTCGGTTGGTTGGTGCGACGGAGCGGCGGGGTGAGCGCCGTGCCCCACGATCTGGCGGCGCCACGGCAGAGCGTCACCCGCGCGGCCCGTCAAGCGTGAAAAAAGAGGGAAAAGAAGGGGAAGACCGGAACGGCTAGAGCCGGCGCCGGGCGGCGACCGCGAGGAGCGCAACACCGAGAAGGACGAGCATCGGGCCCGCAGCCGGCGATGTCTCCGTCTCGACGCCATTCTCATCGGCAGAGCTGAGGAACATCTCCGGGTCATGCACGATGTTCGTGCCGCGCGCGTAGGTCAAGGCGAACGCCTTCTCATGTTTCTCCTCCGTCTCGCCCTCCTCCGCCTCGGATTCGGTCTTCTCCGCGAGCACGGTGGTGTGGACCGTCGTGTCGTTCCCGTCCACCGTGGCGTTGCCCTTCCACGTGAAGACAAGGCTCATGTTCCTGTCACCGAGCGATGCGGAAGAGGCGACGCCTTCCTCGTCCTCCTCGACCTCATCGTGGTCGTCCTCGAACTCGTGTTCGGCCTTCGATTCCGTCTCCATGAAGAGCGCAACGAGGGTGTCTTCTTCCTCGAACGGATAGTCGCGGAACACGATATCGATCTTCGCGCTCGTCGGGTGCAACGACTCGCCCTGGAAATCGACGAAATCGCCGAAGACATGGAAACGCAAGAGGAACGCGCCCGCGCCGTCGAACGTGCCGGCGACGACGATGGTCTTGCCGGTGACGCCGTCGGCGGTGACATCGCGCACTTCCGGTGTGCCCCAGTCGATAGAGCGGTCGCCGCCGAGCTCCTCGAGGTCGGGTACACCCTCCAGTTCGGTCTCCCCGCCCTCGCCGAGCGACCAGGCGGAGACGATCGTCTCTCCATCGTCATAGGCGCCGTCGCCGTCCGAGTCACGGAACTCGGCGAGCGCGCCGAAGACCACCGAGAGCTTGAGTTCCATCTCTTCGGTCGCGTTCTCCGTCTCGTACTTGGTGCGGAACGTGGCGTCGTCGACACGGAACTCCATTTCGACCTTGTCCTCGCCCGCGCCGTCCTCGCGTTTGAAGACCATCGAGACGCCGTCGTCGTCCGTCTCCACCTCGACCTTGCGCTCCACCTCGGCAGGGTCGTCGCCCTCGTCATCGTCCTGGGCGGTGGCGAGCGTGGCAAGGCCGGCAAAGAGCAGGGCCGTCGCCACGATGAGAAGCATCAGACGTCGCATATTGTGTCGCATCGGTCGCCTGAATCCGGGAACAGATATTAACCGTTCCCAGACGAGTGTCGAAGGATGGGTGGACGGGTCTACTGCCAACGGCGATGTCAGTATTCGATGAAGGAGAGACCAGGAACACCACGGAACACCTGGTCGTTCGAGACCAGCCCCTCCCCCACGTGGAGTGCAGTGGCCGCCACCTGGAGGTCACCCCACGCCAATGGACGGCCCACGCGGCCCATCTCGAACTGGAGGCGCGACGCCTCTTGTGCCATTTCCTTCGACAATGGCTCGAAGGTGGTGATCTCCTCAAGGTGGCGTTGGGCGCGGTCGCGCTTCGTCGGCTCCATGGCCGACAGATATTCGACCCAGACGGCGGCCGGCACGCGCAGTGGTGGAGCGTAGGACTCCAGGTCGTCCAGGGTCTTGATGGCGGAGGGCCATCGGCGCTCCAGGTCGATCAAGAACGTCGTGTCGAGGACGGCCACCGCGTCAACTCCGGTCGGTCGAGGGCGCCCACTTCCCGCAAGAGGCGGATGTGGTCCTCGATCTCTTCGTTCGTCCGCCCCAAGTCCGCCAGCTCGCGGAGGCTGCGCTTTCGGCCCATCACACGCAGGACGACATCGCTGAAGCTCTCTCCTCTCCGCTTGGCCATCTTCAGCTTCCGATAGGCCTCGTCGGAGAGCTGGACCATCTTGGTCATGCTATACGGCGTATACGTTTACGATGGTTATATCATTGGCGGTGACTCTCGTGTCCACGAGCGACGGACCTGCCCGCCCTCCGACCCAGCCCCTCCCTTTATAACACCGCCCTTCGTGGAAGCCGTGCCATGGGCCCCCGCGTGGAGACCCGGATGAGCGCCTCGGAGCGCTTCTCGGAGATCCTCCGCATCCTCATCAAGCACGAGGTGACCTCGCTCATCCGAGGCATCGCCTTCGGCCCGAGCGAAGCCCAAGAGCTCATCGAGCACCCCCGGCGCGTGCGCCGCATCCTCGAGGACCTCGGTCCCACCTTCATCAAGATCGGCCAACTGCTCGGCACCCGGCCCGACCTCGTCCCGGCGGAATACATCGAGGAGTTCAAACAACTCTACGACCAGACCTCGCCCACCCCCTACGACGACATCAAGCCCCTCATCGAGTCCGAGCTCGGCCGCCCCGTCGAGGCCGTCTTCGCCAAGTTCGAGGAGGTGCCCATCGCGAGCGCCTCCATCGGACAGGTGCACCGCGCCATCCTGCGCACCGGCGAAGAGGTCGCCGTCAAGGTGCAGCACCCGGGGATCGAGGCGGCCATGGAGACCGACTTCCGGGTGCTCGCCCGCATCCTCCGCTTCACCGAACGCGTCTTCGCCGCCTCCCGCGTCTGGCAACCGGTGGACCACCTCGAAGAGGTCCACCACATGATCGAGAAGGAGCTCGACTACCGCAACGAGATGCGCACCATGGCGCGGGTGGCCGAACATTTCCGCAACGTCGCCGACGTGCATATCCCGAAGGTCTACCCCGAGTTCAGCTCGCGCCGGCTCATGGTGATGGAGTTCGTACGCGGCTACAAGATCGGCGAGCTGGTCAAGACCAAGGGCCGCAACGGCGAGACCAAGAAGACCGCCACCGGCGGTGTCCACGACATCGTCGATGGCCCCACGGTCGCCCGCATCATCACCCACGCGATGGCGAAACAGATCTTCGTCGACCGGCTCTTCCACGCCGACCCGAGCCCCGGCAACATCCTCATCCGCGAAGACGGCTCGGTCTCGTTCCTCGACTGGGGCGCCGTCGGCCAGGTCACACAACGCCGCTCCCGGACCATCTTCTCGCTCATCACGCACCTCGCCAAAGGCGACGTCGAAGCGGTCTCCCGCGACATCATGGAACTGTGCGACGTCAAGGGCGAGGTCGACCAGAAGCGCTACCTGCACGACGTCGAACGCCTCCTCGACTATTACGAGAAAGAGGAAGCATCGGTGGCCGACCCCGTGGTCCTGGACATGATCATCAAGATCGCCAACGACCACAACATGCTGCTCCCTTCGGACTTCATGCTCATCACGCGCGCCCTCTACCAGTTCGAGGGCTTCTGCCGCGCCATCGACCCCGACTACGAACTCGTCAACGTCCTCCGCCCCTACGTCATGGAGGTCATGCGCGAGGTCCTCTACGGACCCGAGAAACAGAAAGAGATCGTCGGCAACCTCGTCGCCGACTACACCGAGTTGCTGCAGCGCCTGCCCGGCCGCATCACCTCGATCATGCGCAAGATCGAGAAGGACGAGCTCAAGGTCGACCTCGAACTCAAAGGAATGTCGGGCTACAAGAAGGCCAACGCCAAGAACGCGCGCATCATCGCCTTCTCATTGCTCATGGCCGCCGTCGTCCTCGGCAACGCCATCGTCCTCAGCGCCGGCGACATACGCCTTGTCGCCAGTTTCTTCTTCCTCTCCGGCCTCGTCGTCACCGTCTGGGCCCTCGTCATGCTCGCGACCGCGTGGCAATTGTGGTACGGGGATTGAACCGGCCTGCACCCGCCGTCCGGCCGCTACTTTCATCATCGATGACCCGGATGCCTCCCCCGGTGACCTGCATGCGTGGAACCCCGAGCCCGATCCTCATCACCATCCTCCTTGCCTTCGCCCTCTCCACCTTCCCCGGACCCGTGTCCGCGACCCATGACGACCCGAGCCGTGTGCTCCACGTCGACGACGGCCGGTTCTTCTACGACTCGAACAACGACTGCATCGGCGACACGGACGATGCGACCGGCAACGTCGCGCTCCGCCACTGGCACTTCGGCGCCCCGTTCGTCCACCAGGAACCGGCCGGCGGCTTCGGCTGCCTCGGCGGTCCGCAATCGTGGGAGGTCACGGTCCCGGACGGCAAGACCGGTGCCATCATCGGCGAGATCCGCTACACGTGGGACCAGAACGTGCCCGGCGGCGGTCTCAACGACGTCCACCTCAACATCCTGGAAGCGGACGGCACACTGCTGTACTCGACGTCCTTCGACCAGTTCGACCCCGTCGTCCCCGGCGTCGACGACGCCAAGGAACACATCTTCACCCTCACGCTCCCACCCGGCACCTACACCATCGAGGAAGACGTCTTCTTCGGCGAGCACACCGCATGGCTCCTCAAGATGGACGTCTTGGTCGCCGAGGTCATCGAACTCTAGCGGCAAAAGCGACCGCCCGGCATCTGGCCGCACTGGGAACGGCTAAATGGGACCTCAGACTGGAACAGCCTCCTGATGGGCCGCCACGACCAAGCGCCACGGATGATCGCGCACCGCGTGAACGACCTCGAGACCTACGAGGAGTTCCTCGCCACGAGCGGGTTCGACGGCATCGAGGCGGACATCCATGACACCGATGGTTGGGTCGTCTCGCACGACCGGCCGAAAAACGGCGCCATCGGGCTCTCCGAGTTCCTCGACGAGGTCGTCAAACGACGCGACGTGGAAGAGCACGACCCACCGCTCCCGGTCATGCTGGAGATCAAGTCCAAGGCACCCGGCGTCGAACCTTACGAGCGACTGCTCGAGACGGTGCGCGCGCATGAAAGCGCCATCCAGCCCATCTTCGTCTCATTCGACATGAACGGCATGCACGACCTGCGCGAGTTCCTCATCGCCAACGATTGGGACCGGCCCTGCCAGGTGTTCATCTCCGGCGACGGCTCGGGCCAGGTGAAATGGCGCGCCAACGACCTCGAGAACCTCACCCCCCTCGTCGGCGTCCACCTGCGCCTGCACACGTTCCCGCGCACCAAGGTGCCCACTTTCGAAGAGGTGCACATGATGCGCCGGCACATCACCACGAGCGGCTGGAACCCGCTCATGCCCGGCTGGCGGAGGCTCGACCTCAGCCACGTCTGGAACATCCGGGACATGTGAGACATGGGAGCGCCCCATCGAGCCATTTGTCCAGCGGACGCCCTCGACCGCACGGGAACGTTCAGCCGCACCTTTGTAACACATGCAACACATTGATATACGGCGGTGGCCCATCTGTCGGACGTGGACACCACCATCCGCAACATCGACCCGGAGGCCTACCGCCGGCTGCGGACCTGGGCCGCCCACCACGGCATCGGCATCGGGGAAGCGTTCAGCAAGCTGGTGCTCGAACACGCCCATGTGCCGCGAGAAAAGCGCAAGGTCTCCATTTGGGACCTGGAACCCTGGGACTGGGGATCCGGGAACGAACGGGTGAGCGAACAGATCGATGAGATCGCCTATGATCTCTGAGAACCGGCGCCTCCTGGTCGACACGAGCTACCTTGTCGCCCACTTCCACACCAAGGACGCCCATCATGGCTCCGCCCAAGGGGTCCAAGACCAGTTCATGAGCGGACGCTGGGACGAACTCGTCCTCATCGACGCCGTCTTCGCCGAGACCGTCACCGTGCTCGCTGCGCGAACGGGATATGGCCGCGCCAAGCAGGTGGGCGACCTGCTCCGGAACGGGGACGAGATCACCTGGGTCCACATGGGCGACCGTATGGACGGCGTCTGGCACCGCTACCTCGCCCAACCCGACGGCCGCCTGAGCGTCGTCGATTGCGCCATCTGGACAGTGGCGGAAGAATCCCGCATCCCGGAGATCGCCACCTTCGACCGTTCTTTCGACGACGTGCCCGGCCTCAAGCGCGTGCCGCACGAGGACGCTAACGCGTCGTCCTGAACGCCTTCATAGTCTCGATGGGCTCCGGGTTCGCGGCGAAATATTCGTGCACCGGCCGCAAGACCTCCGCAAGGCCCGCTGTCACGCCGTTCTTGAGGTCGGCCGGGTGCAGGTCCCCCGAGACGAACGCCGATTCGAGCGCCGCGTAGTCGGCGAACGTCAACGGGCCGCCGAACTTCTCCGGCCGGTCGATGACGAACGGACCCACCGGCTCGCCCGCCTTCTCGGCGCGCCGCGCCAAGGTCGGGAAGACGACATGCTTGGCCATGTCGAGGACCGGATTGCCCTCCGTCTCCCCGGCCGGGCACTGCGCCTTCTTGAGCTTCCGCTTGAGATCCTCGGGTGTGTCGTGGATCATGATGCCCGAATCGGGGTCCGACTTCGACATCTTCGCCTCGATCGGGTCCATCCTTCCCTGCGCCTTCAACCCCGGAAGGAGCGGCGTGTGCAACGCGACCGGCGGCTTCAGACCGAGCTTCTTCGCCACATCGCGCGCGAGCATGTGCGCATGACGCTGGTCGAGCCCGCCATAGGCGAGGTCGATGTCCATGTGGAAGATGTCCGCCACCTGCATGGCGGGATAGATGAACTTGGAGAAATCCTTCTCCCCCTCCTCGGCGCTGCGGCCCATGATGTCCATCGAGCGCCGGATGCGTGCCAACGTGGTCGCCTTCCCCACCTTCAGGACGCGCGCCCAATAATCGCCGTCATTGGCGAAATCGTTGGCGTAGACGAACTCGAGCCGCTCCACCGGGACACCGAGCGCCCGGAAACAGTGCTCCATGTAACGCCCGCAAGCGCGTATGGCCTCCAGGTCACCACCGAGCTTGTCGTTGATCTGGGCGTGCCAATCGGCGAGGAAGATCTTGAAATGGAACCCCGCCTCGACGAGGTCGCTGATCTTGTTCGCCACCAAGACCCAACCGAGATGGACCGAACCGGACGGCTCGAAACCGATGTAGGCGTTCGCCGAACCGCCTGATGCCAACCGCTCGGCCAACGCCTCCAACTCTTCGTCGGTGACGACCTCCTCGGCGCCACGGCGCACGAGCTCCAGGATGGCCGTCTTGTCCAGAGTCGCACCCACCGCCTTCTGGTCGGTCATGCCGGTCGCGGGAGAGGCCGGGGCCTCTTATAGGCTGTCCAAAGGCGTCGGCTATGCGGCCGCCATCGCCTCTTCCGCCTCGGCGCTGAAGAGCCGGGCGACCATCCAGTCGCGGTCGAACGGCACCTGGTCCTCGTATTCCTGGCCGAGGCCGATGAAGACGAGCGGCTTGCCGATGGCATAGGCGACCGACAACGCGGCACCGCCTTTGGCGTCGGCGTCGACCTTGGTGAGGATCACGCCGTCGATGCCGACCACGTCGTTGAACTTGTCCGCCTGGGAGACCGCGTCGTTGCCGGCGAGCGAATCGCCGACGAAGAAGATGAGGTCGGGCTGCGACACGCGTTTGATCTTCTCCATCTCGTCCATCAGGTTGACGTTCGTGCCCATGCGGCCCGCCGTGTCGATGAGAACGACGTCCTTGTTGCGGCTCTTGGCATGGTCGATGGCGTCGAAGGCGACCGCGGCGGGATCGGCGTTCTTACCCTCGTGCTTGATCATCTTGACCCCAAGCCGGTCGGCGTGCTGCTGGAGCTGCTGCACGGCTCCGGCGCGGAACGTGTCGCCCGCCGCCAAGACGACGCTCTTGCCGTTCTGCTTGAGGCGGTTGGCGATCTTGGCGATGGCCGTCGTCTTTCCGGTGCCGTTGACACCGACGAACATGATGACCGCCGGTTTGTCCGCACGCTCGACATAGCCGTCGAAATCGAACGGCTCATTGAGGACGTTGCGTATGGCGGTCTTCAAAACGCGCTCGACGAGCGAATGCACGTCGCGCTTGGCGACCCGCGCCTCCTTGAGCTGCTCGCGCACGTTGTTCTTGATCGCTTCCGTGACCGGAAGGGCGACATCCGATTCGAGCAGGCTCATCTCGAGCTCCCACAGGAGGTCGTCGAGCTTCTCGTCGGGGATGCGGACGCGCGCCGAAACGCCGCCCTCGCGGACGACACGCTCGAGCTCGCGCTGCGTCTCCATCGTGTTGGTGAGCTCGCGCTCGACGCTCGCCTCGATCTCGCGCTGAAGGTCCTCATCGGTCTTCTTGACCGGGCCACCCGGGCGACGCACGCGCTCCTTCTTGGGTGCCGGCGACCGGTCCTCCTCGGCGGGCTTGCTCAGTTGTCCGGCGCGTTCGGCCGCCGGCTCGACGCCGACCTTGGGTTCTTGCGTGCGCGGCGGCGCGAACTTGTCCTCCGGGCCGCGCTCGTCATCGCCCGCAAGATGCTCTTGGGAGACCGACGGTGCGTCGGGCGCGGCCTCGGGGGTCGGCGGGGCCGCCGACACCTCGTCTTCGGGCAACTCAGGATCGGCGCTCTTGAGGTTCGGGTCCTCGCTGTAGGTGGGCGCCGGTTCGTCGGAACCCTCCTGCGGTTCCTGGGGGACCTCCTGGTGGTCCGGAACGGCCGGGGCGCGCTCCAACGAGGCGGCGAGCTCGGCCTCCAACTCGTCCTCGAGCTGTTTCTCGAGCTCGGCCTCGAGGTCCTCCTCGAACCGTGAGAGCTTCTTCCTGAGCGATTTGAACATGTTGGGACTACCCCTCTTGGCCGCCCTGCATGCGTTGCAGGTAAGCGTTGACCTGTCGGAGCTGCGTCTCGAGTTGGGTCGCCGACGCGGTGAGCGTGTTGACGTCCTTCTCGAGCGCTTCGATCTCTTCTTTCAAGGCCGCAAGGGCCTTCTCGGGTGCATGCTCCAACGCATATCCTGCGCCTACACCCTTGATGACGAGGTCGGTGCCGGCGACCCTCGCCGGAATGAACGTGCTGCCGCCGACCGGGATCAGGATCTCGTCGCCTTCGGAGGCCTCACGCCACGCCTCGACCGTGTCCCGCGCCTGGCGCTTTTCTGTCAACAGGTCCTCGATGACCTCGAGCTGGCGGGACGTCATCGTCAACCGCTGTTCCAGCTCCTGTGCGGTCGCGTAGGCCTCCTGCAACTGCGCGCCGAGGTCCGGGGATTGTTCTTGGGCCGTCTCGGCCAATCCTAAGCCCCCTTCTCGACCGCATGGGCGACCCATGGGTCCTGGGCCTCGTCGGGGGAGACCTCGGCGACCTCCTGGATGTCGATGCGCAGACGCTTGACGCCATGGCGCGAGCCGAGTTTGGAATAGACCTGCTCGGTGGCGGCCTCCTCGCTCTTCGCCGCCACGACACTCGTGAACGGCTGCTCCTTACCCTTCTGCATCTCGAACGTACCGCTTACCTTGAACGCATCCATGTGGTCGACCTCTTCACCCTCCCGAAGGAAGGCTTCAATCAGGGGGCCAGACGAGGGGCTCTATAAGGGGGTTTCGGGGGCCAGGGGTCGACCGTTCCGGGCGCCTTGATGCGCTTCGGCATGGCGAACATGCAGGCGTGTCGCTCGGCCAGACGTCGTCTCGGCTCAGTAGAGCTTGAGCGCGTCCTCGACGCGACCGATCTCGACACCGGTCGTCCCGAGTCCGGTCACCGCGCCCTTGGTGTTGGCGACAAGACCCGCGCCGATATAGGGCGCCCCATGGTTGACGGTGCCGATGTCGCCCTCGACGCCGAAGAAGGTGGACAGTTCGGCCACTTCCTCCTTCGATGCGCGCGGGTGCAGGAGAAGGCCTTTGTTCGTCACGAATCCCGCCATCCCGACGGTGGGGACACCGGCGATGGTGCCGGAAAGCACCTCGACATCGAAGAGGGACGCGATCTCCTCGGCATGCTCATGGGCGAGCTCCGGGTGGACCAACGCGGCACGGTCGTTGACCAGGACGTTGTTGCCGGCGGCGTTCAGTCGCGCCTCGAGCGTGCCGACCTCGAGCCCGGCCTCCTTGATCGCCTTCAGCTCCTCGGTGGTGGCGAGGTTCGACACGAGCGCGGCGCGCCCGTTCATGGCCATCAGGCTGCCGACGATGCGGCCGCCACCGATCGTGACCTCGACGAGGCGCGTCCCGAGCGCCTCCTTGACATCGCTGTAGTTCTGTTCGGTAAGGAACGGCGCGATGAGGGTCACGTCGTCGTTCGTGCGTGCGAAGACACCAAGATGCGGGTTGCCGTTGAAATCGAGACGCTTGAACAAATCGGGTCCCTCGAAGGGCGGAAAAGGAACAGGGAGGAAGAGGGTGGGGTAGAGGCTAGTTCTGCTTGCTGGACGTGTCCGGCCGGTCCTGGTCCTTCGTGGACTCGTCGGCCATGCCTTCCTTGGCGGACTTCTTGGCCTGCTTGGCCTCGGCCTTCTGGGCCTCCTCTTCCGCCTTCGCCTCGGCCTTCTTGGCGGCCTGGTCGGCGTCCTTGGAGGGCTTCTCGCCCTTCTCGGGGACCTCGATGTCGGCCTGACCGGTCGCCTCTTCGGCGGCCTCAGGTTCGGCTTCGATCTCGCCGGCCTCGGGTTCGGCCTCTATTTCCGCCGTCTCGGGCTCGGCCTCGATGCTCCCCTCGGCTCCGCCTCGGGTCGCTTCATCGGTGTCCCCTTCGGGGACAGCCTCGATGCCGGCCTCTTCAGCGGCCTCCTCGAGGTCCTCCTCCTCGACCTCACGGGCGAGGATGGGCGCCTTGGCCTCACGCTCTTCCTTGAGCGTGCTGCGGATCGACGTCGTCGCCTCCTCTTCGGGGAGCGAGACCTCGACCACACCGTCGTCGAACTTGACGGCGCGGACGCGCAGCTTGGACGGGACCGTGTACATGCCGCGTGCCCAGATCGCCTCGTTGACGGCGGCGTCGAGCCAGACGTCCTCGGACTTCATGTGGCGAGTGAGGAATTCACGGACCTCCCGCACCGCGCGGTTGGCCATCTTGTTGCGGGACCCCGCCTTGACCTTGCGCAGGGGGATCGTGTAGATGCGTTCCATCTCGAGTTCGGTCATCTTACTACCCCTACATCTTCAGCGTGTTGCGGCGCCAGTTGCGCTGCTTCGGGTGGCGCAGGAAGCGCCGGGCGGTGCGCTGGATGATCCAGGCCGGCACACGCCTGTTGCTCTTGTTCGCCGCCATGAGGCGGCGTTTCTTGGCTGCGGGCTTGACTGTCGCCATACGAGGTCCCTCATTCTGTGATGTGCCCTTTGCGCTGGATGTTGATGTCCCGCTGCGGCGGGAACAACCGGGCAAGGAGCGCCTTGAGATCTTGATCTGTGAGCTTGCCCCGGAGCCTTCCGGACTGGGCGAGCAGCACGAGCTGTCGTTCCAGCACCTCGGCCTGGTCGGGGCGCGCCATGCGGATGTTGGAGAGCCTTTCGCGCGCCTCCTGGTCCAGAACGGCGCGAAGGACGGCCTCTTTCTGGGCCTCTTCTTCGGCACGTCGACGTTGGGCCTCTTGCGCCTCGGCCTGACCGGACGACTGTTGCCTCTGCAACTCCGCCATCCGTCTGCGCCGAAGCGCCTCCAGCTCGTCGTCTTCGGACATGTGGAGACACCCTAGGGGTCTTCTAGTACTTCGCCAGGGCAGGGACCGTCTTGACGAGGTCCTGCTTGACCGCGTGCGCGTTGTTGTCCAGGAAGGCGCGTCCCTTCCCGGTCACCGTGCGACCACGGCCCTTGATGTTCACGAGTAGTTCGGCCTCTTCCAGCTGCTGCAACGCCTTGCGGGCGATCGAACCGGAACCGCGCACTGCCGCATCCGGCCGGACACCGCGGTCAGCGGCGCCACCGAACTCGGCCGAGAGCCGCTCGGAACCGATCGGTCCCTTGACGTAGACCTTCCGGAGGACGGCGGCCAGGCGGACGTACCACCAATCTGGATCCTCTGGGGGCTTCTCGGCGTGACGGCCCGTCCGCACGAAAGGTGCCCATTCCGGAGGCTGGATTGCCTTCTCCTTCTTCAGGTCGGCTGCGGCCCTCTTGATCAGAGGCTCTGCAGGGACATCGTAGACAGTGGTCATTTATCCCTTCTCCTGGCGGAGTAGCGCTTGCAAAAAGGGTCCCCTATATATCGTTTGGGGGAGACGCTCGCGTCCTGGACGCGCTTCGCCTCCCAAACCTTGCGGGAGACCGTGCGGGTGCACCGCACGCGTCCGGGAGCGCAAACCCCTTCATGCCGGCAGGCGGTGGTCAGCACAGGATGGATTTCCCTTTTTCGGCCGCCGTCGCGGGGGTGGAGGGGGCCCCCGCCCTTTTCGTGTCGGTCGCGGCCGGCGGGCGGGAGGCGCGGTTCCCGGACGGCTACGACCCGTGGCGCGAGCGTCGCGGGGTGCGTGTCACCGCGCCGCCGAGCGACGGGACGGCCAACCGGGAGGTGTGCGCCATCGTTCGGGCCTTCCTCGGCGCGACGGCGGTGGGGGTGCAGAGCACGCGCGGTGAGGTCCTGCGACGGCTCGCGCAGGAGGTCGCCTGATGCTGCCCCCCGAGGAGCGGCTCGAACACCTCGAGGGCCTCATCGACGAGCTTGTGGCGTTGAATCGGGAGATCCCGGCCATCGTCGAAGGCAAGCGGGACGTGCGGGCGTTGCGTCGATTGGGGCTGGAGGGGGAGATCCTCATGGTCAACACGGGTGCGTCGCGCATCACGTTCTGCGACCGCCTCGCCGGCCGCTATGCCGAGGCGATCCTTCTCACCGATTGGGACCGCACGGGGGGCATCATCGCGCGCGACCTGCGGGACAACCTGAAGGGGCGTGTGCGGCTCGAGCGGACGCTCCGCAAGGGCCTTGCGCTTTACTCCGAGGTCTCCGCGGTCGAGGAACTGCCCGGCTATCTCGCAGGGCTCGAGCGGCGCATCCGGGGCGAGGCGGAGCGCACCCGCGCCGTCAGCGACGAGGAATGAACGGGCGCGTGGTGCGGGCGATGACAAGGGCGAGGAGCACGACGAGGACCGGCCCCGGTGCGGGGACGGTCTCCCACATGTATTCGCCGGGCGGGGGGCCGACCGGGCCGTTGGGGGCTTCTTCGTCCCCCTCTTCTTTCGAGGGTGCCGGCGGCGGCAGGACGTTGAGCATGACCGAGGCGCGCAGGGTCTCGCGCGACTCGATCGCGGTGAATTCGATGGTGACGGAAGCGAAGCCACGCGCCTGGTGGGGGACCTGCATCTCGAGCGGGAAGACGACCTCGCCGCCCGCTGCGATCGGGGTGCGTCGCACATCCTGTCGCCAGCGGACGTCCCAGTCGGTGGGTGCCTTCTTGATGACCGGGTTGAGGACGTCGTCGACGGTGCCGTTGTTGTAGACCGTGATGTTGAAGCGCCTGAGCGTGTTGGCGGTGACGTCGTGTTTCTTGGCGCCGGTCGTCGCCGCGAGGGCGACGAATGGCCGTCCGGACGGGTCGTGGTAGACGACGCCGTCCTCGGTCACCTCGACGGTGCAGGCGCCATAGAGGTCGAGCCGCCAGTGGCTCTGGAAACGGAACGGGATGTTGGTCCGTCCTGCGTCACCCCAGACGCGGGCGGCGGTGTCGTTGTCCGACCAGACAAGATGGCTGCCCAGGCCCGGGGCGAGCTCGAGGCGACAGACGTCCTGTGGGATGCCGGTGACGACCACGTGGGTGACGTCCTCGCCGCTCGTGGTGTTGTTGCGGGCGGAGGCGCCGCCGTCACCGATGGGGACCTTGCCGGCCGTGCCGGGCCCGGAGTAGGGGACCGTGGCCGTGACGGACGGCAGAAGGAGCGTGGCCACGACGGCGACCAGGATCGCCCACATGGTCCCCCTACCGCGAGGGGAGGTCCTACCCATGGTCGAAGAAGTGCGGACCCGCATATAAGAGCGTTCGGCGCGGCTTTAGACGACGCTGACCACATTTTGGTGCATTTTTGGCAATAAGTCGGTAGTTAAGTCGATATACCCAGACGCCACTCCCCGAGACGCGTGCGGCACCCCCTCCCGAGCCGCGCCGTCGCGGCCATCCTTCTCCTCACCCTTCTCGCACCGCTCCTGTCCGGGTGCCTCGACAGTGGACCTGCTCCCGACCCCACCCCCGCACCGGCGGTGGAACCGCCCCCCGAGACGGTGATGGTCGAGGAGAGACCCGTGCCGGTGCCGCGGCTCAAGGTCACCGTGACGGAGCGCACGGCGGCGGTCCTCCCCACCCTCGAGACCCCCACCCCCATCCACTCCTGGAACCTCGATTGGGGCGACAAGAGCCGCGTCGCCCGCGGCGGCGGGGTCCTCCCCGAACGGCTGACGCACGACTACCGCACAGACGGCCGCTACACGATCACGTTCACCGTCATCGACCCGGACCGCATCCACTACCAGACCACCACCGATGTATTCATCGGCCGACCCGAAGAGGACGGAGAAGCGCGCTACGCCGCGCTCTCCGCCGAACGCGGCGTCCTCCCGTTCACCGCACACGTCCTCATCGACAAGGACGCCATCCGCGCAGCCGACAAGAGCCTCGCACGCAAGACCGAGAGCATCATCCTCGCCTGGGCCGTCGACCCCGGCGACGGCAGCGATGTCATCCACGGCACGATGGCGCCCCCCGACGTCGTCCAACACACCTACACCCGCGTCGGCACGTACGCCATCCGCATCAACGTCACCACAGCGAACGGCAACGACTTCATCACCTGGCTCGAGGTCACGGTCACGCCCCCCACCGACATCGTCGCCTGGAGCCTGCACAACGAACGCCCGTTCCTGCGCGCGACCGGCCCCGACGGGACGCGCCTTGGCGGCCTCCACCCCGACGGCGACGACTGGCATGCCCGCGCCCTCACCGCGCACGTCACGCGGCTCATCGTCCTCTTGACCCGCGGCGAAGGCGAAGGCGCCCTCTGGGTCGTCGACCGCACCACCGGCCGCGACGTCGCGCTCTACGCGCTCCCCGACAGACCCGCCACTTTGCAGAACGGCGCCGACGGCCGCGTCTGGGTCACCCACGACGCCGACACCGCCGTCACCGTCATCGACCCCGAAGACGGCAACCAGACCCGCATCACGCTCGGCCTTCTCTCCTCGGCGACGAAGCTCATCCTGTCACGGGACGGCACCACCGGATTCGCGGTCCAGGCGGACCACGGCGGGAACCTGGTGCAACTCGACCCCACGACCCACACGCGCCGCGAACTCGCCGCTCCAGCCGGTCAACGGACCCAGGCGATCGCCTACAACGACGCCGACCGCGTCCTCGCGCTCCTGGACGCTGACAGCGGCGACATCCGACTGCACCGAAAAGGCACCTTCGGGCCCCTCCTCCATGGCGCGGTCGACCTCCCGACCGACCCGACGGTCCGACCCGTCGACATCGCCTGCCATTCCACCGAATCGCTCTGCTGGGCCCTGCACCAAGACAGAGCGCACAACGCCGCATTGCTCACTTCCATCCAGACCCGGGAACGCCTGCAAGGCTCCCCCGTCGCCGACCCGACCGACGATACCGTCCCCGGCACCAACACGACCCGCTTCCCCGACGGGGCGCGCGCCGAAGCGCTGCAAGTCCATGGCGACCGGCTCCTCATCGTCCTGCGCACACGCCAAGGCCACCCCCTCCTCGCCGTCCACGACATCACGACCGGTGTCACGACAGAAGCCCTGCCGCTCGACCCGGACGCCCCGCGTGGCGAGACGCGGCTCCCGCTCCGCATCATGCCCCACCCGGAACATCCGGGGCTCCTCTACTGGCAGGACGACGCCATCGGTCGCTGGGGCCTCTGGGACCTCGACGGCGCCCGCACTGTCAACGTCTTCGCCAACGCCGGGCCGCACCCGGTCGGGTTCCACATCGCCGTCACTTCGACGCGGTGATGAACTCCGCGGTCTCATCGCGCGACAGCACGCGGAACGGCGCGTCCATCGTGACGACACCGACATCGACCTGGTCGGCCGGGAGCGCACCCTCGGTGGCGAGCTGCACCGTCTTCAGCGCGAAGGCGATGGCCTCGTCGCGCGTCATGTCGGCCTTGTATTCCGATTCGATGTGCTCCGTCGCCTTGCCACGGCCATGCCCGATGGCGGCCGCCTTGTACTCCAAGACCGCACCCGACGGGTCGGTCTCGAAAAGACGCGGACCGGTCTCGTCGACACCGACGACAAGGAGCGCGATGCCGTAGGGGCGCGCCCCGCCGTACTGGGTGAACGAGCGAAGGAAATCGGACAGGCGCTTCACAAGATGCTCGACCGTCGCCGCTTCGTCATAGGTGATGCGGTTGGCCTGGCTGTCGATGCGGATGCGGTCGACGATGGCGCGCGCGTCCGCCACGAGGCCCGACGTCGCACAACCGATGTGGTGGTCGAGCTTGAAGATCTTCTCGATCGACTCGGCCTCGATGAGTTTCGACGGCACCCTTTTTTCGGCCACCACGACGGCGCCGTCCTTGAAACGGATCCCGACGGCGGTGGTACCGCGGCGGACCGCCTCGCGGGCGTACTCCACCTGATAGAGTCTCCCGTCCGGGGAAAAGACGGTGCTTGCCTGGTCGTATCCTGCACTTCCTGGCTGCATGGGGGGCGCCTCGGGCCATCCGGGGGAGACAAGGTCACCTAAAAGGCCTTCGCGAACGGGTCGGGCTCCGAAAGGACCATCCCACCGGCCCGCGTGCCCGCCGTTCCGTGCCGCTTGCCATCGACCTCGCCCTCTTCGCCCTCGGCATCCCCCTCCTGTGGGGCGCCTCGGTCATCCTGGTGCGCGGCGCCGCGGCCATCGCGCGCCGGCTCGGCCTGTCCTCCTTCCTCATCGGCCTCACCGTGGTGAGCTTCGGCACCTCGGCGCCCGAACTGTTCGTGAACGGCCTCGCCGCCCTGCGCGGAGAGACAGCGCTCGCCATGGGCACCATATTGGGCTCCAACGTCTCGAACGTCCTCCTCGTCCTCGGGGCGGCCGCCCTCTTCACCCCGCTCCGGGTCGAATCAGACACCGTCCGCCTCGAGATCCCCTTCACGCTCATCGCCACGCTCGCCGTCGCGGTCCTCGCCAACGACGCCCTCGTCGATGGCGGGCGTTCCATCCTCGACCGCTCCGACGCGCTCCTGCTCTTGGCCTTCTTCGTCCTCTTCCTCACCTACGCGATGCTGCGCGTCCGCGATGGGTCGTCGGTCGAGACCGTGGTGCATCCCCTCTCGCTGCCCCGCGCCTTGCTGTTCCTCGGCGGTGGCCTCGTCGGCCTCGCCATCGCGAGCGACTGGCTCGTGAGCGGCGCCACCTTGTTGGGCCCCCTCATCGGCATCCCCGACGCCGTCACCGGCTTCGTCGTCCTCGCCCTCGGCACCTCGCTGCCGGAGCTGGCCGCGAGCATCGCCGCCGCCCGCGCCGGACAACGCGACATGGCGGTCGGCAACGTCGTCGGCTCGAACCTCTTCAACCTCCTCCTCATCCTCGGCGTCACCGCGCTCATCACCCCCATCCCCCTCGTCACCTCCGCCAATCTCCACCTCGGCGCCGCGCTGGTGGCCAACCTGCTCCTCCTGCCCTTCTTGATCACCGGCCTGACCCTGCGCGCCTGGGAAGGCTGGGTGCTCATCGCGAGCTATGTAACCTACGCCGGCTGGCTCGTCCTGCACTGACGGCCGCAACACCCATACCCCTTCCCCCGTTCCCCGGCCCGTGGAACCCGCCCTCCGACGCGCCCAGGCCCGCCTCGAGCCCGATGCCGCCGAGATGCGCCGCATGGTCGACGCCGCGATGAGCCGCATCATCGACCACATCGGGAGCCTTCCCCACCAACCCGCAGGGCCGACACGTCCACCCGCCGAAGCGGCACGGGCGGTGCGCGGCGCGATCCCCGAAGAAGGGCGCGACCTTGAGACATTGCTCGACCTTGTGTTCGACAAGGCGGTGCCGGAGTCGTTCAACAGCGCCGGGCCCGGCTACCTCGCCTACATTCCTGGTGGAGGCCTCTTCCACAGCGCCGTCGCCGACCTCGTCGCCGACGCCATCAACCGCTACACCGGCGTCTGGCAGGCCGCCCCCGCCCTCGTGCAACTGGAAGCGGACGCCCTCGACTGGATGTGCACCATGGTCGGCTACGACGTCGGCGGCACCCCGCGGCCGGGCGGCATCCTGACAAGCGGCGGCAGCATCGCCAACCTCGTCGCCATCGTCACCGCACGACGGGCACGTCTGCCCGAAGACTTCCTGCATGGCGTCCTCTATGCCTCCGACCAGACCCACCACTCGGTCGCGAAGGCCGCCGTCCTCGCCGGCTTCCCGGCGCGCAACGTGCGCAGTGTGCCGACGGACGACCGTTTCCGCATGGACCTCGAGGCGCTCCGTGGGATGGTCGCCGAGGACCGCACCGCCGGACGCGCGCCGTTCTTCGTCGTCGGCAACGCCGGCTCCACCAACACCGGAGCGGTCGACGACCTTGGGGGCATCGGGCGTTTTGCCCGGGAGGAAGGCCTCTGGTACCACATCGACGCCGCGTACGGCGGGTTCTTCCTCCTCACTGAACGCGGGAAGGAACGACTGCGTGGGACGGAGGCGGCCGATTCGGTGACGCTCGACCCGCACAAAGGGCTCTTCCTGCCGTTCGGCACCGGCGCGTTGGTCGTCAAGGACCGCGACGACCTCGTGCGCGCCCACGCCGTCGACGCCGACTATCTTCCATCACAACCCGCCGAAGGCGAGTTCGCCGACTTCAGCACCATGAGCCCCGAACTGTCCCGGCCCTACCGCGGCCTCGGACTCTGGCTGCCGCTCCAAGCGCTCGGCGTCTCGACCTTCCGCACGGCCCTCGACGAGAAACTCGACCTCGCCCAGGTCGTCTTCACGGGCATCCAGAAACTTCCCCACATCGAGGTGCTCGCCGCCCCGCAACTCTCCGTCACGGCCTTCCGGCTGCGGCCACCGGGGCTCGACGACGAAGCGCTCGACCGGTTGAACGAACGCTTCCTCGCCGCGGTCAACCGACGCCAACGGGTCTATCTGAGCGGAACGCGGCTGCACGGCCGCTTCGCCCTGCGCGTCTGCATCCTCACCCACCGCACGCACCTTGAACGGGTCGAGATGTGTCTTGAGGACCTGCAGGGTGCGGCGGAGGAAGTGCTCGGCGCCATCACCGTTTGACCCTCGCGAGGTCCATCACGACTCCAAGGACGATCAGGAGGGAATATCGAAGTGGACCGACAAAAGTCAGGTCACAATGGACCGATTTGTCACCCTTCCAGCCGGTCCGACCCGATATCAGGCTCGCGATGCGTCAGATCCTCGAGAGAGGCCGGCGGTCCCTGTTTCACGATCCAACCAAAAACCGTTTTATTGACGTCTCAGGTATCCCCTTATGCGTGGCACCCGGTGGGCCTTCACGGCCGTGACGATCCTTGCCCTTGCGAACCTCCCGACCGGCTCGGCGTTCCACGAACCCATCCCGGACCACCCCAACAAGTTCGTCTGGTCCACTCCGGCAAACCACACCGGTGACATCCTGGTCGAGATCGGCGTCGATTATGGCGCCGACAACGCCTGCATGGTCTACATGGGCGCCGCCGGACGCTCCGACGGCACCGGATTGCGCCGGATCAAGATGTCCGACGACGGAGGCTGGTCCGCTGGCTCCGGTGGCAGCACCCTGACCTACGTCGCCCAAGCGCACGCCGGACCGGTCGACACACGCGACATCACCGATTTCTCCGGAGGCTTCTGGGCCGGTCGGAGTTGGACCTGGGGCGACCACTTCCGCGGCAACGAGACCTGGACTTTCGCCGCCTTCGACACGATGGATGTCACCTTCGGCGACGAGACCAGGCAAGGGTTCGAGTTCGAGATCGGCTGCCGTGACCCCTTCACAGTCACCTCGAAGGCCGGCAGCACCTCCGTCATCGGGTTCGACGAGAAGACCATGGAGGGCACCGGCGCCTCGTTCAGCACGCTGTTCGGACCCGAAGGCGCCGTGAACGTCCAGGACGGTGTCGCCGGCACCTTCGACCACGATGAGACGGTCCTCGCCATCCGCGGCTTCTCCGGCGCCGGCACGAGCGCCGGAAAAGTGACCCTCGACCACCCGCAAGGCAGCGACCAGTACCTCATCAACTCCGCCTCTCCCAACGTCGACCACCGCGGACCCGCGGGCGCCTACGACCTGCGCGTCGACCGGGTCGGGATCGCACTCGCCGACGTCTTCTGGGGCATCCTCGGCGGACTCGACCACGTGGACGACATGGACGAGATCCTTGAGTGAACCGCTCCTGTCTCTTCCTCCACCTCCACTCGACCAGCCGGAACAGGACACCGCAACGTATAATATGTGTTTGTGCACATACACAAAACTGTGACGAAGACCATCGGCCTCTCGGACGATGCCTACCAGCGCCTCGCCGCCATAAAACGAGACGACGAGAGTTTCAGCGACCTCGTCCGCCGGCTGACCGGGGCACACGCACTCCGTCGTTTGGCGGGCACCATGTCAAGCGAAGTGGCCGACCATTATCGGAAGAGCATCGAACGAGGACGCCGGAAGGCGACCAAAGAGCGCGGCAAGCGCATCCGCGGGATGCTGGACCGATGACCATCGCCGACACGACCTTCATCATCGACATCTTGAGCGGTGACACGAACGCCCTCAACAAACTCGATGACCTCGTGGCACGGAACGAACCGCTCTGGATGCCGGCCGTGGTCCTTCACGAGCTCGAGTACGGCGCGGGGCTCCACCACGATCCCGAAGCCGAACGCGCACGCATCCAAAGCCTCGAAGCGGCCCTTCCCGTCGTTCCATTCGACGCCGCCCAGGCCCGCATCGCCGGCGACCTCGAGGCGCGGCTCGAACTGGCCGGAAAGCGACCAGGACGGGTCGACGTCCAGATCGCTGCCCTTGCACAGACCCGCGGCGAGTCGGTCCTGACCCGGGACGAACGGTTCCCGCACACCGACGAGGTCCGGATCGAACGGTACTGATGCTCCGCGGACGCCGTGACCTCGTCGCGGATCCTAGGCGGACCATTTTTTCTCTCCCGGCAGGACGGTCGCGCCGCCTCAGTACCCGTGGGTCACCGTGACCTTCGCCTCGTGTCCGGTCACGATCGGTGAGTAAGTGAACGGCGCCAGTTCGGTTCCGCGACTCTCCCAGAATATCCTCCAGGTCCCGGCGATCGGTGAGAAGACGACATGCTCGTCCCTGTGGAACGACGCCTCCTCTGTGCCGTCCGGTGCGACCAGGACGACTCGGGGCTTATCGTGGTGGTCCTCGGTCGCGAACGACACGTTCGCCACTGTCGTGATCCGGGGTCCCCCCGGCAGGACCTCGAACGAACCCAACTCCGACCGCCCGTTCACGCCGGGGAGGACACGCACGTCATATGTCTCCTCCCACTTCGTAAAGAACATTCCCGAGAACTCTGGGAACATGAGATCATCAGGATCGTCATCACAGAACGGAAAACCTCTCTCACCGGGTACCTGCACATCGATCTCATAGAAGCCGGCGTTGTCGAACGGGAACGTTACGGTCATGCCCTCGGCGGTGGCGACCTCCTTCCGGTCTTTCGAAAGGGACCATAGGGGCGTCTCATCCAGCTCCGGCACATCGAGACCATCCAGCGATGGTACCGACACGAGCCGGTGCGAAGAAGCACCCGGGACGTGACGAAGCCCGAACGTCACCTCCACATCTTCAGACCCTGCCGTGTTCATGGGCGACGAAGCCTCGGTGGCGATCGCGACGCCTTCGAGCCGATCCGCAGCGGACTTTTCCGCCAAACGGTCTGCGAGGGTCCTGATCTCAGGTGCCTGAAGGACCCGCTCTTCGAACGAGAACGATTCCATCAGATAGGAGGCGGTCGAGACGCTTCCTGAACGCGATATCGCGCGATGATCCGCCTTCGCGACGTTCTCAACCTCGGGAGCATACCAGACGGTCCACTCGTCGCGGGCTCCCTCCCATTCCCACACCGACCGCACACGGACCGCGTCGAACGTACCGGCGGGGACGGTCACGCTCTGCGCGTCCACGCGGGACGTCAGGCCCGACTCGCCGCCGTCGATCTGCGGCGCCTCGCTCCCCGCCATGGGGAGACTGAACGCGAACTCGGAGCCGCGCGGGAGCACTTCGAACCAGAGGGGATCGTCTTCGCAGTCCGTCGGTCGGACGGGGTCGTGGGCGCCGAGCACCCGCAGGTCAGACGCGGCCAACGCCTGCAGCTCCGAACCCGGCATGACCGGGACATAGAGAGACGAGTGCAGCGCGTAGTAATCCTCGCCGTCCTCCAGCCACAACCAATGGACGGGCTCCTCGAAGCGATCATCCTCGCCTTCCACCACGGTCTTGGTGAACCAACCGTTCACGGTACCGAAAAAAGGCGTCTTGCTGCTGGTCGACCAGGTCCACGAATAGCCGGGCGACCAATCTGCGCTCTCAAGGTCACCATGGAACGGCCGGACATCCTCGTCGCTGGCACAACCGGCAAAGAAGAGGGCGATCAATACGATAGAGGATGCGAACGCCCGCCGTTGACCACCCATAGTGGCAGAGCCACCATGAGGCCATTTAACATTATCGTAGGGAAATGGGTCGTGCCAACGCGGTCCTTGCCGCGAAGCACGGAAGCACCAGGTGATGGAACGAAGGCCGGCCCTACGCGTCTTTGCGACCTGAACACCAGAAGGAAAACGACCCTCGGTCGCGCGAAAACAAAAAAGCCCGTCCCCACCGGATGTGGAAACGGGCTCGTCGCCCCGAAGGGCGTGAAGGAGGAGAGTGAGGGAGGTCGACAGCGTTGCAAGCTTCCCGTTGGCTCTCGCACAACAGTACAACAAACTACGCAGGCGGGCTTAACTTCTGTGTTCGGGATGGGAACAGGTGGGACCCCACCGCTATGACCGTCGAACCTCCCTTGAACCTGAATGGTCACCGGAACGGTGACCGTGGAGGTCCAAGGGGGATCTTCCGATCCTCCTCGGATTCGTATACATACGCGACCTGTTTGAAGAGATTGAGCCAGTTCATGGACGTTTAGTAACCGCGGGCTGAACACCTCGCGTGAGCTTGGTGCGTACACCCCGGTCCTATCAAACCCGTCTTCTACGGGGGTCCTAGGATGATTCGTCTCGGGGCGCGCTTCGTGCTTAGATGCTTTCAGCACTTATCGCTTATGGCGTAGCTGCCCTGCTTCTGCCCTGTCGGACAACAGGTAAACCAGTGGCCACAGGACCCTGTTCCTCTCGTACTAAAGGTCCTTTCCCCTCAATCATCAACGCCTCTAGAAGTTAGCAACAAACCTGTCTCACGACGGTCTAAACCCATCTCACGATCCCCTTTAATGGGCGAACAACCCCACCCTTGGCACCTGCTGCAGCACCAGGATTGGGAGAGACGACATCGAAGTAGCAAGCCTTCAGGTCGATGTGGGCTCTTACTGAAGACAACTCAGTTATCCCCAAGGTAACTTTTCTGTTATCATCCTGACTCATGGATAATCATGGATGGTTCGCTAGGCCCTGCTTTCGCAACTCCGATCGTTATTGGGCCGATCCGAGTAAAGCCTCCTATTTCCCCTTGCAGTCGACACCAGATTTCTGACCTGGTTGAGGAGACCATTGGGCACGCTTGATATCTTTTTGAGCGTGTGGCGCCCCACCCAAACTGCCCACCTATCGATGTCCCCCGCATGGTGACGGAGTTAGTCGTACGGCACAAGAAGGGTGGTGTTTCATTGGTGCCTCCACGCACGCTAGCGCGCGCGCTTCGACGGCTCCCACCTACGCTACACATCAAGTACCGTACGACAACGACAGACTGCAGTAAAGCTCTATGGGGTCTTCGCTTCCTTCTAGAGGGTACTGGACTGTGCGCCAGTAAGTCGATTTCACCGGCCTCAAGGCAGGGACAGTGGCGCTCTCGTTAGGCCATTCATGCAAGCCGCCAATTAAGCGGCAAGGTATTACGCTACCTTAAGAGGGTCATAGTTACCCCCGCCGTTTAGCGGTCCTTCGTCCCGTTGAACCGGGGTTTAAGATACCGCCACTGGGCAGGATTCGCGAGCTATACACATCCTTTCGAACTAGCAGCTCGTTGTGTTTTTATTAAACAGTCGGAGCGCCCTTGTCACTGCGACCAGCCCGTTCACTGGGCTGGCACCCCTTATCCCGAAGTTACAGGGCTAATTTGCCGAATTCCCTTGCCTTGATTAAGCCGACACGCCTTAGCCTTCTCAGCTAGGGGCACCTGTGTCAGTTCTCGGTACGGATCCGAAGACTACATCCCGACCTTCTTTTCACGGGCACCTGGCATCAGCCAAACCTCCCTAGAGGGAGGCACATCACGCTTTGGGCAGGTTCTCACCATTACGGTTCTTCCCCGCCTTAATACGCTTGTACAGGGCGACGACCCTGCAAGGCTTAGCCGGATGCGTCAAAGATCGGACAAATGCCTCCGAAGTGCAGGAATATTAACCTGCTTCCCTTTCGATGTTCTCGGTTAAGGAACACCTTAGGATCGACTAACCCTCGACTGATGAACATCGTCGAGGAACCCTAGCCCCTTCGGCGGTACGGATTCTCACCGTACTTTAGCTGCTACTTTCACCAGGATTCTCGTCAGAACACGGTCCACAGGACCTTACGGCCCTGCTTCCACCCATGCACTGCGCCCGCCTACCCGATCACCTTTCGGTGCGGTCATGTCTCGGTGTCCAGCATAGCCCCGTCCATTTTCCAGGCCCACAATCTCGACCAGTGATCTGTTACGAACTCGTTGAAGGGTGGCTGCTTCTAAGCCCACCTCCTGGTTGTCTCTGACTGTGGACGCTGTTTGCATGACACTCAGCTGGAACTTTGGGACCTTAACATGACGCTGGGTTGTTTCCCTTTTGGACACCAGGATTACCCCAGATGCCCTCACTACCCGGAGTCTACAGTGTCCGCATGTTCGGAGTTTGATAGCGAGCCGAGGGCTTTCGCCCCCTAAACCCACATTCAGTCGCTCTACCACACGGACGACCTCGTCCAAGATCTGCCTGCGAGCAGTCTCGGCGGGAACCAGCTATTTCCAGTCTCGATTGGACTTTCACCCCTATACCCAGGTCACACAAGCGATTTGCACATCAGCACTGCTACGGTCCTCCACCCCTCTTTCGAAGGGCTTCAACCTGCCCAGGAATAGATCGGCTGGCTTCGGGTATCGTGGACATGACTCGAGGCGAACACACCTTCTCCCTCGTAAACTGCGGAGATTCGGTTTCCCTACGGCTTCCCGCGTAAGCGGTTAACCTCGCCATGCCCAGGAACTCCCTGGCCCATTTTTCGAAACGGACGATACGACGCTGCTTTCGCTTTCACGCCGTATCAGTCTGTAAGCAGTTGATTTCACGCTCTTTGCACCTCCCGTAAGGGGTACTTTTCAGCTTTCACTCACGCTACTATTGCGCTATCGGTCTCAGGTAGTGTTTAGGGTTGGAACTCTATGCGTCCCAGTTCGCGCGCAATTTCCAATGCACGCTACTCAAGGGTCCCAGGACTCATCCATACCATTACCCCTACGGGGCTATCACCCTCTTGGGCGCCACGTTCCAGTGGACTTCAGGTTCTGGCTTGGGATGTACCTGGGCCTACAACTCCACATCTCCCCATGGTTCCCCATGGGGATTCGGTTTGCCCTATGCGGTTTTCGATCGCCTTTACTCACCGCATCTCTATTGATTTCTTTTCCTCTGCCTACTAAGATGCTTCAATTCGGCAGGTTACCTCTCGCTAATGCGAGTGTCTTGCGACAGGAGGTCCCATTAGGCCATCCCCGGTTCATAGGCTCCTTGCGCCTACCCGGGGCATATCGCAGCTTGGCACGACCTTCATCGGCTCCTGAGCCAAGCGATCCCTCAACTGCTGTAGCAACTGGCTCAATCTTTACGTCCAGGTCGCGTATGCATCCACAAGCATGCTCAGACCTGCCCCACGCTCGTGCGGGGCGGGTGCATGTCTGCGGTGACCATAATCGGCATGGACGCCGTCTCGGAACGAGACCGCGCGTCCGGTCGTACCCCTCTAGAAGGTACGGCGCCTAGGCCCTTCCTGTAAGGATCCTCGCGGTTCCGAACAGGGGTCACTGTGAAGCCATCCGAAGATGGCTGTGACTGTGAAGCGCTCCGTGTCGTGGCCCCGGGTTTTGGTCGACCCGACGGGGCGTACAGCAGGTCAGGCATAAGCCGTGACAAGCGTAGCCCCTGACGGTCGCAGTGGACCCGTCGGGACTCGAACCCGAGGCCTCCCGCTTGCAAAGCGGACGATCTACCAACTGATCTACGGGCCCGTGGGCCCGAGACCGATCGGCACGGAGAGCTGGCGAGTGTGAGTCCGGCAACAGAGAATTGGTGCCTGATCCGCCCGCCTACCAAGGCCGAGGCCTCGATACGACGTTCGAATATTGCTTAGGAGGTGATCCATCCGCAGGTTCCCCTACGGATACCTTGTTACGACTTAACCCCGCTTGCAGAGCCTAAGTTCGAGTTCCCCAAAATAGAGAATCCTCACTCAGACCCTACTCGCATGGTTTGACGGGCGGTGTGTGCAAGGAGCAGGGGCATATTCACCGCGGGTTGTTGATCCGCGATTACTACGAGTTCCACCTTCATGAGGGTGAGTTGCAACCCTCAATCCGAACTACGAGCGGGTTTCGGGATTACCTTCACCTTTCGATGTCGAAAACCCATTGTCCCGCCCTTTGTATTGCGCGTGTAGCCCGGGAGATTCGGGGCATACGGACCTACCGTTGACCTCACCTTCCTCTGACTTAGCGCCAGCGGTCCCCCTAATGTGCTCCACACCCGGAGGTGCAGGTGGCAATTAGGGGTGAGGGTCTTGTTCGTTATCTGACTTAACAGAACGCCTTGCGGTACGAACTGACGACGGCCATGCACCACCTCTCCTAGATTCAGGTAAAGTCATCAGCCTGACCCACATATCTAGGTCGCTCCCGGTGAGCTTTCCGGCGTTGAATCCAATTAAACCGCACAATCCACTCGTTGCGGTGCTCCCCCGCCAATTCCTTTAAGTTTCAGTCTTGCGACCGTACTCCCCAGGCAGCTCGCTTAACAACTTCTCTCCGGCACTGGCAACCCTCGTAGGATCGCCAACACCAAGCGAGCAGCGTTTACACCCTGGACTACCGGGGTATCTAATCCCGTTTGCGCCCCAGGGCTTCGTCCCTGACCGTCGGATCCGTTCTGGTCGGACGCCTTCGCCACTGGTGGTCCCCCAAGGATTACAGGATTTTACCCCTACCCCTGGAGTACCTCCGACCTCTCCCGGTCCCAAGACCGCCAGTCTACCTGGAATTCGTACCGTTAAGCGGCACGATTTACCCAGGCATTTAGCGACCCGGCTACGGACGTTTTAGGCCCAATAATAACGAGCACCACTCGGGCTGCAGGTATTACCGCGGCGGCTGGCACCCGTCTTACCCAGCCCTTACTCTC
>JAHWKR010000065.1 GCA_019347805.1 Methanobacteriota archaeon
GCTTTCGTCGCCAACACGTCGTCGAGCTCCTATGCGGACAGCGGCCTGACGGATGGCACGACCTATTCCTATGCCATCACCGCGGTCAACGCGGTCGGTGAGGGGCCGTCCTCGGCGGTCGTGTCGACGACGACGTTCGACGTGCCCTCGGCACCGCAGAACCTGAGCGCCGAGGCCGGACCGGGTGCGAACGAGATATCGCTGTCCTGGCAACCACCCGCGGACGACGGCGGGACCGAGGTCACCGACTATGCGGTCCACCGCGACGGGGTGCTCATCGTGAACACGTCGTCCTTGTCGTACCTGGACACCGGCTTGGCGAACGGGACCGCTTACGCCTATGAGGTCGTGGCTTCGAACCTGGTCGGTCCGGGCCCGGCTTCCGCCCCGGTCTCTGCGACGACCTTCGATGTCGCCTCCGAGCCGGAGAACCTGTCCGCGCAAACGGGACCGGGCGCTGGAGAGATCACCGTTTCCTGGGATCCGCCGCTTGACGATGGCGGGACCCCGGTCGAGAACTACACGGTCGAGCGCCGCGCGAACGATACCGACCCATGGGCCGAGGTCGACTTGATCCAGGGGACGGTCTTCACGGACTCAGGTCTGGGTACGAACGCCACGTGGTGTTATCGTGTCGCCGCGATCAACCTGGTCGGCGAGGGCCCCTACGGCCTCTCGGCGTGCGCGACGACGTTCGACCTGCCGGCGCCGCCTTCGGTCTCGACCATGTCCGGATCAGGATCCATCAACGTGAGTTGGGGGGCATCGCCGGACGACGGCGGCGCGCCGGTCGACGAGACGCGTCTCTACGGCGGCAACGACACGGTGAACCTGACGCTTTTGGCCATCGCCGGCCCGTCCGGAGGGTCTTTCGACGATTCAGGCCATCCCGATGGCCATTGGCGCCACTATGCGGCCTCCGCGGTCACGGTGGCGGGAGAAGGGCCGCTCTCGGAGCTCGTTTCGGAGCGCACGTTCGGCGCGCCGGATGCACCGGCCAACGTTTCGGCCCGCTCGGGTCCGCAACCCGGAGAGGTGACCTTGGGCTTCGAGATGCCTTCCGACGACGGCGGAGTGCCGGTCACCGGATTCGACATCTATCGGGGTCTCGAGCCGGACGAGTTGACCTTGATCGCATCGCCGGCTCTCGGGGACCTGTCGTCCGCTCCGGCGGGCAGCATGACGGCCTACACCTACACCGACGGTGGTCTTTACGACGGTACGACCTATCACTATGCTGTGGCCGCGGTGAACGACGAAGGTGAAGGGACGCTTTCGCCGCTGGTCTTCGGTTCGACCTACACATCGAGCGAGCCGCCGGAGCCCCTGCCGTCGGGCCGCACGCTCACGTCGGCGGTGTTCGATGGCCGGCATGGCTATGTGTTCGGTGGTCTGGCGGGGAACGTGTCGGACGGGTCGAGCATCGACGAGATCGTACGTTTCGATCCGTTCAACGAGACGAACCAGGTGGTCGATCACCTGCCGAGTCCTCGACATGCGACGAGTTCGGTGTGGGTGCCTGGGAACCAGAGCGCCTACATCTTCTTCGGGCATCAGAACAACAGCACGGAGGCGGGTGCCTCGTCGTGCCATCCGATGTGCCACGTGGGGACGCAGATCCTGAAGTATACGCCGCCGGTCGATGTGGCGGGTGCATCGGCATCGTCGACAGGGTCGTTCGAGTTCATCCTGGTCGATGAGAACGTCTCTGCCCGGCACAGCACGGCGGGTGTCTATGTGCCGCCGGAGTTCAATGAGACAGGTCAGATGAACGGAACAGGTTTGGCGTATGTCTTCGGTGGTCTGCATGACGATTCGGGGCCGTCCGGTTCGTCCTGTCATCCGATGTGTCATGTCGGCTCGCAGATCGGCATCCTGGATCCGCTTCTGGACAAGTTCGACATCCATGGCGTCACCTTGCCGCAAGGGTTCTATGGTTCGAGTGGCGTCTATGTTCCGTCCGTCCCCGGCGAGGAGTGGTCTGGCAAGATCTATCTCTTCGGTGGGCACGGATCGGATGATGGCGCTTCCGGCAATTCGTGCCATCCGATGTGCATGATCGGCACCCAGATCCTCTCCTACGACCCGGTCGAGGGCAAGATCGACGTGATGGGGGACGCGCTTCCGAGCGAGCGTTGGTACACCTCGTCGAGTTATGATGGGGTCTATGCCTACATCTTCGGTGGCGAGAACCACACGGGTCCGATCGATGAGATCCTACGCTTCGACCCCGCCACCGGCGAGGTCATCGTCATCGGCCAGTTGCCATCCGAGCGCGGTGGCACGAGTTCCATCTTCACGGGCGAGGAAGTCTATGTCTTCGGGGGTGACGACGGGGAGCAGACGCTCGATGCTGTGGTCCGGTTCGACCCGGCGGCACCCCAGGGCCTGGAAGCGTCGGCGGGCCCCGACCCGGGGAAGATCCGGTTGGAGTGGGATCCGCCCGTGAACGAGTTCCTTGCGGACGTCGTGGGGTATCGTGTCTATGGGGGTACGTCACCAGAGGGGCTTTCGCTCCTTGCGGTGCTCCCGGACACGCAGACGACGTTCGTCCATTCGGGGCTCGCAAACGGCGTGACGCGTTACTATAGGGTGAGCGCCGTTTCGGACACGGACGAGGGGCCGCAGTCGAACGAAGCGTCGGCGAAGACGTTCACCATCGCGTCCGCACCCCGGAACCTGCAGGCGTCGACAGGGACCTTGAACGGCAACGTGCACTTGTCCTGGGACGCGCCTGCGGACAATGGTGGCACCTCGGTGACGCAGTACTGGGTCTTCAAGCGAGAACAGCCGTTGGAGAGCTTCTTCACCCACATCGCGTTCGTCCAGGCACCGGCGACGACCTTCACCGACACGGCGTGCACGCTCGGCGAGATCTGTGATTACCGTGTCTGGGCGGTGAATGCGGTCGGGACGGGTCCCTACTCCAACACGGTCTCCGTGGTCGGCACCAAGATCGTCTGACCTTCCGCGGCGCACGATGCTCTCCACGAGCCACCCGTTGGCTGGGGACATGTCCAACGCTGACGCTTCGCGGTGTCCCGCTTCGGTCCTCCGTCCATTGCCGCGAACGACACACTCCTTGTGTCTCTGGGACAACTGTCCTGTTGGCGGAATCGATGCTGACTGTAGAAGAGATCATGACGAAGAATCCCATCACGTGCGATTTCGAGAGCCCGATCCAGGATGTGGCGCGTCTTATGCGGGACAACCGGGTGGGGTCCGTCGTGGTCCTGCGTGATGGAAAGGTAGCGGGCATGGTGACGGACAGGATGATCACCTGCGACGGTCTCGGCAACGGCAAGAACGGCGACACGCCGGTCAACCAGTGCATGACCGAGGACACGGCGCGTCTGCACAAGGATGACAACGTCTTCGCCGCGGTCGACACCCTGCGCAGTGCAGGGGTCATCCGTCGTGCGCCGGTCGTGAACGCCTATGACGAACTCGAAGGCGTGGTGAGCATCGGCGACATCGCCACCGTGACGAAGCGCCTTGTCGACGCGGTGATGCTCGATGAGACCCATGACGCCACCGACCGGACAAGGGTCCGCACCGGTGCGAAGCGCCTCGGGCCGATCCTCCGGGCGCCGACCAAGCTCCACAAGCTCCCGCCGGACGAGGAGACGCATGTCACCAAAGAACCGACCGAGGTGGGCACACCGCCGAAGACCGGTCGCGTACCGAACCGCCAACGCATGACGCCGGAGCGGTCGTCCGGGAAACAGTGAACGGCGGCGTCCATGACGGCCTGTAGTGGGCTCGACCTCCTCTCCTCTCCACCTCTTTTCTATTCATGGCGTCGGTCCGTGGGGAACGCCGAACACCGAGCGGCGAGTCGGCGGGCCGACCGCAGCCACACGTGGGGCGGTTCGTGGCGCGGGGGCCTGGCCTGCCACGACGCTCCCGCGGGCGCATCGCGACCCACACCACCGCCTTTTAGTGGTAGATATGTCATCCCAAGAACGTTTCTTTCCTGTCCATCAGTTTTCCGTCAACGGTTATACACGCTTCGGACCTGGGCTGTGCAATAAGGTGCGTCCATGGAAACGAAGCGGAACCGACCTGACCGGCGGACCCACGACGAAAAGAACCCGAGACGGGGATACGATGACGCTCGGCCGGTGCGGACCCGTGCGCTCGCCCTCGTCTTCGCCGGTATCCTCATCCTGACGGTCCTCGCCGGCGGACCCGGTAGTGCGTCCCGGCCCAACGCGGCCGACCCCGTCCAGGACCTTGTCGCGACGGGCGGTCCGAATGTCGGCCAGATCACGGTCGATTGGAACGCGCCGACGAGCAGCTCGCAGTGCCAGGTCACCTCATATCGGATCGACGGCAGCCCGGACGGGCTCGGTTGGAAGGTCCTTGATGTCCAGAAGACGACCCTCTTCATCGAATCCGGTCTCTACGCGGGCGCGCTGCGTCATTATCGCGTCACCCCCTACGATTGCCACGGCGCCGGAGCGAGCGCCACGACCCACGGCGCCGCCTTCGACCTTCCCGGTGTGCCGCAGGACCCCTCGGCAGCGGCCGGGGCCGGGGGCGGAGAGATCACGGTCGGATGGGGTCCACCGCTCGACGACGGCGGGTCCCAGGTCACGTCCTACGCCGTTTTCCGGAACGGCACGATGTGGGCCGAGGTGCAGGAGCCGCCGTTCGTCGACGGCGGTCTGGGCTATGGTGAAACCCACGGTTACCAGGTGGCGGCAAGGAGCCTCGTCGGGCTCGGGCCGCTGACCGACGTGGTCGCGGCGACGACGTTCAGCCTCCCGGATCCGCCCCAGCTCTGGGGGCAGGCAGGGCTCGACCATTACAACGTCTCATGGGGCGCGTCACCGGACGATGGGGGCGCCGAGGTCCAGGAGACCCGGCTGTACGGCGGCGACGACCCGACGGTGCTCGGGCTCATCGCGACCGCCGGCCCTACCGGCGGGACCCATATCGATGCGACCTACCCTGCTGGACACACACGGTACTATGCCGCTTCGGCCGTCACGGTGGCGGGCGAAGGGCCGCTCTCGAGTGTGCTGTCGCTCCGCATCGATGCCGTCCCGATGGCGCCCTACGACATCTCGGCTCGCGCCGGACCCGGACCGGGTGAGGTGACCCTGCGGTTCGCGCTCGTCGAGGACGACCCGGCGACGGCACCTTCTCATGTCGAGGTCCATCGCGGAACGGACCCGACCGACCTCGCACTCGTCGTGGACGTTTTGGTGGAGGACCTTTCCCTCGAAGACCCCGACGCCACTTCGCGATACGCCTACGTCGATAGCGGCTTGGCGGACGGTACGGCCTACCATTACCTCCTCATCGCGACGAACAGCGAAGGTGCGAGCGACCCGTCACCGACCGTCTTCGCCTCGACCCATCCGCCGACCGAACCGCCGGCTCCCCTGCCGTCCGCACGGACCTTGACCGCTGCCGTCCAGGTGCAGGACACGGCGTTCGTCATCGGCGGCCTCGGAGGGAACCTGTCGGACGGGCAGAGCCTGGATGAGGTCGTCCGCTTCGATCTCGCGAACGAGAGCAATGAGGTGGTCGCCACCATGCCGAGCGCACGCCACGCGACGAGCGCTGCATGGGTGCCCGCAAACCGCAGCGCCTATATCTTCTTCGGCGACGAGACGGAAACGGAAGGTCCTTCGGCCTCGTCGTGTCATCCCATGTGCCACGTCGGGACCCAGATCCTGAAGTTCGCACCGGACGCCGTCGACGCGGACGCCAGCGCGTCGAGCGGAGCTACGTTCCAGATCATCGAGACGGATGTCGCTCCACGGCACAGCACCGCGAGCGTCTACGTCCCACCGGAGACCGACGCGACGGGACAGGTGAACGGCACGGGTCTCGTCTATGTCTTCGGAGGCTTGGAGGACGACCCCCACGCCTCCGCGCGGTCCTGTCATCCCGGCTGCCACGTCGGCGCCCAGATCGGTGTGCTGGACCCGGCCACCGACACGTTCGAGATCCACTCCACCCAGATGCCTCAGCCGATGTGGGGCATGAGCGCGGTCTACGTCCCGCCGGTTGCCGGCTTGGACGGCACGGGCCTCGTCTACCTGTTCGGTGGGCATGAGGACACGGACGGAACGTCCGCAAGCTCCTGTCATCCCGCATGCCATGTCGGCACGCAGATCCTGAGCTTCGACCCGCGCACGGCGGAGATCCAGACGATGGCGGACGCCCTGCCGAGCGAGCGCTGGTACACGTCGGCCACGTTCGACGGGACCTACGCCTATGTCTTCGGCGGCGTGAACGACACCGAGGCGCGTGACGAGATCCTGCGTTTCGACCCGCGGAACGGAGAGGTCCTCGTGATCGGCGACCTCCCTTCGCCGCGCGGA
The DNA here is from genome assembly GCA_019347805.1 of Methanobacteriota archaeon. Taxonomy (GTDB): domain Archaea; phylum Thermoplasmatota; class E2; order JACPAO01; family JAHWKR01; genus JAHWKR01. The sequence goes on from JAHWKR010000065.1 coordinate 6,342, forward strand.
GGCACGAGCACCGTGTCGACGGCGAACAGGGCGTACATCTTCGGGGGTGACGACCTCGACGGCACCCTGGATGAGATCGTCCGCTTCCAGCCGTCGGCACCACAATCCGTCACCGCGTCGGCCGGGCCCGGCCCCGGTGCGGTGTCGCTCGATTGGCGACCCCCCGTGAGCGGTTCGCTCGCCGGCGTCACCGGCTACCACGTCTACGCCGGGACCACCCCCACCGCGATGGCGATCGTCGCTGTCCTGCCGGACAACGAGACCGGCTTCGTGCACACGGGCCTCGGCGACGGAGCGACGTGGTACTATCGCGTCAGTGCGATCACGGCGAGCGACGAAGGTCCGCAATCCGTCGAGGTGCGGGCGACCACGTTCGACCTGTCCTCGCCACCGCGCGACCTGGAGGCCGAACGGGACCCGCTCGGTGGGATCGTCGACCTGGTCTGGAGCGCCCCTGCCGATGACGGAGGGACGGCCGTCGTCCAATATGACGTCTACCGGAGCGACGGTCCGGGACAGGCACCGTTCGAGAAGGTCGGCACGACGAACGGCACGACGACCGGCTTCGCGGACCATGGTTGCACCCTCGGGAAGATGTGCACGTACCGTGTCGTCGCCGTCAACATCGTCGGAGAGAGCGCGCCATCGGAAGAGGTGGCGGTCCTCGGGACGCGTGTCGTGTAGGGTGCGTGGTCGAACGAGCGACGGGATGGACGGCCCCGGAGGGGTCGTCCGTCTCCACCTCGGTCTGTTGTGCCCTACGGCGTCGGGCCGTGGGGGCATTCGTCGAAGACTTTCCGGACCGCTTTCTCGGCGGGCCAACCGTCGCAGGTGTCGTCCGCTCGGGTGGTCTCCACCAGTTCCAGATCGAACGTCTCGGCGGTGGCGCCGTCCGCGGCGAGGCCTCCGATGGCGAGCATGAGCGCGATTGCGAGGATCCGGCTCTTCATGTCGGTCACCTATGCGGGGTCTTTGGGGGGAGGGCAGGTGCAGGGTCCACCGATGATGTCCTCCAGCGTATCGGAGACAAGGACCTTCGCTTCGGAGACCTTCTCCTTGGCGCAGTCCGTGCTCGGCTCGCAGAGGGGTTCAGGCAGTGCTTGGGCGCCGGGTGCGACCACGAGGAGCGCAAGTCCGACGGCCATCACGGTCAATGTGCGGGTCATCATGTGGGGGCCTCGCACGGTGGAACCGGGTGTCCGGCAAAAGCGTTGTGATGGGGTCTTTCACTTCGCGGGGCTGGTCCGGTCCTCTCAGCGCTTCGCGGTCGGCCGGGGCGGCCGTTCACCACGGTTGCGGTTGCGGGTCGCAGGTGCAGGGGCCGAACTGGTCTCTGACCCAGGTCACGATGGAGTGGGGGTCGGTGGCGTCGAAGCAGCCGGTGAAGGAGGCGGGGCAGACGGTGTCCTCGACGCAGGGCGACGTCTCGGGTGTGGGGCCGTCCAGGCACGGCACGGGCGAGGGTGGGTCGGCCGCCGCTTGGGGGGAAGCCAGGGTCATGAGCGCGATCAGGGTCAGGGCGATGTATAGGGTCCGCATGCAGTACCTCGCATCCGGCGAGAGGGACATGAGAAAAAAGGGTGACGGCTTCGGTCCCGACCGGTTGCAGGGTAGGTGGCCTGAGAAGAGATGAGGAGGAGAGGGAAAGAGGGAGCGCTGGGGTTTTTGTGTCCTCAGAGGACAATATCAATATCGAGCCGCTCAGCGAGCTCCTTGTAGCGGTTCCGGATGGTGACCTCGGTCACGCCGGCCACTTCGGCGACCTCGCGCTGGGTGCGGCGCTCGCCGGAGAGGATGCTCGAGATGTAGATGGCCGCGGCGGCCACACCCGTCGGACCACGGCCCGAGGTGAGTTCCTTGTCGGCGGCCTGTTTGAGGATCTCGATGGTCTTCGCCTGCACGTCCCCGGAGAGCTTCAGTTCGGAGCAGAAGCGGGGGATGTAGTCCACCGGGGCAGTGGGCATGAGCTTGAGTTGCAGCTCGCGGGCGATGAACCGGTAGGTCCGTCCGATCTCCTTGCGGGAGACACGGGAGGCGTCGGCGATCTCGTCGAGGGTCCGGGGGACGTCGCACTGGCGGCAGGCCGCGTAGAGCGAGGCGGCGGCGACGCCTTCGATGGAGCGTCCGCGGATGAGGTTCTTGGTGACCGCCTTACGGTAGATCATGGCGGCGGTCTCACGGACGTTCCTCGGCAGACCCATACCGGAGGCCATGCGGTCCAGTTCGGACAGCGCGAAGGCGAGGTTCCGTTCGGTGGCGTTGGAGACGCGGATGCGCCGTTGCCACTTGCGGAGCCGGTAGAGCTGGGCCCGGTTGCGGGTCGGGATGGACTTCCCGTAGGAGTCCTTGTTCTTCCATCCGATCATGGTCGAGAGACCCTTGTCGTGGATGGTGTAGGTCATGGGGGCGCCGACGCGGGCGCGCT
>JAHWKR010000043.1:0-14446 GCA_019347805.1 Methanobacteriota archaeon
ATGGCGACGTTCGATCGGTCCTGGGGTCAACATGTGGTCTTCGCACCCCGGCCCGAGAAGACCGTCGAGCGCCGAGCGTAGGCCGCGGCTTCAACATGTCCAAATCCGTCAGGAAAACGGTCTTAACCGACCCCTCCAGAGAGGGGACGGCGGTGCGACTTGAGTCCGGGCAGCGCACGACAGGAGGAGATGAGCATCCGGTCCGAGGACCACAGAAATCTCCAGCGTCTCTTCGACATCTCTGTGGGTATGCTGTGGATCATGGACACCGATGGCCACCTACTCAAGATCAACCGCGCCTGGCACGAGGTCCTGGGGGTCGACCTGTCTCGCATCGAGGACCCTCCCCTTCTCTATCATTTCGTGCACCCGGAAGACCGGACGAGGGCACGTGATGCCATGGAGGAGGCCGTCCGGAAAGGCTCCGTCCGACGCGTCAAGACCCGGTTCCTCACCGAGGATGGCGAGACCCGGTGGATGGTCTGGTCCGCCGTCGTGGACCCGGCAAACAACAACGTGTTCGGCAATGCCGACGACATCACCGAAGAGATGGCGGCCGAAGATGCGCTCCGAACGAACGAAGCACGGTCAGGCGCCATCATCGAAGAGGCCCACGAAGCCATCATCGTCTTCGACAGCGACCAACTCATCACCTATGTCAATCCGGCCGCCGTCCGCATGTTCAAGACAGACCCCCGCGAGTTCGTCGGCCACACCTTCACCCAGATCCTTCCCGAAGAACGCCGGGACGCGTACATGAAGGACATGAGGCGCTACGCAGAGAGCGGCGAGAGCAAGATCGTCGGTCCATTGATCGAGTTCGAAGGCCTTCGCGGCGACGACACCGTCTTCCCCATCGAGCTCAGCATCTCGCACTGGAGAGGCATCGACGAAAACCTCTTCACCGCCGTCATCCGTGACATCACAGAGCGCAAAGAAGCCGAGGAGGCGATGCTCCAGGCGGCCAAGAAGATGCGCCGGTCGAACGAAGAACTGGAACAGTTCGCCTACATCGCCAGTCACGACCTGCAAGAGCCACTCGGGAGCGTCCGCAGCTACGTCCAACTCGTCCGACGACGGCTCGACCCCGCAGGGGATCCAAAACTCGAGAAATACATCGAATACATCACCGACGGCACCGAACGGATGCAACACCTCATCCAGAACCTCCTCGAATACTCCCGCGTCGAGACCCAAGGACGACCGTTCGAACCTGTCTCGACGGACCGCGCCGTCCACGAAGCGCTCGAACGGGTCAGAGGACCGATCGAGGAGACCGACGCGAAGGTGGTGCTCGAAGCCCTTCCCGCGGTCAAGGCCGACCACGAACAACTGGTCCGGGTCTTCCAAGGGCTCCTCCTGAACGCGGTCAAGTACCGGGGCGACGGTCCGCCCGTCATCGATGTCTGGTCGGAACCGACCGACGACCCGGACATGGTCAAGTTCAGCGTCCGCGACACCGGGATCGGCATCGACCCCGAACACCACCAGCGCATCTTCCAGATCTTCCAACGCCTGCACGGACGCAACGAGCATGGCGGGACCGGCATCGGCCTCGCCACCGTCAAAAAGATCGTCGAACGCCACGAAGGCGAGATCGGGGTCGAATCCACCCCTGGCCAGGGCGCCACCTTCTGGTTCACCATGCCGGTTGCCGAGGCCGCCAAAGAGGATCGCTGAGCGGTTTCGGACCGCGTCGCGTCCCCGGCCTTGACGCCCGCATCCCTTCCTTCGACCCGGAGTCGCTCCATCGACGACCCGGTGGCTCGGGGAACGCATCCCAGCGTCGTCCAGTTCCAATACGGCTGAACCCTTTGCATGTCCGCCTCGGCTCCGCCATGCGGATGAGCTGGTCACTACGGACGGTTTACACGAAGACACCGGCGCGGCGCTTTCCCGGGCGACACTCCAAGACAACACTTAAACGGATGCCACGGCTTGCCCGACTGCCGTCCCGCCCCAAAAGCGGGATTTCGTGCCGGAGTCCGCTGCATGGTCCTTTTCGTCGATACGGTCGCGGTCGTGGGTGCGGGCACAATGGGCGCCCGCATCGCCGAACTCTTCGCCCTCAACGGCAAGAAGGTGGTCCTGAAAGAAATCGAACAGGTCCCGCTCGACAAGGGCATGGCCATCATCAAGCAGGACCTCGACGGCCTGGTCGCCTTCCACGAGAAGAAAGGCGACGTCAAGATCCGCGACATCGAATCGAACGGCATCAGCCTCACCGACGAGCAGAAGGAGGCCATCCGGAAGCGCAACCGTCCCACCTACACGCGCGACCGGGCCGACAAGGTGCTGGCAAAGATCCATCCCACCACCGACTATGACGACGTCTCTGGCGCCGACCTCGTCATCGAGGCGGTCGTGGAACGCATGGACATCAAGAAAGCGGTCTTCAGCGACATCAGCAAGGTGGTCGATTCGCGCACCGTCTTCGCGTCCAACACGAGCTCACTCCCCATCACCGAGATGGCGAAGGCGACCGACCGGCCGAACCGCTTCCTCGGCATGCACTTCTTCAACCCGCCCACGACATTGCCGCTCGTCGAGATCATCCCCGCCGAGACGACCGAAGAAGAGACCGTCATGGACATCATGAACGTCGTCTCGGAACTCAGGAACCACCGCTACCCGATGATGCCCGTCCGCGTCAAGGAGACGCCCGGCTTCCTCGTCAACCGCATCCTCGGTGCCATGATGAACGAGGTCTTCCTCTGCTACGAAGAGAAGATCGCCGCGCCGCGCGACATCGACATCGCCATGAAGGCCGGCGCCGGGTTCCCCATGGGCCCCTTGGAGCTCGCCGACATGATCGGTCTTGACGTCGCCGCGCACGTGCAGGAGACCCTGACCCCGTTCTTCCTCGAACGCGAGAAGAAGACCGCCACCGTGGTGTCCGAGCTCGTCGACGAGGGACGACTCGGCAAGAAGGTCGGAAGGGGGTTCTTCGAGTATGAATGACGACATCTTCCTACGTTCCAAGCCGGGGGGAGAGGGCGAAGCCCTCTTCCCCCGGACCCCCCTCACCCGGAGTTGATTCTATGGAGGCAACGACAGCAGATTTCACGACGATCAAGGTCAAGACCGAGAACCGGATCGCGACCATCACGCTCGACCACCCACCGGTCAACAGCCTGAACAAGACGCTCCTTGCCGACCTCGACAAGGCGCTCGACCAGATCGCCGCCGACAAGGATGTCCGCGTGGTCGTCATCACCGGGTCCGGTTCGCACGCGTTCTGCGCCGGCGCCGACCTCAAGGAGTTCGAAGGCATCGGACCCGAGGGTGCCGAAGAGATGCTCAAGTTCGGCCAGAGCGTGTTCAACAAGATCGCCAGCCTCCCGCAACCGGTCATCGCCGCGGTCAACTCGCTCACCCTCGGGGGCGGCAACGAACTCGCCCTCTCGTGCGACATGCGCATCGCCTCAGACCGGGCCCGCTTCGGACAACCGGAAGTATGGATCGGCCTCCTTCCCGCTTGGGGCGGCACCCAGCGCATGACCCAGCTCCTCGGCCCCGCCAAGGCGAAAGAGCTCATCCTGACCGGCCAGATGGTGAACGCGCAGGAAGCCTACCGCATCGGGCTCATCAACAAGGTGGTCCCGGACGGCGAAGAGGTGCGCGCGGCCATCGACATCGCCCGCATGATCATCGCCAAGTCGGCACCGCTCGCCGTGGCCGCCTCCAAGCGCGCCATCAACAAGGCGATGGAATCGTCCAGCCTGGAAGAAGGCCTCACCTACGAGCGCAAGGAAGCGCTCAAGCTCGCCGGCTCGAAGGACCTCGTGGAAGGCATCACCGCTTTCGTCGAAAAACGCCAGCCCGAGTTCAAGGGAGAGTAGGAGGAGACGCATGGAGGGCCAGGCACGTCCTGTCGTCGATGCCCGCACCGGGCGCGCCGGCCCACCCACGGCCGAAGAACTCGGCCACGGCATGCGCTTCCGCCTGACCCCCGAACAGCGGCTCCTCAAGAAGACGACGCGCGAGTTCCTCGAATCGGAGGTGCGCCATCTCGTCAAGGAGGACAAGCACGGCCATGGCGTCTTCCCAGAGGCCGCGGTCAAGAAGATGCAGGAACAGGGCATCTTCGGCATGCCCATCCCGCGCAAGTACGGCGGCGCCGGCATGGGCGAGGTCGGCTATTGTCTCGTCGCAGAAGAGGTCGGCGCGGTCGACTCCTCGCTCGCGACGATCCTTGGCGCACACACCGGCATCGGCATGGCGCCCATCTGGCTCTTCGGCAACGAAGACCACCGCGAACGCATCGTCCGGCCGCTCGCAGAGGGCACGGCGCTCGGCGCCTTCGCGCTCACCGAACCGACCGCCGGCTCGGACGCCGCCCGCATCAAGACCCGCGCCGACCGCGACGGCGACGAATGGGTGCTGAACGGCCGCAAGATCTGGTGCTCGAACGGCGACCGCGCCGACTACATCCTCGTCATGGCGGTCTCCGACCCGACCCTCGGCGCCCACGGCGGCGTCACCGCGTTCGTGGTGGAGAAGGACTTCCCCGGCTTCCAGGTGGGCAGCATCGAGGACAAGATGGGCATCCGCTCGAGCTCGACGGCGGAACTTGTGTTCCAGGATTGCCGGGTGCCCAAGGAGAACGTCATCGGCAAGGTGGGGGAAGGCTTCATCGTCGCCCTCACCGCGCTCGACGGCGGCCGCGCCAGCCTCGCCGCCGGCGCGCTCGGGGCGTGCAAGGAACTGCTCGGCCGCATGATCGACTTCAGTCGCAAGCGCCGTCGCGCCGGCCGGCCCATCGCCGACAACCAGGCGGTGCAATGGAAGCTCGCCGAACTCGCCATCAAGATCTTCCAGAACCAGCACATCGTCTACGACACGGCGCAGCTGGTCGACCGCTACTACCACCTCATCGCCGAAGGCCACCCCGTACCGCGCGCGCTCAGGGACGAGGTGTCGCGCAAATGCGCCATGGTCAAGGTGTCCGCCTCGGAAGCGGCCGGATGGGCCATCGAGCAGGCGCTCGAGCTGTTCGGCGCCGCCGGTGTGCGCGACGCGTGGGACCTTGAACGCGGCTTCCGCGACGAGATCATCATCGAGATCTTCGAGGGCACGAACGAGATCCAGCGGCTCATCATCAGCCGTGACCTCATCAAGGGAGGCAACTTCTGGTGAGCCCACCCCTCGTCAAGGCGGACGCACGGCGGCCGCTTGTCGTCGCCATCATCAACCAGGTCCCCGACCTCACCTACCTGCGCATCGATCCGGGTACCGGAGAGATCGACCTCGACGAACCGGACCGCGTCCTCCATCCGAACGACCGCCAACCCGTCGAATCCGCGCTGCGTGTCAAGGACGCCGACGACGCCCAGGTGCTTGTCATGGCCGTCGACCGCCAAGGCGCCGAAGAAGGCATCCGCGAGGCGCTGTCGATGGGCGCCGACGAAGGACTCCTGCTCTCGAGCGGGGCGACACGCCACAGCGACGCCCTCGCCCGCGCGAACCTTCTCGCCCACACGGTCCGGCACCTGCCGCGCTGCGACGCGGTCTTCGTCGGCACCGAGACCATGGAACCCGACTGGAGCACGGTCGGGGGCGCCATCGCCGCCATCCTGGACTGGAACCTGGTCCCGGGCGGCCGTGAGGTGCGCCTCAAGGACGGCGGCACGCACGGGGTGGCGATGTACGGCGCCGCGTTCGTCCGCTACAAGGCCGCCGGCCCGGCGGTGGTGACCGTGCGGCCGGACACGCACAAGCCGCGCTGGCCGACCACATGGGGGGTGCGCGACGCCTATCGCGACCGGACCATCCAAGCGCTCAATCTCACCGACCTCGAGATCGATGGCCGCATGCTCGCCCGCATGGCCTCGCTGACCGAGACGCGCGGCCAGCGCGTCGTGCGCGAGCGCAAGAAAGAGACGGAGACGTTCACCGACCCGCCCGAGGTCTCGGCGCGGGTCATCGGCAAGCGGCTCGCCCGCGACGGCTATCTGGGAGGCTTCTGAATGGCGGACGACGAACTCGGCGGCTGGGGGGCGTTCGTCCAGGAACAGGACGCCATGGACGCCGAGCGTTCGCAGGCGGCGAGCGAACGCGAGGCGCGGCCGGACGAATGGCGCAACGTCTGGGTCTACGCCGAGGTCCGCGACGACCATGTGCGCAGCTCTGTCTACGAACTCATCGGCAAGGCACGGGAACTGGCCGACGCCCTCGGCGTGCGCGTCGAGACCTTCCTTGCCGGCACCGGCGACGTCGACCGTCACGCGCAGGCGCTCATCAAGGCCGGCGCCGACGCCGTCTACATCGCCAAGAGCCCGCTGCATGCGCGCCAGGACCCTGATGCGGTGCATGCGTCGCTCGTCCATCACGTCCGGCGGCGTCGCCCCGAGCTGCTCCTTTTCGGCCAGAACACGTTCAACGACGCCCTCGCCGCCCGCTTGGCGGTGACGCTCGACACCGGTTGTGTGACGCGTGTGTCCGGCATCCGCCTGGAGACCTCGGAACGCCTCTTCGTCTTCGACCAAGTGGGCTACGGGGGCCGCCTCGAGCGCTCGAGTTGGATCCCGAAGGCGAAACCACAGGTCGCCACCGTCCTGCGCCGCAGCTTCACCCGTCCGCTACCGGACCCGACCCGGACGGGACAGGTCATCGACGTGATGACCGAACTCGGCCACGAGGACCTGCGCCTCCAGGTGGTCGGAGAAGCCCCCGAACCGGCCGGACTGCCGCTTTCCCAAGCGCCCGCGGTGGTGCTCTGCGGCAAGGGCATCGGCTCGAAGGAAGGCTATGCGGCCGCAGGCCGACTGACCGAGATCATCCACGACTGCCAGATGGCGACGACACGCTCGTCGGTCGACCTCGGTTTCGGACCCGCGGACCGGCTCGTCGGCATCCACGGCATCCGCATCGCACCACGCCTCCTCATCACGCTGGGGGTCTCAGGAGACCTCGATACCTTGGAGGGCATCGACACGGACCGCGTCTCGACATGGGTGGCGGTCGACCGCGACCCCGAATCCCCCATCCTCGCCATGGCCGACATCGCCGTGGTGTCGGACTGGGAGCCGTTCATCGACGCGCTCGTCGAGACGCTCAAGGCGGAGAAGCGGGCGCTGACGTTCTAGTGGCGCGGCCAAGACCCGATCATGCCGGCCCTGGTCGCCGTGGCGTCCTGCCGGTCAGCGAGCTCGTCGCAAGGGTCGCTGCTGAAGCCGAACATGCCGTACGAACCATGCGGCTCGTCACCTTCGCCGTCCCAGGTGCACCAGCGCAGGTCATATTCTTGCTGGACCGTCGTGAAGGATGCCTCGACACGGACCGTCCACTCACCCGGTGTCGGGTATTCCAGGAGGACCTCGTCCCAGCTGTCATAGAGCAGATAGGAACGCACCTGCATCGGGTGCTCTTCGCCTGTCGGCGAGACGAGCCAGGCCTGGAGGTCGGCAAATGGCGTCCCGCCACCACGGGCGAGGCCGACGTAGAGGGCGTGATGACCGTGCCCTTCCAATGTGAAGGGGTGCTCGGCGACCGGGTCCAGGACCGTCACCTCGCCCGCCATGCGACCGTCTTCGAACATCGGGGCCGATGCGAACACCTCGGGCGCCGTGTCCTCGGTGTAGACCGTCCCGTTCACCGCATCGACCGCGACATAGGCACCGTCGCCTTGGCGCGACCAGAGGCCCAGGAACCAGAGTGGCGGCGAGGTGTCGTCCGGGCGGTGGAGCGAGACGAAGGCGTTGCCGTCCGAACGGCCGGCGAGCGCGGCGAAACCCTCCACCTCGGCAGCGGCACGGCGCGCGGCTTCATCCGAGTCGATGTGCCATGGGCCGAGCGGTGACGCGTCGGTGACGTCTTCGAGCTGGAGCGTCTCTTCGTTCTCCTCAGTGACGACGAGCGTGTCGGCGACGCGGCCGTTGTGGTCGACCACGACCAGGAACGCTTCCTCGTCGTGACCGTACAGGTAGAGCCATGCCTGGGCGAGTCCGTCCCCGACGAACGGGTCGTCCATGTAGGACATCGACGCGGCGTAGGGCGGGGCGTCTTCCTCATTTGCCAAGCGTTCGGCATCGGAGGGCTCGACGGCCATGACGCCAAGAAGCAGCGCCTCCCCGTTCCATGCCTTCGCCTCCGCACCGGCGGTCTCCAGGTGGACCCGGGCCGAAGCGAGCCCGTCGATCTCTTCGGACAGACAGCCGGACAAGAGGAGGGCGGGCGCCAGGAGGACGACGGCCAGAAGGAAGCGCATCGTTCCGGGGGCCGCATGGGAGTAGATAATGGTTACGTGTCAACAGATGAGCAGGTGCCGTGGCCTGCAGCAGGGAAACGGCGTCCGGGACAGGACAGGCCCCTATCCGCCGGTCGTTCTCGGCACCGTGAACCGGTTGTAGAGCCAAGCGACCAGCACGCCGACGATGAACCCGTCGATGAAGCCCCACAGGAGGCCCATGAAGGCGCCCGCCAACGTGGGGGCGTAGCCGAGGTAGACGCTCCTTGCCGCTTCGATGAACGCCTCGGCATAGCCGACGGTCCAGGCGAGGAATGCCGCCGCGAACAGGCCGATCCCCCAGACGATGCCGATCGCCAAGCCGAGACGGACGGCATCGATCCGTGCACGCACCATGGGTCCGCCTCTCTCGCCCACGCTATTTAGACGGTCGGTCGCACCGGCCACCCATGGGTCACATGGACACCCTCAAGAACCACCGGGGTTAGGGGCCCTCATGGACCTCGTCGAAGCGGCCGCCTGGCTGCGCGACGCCACGGCCGAGCTCGACCCCGGCCCCCCGGTGGCCTACACCTACCACCCCCTCAGCTACGCCTGGCGCCCCCACAAGGCCTACCTGGAACGCTATGGCGGCAAGAAGAAGGCGCTCCTTGTAGGCATGAACCCGGGGCCATGGGGCATGGGCCAGAACGGCGTCCCCTTCGGTGAACGGGACCTTGTGCGCGACTGGCTCGGGATCGGCGACGAGACCATCGAGAGGCCCTCCGTCATGCACGAGAAGCGGCCGGTGAACGGTTGGGACAACACCCGCAGCGAGCAGAGCGGAAAACGCCTCTGGGGCTACCTCAAGGAACACTTCGGCAGCGCCGACCGGGCGCTCTCCGACATGCTCATCGTCAACCACTGCCCGCTCCTGATGTTCAGCGCGGACGGCAAGAACATCACCCCCGACAAGCTGCGCAAGGCGGCGCGTGAGGAATTGCTGTCCGTGTGCGATGAAGGGTTACGCAGGTCGGCCAAGGCGGCGTCGGCCGAACTGCTCATCGGCATCGGCGCCTACGCCGGCGACCGCTGTGCGGACATCGCCGCGTCGATGGGGCTCGCGGCCGACCGCATCCCGCACCCCTCCCCCGCCTCACCGCTCGCCAACATCGATAACGGCAGCAGATGGAAAGCGGAAGTGACCCGTACACTCGCGGCGCACGGACTGGTGTGAGTTCACCACGGGATCGGTTCCTTGTCGCGCCAGAAACGCCCACTCGTCGCACCGGCCTTGAAGCGACTGAGCCAGACCGGTGTCTCGGCACCCTTCTCGACCGGCCGCGTGGCGTTCTTGCCGCCCATGTCGGTCTTGACCCACCCGGGGCAGACGCTGTTGGCGATGAGACCTTTTTCGTTGTACTCACCGTGCAGATAGCGGGTGAGGCCGTTCAGGGCGACTTTCGAGAAACGGTATGCGGGCGCGTGGCCGTTCATCTCTTCGAGCTGGCCCATCCCTGAACTCATGTCGACGACGCGCGGGGCGTCGGTCTTGAGAAGGAGCGGAAGGGTCGCGCGTGTCACCATGACGGCGCCGCGGAAATTGGTCGCCATCACGCGGTCGAGGAGGTCGACGGGCACGGAGAGGATGTCGTGGCGCCAACCGTCGACGATGCCGGCGTTGTTCACCAGGATGTCGAGGCGACCATGGTCCTCTTCGATGCGCTTCGCCGCGGCCCCCGCTTGTGCGTCGTCGGTCACGTCGAGCGGCAGGGGGGTGACGCCATCGGGGACATCGGACCCCTCGGGGTCACGCACGCCACTATAGACGGTGGCTCCAAGGGCGGCGAGATCGTGGGCGATCTGTCGACCCAAACCGCGGTTCGCTCCGGTGACGAGTGCGACATGACCGTCGAGGGAGTCATGCAGTCTCTCTCTGTCCGGCGTCATGGGTGTCGCAGGTCGGGTCACGGGAAAAAACGTTCGCACAGACCGGCGTCGCGGGTGTCCACGCGACTCAGGTGGTCCGGGTCACGACGCCGAAGCGTTCATGCACGAGCCGGTCCAACGTGGCAAGGATCGCGTCGGTCGAGGTGGACTTGTCAAGGAACAGGTCGGCGCCGAGGCGAAGCGCGTCCCCTTCGGCATCCTCGGAGGGCATCATGGACAGGACGACGATGAGGCAGTCCGGGTTGGAGGCACGGATCAGTGGCAACGCCTCGAAACCGTCCATGCGCGGCATCATGAGGTCGAGGAGGACAAGGTCCGGCCGCTCCGCCTTGACGAGTTCGAGCGCCTCGACCCCGTCGACCGCCTCGCCGACGACCTCATAACCCTCGGCATCTTCCAGAACGTAGTGCATGAGCATCCGCAGCGGTTCGTCGTCATCCACGATCAATGTACGGATCGCCCTGACGTTCACAGTGTTCCTCGCGATGCCCTTCATGCCCCGACCGTCCCTCCGATATGGCCCCCGGGCTATTTCCCCCTTGTCACCCATAAGATGACGTGAAGACCCGGAAGAACCCATGAGCCGCGACCAAATGAACATGTCAATCATCGCCGTAGGCGCCTCTGCGGGTGGTCTCGATGCGATCCGTGCCGTTTTCTCGGCCTTGCCGTCTGATACCGGACCCGCGTTCATCATCGTCCAACACCTGTCGTCCTCGAGCCCGAGCCATATGGAAGGCCTCCTCGGAAGAGTGACGGCGCTCCCCATCGAGACGGCCGAAGACGGCACGCGCGTGCAGCCCGGCCACATCTACCTGATGCCCCCCGGCCGTTACATCCATCTCGAGGGGGACACGCTGCGTGTCACCGACCCATCCCCAAAGGACAGGCCCCCCCATCCGGTCGACCACCTCTTCATCTCCCTTGCCGACACCCTCGGCGATCGGGCGGTCGGCGTCATCCTGAGCGGCACCGGTTCGGACGGCACGGCCGGCGCCGCCGCCATCCGGTCCACCGGGGGTCTCGTCATCGCCCAAGACGAAGCCTCGGCTGAGTACACCGATATGCCCGGGAACGCCGCGCGGGCCGGCAACGTCGACCGCGTCCTTCCCCCCGACGAGATCGCGGCCATGATCGACCGGCTGGGCACCGCGAACAACGGATCTCTCTCCTCGGAGCCGGAAGACCCCGAACACGAGGCCACCCTCAAGCGCATCGTGGGCGCGCTCTCGGCCAAAGGCGGCCTCGACTTCACGCACTACCGCTCGACGACCGTCGAACGGCGCCTCGAACGGCGACGCATGCTCACGGAATCCCCCGATCTGGCCGCATACGCCGAGCGCGTGGAACAGGATCCCGACGAGCTGGCGAAACTGTTCGAAGACCTGCTCATCCACGTGACCAACTTCTTCCGGGACCCGGACGTCTTCGAGGCGGTCGAAAGAGAGGTCTGGCCCAAGGTCCTAGCAGACAAGGCCCCCGGCGAACCTGTCCGCATCTGGGTCCCCGCCTGTTCGACGGGACAAGAAGTGTACTCGCTCGCCATGTCCCTCGTCGAACAGATCGAAGAGGCGGGTCTGGACAACCCCATCCAGATCTTCGCCACGGACGCCAACGACCGGGTGCTCGAACAGGCCCGCAGGGCGACCTACGGACCCGACACCACGAACGAGGTCGGCCCGGAACGCCTCGAGCGCTTCTTCGACCGCCACGAAGACGGCTACCGTATCAAACCGGCACTCCGCGACCTGTGCGTGTTCGCCCGGCATGACGTGACGAACGACCCCCCGTTCCTCCGGCTCGACCTCATCAGCTGCCGCAACCTCCTCATCTACCTCTCCCCCGGACTCCAGGAACGCGTCGTCTCGATCTTCCACCATGGCATCGTGCCCGGCGGGTTCCTGCTCCTCGGACGAAGCGAAGCGGTCGGGGAGGGGATCGGGGACAACCAGCTCTTCACCGCCGTCGACAAGGTCCACAAGATCTACCGCCGCCGACCGGGCCCTTCGACGGGACTCGACCTCGACACCCGCCCGAGACCCGCGAGCGGCGAGCGGCCGCGCCCCGGCCAGAGGCGTGAACCGACGGCCGACCAATTGCGCAAGGAGGCCGACCGCCTCGTGATCGCCACGTACGCCCCGCCGAGCGTCCTCGTCGACAGCGACCTCCGCATCATCCATTTCCGCGGCGACACGAGCCCCTACCTCCGTCCGCCCGAGGGCGCGGCCACGTACCAACTCCTCAACATGGTCCCCGACATCCTCTCCGTCGAACTCCGCGAAGCCATCGAGGAATGCCGCAAGACACGCACCCTCGCCGATCGCGAAGGCGTCCGGTTCCGCGTCGGCAAGGAGGTCCGGGCGGTGGACATCCGGGTCCTTCCCCTCCACAGCGCCGATCGGGATGAGCCCCATTTCCTCGTCCTTTTCCAAGATCCCCCAGTAAAGCCGATGTTGGTCGACAGCGCGACCGACGACACGCCCGAACGGGTGCACGAGATCGACTTTTTGCGCCGCGAACTGGCCGCATCCAGGGGTTCCATGCAGGCCGTCATCGACGAACAGGAATCGATGAACCGGGAACTCCGTACCGCCATCGAGGAATCGGTAGCGAGCAACGAAGAGCTCCAGAGCACGAACGAGGAACTGGAAAGCGCCAAGGAAGAGCTCCAAGCGATGAACGAAGAGGTGACCACCCTCAACGAGGAGCTTCGCAACCAGAACCAGGAACTCAAGGACCTCAAGGAGTATGCCGAGGCCATCGTCGACACCGTCCGCCATCCCCTCGTCGTCCTCGGCAGGGGCCTGCTGGTCCGGTCAGCGAACGACGCCTTCTACGCGATGTTCGACACCAGCCCGGAAAGGGCCATCGGGCTCCCGTTGAACCGACTCGGCGCGGGACGGTTCGACCATGCGCCGCTCGCGACCCGCCTCGACCGCGTCGTCCGGGACGGCGGCACGATCGAGAGCCACGAGACCACCTTCCAGGGCCTCGACGGCCGTCCGCATCTGCTCTCGAGCGATGCCCGCCACCTCACGACGTCGAACGGCGATCCCCTGGTGCTCGTCGCCATGGAAGACATCACCTCAAAGGAAGCCACCGCCCACGCCGAACTGGAAGCGGAACGGCTCCGTGGCGCCATCGAAGAGGCCGAACGGTTCAACCTGGCGATCAGTCATGACCTGCGCACACCGATCAAGGCCATCATGGGGTTCACCGAACGACTGTTGAAGGACAAGACAGACCGGGACGACGGGGAGGTCAAGAAGCTCGACTGCATCGCCGCGAGCGCCGCCCGGATGGACCGGACGATCAACGGGATGCTCAACCTCACCCGCGTCAGCCACACCAAGATCCATCGCCAGACCGTGGACGCGAGCGCGATGGTCCGGACCCTCATCGACCAAAAATGCAAGGCCGCAGGGGTCGAGATCGAGACCGACATCGAACAAGCACTCCAGATCGACGCCGACCCAGGGCTACTGGAGACACTCCTCGGGCACATCATCGAGAACGCCACCCGGTTCGTGCGACCCGTGAAGGGACCCCGCATCCGGTTCCGCGAGATGCCCCTCACGGAAGAACGTGAATACGTCCTCGAGGACAACGGGACCGGATTCCCGGCAAAAGACGCAGAGCGCCTGTTCGAACCGTTCGTCCGCCTCAACAACGGACACGACCAGGAAGGCGTCGGGATCGGGCTCGCCATCGTAAGACGCATCGCACAACGGCACGGCGGGCACGCCTGGGCAGAAGGATCCCCCAAGAAGGGAGCGCGGATCCATTTCACGCTCGGCGAGGAGACGTAGCGCTTCGCATCCGCCTGAACGACCTCATGCTTCACCCCGCCAGAGACGTCGCAACGTCTGACCTGCAGCCGCTGCGGTGACGGCAAGAACGCCACGAAGACATCGCGTCGACTTGTCCGTCTTCAAGTCGTATATAAGGGTTGTACGGGGAGAACCTACAGCACGGAGACGGGAGAGGCGGGCGTCACACCAGTGACTCAAGCTCTGGGGGGAGGCCGGCGGCCTCCCCCCAGACCCCCCACCCTGGTGCGGCCCTTCGACACCGTTAAGAAGCCCACTCGAAGATGCGACGCCCGCACTCTACCACCTCTATTCCAGAGGAGGGCCCCCCAATGAAGATCTTCGAATCCGAGCTCCGCAACAAATCGGTCATGAGCGACGAAGGCGCCTACCTGGGCATCCTCCGCAACACCACGGTCAACCCCCGCACGGGCGACCTTGTGAACATCCTCATCGAACCGAGCGAAGAGATCGACCCCCGCCTCTACGACCGCGACAGCCACGGCCACCTTGTCTTCCC
>JAHWKR010000043.1:14546-31011 GCA_019347805.1 Methanobacteriota archaeon
AAGAGATCGACCCCCGCCTCTACGACCGCGACAGCCACGGCCACCTTGTCTTCCCGTTCAAGGCCGTCCGCAGCGTGCGGAACGTGGTGATCCTGGGCGCGAGTTGAGCCGAAGGCTCCACGAGCGACGAGAAAGCGAGTCGACCGAAGGGAGACGAGCATCCTCGGCGCCTCCTGACCTCCGGTCTTGGCCGCGCCTCGATGCACCCTTCGGGATGCCCTGCGCGCGAGTTGAGCCGAAGGCTCCACGAGCGACGAGGAAGCGAGGCGACCGAAGGGAGACGAGCATCCTCGGCGCGTCCTGACCTCCGGTCTTGGCCGCGCCTCGATGCACCCTTCGGGCTGCCCTGCGTGCGAGCTGACCTGAAAGGTCAGCGAGAGACGAGGAAGCGAGGCGACCGAAGGGAGACGAGCATCCTCGGCGCGTGCTGCCCTGCAAGGTCAACCAGTGACAAGGAAGTGACCCGAGCGGAGCCATGACAACTGCGTGAGAGGCCCCCTCGCGTCCTCAGCCTCGCGGTCGCCCCTCAACGATCAAGTCTTCCCAGAACGTCGAAACGTCGACCTGAGTCGTGCATACAGGTGGTTGCCGAGCGCGGCCCCGTCCCGACCCATTATCCGTCAGGGCGCCGTGTCCGCTCCTGATGAGCACGGTCTCAATGCTCACCCTCGACGGCGGCCACGGCGAAGGCGGCGGACAGGTCCTCCGCAGCGCCTCCACACTCGCTGTCCTTCTCGGGCGTCCCATCGAGGTCGAGAACATCCGTGCAGGCCGTAAACGGCCAGGTCTTCGCCCGCAACACGCCGGCCTCCTCCGTTTCCTTGCCCACCTGACGGACGGAACGGTCGATGGTGCCGAACCCGGCTCCACCCGCATCCGCTTCGAACCCGGCACCGCGGAGGCGGGAGACCACGAGTGGGACATCGGGACCGCAGGCTCCACCACGCTCTTCCTCCAGGCCGCCCTCCCGGTCCTTGCCCTCACCCCCGGCCGCAGCCGACTCGCCGTCACAGGCGGCACCGATGTCTCGCATTCACCGACGATCGATTGGTTCAAGAACGTCTATGTCGACCGGATGCGTCCCGTCGCCGACTCCCTCGAGCTTCACTGCCCACGCCGTGGTTTCTATCCCAAAGGCGGCGGCCACGTCATCCTCGACGTCGACAACAAGGAGTTCGACCGGGATCTCGAGTCGATCCGTGGCCGGGTGCGCGACAGGTTGGGCGTAAGCCGCACAGAACAACAGCACATCGTCACCGCCGAAGGCACGAGTGTGGCAGAGGAACGGCTCTCCGAACGCGACGTCGCTCCACGTCAAGCAGAAGCAGCGCGTCGGTTCTTTCAAGAACACGAACTCTTGGTGCCCCGCATGACCATCCGCACCCCCGGTGCGGCGAGCATCGGCACCGCACTCGCCCTGTGGTGCGAAGACGACGACGGCAACCGCATCGGCGGCGACGCGCTCGGAGAGATCGGCACCCCCGCAGAAGACGTCGGGATCAACGCGGCCCGCGCCACCTATGAGGACCTCATGACCGGTGCCACGGTCGACCGGCATCTCGCCGACCAATGGGTCATCTGGGTCGCCCTCGGCGCCGGAGCCGTCCGCTATCCGCGCATGACCGGACACCTCGAGACCGACACCTGGACCTGCCGACGGTTCCTCGGCGACGACGTGGTTCGGCTCGACGGCGGGGTCATACGGGGTCAGAGGGACTGAACGTCGAGTCCCCGGATCCGCTTGAAGTGGCGCAGATTCCGTGTGACGAGGACACCGTTGTGAGCGATCGTGCAAGCGGCGATCATTGTGTCCAAGTCACCGATGGGGCGACCCTTCTTGCGTAGCTCGGCACCCAACCGCCCCGCGATCCACGACGCAGCACCGTCGTAATCCAAGACATGGAACGCCGCGAGAAGGCGTCGAAGACGAGAGGTGGCGATCCGGATGTCGCGGGCTCGATATGCCCCTTCGGCGAGCTCTTGGACCGTTATGGCCGTGATCGTCAGCGGTCCCTCAGCCTCCAGGACACTGACGCTGTCGATGGAGGCTTCATGCCCTCGATAGAGGTCGACGCAAATATCGGTGTCCAGGACGTACAACGGGTCACGCTTCCAGATCGACCCGAGCGAGATTCACCTGGCGGGCCTCCCGACGTTCCTTCTTGAACTCGACCCAGCGCTCGTCCTCATCTGTGGCGAGGCGGTCTTGGATGACATCACGGATGCGCGGCCGCCTCTTCGAGGTGAGCTCCCGCACCACATCGGAAAACGACTGTCCAGGACGCTTCAGCCGGTCAAGCGCCTCGTAAGCGTCATCGGCCAAAGCCACCGTCTTGGTCATCGGTTCTACATATCGATATGTATGTATATAAATCTTGGCCGGGCGACCGGGCCACAAAAATCCGGAGGTCGACATGCGGGAGGGCGGTTCGCGGAACGAGCAGAGCGAGTGACGCGACTCCGCCCTCGCGCACGAGACCGCTCCAGAGCCGCAGCTCTGCGGTCGAAGTGCGGGAGGGCGGATTTGAACCGCCGAACCACTAAGGACTAGCCCCTCAAGCTAGCGCAATTGGCCATACTATGCGACTCCCGCGAAAAGATGTCGCACGTCCTGGAGGACGTATGCGGATGCAGGGAAGAGTTGGTGAAAGAGCGAGGGGGAAGAGGAGTTTCCGGGGACCTGGGTCCGGCTTATCTCACTTTCGTCGTCGTCAGCTTACTGAGGACGTCGAAGCGTTCCTGGAGCATGACCGTCGCCTTCCTCACGGCCTGGTAGGGCGTGAGGGAACCGTCGGTCTCGAAGCGGAAGATGAAGCGCCGGTCGTCACCGCGCACGCGGATGCCGAGCTTCTTCTCGTCCTCGACCGGCCAGTCGAGACCCGCGGCCTCGGCGTACGCCTTCTCGAAGTCGTCGTTCAGGTTGATCTTCGTGACGTCTTCGATGACGATCTTCCCCGCGGCGTCTTTCATGACCCCTGTGGAGCAGGCGTTTATGACCGCCTTCTTCGTCACCGCGTCGAACTTGTTCTGATCGAGCTCGACGATGGGGTAGTACTTGTAGCCGCAACCGGAGACCGGTTGCCACTTGGCATGCTGGCTCCCGCTTCCGAGAATGGCCTCCGTCTCGAGGATGAGCCGCTGGTTGGGCAACAGCTCGACGATGGGGATGTCCGGGTCGGCGGCACGGAACTCGGGGTCGTCCGACTGAAGGTCGCCCGAGGTCACCGTGCAGGGGCCTTCCTTGGAGAGGGTGAACCGCACGGTGCAGCTGGGACAGCCTTCGCCCTCGCAGGTGCACTGGTCGCGCGGGACGAACGCTTCGAGGTCGGTCGGCACCGGCACGAGTCCGAGCCGGTGGGCGATGATCTCGTCGAACAGACCGCTCGTGTTGTCGTAGAACGTGACGTATTCGATGGCGAGCTTCGGCACGTCCGCGATGAGCGTGCGCCGGAGCGCGTTCACGAAGTAGGGTCGTACGTCCTGGATGTCGAGGACCGCCTTGCGGTCCGTCATCTCGATGATGTCGATCTTCATCGTCTCGCCTCACACCCGGCGACCGCGGCGGCCGCCTTTCTTGCGCGTACCGTCGTGGGGGAGCGGGGTGACGTCCTCGATACGGCCGATCCGGAGACCCGCACGCGCGAGCGCCCGGATGGCGGCCTGCGCCCCGGGACCCGGGGACTTCTGCTTGTTGCCACCCGGACCACGGACCTTGATGTGGATCGAGTCGACGCCCTTCTCCTTGGCGACGTCGGCGATCCTGTGCGCCGCCGTCATCGCCGCGTAGGGACTCGATTCGTCCTTGTCCGCCTTGACCACCATGCCACCGGTGCACTTCGCGATGGTCTCGGCGCCGGTCATGTCGGTCAGGGTGATGATGATGTTGTTGTACGAAGAGAAGATGTGCGCGACGCCCCAGTGGGTCATGCAGCCTCACCTCCTTCCTTGGTGGTCTCTTCCCCTTCGGCAGTGGTGGACTCGTCCCCTTCGGCGGGGGCGGCCTCCTCTGCCTTCTCGGCCGCCTTCGGGGCGGCTTCGGGCGCCTTGCGCTCGGGCTTCGGGGTCTCGACGACCGCCTCGGGACGCGAGCGCACCGGGTGCGACTCGTCCGCGACGGGGCTGTGCGGGTTGAGCAAGATCTTGTCCTCCTCTTCACGGGTCACGAGATAGGAGGGGACGGTGACCTTCTGGCCGCCGATCGTGACATGGCCGTGGATGATGAACTGGCGCGCCTGCTTGGGCGTCGATGAGAGGCCCTTGAGGTACACCACGGTCTGCAACCGGCGTCCGAGGACGGTCTCGATGTCGAGACCGAGGATGTCGTCCAGGGTGCCGTTCTGGCCGAGGAAACCGAGGCGGTTCATGCGGCGCAGAAGGTCGCTGGACTCCTTCTTGACCTGGCCGGTCGGCGTGTGCAGCTTGGAGAGCAGGCCACGGGCGGTGCCACGGAAGGTACGGAGGCGCGACTGGGCCTTCCAGACCTCGCGCTTGTTCTTGAGTCCGTACTTGCGGACGAGGGCCTTCTCTGCGGCGATGCGCTCGCCTTCCCACGGGTGGGAAGGGGTGTCGTAGCGGCGGCGCGGGAATTTCGGGTCACCCATACACAATCACCTCTACGCTTTCTTCCTCTGCACACCGACCGTGAGGCCGCTGCGCCCGTTGGATCGGGTGCGCTGGCCGCGGACGGGGAGGTTGTTCTCGTGGCGGACGCCGCGATAGGAGCGGATCTTCTTGAGGCGGTTCAGGTCCTCCTTGTGGACGATCTCGAGATCGACCGTAAGAAGGTGGATGTTATCGCCGGTGTCGATGTCGCGCTGGCGGTTGACCATCCATTCGGGCGCGTATTCGGCGATCCCGGCCAAGGCGTCCTGGAGCTTCTCGACCTCTTCATCGGTGAGGTGGCCCAGTTTCTTGTTGCGGTCGACGCCGGCCTCGTCACAGACGAGCGCCGCGAGGCGGGTCCCGACGCCCTTGACGCCGGTCAGTCCTACGTACACCTTCTTGGTACCGGGCAAGTCGGTGGCCGACAGCCGCACCAAGTGCTTGAATTCCTCGTCGTACTCGGTCTGGACCTTCTCGGCCCCGCCCTTTCCGCCTTTCTTTTTGTCTGCCATCGTGGGTTCCCCCTGTTACAGGATCAATACCTCAGGCTTATGCTGTGGTAGCCGTAGGGCCGCCTCTGGGACGGTCACTCCGGACGAAAGCGGTCGATGAAGGTCCTGTATATATAGTTAAGGGGCGAGACGCGGCGGCTCGAGGGGTGGGTGCGACGGTTCTTGCCGCCGGGCCGTGACCGGGTCGAGACGACGCCGCCACGACCGGATGCGGAGTGCGAACAGGAGCACTTCCCATTCCAGGCCAGGCTTGCCGCGACCTCCTCAGGTACTAAGGGGGACATGTGAACCGTCGCTTGATGTCCGCTTCGGCCCGCCGCGATGATCACGCCTCCTTCACCGCCTTCGCCATCCTCGTCACGGCACTCGCCCTCTTCTGCGGCGCCTCCGTCTTCGTCATCCTGACCGAACTCGACGCCCGCTCCACCGCCCCGGTCATCGCCACCACCCTCGCCACACCGCTCGCCCTCGGCGCATCGGCCATCATCATCGGCCGCCTCGTCGGCCGCGTGTCCACCGGGACCGTATCGGCCTCGACCCGGTGACCCGCTCCCCTCCGACAGCGTGGCCAGACCGAGCCTGCGGTTCCGCCGCCGTCACGCCGTCAGGATGAAAACGATGCCCCGCCTCCGGCCCCGCATGGCCGACACCGTGGCCACGTTCGACCTCGACGCCGAAAAAGGCCCTATTTTCAAGGTGCTCCACACGACCGCGCGTTCCCAGACCGCCCTCATGACCGTCCCTCCCGGCGACGAGGCGGGCCCCGCGGAAGTGCATCCCGGTTCCGACCAAGTGTTCCACGTCGTCGAAGGCCGCATGAGGTGGCGCGTATGGACGCACGGCACCGATGCGTCTCCCGAGGAAGGCGAAGGCGGACCCGGAACGGTCCTCGTCGTCCCCGCCGGCATCCGCCATTGGGTCGCGAGTCTCGGCGACACGCCGCTGTTTTTCCTCACCGTATATTCACCGCCCGCATATTGAGCCGGACGGCACGTCCCGAGACGTGAACGACGCATCCAAGAGAAGGCCGAAAAGAGCGCCTTTCTTCCCGATGGCCACAACAACCGTTAAGTCACTCGGCCCGTGTCGCCCGACCGTTCCCATGTCCCGACGCCTCCGCGTGTTGGTCACGTCCTTCACACTGGCCCTCCTCATGGTCGGCGACCTCGGCCTCCACCATGGACCGGCCCCGGTGGCGGAGCGGACCATCGACGAACAGCCGACCCCAGGGCAGTCCACGAGCGGCCTGGACGACCCCGAAGAGCGACGGAACGACCTCGACCCCCGGCATCCTGTCGGCGCGCACCGTGTCTTCGCCCAACGCGCGGACGGAACGAGCGGCGGGCTCGTCATCGAATGCCCCGAAGGCGTCGGCAACCGGAACGACGACCGCGAGGTGATCATCGCCTACGGCTGCCCGATCCTCGTCGCCGACCGCGCCGACCCGTTCGCCAACCTACACCTCGACGTCGACCCCCGCAGCCCACACCACATCGCGATCTTCTCCCTCCACGGAAACTGGGACGGCAACGGACCCTATCCCTATTCCCGCAGTGACCAAGCACACACCGTCTTCGTCAGCGACGACGGCGGGATCTCATGGTGGGACAACCCGACCCACACCGAACCCGCCAAAGAGTACATCCCCGCGCACCACGGAGCCGAAGCGGCCGGTGCGATGGACGACCAAGGCCGCATCTACGTCGGACGGCTCTACACGAGCCCGCACCCCGAACTGCCGGATGCCAACCGGAGCACGATCGCCCTCTCCAAGGCCCCGAGCGCCGCCCAACCCGGCATGGTGGTGGCCAGCTACCGTGACTCCTTCGTCATCCCGAGCCGCGACGAAGGCGGGGTCATGCGGTCGTTCCACCTCATCCCACTCTCGGACGCGGCACCGGCCAATCAGACCGACGAAGAGACGGAAGCCGTCCCGCCCCCCAGCGACGACAGCGACCACGGCGCATCCGCCGAAGCGTCGATGCCCACTCCCGACCGCGTCTACGCCGTCTGGCACGAGAAAGCCCACGACCACGCCAACAGCACGACGAACATGTCGGCATGGATCGATTTCGCCTGGACCGACACCAACGGAGAGAACGACTGGACCCGGGCCCACAAGGACGACGTCATCGGTCCCTGCAAGAGCTCCAGCGATGCCGTCAGCTGGGACGGCCGCATCTTCGTCGCCTGCACCGTCGAACGCGGCTACACCGCGCGCGACCGCGCCCTCATCGGCGACATCGACGTGTGGGAGATCGACCCCCGCACGAACACCACCCGCCTCCTTTCCCACACAGGCATCGACGGCGACGATCCGCTCCTCGCCGTGAACCGGGCCGGACATATGGTCGTGGTGGCGAGCCGGCTCTACGGCAACAGGACCGTCTCGGTGCCCATCGCCTTCGGCTACGGCGGTACCACGTTCTCGACGCCCCTGCCCGATATCGGCGACGCCCTCCACCGCATGACCGGCAACGAAGCCGTCCTCGACGCCCGCGTCACCGCCCTCGTCATCACGGACCGCCAATCGACCGTCCTCCTCACCTACAAAGAACGCGTGCAACAGATGGACGACGACATCGGTCAGCGGGTCGAAGAGGTCCTCGTCGACGACCCCGGCGACTACAGCCGCCACCTCGTCGCACTGAACCAATGTCGCCTCATCGATGCCGCCCGCATGCATCTCGGCACGGGCGCGCGTCTCTTCCAGGGCCAATTCGAGACCCCATTCCCGGCGGATGCGTTCGACGACATCCGCGACGGACTCGTCAACGTCCACAGCGCCGACGGCCGAGAACGCGTCCACTTCGCCATCAACGACTACGGCGCCGCGCTCTACGGGCGCGTCGTCGTCGAAGAGGCCAGCGAGGTGTGCGCCATCGGCAGCGGCTTCCCGCTCACCCCTTCACCCGCCATGCCGCAGGCGGTGAGTCTCGCCAACCCCTCCAACAGCGCCATCGGTGCCGGGATCGGCCTCGTCGCGACCGCCATGGTCGGTTATCTCCTCACCGTGAAAAGACGCACCGCATCCTATGTCACCACGGAGGCAGGACGATGACCCGCGAGACACCCGACAGCCTCGAAGGGGCCGACACCACCGACGCACCCACCCCGCGCACGGACGACCAGCCGTCGTTCCTGACCGACCCGCACGAATGGGTGCGCGCGAAAGCCATCGACGACACCGCCACCGTCCCGCTCCCCGGACTCCTCATCGACGAGGTCATCGGCCAGGACGAAGCGGTCGCCGTCGCCAAGAAGGCCGCCCGACAACGCCGGCACCTGCTGCTCCTTGGCGACCCCGGCACCGGCAAATCGATGATCGCCAAGGCGATGGCAGAGATCCTGCCCGACCCCGAACAGAACGACATCCTCTTCGAACCCGAACCCAAAGACGCCAACCGGCCCCGCGTCAAGGTGCTCCCCGGCGGCCAGGGCCGCGGCTATCTCACCGAGAAGGCGAAGACCGCCAAGACATGGTCGCGCGTCTTCACCGTCTTCGAATGGACCGTCGCGCTCGGCCTCGTCGCGCTCGGCGTCTGGGCCTACTTCGCCTTCGGCGGCGGCGTCTCCGCGATGATCCTCGCGGTCCTGACCGTCATGGTCGCCGTCTTCTTCCTCTACGTCGCACGGCAGACCCGCTTCAAGGCCGTCCAGATGGTCCCCAACCTGGTCCTCGAACGACCCTCAGGCCCGGCGCCCGCCCCTTACGTCGACGCCACCGGCAGCCACGCCGGCGCGCTCCTCGGCGACGTCCGACACGACCCGTTCCAATCCGGTGGACTTGAGACCCCGACCCACCAGCGGGTCGAACCCGGCGCCATCCACCGGGCCGACAAAGGCCTCCTCTTCATCGACGAGATCAACGTCCTCCGGCTCGACTCGCAACAAGCGCTACTCACCGCCATGCAGGACAAACAGTACGCCATCACCGGCCACTCGGAAAAATCGAGCGGCGCCATGGTGCGTACACATCCCGTCCCCTGCGACTTCATCCTCGTCGCCGCCGGCAACATGGACGTCATCGACCCCGACGACACCCGCTACACCGGACTCCACCCCGCCCTGCGCTCGCGCATCCGCGGCTACGGTTACGAGGTCTACGTGCGGGCGGTCATGGACGACGACGACGACAACCGCCTCAAGCTCGTCCGCTTCATCGCGCAGGAAGTGCGCCGCGACGGCCAGATCCCGCACTTCGACGGCGCCGCCGTGGCCGAAGTGCTGCGCGAAGCGCAACGACGCTCCGGGCACAGCGGAAAACTGACCTTGCGCCTGCGCGAGCTCGGCGGCCTGGTGCGCACCGCCGGCGACCTGGCACGCGACGAGGACGCGGAGCGCGTCACCGTCGACCATGTGCTCGCCGCGAAGCGCATGTCGATGAGCCTCGAATACCAGGTCACCCGGCGCGGCATCGAGACCACGACCGCCCGCGAAGCGCTCGACATCGACGGCGAACGCGTCGGCACCGCCACCGGATGCACCTCCATCGGCACCGGCGAGACCGGTGAACCCGCCGGCGTCGTGGTGCCCGTCGAAGCGGACGCCACCGTCTCATCCGACCGCCAAAAAGGCGGCCTCTTCCTCGGCGGCGGCCTCGAACACGACCCCTCGCTCCGTGACCCGGTCTCCGCCGTCCTGAAACGGCTGCGCGGCGGCGACATGGCCGGTATCGACGTCCACGCGCAGGCCATGCTGCAACAACGCGACGCGCCCGTCGGACCGCTGGGCGCCGCGGTCGCCATCGCCTGCCTCTCCGCGCTCGAAGACGTCCCGGTGCGACAGGACGTCTGCGTCATCGGCGCCCTTTCCGTCGCCGGCCGGTTGCGCGCCGTCGACGGCGTCACACAGATGATCGAAGCGGCGGCCGACCTCGGCTATCGTGTCGCCGTGGTGCCGAAAGCCAACGAAGGCGACATCCTCCTCGAACACGCCTATCGCGACCGCATCGAGGTCCTTGTCGCCGACCGGCTCGTCGACGCGCTCCCCCACGCCCTTGCCGCGAGCCGGAAGAAGCTCGACTTCATCGACAACGCGTTGACGCGACGCCCCGCACCACGCACGGCGTGAGATAAGACAGGTCAATGCACATCGACGCACATCACCGACCGGTGGCTATTTCACGGCCGGTGCTTGCCCTCCCGCTCGTGCCCCGGGAGCGCCGCACCTTCACAGGCCCCACAGGCCACCTCGATGCGCGGCTCGAGGGCCCCGCGGACGGACGCCGCGTCCTCTTGCTGCACCCGCACCCCGAAGCCGGCGGCTCTATGGGCAGTCGACTCGTCTACGACCTCGCGACGGGCCTCGCCGACCGCGGCCACCGCACGATCCGTTTCGATTTCCGCGGCGTCGGCCAGAGCGAAGGCCGGTACGATGACGGGATCGGCGAGACCGCGGACGCGACGGCCGTGTTGGAGGCCCTGCACGACGAGCATGATGCACCACTCGTGGTCGTCGGCCATTCGTTCGGCGGCGGTGTCGCCGTGCGGCTCGCGTCCGAGCGCGCCGACGACTGCACGGTGATCCTCATCTCGACCCCGCTCCGCGTCTCCGGATCGTCCCTCTCGCCCATCGACGACGCGCGACGCGTCATGGTCCCGTGCCACGTCCTCATCGGCTCCGACGACCCGCTCGTCCCGGTCGTCGACGCCGACCGGCTCGCCGACGCCCTCCCGCTCGGCCGCGGCCCGGACATCATCGAGAACGGCGACCATTTCCTCACCCCCGAGCACACACCGGCTGTGCTGGAGAAGGTGACAAAGATCCTCGACCAGGCGTAGACGGCCCTCGATGCGCGGGCGCCATCTTCAAACGACGTTTCCAATCTTGGTATAAGCGCCCCCACGGTCTTTGGCGCCGAGCCCCATGAAACGCCAACTCATCGTCATCCTCCTCGGCCTCGCCCTCACCGCAGCGCTCCCGACGAGCGTCGGCACCCACCCGCTCTCCGGCGGCGACGCCGGGACGGGCGAGGACGCCCCCGATACGCCGGACGAAGCGATGCCCATCGAAGAGGGAGGCCACAAGGGTGACCTCCTGCCCCCGCTCGACACCGCCGACTGGTATCTCCTCGTCCTGGACGAGCCGCGCGACCTCGTCATCGAAGCGAGCAGCGACACCAGCGCCAGGCTCATCGTCCTTGGCCCCGACGACAGCTACGAAGGCCCCGCGACCGGCCACCACACGGTCCGTTTCGACGCCGAGGCCGGCAATTGGACCATCGGCCTCCAATCGGCGCTCCCGCTGCCCGCGCACTATTTCCTCGGCGTCAAGTCGCGGCCCGTGGCCGACGACGGCCACCACGGCCACGAAAAAGAACCGACTCCACTATCCGAAGACACGGCGAACGGCACCATCACAGAGGCGGACCCGTACGACGCCTACACCATCGAGGTCGCCGCCTACGAACTCGTCACGGTCCTCCTCGACACCGACCCACACGCCGGCCTCGCCGTACGCCTCAGCGAATGGAACGACCACCATCACGCCCACCATGATCACGGCGACACCCATCACCACTTGCATGCCGCTGACGGCGGAAAATGGCTGACCCCGTATGACGCCACCGTCCTCGTCGAGATCTTCCTCGTCCATTCGGTCCACGAGGCATGCACCATCGACGGTTGCAAGACCTACGAAGAGACCGGCGAAGGCGGCGACTATACGCTCACGGTGCTGCGGGAACCGGACGTCGCCTTCCCCGACCTCGCCATCACCGCGATCGAGGAGAAGCGCCGTCCGATCCGCACCGGCTTCACACCCGACATCCCGAACGCGGTGAACGAGCGGCGGACGGTCCAGGTCGAAGTCACCAACCTCGGCGAGGGGAGCACGCTCTTCCCCGGCATCGTCTACGTCCTCATCCGCGACGACAGCGGACCATGGGTGGGCGGCCACGGCGAGGGCACCTACATCGGTGTCCTCAGCCCAGGTGAGACGGCCGCGGTCTCTTTCGACTGGGACACCACGACCGGGCTCGGCGACTACACCATCGAGGCGTACGTCATGCCGATGCTCCACTGGTTCGACGCCGACCACGCCAACAACCACGACGAAAAAGAGACGTTCGTCCGCGTCGGCGGCCTGGTCTAGGTCGCACCCCCGCATCCGGACCTTGCTTTCTTCCCCCTCCTCTTCCTCCGCTCTTTTTCGGACCGGCCTCAGCTTCAAACGATAGGACCAATCACTTTATAGCCGCCGATCCGCGGTCCTTACCTTGAGACCCATGGGTGTCCGGTCGCTCGTCCTCGTCACGGCACTCGCCCTCCTCGCCGCCCCCGGCATCCTCGCCCCATCGTCCGATGGCCCCGTCGTACACCGGCTCGCCCCGCTCGATGCGGGTGGCCACTACGTCTACGACGTCACACTGGTCGTCGGGGAAGGGGCGGCGAAGGAAAGCTGGACGACGGAAAGACAGCTCACCATCGACATCGGCACACCCGGAAAGACCCGACTGCTCGACGGCACGGTCCTCGACGCTCTGGCGATCGAGATGCACCGCGCCCCGGCACCATGGGACCTCAACGGACACCACGCCCACGACGGCGACGGCATCCGTCTCAGCGAAGGCCTACCGAGCCGCGGCGTCCTGGTGCTCGCCCTTCCCGACGGCGCGGTCGTCGAAAGCCGCATCACACTGAGAGAAGGCGCGACCCACGAGATCCACCCGAGCGGCGACCTGTTGCCGGACGGAAAGCACCATGCCGTCATCGACCGCTTCCAAGAGACCCGCCGCCACATCACCCCGCTCGAGACCTTCTCCTCCGGCGCCCGACCCGCCATGGAATGGGTGGAGACCGGAAGCGACGACGGCAACACCACGACGCTTCCGGTGGCCCGGCAACTGGGGCAGTTGGACGGCGACCGCCTGCACGATCTCGGCGGCGGCGCGAAACGCGGCGACGGCCCGTTCGCCTGTCCCACACCCGCCCCACGTCTCCCTTGGTCCGAACCATGGACGCTCCCGACACGCCACACCCATGACGACGAGGCGCTCACGACGACCCCGCACCACGTCGAGACCTGGGTCAGACCTGGAACGGCCCTCCCCGCACTCATCGTCTGCAAGACCCGTGTCATCGACGAGAACGCTTCGCTCTCCGTCCCGGTGACGGTCGCCTGGTCCTTGCGCCAACATGTTCCGGGTGATGCGCCCGTCGATATCCGATGGGACGCCGACGCCGTCCATCCGGCGAAGGACGCGTTCAGTACGACCCGCGTCCCGACGCCCCCCCGCCTGCTCTACCCGCTCGAAGAGGCCCTCAAGAACGTGCGGCACCAATCCGACGGAGCGTTCTACTCAGGACCTGTCGCGATCGAGAACGCCGAGTACCGCCCGCAACACTGGGACATGTCCGACGGTCACAGCGTCCCCGAACAGACCTTGCACGACCTCGGCAAGGCGGCCGCGCCGACCGCAGAACCCGACGCCGAACCGACCTG
Source organism: Methanobacteriota archaeon (assembly GCA_019347805.1). Lineage (GTDB taxonomy): Archaea > Thermoplasmatota > E2 > JACPAO01 > JAHWKR01 > JAHWKR01. The sequence continues at coordinate 28,106 of JAHWKR010000043.1, forward strand.
GAAGTTCCTCCTCGTGAACGCCACCGGCTGGACGTTGGAAGCGGAGACCGTCCGGCATGTCGACGATGAAGGGAACATACTCGGTGAATCGACCGAGACCAGCCCGCTCGCACCCCCTGGTGGTGTGGCGCCGGCGCGCGCCGACGACGCCCGAGCGAGAGAGATCCTGCGGACGCTCACCCTGAGCCTCCACCGCCAAGACTTGCAGACCGAGGCGTGGGAACGGCAGACGGACGCCGCCTTCCGATATACACGCGCAGGCGACGGAACGAGCGGTCCCGCCATCATCGTGACGACCGGCGACCAGCGCGACGGGCACCAGGTCCCGCCGCGGCAAGAGACCCGCCGCACCGAAGACGGCGCGCTCGTCCATGAACGCAGCGGCGAGACCGGCACCAGCGCCCACCCAGAAGACCCGGCCGCGGCCCCGCGCCCATCGAGCGGCACCATCCCGACCGTCCTCCCCGTCCTCCCCGACCACGCCGACGTGGCCGTCAAAAGCGGCGCCGCGTTCGGACTCGCCCTCCTCCTCGTCTACTTCTGGGACGTCCTCAAGACGCTCCTCGCCAAGGCGCTCCTCCTTCCGCTCTACGCCAAGCTGCGCAAAGAGAGGCTCCTCGACCACAAGACCCGCGACGACATCCTCCAACACGTGCGCAACAACCCGGGCGCGCACAAGAACGAGATCCGCAAAGTGCTCGCCATCGGCCTCGGAACCGCGAGCCACCACCTCGACGTCCTGGAACGGAACGGGCTCCTCACCAGCATCAAGGCCGGACGCCGCCGCTGCTATTTCCTCCACGACCGGGCCGGCAAGGGCTCCCACGCGTTCCACGCGGTGCTCTCCACCGACGCCACACGCCGCGTCTACCGCCACATCCTCGACAGCCCGGGCATCCGCCAACGTATGTTGGCCGAACGGCTCGGCGTCAGCCAGACCGCCGTCATATTCCACGCCCGCAAACTCATCGCCGTAGGTGCCGTCGAGAAGACGAAAGCGGGAAGAGAGGTGGGATACCGGCCTAGCAGCGAGACCTGACCGGCTCAGTCGGCAAGGGGCGCATCCGTGTCGGTCAGTATACCGCGTCGGTCGAAGAAGGAACGGTCTCCCGCGGTGCGCCATTCAAGGGCCAGCCCTTTCTCCGAGTCCCACCAGGCATCGAACGCGTGACCGTCCACCGCAGCGGCGTCGGTCTCGTGCCCGTACCAGGCGGTCGTCGTGACGGCCTCACCGTCCTGCGTGGTCTGATAGGACTCCTCGTGGCTCGCCACGACCGTGAGCGGCATAGGCTCACAGCCCTCGATGGCACGGTTCGTGCCGACCCCCACCACGCTCCCAGGCGTCGGCGCGGTCGGACCTGTGCCCGGCGCGTACGGCACATGTATCCGTCGCTCGACCGGCTCCTCTTCGCTGATGTGGTCGGTCGCGTCGCAGACACCTTGCCAGTAGCCGCCCTGGTAGGTGAGGTCGAGGAGGCTCTCGATGTGCGGGTCTTCCGGCGCACCCTCTTCCACCGCATAGGAAGCGTGGCTCTCCTCGAACGGCCAGGTGTCCCGCTGTGGTGGACGCGGTGCGGGGTCGTCGGGGCCGATGGGCGCGTCGGTCGAGACAAGGTCGCCACCGAACCCGCCGCCGGTCGCGGACCAGCGCCACTCCAGGACCAGCCCGGTCTTGGTGTGCCAGTGGGCCTCGGCGTACTCGTTCCACTCCGGAATGTAGACACCCTTCCAGGCAGGCGATGCCACCGTCTCGCCGTCACGCGACGAGGAGCGGGTGGTCTTTTCCACGATGTCGAAGACGGAACGGTGAAGGCCTTTCTCGCAGCCGACGGTCTCGACGCGAGCGTGCTCTCCGACCCGGACACCGGTCAGGCTCGCACCCCGCGGCGGCGAGAACGTCCCCGTCTCCTGGATCCGTGTACGCTCCTCGAGGTCCCCATTGTGGTCGTACTCCTCGCGCCAGCCCTCGCACTCCGCCCGCCACTGCTCTCCGTCATAGACGAGCGTGACGTTGATGTCCTCGATGGTGCGCGGGTAGCCACCGGGAGACCCGAAACTCATCCCCGTCTCATACGATACGTGGCTACCGGCCTGGGGCCACACCTCGGACATGCCGAGCGGTTCCTGGTCCGTCCAGCGCCACGTCTCCGACAAGGCGACCTGTCCGCCTGTGGTGGTGGCACGGAACTGCACATGCGTCCCGTCGGGAGCATCGAGGGCGCGCGCCCAATCCCCCCAATCCTGCTGATCGAGCGCGATCCACGAACCACGCGCATCGAGCCGCGCCTCGACGCTCTCGAGCGGCGCCTCGGAATAGACGTTGACCTGCACCCAGCCGCTGTTGCCCTTGACGTTATGGAACGCCGCGACCTGGCCATCCGACGGATACGGCGTCGCGTGGGTCCACACCCAACCGCCGGTGCTGAAGTCCCGATCGCCGTCCGTCGAGGTGGCGCGGAACTGGATGAGCGACCCCTCGGGCGCATGGACGCTCACCGCCCAGGAACCCCAATCCTTCAGATCCATCGCCTTCCACTCACCGCCGTCGACGCGCGTATCGACCCCGGAAAGCGGCTCGTTCGCGTCCACTTTCGTCTGGATCCACCATTCGTTCCCACCCACCGCAGAATAGGAAGCGTCGAACCCTGACGGTGCGGTCCCGCCGCCACCGTCGCCCGGCTCCTCCGACACCTGGGTCCCTTCCGGCCAGCGGTATTCGCCGCTGATGTCGGTGCCACCGTCTGTCGAGGTGGCGCGGAAATCGACGAGGGAGCCGTCCTCGACGTGGAACGACGCCGCCCATGCGCCCCAGGAACGCTTCGTCAATGTGACCCATTCGCCGCCGTCGTCACGTGCCTCGACCCCCGCAAGGAGATCGTTGGCTTCCACGTAGACCTCGACCCACC
>JAHWKR010000002.1:0-100708 GCA_019347805.1 Methanobacteriota archaeon
GGCGTCCACCAGGATCCCGATCCCGATCAAGACGAGCCCGAGCGCGAAGACCCGTCGCAGCCGTTCATGCACCTGCCGAGGACAGGCACCTGCTGTCCCTTCACCATCGATGCCAGAACATCCGGTAAGCCACACCGCAATGGAGTTGGACCTCGTACTCGAACAGATACCAGACGACGAGGAGAGCGACGACCACGCTCACCACCGTCAGTGCTGGCGGTGGTGCCGCCACGTCGCGGATCCACAGACCGCCAACGAGGGCGAATAGCGGGACCGTGACCAAAGTGAGATGCCACGCCCAACTCCGACCTCGGATGAGGCCGATGGCCGCGAGGACGAAAAGGGGCGGTGACAGCGTGACGACGCCTTGCTTCCAGGCCATGTTTTCCAGGGTCTCGAAGACCATGAAGAAAAAGAACAGACCTCCGGTGAGAACGCTGAACGCAACGATGTAGAAGCCCGCGATGCCCGCGTAGGTGAAAAGAAGCAACACCAGAGCGGTGAGACCGGGGGGCGTGCCACGTCCGGCCACGGCGGACCCGTCCGTTTCGACGGGTGCGTAGTAGCGAGTGACCTGGGGAGACCACAGGTAGATGCCTGCCAACGCGTAGACCCCTACGATGGCGCTGAAGACGATGGCACCGTCGGCTTGGTCGGCCACGAAAAGCGCGATTCCCAACAAGATGAGAACGACAATCCTCGATGTCGCGAGTCCCCATGGACGGCCGACGACGAGGCCGAAGGCCGCGGTGAGAAAGAGCACGACCACAGGGATGACGAGGGCGGAGACGGCGAGCATGAAGGCGATTCCTACCAATGCCCAGGTCGCGGATTCAAAGAAGATTGACCCCGTCATCACGGCCCACGGGATGCCCATGATGGCGAGCGGTGTGACCGGGCCGACGATGAGCGCAGCGACCAACCAGATGGCGAACGGCGGCCTCGCGCGGCGCCAGGCAGCGGGCGTGAACGCTTCCCGTACCGAATCCCGCCACGCCATCCGGCCTTTCGAGCCGACCCGGGCTATATGATGCTATCGTCTACCACAGAATGCCGACGGCGTCCACCACGATCCCGATCCCGATCAAAACGAGCCCGAGCGCGAAGACCCGTCGCAGCCGTTCGGCCTTGAGCGCGTTGGCGAGCCGAACGCCGCCGCGGATGCCGAAGATGGCGCCGATGGCGATGGGGAGGGCGAAGAGCAGGTGATGGACGAGCACCGGGAAGCCGATCGCCGTGGAGAGGGCGGCGTTGGTGAAGACGGCGACGAGGCTCGTCGCGACCGCGTGGTGGATGACGGTGCCGGTGAAGACGAGGACCGGCACCATGAGGAGTCCGCCGCCGATGCCGAGAAGGTTGGCGGCGAGGCCGGCGACGATGCCCGCGGGGATGAGGAGGGCGTCGTTCTCGATGTCATGCATGGTCGGTTCATGGCCGGTCATGCGCCAGGCGGCGTAGAGAAGGAGCAGCGCGAACACGCTCTTCAGGATCGGGACCAGTGTCGCATCCGGCACGCGCGCCCACACCCATACGCCGAGCAAGACGCCGATGGCGCCCCCGAGGCCGAGGAAAACGCCGCGTTTCCAGCGCACGTTGCGGCGCTCGTGCTGCTTGTGGAGACCGAACGGGGTGTTCACGGTGATGACGCCGAGCGACACCATGGTGGCGAGATGGAACGGCAACCCCAGGCCATAGTGGAGGATGGGCACCATGATGATGCCGCCGCCGACGCCGAAGAGGCCCGCCACGACCCCGGCGACGCCGCCCGCAAGGAGCGAGAGGAGCACATCGGCGACGGCGACCATCGGGCCGACGATGGGAGGGGGCGGTTTCAGGGTGCCGGTACGGTCCGGAGGGCCTTGTCACGACCGACGGGGGGCGGGATGGGGCGCTCTTCGGCGCGGGCGCTCGATGGTCGAGAAGTGGGGCAGGCCGGACTTGAACCGGCGACTTCCAGATCTTCAGTCTGGCACTCTCCCAACTGAGTTACTGCCCCAGAAGGTCCGGAAAGCGGCCCCCCGGTGGGGGCAACCGCGGGAGTCAAGGGTCGCTTTTAAAGATTCGGGAGGGGAACGGAGGGGATGCACGTGCGGCCGCACACCCGCGTCGCGTCCCGCTTCACTTGCCGGCGAGGGTGGCGGCGAGGGCCTGGAACTTGACGTCGGCGTCGTAGGCCAAGCGTTGCGCCTTGGCGGGCGAGACGGGGCCTTCGAGGGTGTTCATGAGCCGCACCTTGCCCTCGGGGGTGCGCGTGACGTCCCAGGTGGAGCGGACGCCGCGCTCGTCCTCGATGACGATGCGGTGCGGCGGGTCGACGGTGAGGACGGTGGCGTGGAGGATGTTGCCGCCTTTCGTCAGCATCTCGATCTTGGCGCCCGCCATGCCCTCCTTGGCGGCCTCGATGATCTCCGCTCCTTCGATGCCGGCGGCGTAGACGGGGATGTAGTTGGGATCGATGAGGACCTCGAAGACACGCTCGGGGTCGCAGTCGATGTCGATGCTCTGCTCGATGCGTGTCAGTTTTGCCGTGCCGGTCATCATGTGCGGTCCCCGCCTGGAAGAAGATATGTGCCGGGCCACGGAAAAACGTTTGTCATGGCTACGGTGCGCGGCCGACCCGGCTCACGCTCCCCTCGAAGGGCTGACATATCCGCCGTCGTTCCAGGAGGATCAGAGGCGGTTGGTCTGGAAGTTGTTGCGCAACGCGCGCAGTTTGCGGTCGAGTTCGGGACCGATGAGGCCTTCGTCGATCTCTTCCTCGGTGTCGATCGTGTTGTGCAATCGCACCGCTTTCCCGCGGCTCTGGATGGTCCATCGGATAAGCCGGCCGGTGTCGGTCTTGAACGCGCAGCTCTCGCCACTCGCCGCTTCGATGACCTCGCCCTGCATCTCCTTGTGCTCGTGTGTGTGCAGCGTGAGACGCGTGCCGACGAGACGTGGCGTGATGCTCGTGATGGCGACGCGTTCGATGTCCGGTGAATAGCGCGGGATGTTGGTGGGGTCCGAGAGCACCTTGTACGCCTTGAACGGACTGGTCTCGACTTCGATGGTGCGCTCGATCTTCATATGTTCCTCCCCAATCCTGGCGCCCGTGTGGCGCGAGAACAATGGGCACATCTGAAGAGGTTTCTTAAGCCTTGCCGAAACGGGTCCACCTCTTACCCGCCAGGTGGGTGGGACGAGGGCCATATGGCAACGGCCCGCGCGGACCAGAGCGGCCGATCTTCGGGGGCTACTCGACGATCTCCTCGATGATCATGCCCTCGATCTTGTAGGGCCTCAGTTCGGCCGAAAGCGCCACCGCCTCCTGCAGTTTGTGGGCGTGCTCGGCGTAGATGGTGAAGACCGGCTGGCCGCTCTTGACCTTCTCGCCGAGCTTGTGGTGGAGGAGGATGCCGGCGCCCTTGTCGCGCGGCGCACCGGCGGCACGGGCCACCTTGATGAGCGCCTTGTTGGCGATCGATTCGACATAGCCGGTCTTCGATGCCACCACTTCCGCGGCGTGCTTTCCCGGCATGATGTCGGTCGACTTGATGTCCTTATTGCCGCCCTGCAGTTCGATGATCTTGAGGAACGTCTTGTGTGCCTGGCCCGATTCGATGGTCTCCCGCGCCATGTCGTAACCGGTCCCTTTCGGTGTCTTCCCGGCCAGTTCCAAGAGGAGCCCGGCCAGTTCGCACGCTTTTTCCATCAGGTTGCCGGGTACGTTCGTCCCCTCGAGCGCCGCGAGCGCCTCACGCGCCTCGAGCGCCGGGCCGATGGCGTAGCCGATGGGTTGTTCACCGAAGGTGATGGCGACACGGATCTTGATGCCGATCTGTTCCCCGACCGCGATGAAGTCGCGTGCCAAGCGGCGTGCCTTGTCCTCGTCCTCGACCTTGGCGCCTGCGCCGGTCGGGATCTCGATGACGACGACCTGCGCGCCGACCGCCTTCTTCTTGGCCAAGACCGACGCGATGAGCTGCCCGTGCGGGTCCATCGAGAGCGGGTACTCGACACGGATGATGGCGTCGTCGGCGGGCGCAAGGCGCACACCGCCACCCCAGCAGAGGGTGCCACCCGCGGTCTCGGCGATGCGTTTGATGTCGCCGGCACCGTGCTCGACCGGGCAGAGTACCTCCATGAAGTCGGCGGTGCCGCAGGCGCTCGAGATGGCCCGGCTCGAGGTCTTCGGGATGATGCACCCGTGGCTCGCCACGGTCGATACGACGAGCGGGGCGTACTTGTTGCCCGGTACGCCGCCGATGCTGTGGATGTCGAGGATCGGTCCCTGGTCGAACTCGATGCTCTCGCCGGTCTCGACCATCGCGTCGATCATGGCGACAATCTCTTTCAACGATAGGTCGTGCATGTAGACCGAGACGGCGTAGGCGGTCAGTTCGATGTCCGAGAGTTGTCCGGTGGCGATGTCCTGGATGACGGTGCGGATCTCCTCCGCGTTCAGCTCGATGCCGTCCATCTTCTTCTTGATGAGCTCGACGCTCTTCGGGCGCGCAGCGGGAAGCACTTCGACGCGCGAGTCCTCACGGATCATGATGATGTCGGCGACCTCTTCCGAGACGCCCACTTTCCCGGGCGGGACGAGGCTCGCCGTCGTGTTGACGATGGCGGTGATGCGATGACCGTCGCGCATGTCGACCACGGCGACGCGGTCGACCGGGTGCAGACCGAGCTCTTCAGCGTCCTTTTGGTTGAGGAACACCTGGGGTGTGCCGAGCGCGATGTCCATCGCGTAGGGCACGAGCTCGAGCGCGTTGCGGGTCCGGCGGCGGGTCGCCATCGGGTTGTCTGATGTCTTGGAGTCCTTGTCGTTGTTCTTCAAATCCAACCCTCTCGTGTTCCGAACCGCTCGCGGATGAAGCGTTCGGTGTCGGCAGGGGCCACGGGGCCTTCCTCTGTGATGAAACGGGAGACGAGCGCTGGCGCGGTCCGGTCGAAGACCGGGTTGCGCACCTGGACGCCCGGGATCTCGACGCCGCTGAGCACCTCGGCCGGGTCGCGTTCCTCGATCTGGGGGTACGTGCCGTCGAGGCTGTAGGGGGAGAACTTGTGGCTCTCGGCGGCGACCAGGAACGGGATGTCCAGGCTTTTTGCACCGAGCGCCACGGCGCGGGTGCCGACCTTGTTGTAGAGCGCGCCGTCGGCGGTCACGGTGTCGGCCCCGGTGACCACGACATCGACCTCTTCCATTTCAAGGATGAGGTGAGCGGCGGAATCGACGATGAGCGTCACGTCCACGCCCGCCTCGGCAAGGAGTCGTGTCGTGATGTGGCCCTGCCACCAGGGGCGCGTCTCGTCGGCGAACACGCGGATCTTCTTACCAGAGCGGTGCGTGGCGACCAGGCAGGCGACGGCGAGGCTGGAATGGCAATGGGTGAGCACCGTGCCGCCGTCGGGGATCTCTTCTGACATCCGCTCGGCGATGCGGTCCCGTGCCGCCTCGGACGCCTCGACATAGCGACGTGCCCGTCCGACCACGGCCGCGCGCAGCCGCGCGTCGTCCTCAGGGAGTCCGTCGAGGGTGAGGTTGACGGCGTTCCTGAGTGAGACGGCGGTCGGGCGGGCGGCGACCAAGGTGCGGCCGGCAGCGGACAGGCGCTTGCGTGCGTCGTCATCAGATGCGGATTCGGCGACGCGGGCGAGGCTGAGCGCTGCGGAGCGGCCGATCTTGGCGGCACCCCGGACCTCCATGGTCCGGATGAGCCGCGCCGCCTCTTCTGGCGACGCGGCCTTTTGCAGTCTCTCTGCCCACGTTTGGTCTTGTACCATGGCCTCACAAGGTCCGGACCCTGGGAATCACTCCAGAAGGTACAAGTCGTTTCCCCTACCGGTCGTGGGGGTCTTCATCCCTTGCGGCCGGACGGTGCACGACGTCTGCGGTCACGCCGTCGCGGTTCGGCCGCGGTCCCGGCAGGGGAGGGCCGCTCACGTTTGACGGGTCTGCCGCTCCGCAGGTGAGCGCGCTCATGCACCCGCCCCGCCGCGAGGACCGCCTCTTCATCGCACCAAGTGCGGACCTCGGTGAGTTCCCAGCCGTCGCCGTCGTCGAGGAGGACAAGAAGGACGCCGTAGTGGCGGGCCACTCCGCGCAGCACGCGGCCGATGGCATTGTGAAGCGCGACGCGCGCGGACGGGTCCGGTGGCGGTGGTGGGAGGTCTTCGGAGGATAGGACGAGCACGTCGGGTCGACGCACGAGCGCGAGGACGACACGGAGCTTCCATCGGTCGAGCGGGGCGAGGCGGTCGTAGGGGAGCCGGCGTCGGTCCGGCGCCAGCCAGGCGAGGTCTTCGGCACTGCGACGCTGTTTCAGCCCGCTCGGGAGGCCGTGGCGTTCGGCTTCGTCGCCAAGGAGCAGGTCGGCATCCTTGCGCCCGTCCGCCGGGGTGGGCAGTCCGCTTTGCACGCGGCGGGCGAATAGGACCTGTGTCTCGCGCGCCGAGACCCCGCCCGTCGCAAGGGTGCCGCCGTAGGGGACACGCGTGGCGAGGACGCGACCAAGGATCCGCACGTCGGCCGCGGGACCGGCGATGCGCAGGACTTGGGGCCGGACCGCCTTGAGGTCGACACCGGCCAAGTGTGCGTCGCCGCTGCGCGCGGTCACGCCGGAGAGCACGAGGAGACCTTCCGGAGGCGGGATGGCGGCAGGTGCGGACGACTGCGGCCTCCGTGTGCCGTAGACGGCGCCGCCGGGTGGACCGAACGTGGCGTCGATGCCATCATCGATCCCCGTCTGGGCCTGCGATGCGGGACGCGCAAGGCGAAGGAGGCCGACGACGAGGAGCGGAAGGAGGACGAGCGCCAGGACACCGAGGCCCAGCCACAAGAAGGTGCCTCCGTCCGCTGTGCCGAACCAGCTCTCTTCCGCGGCTCCGCTCTGCGGGGCGCTCTCGGCCGCCTTGCGGGCCGGCGGCGCCTCCAGCACCTTGGTGGATATCGTGTATTGCCCAAGCATCGGCCCATTGACGAGGAAGGCGACGGCGCCGGTCTCGTCAAGGAGGACCGGGTCGGTGCCCTTGCCGAAGACACTGCTTCCAGCCGATTTCGCTTCGGGCAGATTGTAGGCGACGGTCCCGCCGTGGTCGCGGACGAGCACACGGAAGAGATCGCGGGATGCGCCGACCTGTTGGATGTCGTCGATCTCGAGCCGCACGGTCTTGTCGTTCTTGATGTCCTGTTTGTTCTGTCCGGTCGCCCAGAGGAACGTGTGTCCCTCATCCTCACCGACGACCCAGGCGGTATGCCGTCGTCCGTCGGGTGCGATGAGGACACCGGCGATGGCGCCGTCGAGACGCGCCTCATGTTCGGGGATGAGCATCGGCGGTGGCGTCTTCCCTTGTTGCATGGCAAGGGAGACGTTCTCGATGTCGATGCGGAAGCGCACGACGAGCCCGTCCGTATAGCCGACGGCGAGGCGGGAGCCGTCCTCGGCGACGGCGGTGGAGGAGATCGTGACGCCGGGGTTGTACTGGTCGAGCGGGAGGGCGCCGACCGCTTGGAGACCACGGGCGCTGTAGGTGTAGACCTCGCCGTGGCCGGTCTTGTCCATGGCGGCGAACATCGGGTAAGCCGGGTGGCTGTAGAGGTGCGGGCCGAGTCGGATGTCGGCGCTCGCGACCTTGTTGAAACGTCCGGTGCTGTTGTCTTCGAACCAGACGGAGATGTCCTGTTCAGCGACGAAGAGGAACTTGCCGTCGGCGCGTATGCGTGCGGTCACGGTGTCCCGCAGTCCGTGGGGGGCGCCCGCTTCGTCGAACAGGCTCCACATGGGGGTCTTGCGGTCGCGATCGAGGACTTCGAGGTGGCCGTCCTGGAAGTGGATGACCGCCCGGTCGCCGTCGTGTGTCGGCTTGATGGAGATGACAGCTCCGTGGTGTTCGGCGTGGTAGACCGTCTCGGTGGGGACATTGTCGCCGGCGAGGGCGAGGAAGGCGATGACGCCGTTGTCGGTGCCCCCGATGAGGGTCGAGCCGTCGGGTGACAGGGCGAGGGCGGTCCATCCCGTACCGTCCTGGAACCTGGGATTCCATTTGCGGAAGTCGTCGATGGTCCAGTCGATCTCGTACGGACCTGAATCCACTTCGGCCTTGCTTTCTCCTCGTGCCACCGAGGCGAAGACGGTGCCCGATAGAATGGCAGCGAGGATGAGGACGAGGATGACCTGGCGCCGGCGGTCGCTGGTCCCGGCGTCGGAAAGACCGCGTGTGGTCCGGCGGTTGCGGTTGCCGGTCCGGCGGTCTGGAGCCATGGTCGGAGGAGGGAGTGCAGGGTCTCTCTTTTCAACGTTTGTGGCGACGACGTGGAACCGTCTGAAGGTACGGGGCGAGCCGCTGGGCACCAGGAGAGACCATCAAGTTTCGTCAAGTCTTCAGTTGGCGTGGGGCGGAAGCACCGACCCCTTGATGCCGAAACGCCCAAATGGTCCCCCTTGTTCGGCCGCCCCGAGGCCTTATGGTGAAGAAGATCGGATTCGTCGGCTCAGGCGCCATCGGTGCCACCTCGGCATATGCCACGCTGTCGCTCGTCAACGTCGATGAGATCGTCATGTACGACATCTTCAAGGGACCCGCCGAGGGCCACGCGATGGACCTTTCCACGAGCGCCATCGCCTTCGGCAAGCGCACCCGCGTCCGTGGGACCGACGATTTTTCCGAACTCGCCGGGGCCGACCTCCTCGTCGTCTCCGCCGGATTCCCCCGCAAGCCCGGCATGACGCGGCTCGACCTCCTGGAGAAGAACGTCCAGGTCTTGCGCGATGTCGCGACGAAGACGAAAGAGCACTGCCCGGACGCCATCTTCCTCCTCGTCTCGAACCCTGTCGACGTCCTCCTCAGCGTCTGCCAGGACATCCTCGATTTCCCGCGCGAACGCATCTTCGGAATGTCGAGCCTGCACGACTCCGTCCGCCTCAACGACCTCCTCACCGACGCCGGCATCACCGACTCGCAGGCGGTCATCCTCGGCGAGCACGGCGAGACCATGTTCCCGGTGCCGAGCCTCTCGACAGGGACCGGGATCGACGGGGTCGACTGGGACGACCTCGAGACGCGCACCCGCGGCCGCGCCATGGAGATCATCGAGCGCAAAGGCGCCACCTCCTGGGCCCCTGGTGCCTGTGTCGCGCGCATGGTGCGGGCCGTGGTCGATGACACCCACGAAGAGATCCCCGCCTGCTGCCTCCTCGAGGGCGAATACGGCTACAAGGACGTCTCCATCGGCGTCCCGGCCGTCTTCGGCCGCAAAGGCATGCTCGAGATCAAGGAGTACGACCTCTCCGACGACGAGAAGACCAAGATGAAGAAGACGGTCGAGACCGTGCGCCAAAAGATCGAGGAAGCGCGCGAACTGAAAACCCAGGCCACCGCCTGAGGGCGGATCTCCGGTCCGGCATCGGCCCCCGCTTCCAAAGTGCAGGAGCCCCTCGCGACGACAAGGTTCATGCGGCTGCACCGCGACCGGTGTCGTCCGGCGTCTCAGTACATCTCGAGATAGACGCTGCCGGTGGCACCCGAGAGGCACGTCGCACCCGAGGTCTCATCGACATAGGAGGCCTGGATCTCCAAGACGACCTTCTCGTCGTCGCCCACCGGCACCGGCGATTCGAAAGCCGTCGAGGCGCAGCCTTCGTACATCGGGTCGTGCGTGTCATCGCAGGCGGAGCTGTCGATGGCGCAGTCCGAGGTCTCGCCGCACGTCGTGTCGGTCGTGTCCCGGCCGTCCTGGTGGTCGGTGATGATGCAGAACGCGTAATACGGGTCGAACGGCACGTCCGGCGAGACGAGGATATAGAACTCCTGGTGCGGATGGTCACCGTCGAGGTCGAACGAGTACCCTTCAAGGGGGCCATACCGGAGGTCCACCTGGTGAGCCGCTGCAGGTACCGCCGAGGCGGCGAGCGCGAACACGAAGATGACGATCGGGGTCGTTCGAGGGGATCGGACTCTGTTCACCTCCGAGGCGTCACGGGGATATGTGACACTCTATAACGCTGTTCGGGTCGACATATTTAGGCAAGGGAGCGCACCCGACCCGTGCCCTGACTCAGACGGTCGACAAGTCTTGCTTGCCGCACATGAGATGCGGCTTTCCCCTGTCCGGTTGACGTGGATTTAAGGTGGCGCGCAAGAAAACCAGGAAGCGATGTCCATGAAGAACCCGGTCCGCATGATGCTCGCCGTGACGCTCCTCGCCTCGTCGGCGCTCGTCGCTGGCTGTTTCTCGAACGGGGGGGACGCCGACCATTATACGGCCGAACCCGAACAGACCGCCGAGGCGGAGAGCGCGATCGACATCGAGGTCGAGCCGGTGATGCCCGAAGGTGAGGTCACGGACCATCGTGATGCCACGGATGCGACGGCATAGGGCGGTTGACCGGCCGGTCGACCGCGGCCACAGCGCTTATCGGTATTGGGAAGGGTACAGGTAAAGACGATGGAACGAGACCCGAGGCTCGTCCTCTGGGCGAGACGGCTCTGCCCGGTCGTCGCGGCGGTCGCGCTCATCGCCCTCTCCGGTTGCACAGGTGGCGGCGGCGGAAGCCCCTACTAGAGCCGCCCGGCCTATGAGAACGTCACGTCGATCGTGCCGTTGACCGAGCCACGGCACATGGCGCCGCTGGTCTCGTCCACGAAGGTGAGGGTGGGCCGGATGCGGACGCGCAGTAGGTCGCCGAAGACGGATCCGCTCAGATACACACTCCCGCACCCTTGGACGCGATGGTCACTGATGTCGTCCGGGTCACCGTCAGGGGAGTCCCCACAATGGGTGTCTTCGCCGCGGCCGTCATGATGGTCGGTGAGGACGCAGACGTCGAGGTACGCGGAATCCAGGAAAGGGAGACCGTCGTATACGAAGAGATCGTACGATCCGGATCCATCAGGCACGGGTATATCGAATGAATAGCCTCTCACGGGACCATAATCATAGGTCTCGCTGCCGGCGGAGCCGAGACCCGTCGCGCCGAGTAAGAGAACCGAGGCGATGACGATGTGGTGAGACGTCTGCATGGGGAGCGTGCACCACGACGTGGTCCTCATAGAAGCCGTTTGAGGATGGAAAATGGGGCTCTCCGAAGGTCGGAACGAGAACGACCGTCCCACCACTCTATTTCTCGATAAGAGTGGAACGTAGCACCAATAGAAAAAAAGAGATTGCAATGAACCTTGTTTCTTGTTAAATTGGAACATTTGTTCCGCCACGTTTCCAGGGGGTCAAATCCTGGGACGGCCTACGACGGGTGTCCGGGTGGACCTGGACAGGAAGAAACGATGCGAACGTTCCATGGGATGCACCGACTCCTCCCCGCCTTGCTCTTGCTCATCCTTGTCCCCACCGCGACCGCACAAGAGACGGCCGTTCCCGACACCGCCGCCGCCCTCGACCTGGTCTGGGTCTTCGTAGCGGCCACATTGGTCTTCCTGATGCAGGGAGGTTTCGCGCTCCTCGGCGCCGGGGCGGTCCGGTCGAAGAACACCGTCAACTACCTCATGAAGAGCGTCATGGACTTCTCACTGGGCGCGGTCTTCTTCTTCATGATCGGGTACGCGTTCATGTTCGGCCAAGGGAACGCCTGGATCGGCTTGGACGGCTTCTTCCTCGGCGGAGGACATCCCGCTCCCGACACGCTCATCTCGTTCCTCTTCCAGGCCATGTTCGCAGCGACGGCGGCCACCATCGTCGCCGGGGCCGTCGCGGAACGCATGCGGCTACAGGCATACGTCGTCTACACGGTCGCGATCACCGCCTTCATCTATCCGGTCTTCGGCCATTGGATGTGGGGCGGCGGGTTCCTCTCCACCTTGCCGTTCGGTGCCGGAGCCGTTGATTTCGCCGGTTCGGGCGTCGTCCACGCGGTCGGCGGACTGCTGGCCCTCGTGGCGGCCTTCGTCCTCGGCCCGCGCATCGGACGATATGACGAAGACGGTGTGAAACGGTCGATGAAAGGCCACAACGCCACCTACGTCGTCCTCGGGACCTTGCTGCTGTTCTTCGGCTGGTTCGGGTTCAACACCGGGTCGACGCTTTCTGCCCACGACGGGGGACTGGCGCTCATCGCGGTCAACACCTTCTTGGCGGGATGCGCAGGGGCCACCATCGTGTTCATGGTGCAGTTCCTGCGCGGACCGACCGACATCGCGGCCGTGTGCAACGGCGCGCTCGCCGGGCTCGTCTCCATCACCGCGCCATGCGCGTTCGTCGCACCGTGGGCGGCCCTGGTCATTGGGGCGTCGGGCGGGCTGCTCTATCTCGTCGCCGTGGCCGTTCTCGAGGACCGCCTTCGTGTCGACGACCCGGTCGGCGCGATCGCGGTCCATGGTGTCGGCGGGGTCTTCGGCCTCATCGCGGTCGGGGTCTTCGCCGACGGGACGGGTGGCGTCACGGGTCTGGTAGGTGGTTCCATCTCGCAGCTCGTCGCCCAGTCGATCGCGGCGGCCACCGTCATCGCCTGGACCTTGGGCACAGGGTGGATCCTCTTCAAGGGACTCGACGTGTTGGTGGGGCTGCGGGTGTCAGAGCAGGAGGAACTGGAGGGCCTCGACCCGAGCCATCACGGGTCGTCCGCATATCCCGAACTTGCCGTCATGGCGGCCAGTGCCACCGTGCTGCCGAAGGAGCGCAGATAGACGACGGCCTCCGAACGCGGTGACACGATCAGCGCCGGAAGGACCCACCGGCAAAGCAGACTGAGACCGAGGAGCGGATCACGCAGGGGTCCGGCCCGAGATCTCGGTCAGGCCTTCGCCAGGAAGTGATCGAGCGGAAGCGGCCCGGCTACCGGGGTCTTTTCCGAGAACGCTTGCAGCGTAGCAGGGGGCCCTTGAGGTGCGGACTACGCAGGAGTCCGCGCCGAGAGGGCAGCCAGCGAAGCAGGGGGTCCTTGAGGTGCGGACTACGCAGGAGTCCGCGCCGAGAGGGCAGCC
The DNA here is from genome assembly GCA_019347805.1 of Methanobacteriota archaeon. GTDB lineage: Archaea > Thermoplasmatota > E2 > JACPAO01 > JAHWKR01 > JAHWKR01. The sequence goes on from JAHWKR010000002.1 coordinate 12,919, forward strand.
AGCGAAGCAGGGGGTCCTTGAGGTGCGGACTACGCAGGAGTCCGCGCCGAGAGGGCAGCCATGTTCTCGATGATCGCGGTCCCGAACTCGCTGCACTTCAGCTTGGTCGCCCCTTCCATCTGGCGGTGGAAGTCGTAGGTGACGCGTTTCTGCGCGATGGTGCGCGCGAGACCGTCCTCGATGAGGGCGGCGGCTTCGTTCCAGCCGAGGTGGCGGAACATCATGACGCCGGAGAGGATGACGCTGCCGGGGTTGACCTTGTCTTGTCCGGCGTACTTGGGGGCGGTGCCGTGGGTCGCCTCGAAGATGGCGTGCCCGGTCTGGTAGTTGATGTTGGCCCCGGGTGCGATGCCGATCCCGCCGACGCAGGCGGCGAGGGCGTCCGAGATATAGTCGCCGTTGAGGTTCATGGTGGCGATCACATCGTACTCGCCGGGCCGTGTGAGGATCTGTTGCAGCATGGCGTCGGCGATGACGTCCTTGATGACGATCTCGTCCCCGGTCTTGGGGTTCTTGAGGGTGTGCCAGGGGCCGCCGTCGAGAGGTTCGGCGCCGAACTCTTCGGCGGCGACCGCGTAGCCCCAGTCGCGGAAGGCGCCCTCGGTGTACTTCATGATGTTGCCCTTGTGGACGAGCGTGACGCTCTTGCGGCCGTTGTCGAGGGCGTACTGGATGGCGTCGCGGACAAGCCGCTTGGTGCCTTCTTCGGAGACCGGTTTGACGCCGATGCCGGAGGTCTCAGGGAAGCGGATGTTGGTCACGTCCATGTCGTTGCGCAGGAAGCCGATCACCTTGCGGACCTCGGGGGAACCGGCGGGCCATTCGATGCCGGCGTAGATGTCCTCGCTGTTCTCACGGAAGATGACGTGGTCGTACGGTGCGGATTCCTTGACCGGGGTCGGGACACCTGGATACCATTTGACGGGTCGGAGGCAGACGTAGAGGTCGAGGCGTTGGCGCAGGGCGACGTTGAGCGAGCGGATGCCGCCGCCGACCGGCGTGGTGAGGGGCCCCTTGATGGAGATACGGTATTCGTCGAGCGCTTCGAGGGTCTCGTCGGGGAGCCAGTCGCCGGTCTTCTGGTGGGATTTTTCGCCGGCGAGCACTTCCATCCATTCGATCTTCCGTTTGCCGTCGTAGGCTTTTTCGACGGCGGCGTCGAAGACGCGCACGGAGGCGGCCCAGATGTCGGGTCCGGTGCCGTCTCCTTCGATGAACGGGATGATGGGCCGGTCGGGGACCTGGAGGTCGCCGTTCTTGTCGGCGGCGATCTTGGATCCTCCCACTGGGACCTCGTACGGCTGGGTCGCGCTCATGCGGAGTCAGGCGCGACATAGGGTCCGCTATTTAAGCGTCCCGGGGCGGACGAGCGTGGACGCGGCCTCGGGACCATCGGGTCTGCGCATCCGGACCAGCGCCAAGCCCGCGAGAAGACCAAGGAGGAGAAGTGGAAGGCCGGGTGCGGGAAGGGACCGCGCCTCCTCCGGCATCGGGGGTCGTTCATCAGGGTAGCCGACGATGACGGGTTTGTCGCCCGGGTGGGCGTAGGGGCTCAACATGAGTTCGAGCTCCCGGAAGACGCAGCCGTTCGGAGGGACCGGTTGGTCGGGATGTTCAGGGGCGTCCACCGCGTCGTCGCACGTGATGAGTCGGAGAGGATAGGCGCCGTACGGTGTGTCGCCGACCGCGATGCGGACCTGCACCGCCTGGCTCGTTTTGTTGTCGCGCAGCTCGAAACGCTCCGGCGAGATCGTGACGGTGGCGTTGTCGGGGACTCCGAACAGGCGCATCGTGTAGTTCCGACCCGGCCAGCCGGGCCGGATGTCGGTCGTCTCCACGCGCATCGCGTACGTGACGTTGTCGTCGTGGTCGGCGACCTTCTTCGGCCCGTCGTCGCCGACGGCGGCGACCTGGAAGAACGGGATGCCGGGGACCGGTGGCGGGATGGAGAGCTGTTCCAGGTCGGCGTTCCAGACGCCGCGGTCGGGTGCGCGGTCGAGGAGGACGTAGGGGGCCTTGGAGACGTGCGCCCAGGCGCTCGAGGGGGGCGTGCCGAGGCTCCAGGTCTCGGCGCGGATGTGCGAGACGATGCGGGGGAGCGCCTTGGTATGGAGTTCGTCGGGGGCGATGTCCCAGGCGATCATGATGTGGCCGTCGCCCAGGCGTCCCTCCTCGGTGCGGACGCCGGCGCGGCCGCCGGAGAGCGACGGGTCACCGGCGACGCCTTCGGTCGTCGAAGGTCCGATGCGGGTGGCGCCGTCGGCGATGCGGTCGCAGAGTCCGCGGACACCGTCGACGCCGACACGGTTCTTCTGCACGGTCGCACCGTGCGGGTCCCAGCAGACATGATAGGTCTTGTCGGCGATGTCGAACGCGACGCGATAGACCACCGCGGCGGGGGGCTCGGGGAGGCCGTCGACGTGCAGGCGCACGTTCAGGCGGTCGTCGGTCTTGTTGAACTCAAGGAGCCGGATGTCGGCGCCGGACGGATGGACGGTGGGGCCGGGAAGCTCGTCCTCGACGAGCGGGCGCACGTCCTCCCGGCGGTCGACCCCGACGATGAGGTCGCGACCCGTGGCGTGCGTGTGGCCCTCGTGGGCGGACGCGGCTGGTAGGCCCTGGAGCAGGAGGACGCCCAGGACGAGGAGCGCGATGGCCGGCCGCATCGCTCCGAAGGGGGTCTGGGAAGAGATAAGCGCTCTTTCGGGAAACAGTGGTCGGAAAGCCGTGGCTTTTGGTCAGAGCGGTACGCGTGCGACGACGTGGTGCCGCAGGAGGACGGCGCCGTCGAGCCGTGCTTCGACAGAGTCGCCCGGCACGAGCGGTCCGACGCCTTCCGGGCTCCCGGTGAGCACCAGGTCACCCGGTTCGAGCGTCATGACGGAGGAAATGTAGGACAGCAGCTCAGGGACGCTCCACACCATGTCCCCGGTGCGCGCCGCCTGGCGCGGTTCGCCCGAAACATCCAGTTCGATGGTCGCCGTTCGCGGGTCGACCGCGGTGGCGGGAAGCGGCCGCGAGACGGGGCAGAACGTGTCGAAGCCCTTCGCCACCGCCCAAGGATGCCCTTTCTGTTTCGCCGCCGTCTGCATCTCGCGTGCGGTCACGTCGATGGCGAGGCACCAGCCTCCGATGGCGCCCGGTGCCGCTTCGACGGAGGCGCGTGACAAGCGCTTGCCGACGATGACGCCGAGTTCGACCTCGTGATGCACTTCGCCGGCCTCGGTGGGGATGCGGATGTCGGCTCCATCGGGGATGAGCGCCGATGGCGGTTTGAGGAAGACGACGGGATGCCGCGGCACTTCCGAGCCCATCTCCTTGGCGTGGAGGGCGTAGTTCTTGCCGACGCAGACGATCTTGGTCGGCCGGTCCTGCGGGTCGAAGGGCCAGCTTCGGGCGGATTCCGCCATGCGGCCGCGAACGGGCCGACCGGGATGACGGTTTCGCCTGGAGCGCCAAGGCGCAAGGTGACGCCCGGCGCCTTTTCAGGTACGGCCGCCGGCAATCTATTTGAGCCGTGCGCCTTCCCTGTCTCTTGATGGCATGCTTCGCCCGGCCGCTCCCGGCTGTCCTCCTTGTCGCGCTCTTCGCGCTCGCAGGGTGTCTCGACAGCGCCGGTGACGCGACAGGGATCGTGCCGCCGACGGACGGGGAAGACCCGCCGGTGGAGAACGAGACGAACCTGCCTCCGATCCCGCGTTTGAAGGTCGAGAAAAGCGATGATGTCCGGCCGGGCGAGGCGGTGGTGTTCGACGCCAACGGCTCGAGTGACCCGGACAACGACACGTTGTCGTTCACGTGGGATTTCGGCGACGGTGGTCATGGTGAGGGGGAACGGGTGGCGCATGTCTACGACAGGGCCGGGCGGTTCACCGTCGTGCTGCGTGCCGAAGACGGAAGAGGCGGGAACGCCACCTTGACGACCGAGATCGTCGTCGCGCCGATCCGCACCGGTGTCGTCATGGTCTACAACGAGACGTTCACGGGCCGGGTCGAGATCCCCAATCCCGCCATGGATGAACTCGCAGGGCCCTATCCGCTGGTCGGTGGCGCCCGGCTGTCGGATTTCCAGAACCGGTCGCTCGCGGGGCGGGACCATGTCGTCATCGATGTCGATGATGTGCCGACCTACGGCATGTCGCTCGCCTTCACCGCGAGTTGGGGCGGTGAGACGGTCGACCATTGGGGCCAAGTACCGGACCTGGACCTCTACGTCTTCGACAGCGAAGGCCGGTTGCTTCCGGCGGGCTTCTCCGCGGCGACGGGTGTGGAGCCGGAAGTGTTCGTCGTCGACGATGCGGTCAATGTCTCGAGGGGCTCGTACAAGGCGCTCGTCCTCCTTTACGCTGGCCACGAGGTGCCTTTCACGCTCGGGGTGAGTCTTTTGGCCCGCGCCGAAGTGGTCCCGCCCGAGGCTTGACATGGACACCTAGCCGTGCTGGAGCGGCTGGCGTTACCGTCAACCATGAAAAAACGATTCCTCGTTCTCTCTGCCGATGTTCCATGAACATGCGTGGGGCTGGTTCCTGTCGCTCCCGCTCCTGGCCCAACGCATCTTCGGGGCGCTCCTCATCCTCGCGATCGGCTGGTTCGCCATCCGCATTCTCAAGGGTTGGGCGGACGCCGCGCTCGTACGCGCACCCCATATCGATGATACCTTGCGTTCTTTTTTCCGCACCCTCATCGGCGCCGGACTCTGGGTGCTCCTCGTCGTCGTGGTGCTCGGCGTCGCCGGGGTCAACGTCGCCGCACTGGTGGGCGGCCTCGCCATCGGCGGCTTCATCGTCGGTTTCGCGATCAAGGACACTCTGAACAATCTCGCAGCGGGCGTCATGCTGCTGCTCTATCGGCCCTACAGCGTGGGTGAGGTCGTGGAGATCGCCGGCTCCGGCGGCGGGGTCACGGGCCTCGGACTCGCCATGACGCGGCTCAAGACCTACGACGGCAAGATCATCACCATCCCGAACGGCGCCATACTCGGGGGTGCCATCATCAACCATACACGCGAGCCGATCCGCATGGCCGAGGTCAAGGTCGGCATCTCGTACAACGACGACATCGACACCGCAGTGAAGGCGATCCTCGGAGCGCTCGCCAAGGAACCGCGCGTCCTCAAGGAACCGATCCCTGAGATCCGCATCACCACGCTCGGCGACAGTTCGGTCGGACTTCAGGTGCGGCCCTGGGTCGCGACGGTCGATATCTGGCGGGCGCAGGCGGATCTGCACAAGACGGTCAAACTGGCGGTCGAAGCGGCGGGTTGCACCATCCCGTTCCCGCAGCGCGACGTGCATCTGACCCACGAAGCGAAGGACGAATGAGGACCCATGGCGCTGCACGAGGGATTGAGGGACGGGTTCGAGGCCTGGTCGGCATGGCGTGAGGGCGTCCCGGACCCCGCGCTCGTCGTCTTCGACATCGTGGTCATCCTCGTCGTCGGGTCGCTCCTCGTCCGGCTGCTCCGCTTCGCCACGGAACGGCTCATGCCGGTGGCGACCGCCGGCGACAAGACGTTGCGCACGTTCTTCCTCCACTCCGTCGGCACCGCGGCATGGCTCGTCATCGTCCTCGTCGTCCTCAACCGGCTCGGCATCCAGCTCGCCGCCCTCCTCGGTGGCGTGGCGATCGGTGGTTTCGTGCTTGGTTTCGCCCTGAAGGACGCGCTCGCCAACCTCGCCGCCGGGTTTCTCCTCCTTGTCAACCGGCCGTTCGGCGTCGGCGACCACGTGGTCCTGGCCGGCCAGGAAGGACGGGTGCTGCACATCGGGATGGCCCTCACCGCCATCGACACGCTCGACGGCGCCCACCTCACCATCCCCAACAACCAGGTACTCGGCGCCGCCATCGTCAACCACTCACGGTTCCCCGCACGGCGGATCGCGCTCGATGTCGGCATCCACAGCAGCGACCCGGTGGATGAAGCGGTCTCGGGTCTGCTCGAAGCGGCCGGTGGCGTCGACGCGGTCCTCGAGACCCCCGTGCCGCGCGTGGTCGTCCAGGAACTCACCAGTGAAGGCCCGATCCTCCGACTCTTCGTCTGGGTCAAGAACGCCGACTTCCTCGACGCGCAGAACGACATCCGCCGCGCCGCCAAGCGGGCGCTCGATGCACGGGGATTGCGCACCAACACGGCGCTCGTCGAGGTGGACGTGAAGGAGCGCCAGGCCGGATGATCCGACCGCGGAGCAGACAGGACGTCTAGGTCCCGTCGCACCCCAACCCGTCGACCCCGAAGAGCACGCCGACGAGCCCTTCGGCCTCTTCGCCGCCGCTCAGGCCACAGGGACTTCCGGCGATGGTGAAGAAGAGAAGCACGCCAAGGGCGCCGGGGAGCACCCAACGGACGAGCGGGAAGATGTACCACGACAGTTTGAGCCCGACGCCGCTGTCCATGCGCGCCCGGGCGATGCGGGCAGGGGTGCGCCAGCCGACGAAGAGGGCGATCAACAGTCCGCCGAGGATGACGAGGACGTCGGTGAGGACACCGCCTTCGAGGTCGAGGAGGCGGGTGTCGAGCGCCACGGGAATGCCGGCGGTGTAGATGATGAGGGTCATGAGCGTCGCGGCGCGGCGGCGGTCGATGCCGAACTCCTCGGAGACATAGGCGATGGCGGGTTCGATGAGGGAGACGGCGCTCGTGAACGCGGCGAAGAAAGCGGCCGAGAAGAACAACGTCCCGATGACGGGCCCCACGGTGGGACCCATGGCGGCGAAGGCGCGTGGGAGGGGACCGAAGATGAGGCCGAGTCCGGCTTGTCCGGTGCCGAGGAGTCCGAAGGCGGCAAGGAGCGGGAAGACCATGAAGCCGGCGACGAGGGCGAACGTGAGTGTCGAAACGGCGACGGTGAGGGCGTTCCCGGCGAGCGATTGACGCTGCGGAAGATACGACGCATAGGTCATCATGGCGCCTTGTCCGAGGCTGAGGCTGAAGAACGCCTGGCCGACGGCGGCGATGACCACGCCGAGGGTGATGGCGCTCCATTCGGGTTCGAGGTAGAACCGGTAGCCTTCGGCGACGCCGTCGAGCGTGAGGGCGTATACGGCGAGTCCGATGACGATCAAGAACAGGGTCGGCATCAGCACGAGGTTGAGCCGCTCGATGCCCTTGGAGATCTTCCCGGTGACGATGGCGAGGGTGAGAAGGAGCACGAGGAAGTGCCAGAACAACGCGTCGCCGCCTTCGGAGGCCTGCAGGAAATAGGTGTCCGGGTCGGAGAAGTAGGCCCCGGTGGGCGATACGAACGCGTAGCGCAGCACCCAACCGGAGACGCCGGCGTACCAGGAGAGGAAGAAGGCGGCCATACCGACGTAGAGAAGTCCGGCGTAGCGCCATCGGGTGCGTCGTTCGCCGGTGAGGACGCTGAAGGCGCCGACGGCGTTGCGTTGGGCGGTGCGACCGAGACTGAACTCGGCGACCATAAGGGGGACACCGACAAGGAGCATGATGCCGGCGTACAGGAGGACGAAGGCGGCGCCGCCGTTGTTGGCGGCGTTCATGGGGAAGCGGGCGATGCTGCCGAAGCCCACGGCGCTGCCGACGGCGGAGAGGACGAAGCCCAGCCGGGAGCCCCATTGCACCCGCGCGGCTCCGCCCTCGGACGAAGCGGTGGCGTCGGTGGGTCCGGTCGACGGGGCCTCGGGAAGCGGGCGTCTGCTCCGCACCTCAGTGGTCATGGCGCGGCCTCCGGCCGAGCGGTAGCCGGCGACGGGGGCGGTCGCGCCTTGCGGCGTCGTCGGGTGTGCCGTAGGTAGCGAGGTGGGGAGATGAAGCTATGGGTGCGCGTTGACGTGGAAGGCCGTGCGAAGCGCCTGCGCCCCGTCTTTTCGCCGCCGCCTGCCCACCGGTCGCTTTCCGGTCGGACACCGCCTTTGCCCCGACCTCTATCGACTTCTTCCGCCGCCGGACACAACTTTTAAGCCGGCCCCGGACTGGCCGCACTCCAGGAGGCCCACCTTTGCCGCAGATCGAATCCACCCCCGAGTTCGTCCAGGAGACCTATCGCAAGATGCGGGAGCGCCTCGAGGTGGTCCGTGGACGCCTCGGCCGCCCGCTCACGCTCGCCGAGAAGATCCTCTATGGTCACTTGGACGACCCTGCGGGTGCCGACTTGACGCGAGGCAAGGCCTACCTGATGCTGCGCCCGGACCGGGTGGCGATGCAGGACGCCACCGCCCAGATGGCGGTCCTCCAGTTCATGCAGGCGGGCAAGCCGGAGACAGCGGTCCCCTCGACCATCCATTGCGACCACCTCATCCAGGCGCAGGTCGGCGCCGCGGCGGACATGCAGGTGGCCATCGACACGAACCGCGAGGTCTACGATTTCCTTGCCTCGGCGGCGAAGAAGTACGGCATGGGCTTCTGGAAGCCGGGCGCGGGCATCATCCACCAGGTCGTCCTCGAGCAGTACGCGTTCCCGGGCCAGATGATGATCGGGACCGATTCGCACACGCCCAACGCGGGCGGCCTCTGCATGTGGGCCTCCGGTGTCGGTGGCGCGGACGCGGTCGATGTCATGGCGGGCTTCCCGTGGGAGGTGCTGCACCCGAAGGTCATCGGCGTGAAGCTCACCGGCAAGATGTCGGGCTGGACGACCCCAAAGGACGTCATCCTCAAGCTCGCCGGCATCCTCACCGTCAAAGGCGGCACCAACGCGGTCGTGGAATATTTCGGTCCTGGTGTGGAATCGATCAGCGCCACGGGCAAGGCGACCATCACCAACATGGGTGCCGAGATCGGCGCCACCACCTCCATCTTCCCGCACGACGCGCGCGCGAAGACCTATCTCGAGGCGACCGGACGCGGCGACCTCGTGCCCATCATCGAGAAGAACCTGGACCTTGTCACGGCGGACCAAGAGGTCGAGAAGAGTCCCGAGAAGTATTTCGACCAGGTCATCGAGATCGACCTCACGAAGCTCGAGCCGCACCTCGTCGGTCCCCACACGCCCGACCTCGCGCGCCCCATCTCGGAGGTCAAGAAGGCGGTCGAGACGGAGGACTATCCGGACGACATCAGTGTCGCCCTCGTCGGATCGTGCACCAACTCGAGCTATGAGGACATCGCCCGGGTCATCGACATCGTCGACCAGGCGGCGGCGCATGGGGTCAAGATGAAGATCCCGCTCCTTGTGACGCCCGGCTCGGAACAGGTGCGGCGCACCATCGAACGCGACGGCTTCATCAAGAAACTGGAAGCGGTCGGCGCCACCGTGCTCGCGAACGCGTGCGGCCCCTGCATCGGCCAGTGGAAGCGGCCGGAACTGAAGGCGGGAGAGCGGAACACGATCGTCACCTCCTTCAACCGCAACTTCCCGAAGCGCAATGACGGCAACGCCGCCACCTTGGCTTTCATCGGGAGCCCCGAGACGGTGGTCGCGCTGGGTCTTTCCGGCAAGCTCTCGTTCGATTTTCTGAACGATGAGGTACGGTCGAACGGCACCTCGTTCAAGCTGCGCGCCCCCGGCCCCGCCCCCGAGGTGCCGCCAGGCGGTTTCGAACGCGACCCCGAAGGCTACCAGGCCCCGGCGGCGCTCGAGGAGCGCTCAAAGATCGACGTCAAGATCGACCCGAAGAGCGACCGGTTGGCGTTCCTGGAACCGTTCGACCCGTGGGACGGCACAGACTACGTCGAGCTGCCGCTGCTTCTCAAGGCGAAAGGCAAGTGCACCACCGACCACATCAGCCCGGCCGGTCCCTGGCTGCGCTTCCGTGGCCACATCGACAACATCTCGGACAATATGTTCAACGGCGCGATCAACGCCTTCTCGGACGAGCCGGGCAAGGGCCTCGACCAGGTCTCCGGGGAGCCCTCGGTGGAGTATTCCCAGATCGCGCGGCGCTACAAGGAGCAGGGTCTCAAGTGGGTCGTCGTCGGCGACGAGAATTATGGCGAGGGCTCCTCGCGGGAGCACGCGGCCATGGAGCCGAGGTTCCTGAACGGCGCCGCGGTCATCACCAAGAGCTTCGCGCGCATCCATGAGACGAACCTCAAGAAGCAGGGTCTCCTGCCGCTCACCTTCGTCGACCCGACGGACTACGACAAGGTCCAGGAGAGCGACAAGGTGAGCATACTCGGCCTCAAGGACCTCGCGCCGCACAAGCCCGTGACCGTCGTGTTCCACCACAAGGACGGCTCCAAGGACGAGGTCGTCACCAACCACACGTTCAATGGCGAACAGATCAAGTGGTTCCAGGCAGGGAGCGCGCTCAGCACGATCCGTGCCTAGGGCAAAGGACCGCGCGGTCGGCCCGTGTCCGCAGGGCCACAGGTCCCCATCCGGTCAGGCCGACCTCCACCATGCTTTAAGATGACGATGAGGCGAAGGCGTGGTCGTGCACGAGTCGCTCGCCTATCCGGTGGCCCTCGTCATGGGGCTCTTCATGGTGTCGTACCTGCCATGGGCCCCGGAGTGCGACCCGGTGGAGACGGTCTGCGTCTCGGCGGCCGACTGGTCGGGTCTGCTGCGTTTCGTCGGGGCGTGGGAGCCCGGAACGATCGTCGCTGGTCTGCAGGCGACCGGTCTCGAAGCGGCACCGCATCCGTCGGGGGGCGTGGTGGCGCATGATGGCGAGACGCGGGTCCATCTCTACACGTACGACGGCGAGCCCGGGCAGCAGACGGTCATCTTCCTGAGCTATCATCGTGCCGTCCCGTTCGCGGCGCCGATACCAGAGGAGCGGGCAGAACTTGTCCTCGAGGCGACGTTGCGCGAGGCCGAGATGGAACTGGGGCGGATCCAGGACGCGCTCCTTTCGGCGACCGACTGGAAGCTGCCCGAGGATGAAGCACCGACCTGGTCGATCGTCTCGGACCGGAAGGGCGGCACAGGTGGATTGCTCCGTGTCGAGGCGTCACACTAGGCGAGGCCGACCATGGTCGGGCGCCGGACGTGGCCGTCCCACTCTATCGAAAAATAGAGGCCAGGATGAGGGAAAGGGAAGAGTGGAGGGGATTCGTCCGGATCAGAGGCGACCGGCCGTGCGCGCGCCACCGGCGGTGGCTGAGCGCTCTTCGACCCGTTCCTTGAAGCGTTTCAGGTCGCCTTTGATGCGGGCGTCGAGGATGCCCACGGCGGCGCCCGCTTTCTCGGTCCAGGTCTCCGGGTCGAACTCGAGACGCAGGTCGATGCGTGTGCCGCCGTCGCCGCTCTCGGAGAACGTGAGTGTGCCGTTGTTCTCGGCGCCTTCGACGGAGCGCCACGAGATCCTTTCGTCCGGCACCTGTTCGGTGATCTGCGCCGACCATTCCCGTTCCTTGCCGCCGACCTCGCCCTTGAAACGGACGCGCCTGTCGGTCACCTGCTCCGCGCTCTCGATGCCTTCCATATAGGTCGGCCATTCTTCGAAGCGGGTCCACGCCTCGTAGACCTGCCGCCGCGGTGCGTCGACCTCTATGCTCGATTCGACTTTTTCCATGTGCCCCTCCATGTCGCTGGTCGGACCATGGGGTTTGCGTTGGGGGTCGGCGGCTTCGGATGACACGTCAAGACCGGGTCGTTTCGGGTGTCTTAGTGTGCCAGCTCGTTGCGCTTCGGCTCCATCCGACCGGGGGTCTCCATGTATTCCTTGAACCTGCGCAGGTCTGTGTTCATGCGGTACTTGAGCAGCCCGAGATTGGCGCCTGCCTTCCCCATCCATGTGGTGGGGTCGACGTCGAGCCGGAGGAGGACGCGCGTCTTGTTCTGTCCGCTGTCGGTGAAATGGATGGTGCCGGCGATGGGGATCCCGTCGACGCTTTGCCAGGCGATCCGCTCGTAGGGCATATCTTCCATGACCTGCACGGACCAGCGGCGGGGCTTGCCTGCGACCTTGCCGAGGACGCGGAGACGGCGGTTGGTCACCGGCCACACCTCGTCGATCCCGGTCATGAAGCGGGGAAGGTCCTCGAAACGCGTCCAGAGCCCGTAGACGTTCTCCCTTGTGGCATTGACCTCGATGCTGGCTTCGACGTGGACCATGCTGCATCGTGTCGCATCTCGGCGCTATTGGGGGTTTCGGTCGCGGGTGGCGGAGCCGGATGACGCATCAAGGTGCCACCAAGGCCGTCCTAGGACGTGTCTCGAGGAGACGTCCGCGAACGGTTCATTGTGTCTTGGCGGTTACGGCGAGACCGGCGTCGCGCGCAAGGCCTTCCCAGAACACCTGCACACCGTCGAGCATCTCGCGGGCGCCGGCAAGGAAGCGGTCCGGGTCGAACTCAGGATGCGCGAACGCCTCCTCGAGCTCTTCGTCGGTGTGGTCGGCGTGTTGCTGTTCGAGCTGGTCGTGCCAGGTCCAGAAGCCGAGCGACAGGTCGAGGCCTTCCTTCTCCTTGAACGCCTTGAGCCCGGCGACGAGCTGTTTCCAGAACCCGGCGTTGGCCCAATGCTCGACCGCATAGGACGCCCCGGCTCCGGTGGAATAGTCCTCCGAGCCGTAGATGCGCGACAGTTCGTCGACGAAGTGGAGCGTGGAGGGCGTGCCGTGCCGACGCTTGCCGAGAGCGTTGAAACCGAGTCCGAGCGGTTCGGCGAAACGGATGAGCCATTCGAAGTGGGCGGCGCGGTGATGATAGGTGCCGCCCTCCACGGTGCCTTCGACACCGACCAACTCCGGGTCCACGTCTTTTCCCGCGGTCCGGCCGGGGCTGTCGGCGCGGAAGACGACGCCGAGTTCGTTCATGAGGATCTCTTTGCCTTCCCGGTACGACTCGAGCGAGGTGGCGTTCAGGACCTTGCGCAGTTGCGCCTGGATGAACCATTGGCTGAAGACCGAGAACTGGACGGTCAGGTGGCGCACGTCGTCGCGGCAGAGGTCGCCTTGGGCGAACCATGCACAATAGGAATTGGCGCGGACGATGGGATGAGCGTTCACGAGGTCTTCCGCCTTCGTGCGGAAGGCTTCGAGGCGAGTGGACATGACTGACCGTTCCTGCTACTCTCTGAAGAGATAAACATTGTTGTGCATTCTGGTCCAATATAACGGGTGCCTCGACCGGTGGAGCGCGGCCGTTCTGAGCTCCGGCCATTGACCGCACGAGTAGGAACCGTTGGACGCCATCGAGCCATCGCCACGCGCCGCCGTTCCGGGTCGACCCCAGTGTCCCCATTTCATGCACCCCCGCCCGTTCGTGCCTCGCCCTGTCACGACATGTCTATCAAGGTCGGTCCCTCCCTACGACCTTGGTTTCGCATGGCGCTGGACAAGGGCACCGAGAAGAAGATGAGGAAAGAGATCGGCCGTCTCGAGAAGAAGAAGGAGAAGGTGGCGGTCAAGTTGGACGCCCTCGAGGCGAAGGCGAAGAAGGGCAAGATCGATGTCGGGAAGTTCCAGGCCAAGAAGATCGAGCTCGTCCAGAGGTCACGCGCCTACGACATGTCGATGCGCAAGCGCCAGGGCAGCCTGGGGAAGGCCGTCGCATCACGCCGATAAGCCGGCTCAGGCGGGTGGCGCACCGGGCGTCGCCGTCGTGAACGTCCACTCCCCGCGGACGAGCTGCCAGCTCCTCTCATCGTTCGCGGTGTCCGTGAGCCAGGGGGTGCGGTCGCGTTCCCCTCCTGTCGGGTCCCAGAATACGACCTGTTCCTCCTCGTTGTCGAGCCACTGCGCGTCTTGCCGTACGATGAGGAACGCGCCCGGGTCCAGAAACGTTTCATCCGACAGCGTCACGTTGACGCGAAGACCATGCATGGTCCCCACCGTCCAACCGCCGAGGTCGACGGTCGCCGTTCCTTTGTTGTGGATTTCGACCCATTCATCACCGTGATCGGTACCGTTCGGGTTCTGCTCGAGCTCGGTGATGCGGATGTTGACAAGGGGTTCCGGTCCGCAGCCGTCCCCGTTCAGGCTCGTCTTCCCGATGAGCCGCAGGCTCCAGTCTACCGCGAAGCCGACGCGTTGGCGTATGGAGAGGTCGAAAGGGCCGGGCTCGGCGAGCTCGCCGAGATAGATGCCGGTCGCGGGCCGGAGCAGGATGCGGTCGGCGCGCTCTCCGTCCTTCTCGACGGTCACGATCATGGAGAAATCGAGTTCGACGAGGGGACGGTCCTGACCGGTGAGGTTCTTGGGGGCATAGAGGAGGTCGAGGTAGAGGCGCCGCTCACACCCCTCGGCAGTGGCGTTCCACGTGCGCATGTTGAACGGGACAGGTTCCCGGATGCCGATGCCAAGGAGCCCTGCGACGAACGTTCCGTTCGTCCATGGGATGATGACCTTCTCCTCCATGGTGGAGGCGGTGGCCACGGCGCCGTCGCCCGATTCGCCCAGCGCGGGCTGGGGGCCAAGTAGGACGACAAGGACGAGCGCCAGGAGCGCGCGCGGCACCACGGCCGTCCATGCGGGGGACGAAATAAAGAGGTTAGGGAGAGAGCGGGGGAAAGGGGTCTGGGGAAGGGGCTTAGCCCCTTCCCCAAGACCGACGTCCTCGGAGAGTCTATCCCTTCGTCACGTGGAAGTTGTCGACGCCCCATCCATCGTAGGCGTTCGCGGTGCTGTCGACCGAGTCGAACCAGAACCGGACGTAGACGGACGAGTCACCGGTCCAGCCCGAGAGGTCGTAACTCTCGGCGCCCCAACTGAGCTGGTTCGCGTTGCGGGAGTCCCACTGCTCGAGCGTGGTCCACGTGCACGAGGTGCAGCTTGCGACCTGGACGCGCATGATGTCGTACGCGCCACCGGAGTAGGATTCGGTCTCCCACTTGTGGTCGAACGACAGTGCCGCCGACGAAGCCCCGGAGAGGTCGACCGCCGTCTGGGCCCATCCGGTCGCGCGGCTCCCGGTCGAATAATCGCAGTCCGCTTGGTTGAACTGCAGCGATCGTCCGCCGTTGCCCCCGAGGCAGCCCGACGAGAGGCGCCAGAGGTCACCGGAACCGCTCGACTTGGTGAACGACGTGGAGCCTTCGAAGTCCTCGGAGTAGACGGTGGTCTGTCCACCGCCTCCGCCCCCGCCGGAACCGGCGTTCGCGACGACCGCGGCGGCATTGACGCCACCGTAGCCGAAGAACTGGTCCCAACCAGCCGAGCCGAGGTCGTTCGCGGTCGACGTAAGGAGGCTGCGCAACTCCGTGTTCGTGAGCGTGGGGTTCACGGATAGGCCGAGTCCGGCGGTGCCCGAGACGATGGGGGTCGCCATCGAGGTGCCGTCCAGGTAGACGTAGTCCGCGTTGTTGCGGTTGTACGCGGCCGCGATCTCTACACCCGGGGCCGAGATGTCGAGTTCGGCCCCGTAGTTGGAGAAAGACGCCTTGTCGCGGTTCTTGTCGTAGGCGCCGACCGCCATGGAGTTGGCGTACTTGGCGGGGTATCCGATGGGCCCGTTGTCGTTCCCCGATGCCGAGATGACAAGCGCACCCGAGTTGTGGGCGTAATCGACGGCGTTCTTGAGCTCGGTCGTGCCGCTCGATGCGCCGAGGCTCATCGAGATGATGTCGGCACCCTGGTCCGCGGCCCAGGTGATCCCGTTCGAGATCTGACTGAACGACCCGGACCCGGCATTGTTGAGCACCCGCACCGGCAAGATGGTCACTTGCGCGACCCCGGCGACGCCTTTGCCGTTGTTGGTGAGACCAGCGGCGGTGGAGGCGACATGCGTACCATGACCGTTCCCGTCCTGGGGCGTGTTGTCACCGTCGATGAAATCCCATCCCTGGAGATAGTTGCCGATGTCTTCGTGGCTCTTGCGCAGGCCGGTGTCGAGAACGGCCAGTTTGATGCTCGTGGAGCCGAGTGTCGTGTCCCATGCGGTCTGGGCGCCGACGTCCTTGATGCCCCATTGGCAACAGTCGAAATATTGTTCGCTCGGCGTGAAGTAAGCCTCGAACGCCATCTCGTCGTAGTGATGATAGCGGACGTTCGGGTCCTCGAAGGCACGAACGCTGAACGCCACCGGGTCGGTGACCTCAAGGACGACGAACTGCACGGCGAAGTTCACCGACAGCACTTCATAGCCGAGGTATGTGGATCCGGCCATGAGGTCACGAGGGACCTCATGAAGACCGACCACATAGGGACCGGGTACGAGAGCCACATCGGGCGCCGACAAGGGCTCCGGTGAGGCGAGGGTCGCGGCGGGTAGAGCAAGAAGAAGAAAGCTGGTCAAGATCACTGCTGTTGTTCGTTTCAAAACGCACGTACCTCCTCCCAAGACATGGGAGAACGGGCGCGAGAACTTGGACCTGATTTTAGTCCTTGCGACTTGTGGACAAGGCGCACGGCATTCATCCCGCGGGGCGGCGCTACAGACATCCGCCGGACTGCTTCAGGAATGCGTGGGAAGATTGGACAGAAAGCGCCTCCCGATAGCCGTCTACTAACGATTCCGGGGCGAGTCATGACATGTCCATGGTCGCAGAACCATGCAACCTGTTGGTTGCAGAATGGGCGTCGCCGTGACCTCCCGAGGGGGAGCGAGAATGCCAGGGGTCACCAGTGGCCGCCTCGAAGGCCCTTTCAACCTGTGTCTGCCTAGGCCGGGACATGGGCACCCGGAGCCTCGCCACGCTCGTCCTCGCCACCACGCTCCTTGCCGGTTGCCTGGGAGGTGGCCCGCAGAGTGCCAACGACGACCCGGACGGGACCGAAGCGCTCACCTCGACAGGGACACCGACCTCCGGAGCCGACGTGAGCGGGACCGACAAAGAGACGACGGGGGACGACCCGGACGAAGGGGACGGCGGCACGTCGTCGGACGACCAAGGATCCGATACGGGGAACGACACCCGAGAGCCCTCGCCTCCGCAGGAACAGGAAAAAAGCAACCCCGACGAACTGGAACGGCCGGGCGACTATGCGCTTCTTCCGTACCGGAAGGACCGCGATACGACGGTTCGGCTCGATGTACCGGAGTGGAAGACCGGCGACCGGTGGACCTGGACCTGGGACGTGCTTGCACCCTGCCAGGCAGGCCCCGGCGGCTCCGAAGTGCCATACGAGTACAGCGATAAGGTCGGGCTCATGCGATGGGAACATGGGGTGGCGGCCTACGATGTCGAACGGACCGTCACCTGCGGGGAAGAGACGGCCTCCCAGCACGACCTCACTTTCCTTGAGGAACACCTCGTCCCGATCGAGGACGACGGCTATGTCGCTCGGCTGCTTTTGTTCCCGCTCGAGGACGGCAAACGTTGGATCTGGATGAACGGCGATGGCCACAACCACACGTCCGAGATCAGCTATCTCCCGCAATACATCTGGAACGGCAAGGTCGTCACCGCCTGGAAAGTCGTGAGCGAACACGAGAGCGGACGTTTCGTCCAGGAGCGGGTCTTCTCGGACCACGCCGACAACCTGCTCGCCACACAGGACCGGTTCGACGGTGCGCCTGTCGCCGAAGGAAGACTCAAGTCTTTCCAGAGGGCCTCCTGATGCGCCACCTCGTCGTCTGTTCGTTCTTCCTGATGGTCGCGTTCTCCGGATGCACGGAGAGCGAGGAGCGTCCGGACCCCGTCACCGAGGTCGACGCGTTGCCGTATCGTGACGACCGTGACCCTGACCTGCGCTTCGAGGTGCCGGTGTGGGAGGTCGGGGACACGTGGCGCTATGAATATGTCCCGGAGGACCACGAAGAGGTGTGCAAGGGCATCCCGGACCCGAAGCCGTTCCTGTCGCGCGACGAGGTGGTCGGCGAGGGCACCCGCCATGACCTGGAAGCGGAGCCGGAGATCTACCGCGTCCGCAGCTTCATCCATGATTGCGAAGGTGGACCCATCGGCGAGCGCGACCGCGACCACTTGAAGGCGCATCTCGTCCCGCTCGACGATGATGGCAGCTGGGAACAGAAGATGCTCTTCCCGCTCGAGGACGGAAAACGTTGGCGTTATCATCCGCCGGGAGGTGTCGAGGTGACGGCCGAGGCGAGCCATGTCCCCGAGTATTCATGGAACGGCAGGACGGTGCAGGCATGGAAGGTCCACCTTGCATCGGAGGCCGCCGAGGAGACGTTCTGGTTCGGCGTCACCGCCGAGAACATCCTCTTCAAGGAGAGCCATCGCATCACGGAAGAGGGGAAAGAGCCGATGGGGACGGTGCGGCTCATCGACCGTTCATGAGCGCCCTGCCACCACGACGACCCGTGAACGCGTCCGCTCCACACCGCCATAGCGCACGGCGAAGCGCTCTTCTTCGGCTGATTCGACACGTAGCCCGCCATCGACGAGGAGCGTCTCCAGCTCGCCGGAGCGGAAGTAGTGCGTGAGGACGCCGTGGCCACGTCGATAGGTGCCTTGTTCCACCTCTTCGCCGGACCCGGCGCGGAAGTCGTCGACGGTGAACTCCGTCGCCAACAGCACACCGTCATGGGCGACGACGCGTGCGAGTTCCCGCGCCGCCTGCACGCGGTCGGCTTCGACAAGGTGGCCGAGGATGTGCACCGCCCGCACAACCCCGAAAGCACCGGCGTCGAACGGGAGCGAACGGACGTCCGCCTGGACCCATCGTGCATCCGCATTCTCATGTTCCCCACCTGCGGCACGTGCGAGTCGGAGCCCTTGGCGCGAAGCGTCCACGCCCACTGGGGTCGTGTCGATGGCGTGCGCGAGCGGCACGAGTCCCTTGCCGTCGCCGCACCCGGCGTCGAGCCAACGCACCGAGGCCAGACCCGGCCGCTCGTCGAGCAGACGACGGGTCGCCGCATCGAGACGCACGCCACGCCACAGGCGTCCTTGGAGCCGGTAGGCCTCCTCCCATGGTCTCGGCGCGACCCTCCGGGGCAATAGCCTCACCGGCGGCGGCGCGACGTGAAGCCGGCCAACAGGACGGCGGCGATCGGGATCCAGATGGGCACAGGGGTCTTCGACGAGACGTCGGAAGTGCCTGCAGAGGCGTCGGGGACGAGCACGAAGGTGATATGCAGGACCTCCGCATTGCGCGGATGCAGGACCAGTTCCACCTCGGTCTCCTTTTCCATGCCTTCCGGTACGTCGAACGAGACCGGCAGCCATGCCGTGGCGTGCGGTCCCAGGCGGACCTGCCCGTCGGGGGTCCAGAACATCGCTCCGACGGCGTCGATGAAGGCGCGCGACAAACGATCGTCCAAGACGCGTTCGTCCTCCCAGTGGTCTCCTAGACGTGCCTCGATGTGGTCGTCGTTGCGGCCGATGGTCGGCCGGATGTCGATGGCGCTCCCGACGCCGGACACTTCGTGGACACCCATCATGGTTCGGAACGTCTTCCCGGGTGGGACGCGAAGCGTCACGGTGAGCGTGTCTCCGTCGCGGGAGGGATGGTCGATGTCGATCTCGCTCTCGATCCAGACGCGGGTCCCTTCGACGACCTGGTGGGTGCCGCCGCGCACATCGAGGGTCGTGAGTGTGGCGTTGTAGACGAATCGGTCGAGCTCGGCGACGTGCACCGCGACCTCTTCGAAAACAAGGATCTTGTCGCGCAGGTGCAGGGTGCCCTGTGCCTGATGGATGTGGAGGGTGCCGAGCGGGTCGACCGTCCGGTATCCACCAAGCGCGGATCCGGCCGCATCCGGCGAATGGACCTCGAGGGTCTTCGGGACGAAGTGGAACGCGGGTGCGCCGAGGACGACACGCTGTCCGGCATCTAGGATGATGGTGCCGTTCACGTCGTTGGCGTGCCGGTCTTGTTCGTCCACCGGCCCCCAGCGCACGCGCACATCGCGGATCTGTGCCTCACCCTTGGGGGTGGCGGCGAGGTCGGGACGTCCTTCCGGGGCGTCCGCGTCGAGCGGGAAGGGATAGCCTGCGAAGTGGAGCTTCGCCATACCGGAGTCGAGGGTCACGGGATGATGGATGTCGAGCTCCAGGTCGCCATCGAGGGTGATGCCGCCTTCGGGTGCCGTGATGTAGAGCGCGGCGTCGTCGAGCGGGACCGTGCCCCCGGCGTGGACGATGCGACCTGCTGCGCCGCGGATGTGGAGGAGGTCGCGGCCCGATTCCAGGTCTCCTTGGATGGTCGGGTCGTCGGTCACGGCTTCGGGACGTGGTGGTGCGTCGGCGAACCGTGCAGCGGTCCGTTCGATGATGTGGGTGGCGCTGAGCCCGCCGGTGTCGGTCTCGATGCGCATGCCCTGCAGCACGACCGTCTCCACCGGGCCGTCGTAGCGGAACGGGTGCGGCGAGCGGAAGCCGGAATCGCTGTGGATCAGGTAGGCTTCCTGTTCCGGTCGCGGGGGCCGCCAATCGTCCTCGGCGCGATAGCGGTCGGTGGCGTCGTCGACGGCGCTCACGCATCCTGCACTAAGGAACGCCACGAGAAGGGTGACAGTCGCGACGAGGCGAGGCCTGTAGATCCTGGGAGACGGGCCGCGGGACACGGGGACCGCCTCTTGTCAGGGTGTACTTGTATATAGCGCCCGGGCGCGGTGGGCTCTGGAGCGGGTCCGTTCAGCGCAGTCGCGGGGCGATGTAGGTGTCCGCCTCCTTGACCAGGAACGGGGCGAAGAGGGGCAGGGCGATATAGAGCGCGAAGAGGTCGGCGTCGCGCTCGGGATGCGGCGGTAACCGTCCTGCGGGGACCGCCGCTTGGGGATAGAGCGCGTCGAGGTCACCGGAGAGCACCTGGAACGGCCCATCGCGGCGGCCTGGACTTTTCTTCCATGCCTCGACACGGTCGAGGAGGACGTCGCGCGCCTGCGAGACGAGCGCGCCGAGGGTGGGACTGTCGGTCTCCTCCGGGACCACCTGCACCCCTTTGACCATGAGGAGGTCGCGCAGGCCGATGACCTGGCTGAGGAACATGCGGTCGGGATGGAGCACCTCGATGCCGATCAGGTCACCGTGGCCCGGGCCCTCCAGCGGCGACGGGTCACCGGTCACGCCTTCCACCATCGTCTTGGCGTACTCGATGGCGTCCGTGAGCACCTGCGCGGCGGGAAGGTGCGCCATCTCCGCGAAGGCGCCGTCGCCGACGAGTTCGTCGACCGTGGCTTGGCCAAGGGCGTGGAGGGCCTTGGGTGGGAGTTGGCACGACGGACTGTACACGAGGTCGGACATGGGCGCCGGGGCCGCGAGTGGTCCGCCTCTATTAAACGGGTCGGGCCGACGACGGTGCAGCGGGTCGCGAACGGACCGGACGCTTGACATCAGCGACGGCGCGATGGCCGAAGGGTCCGGTGGCGGACCACGACGACGCGTCCCCCAACCCTTATGACCGAATCGCGCCTCGCCGCGCCCTGAGGCCGCGCCTCGGAGTGACGCGTCTGAAGATCCAGCTCACCGACGAACAAGAGCTCATCCGCCGCACCGTGCGCGAGTTCGCCGAGAAGGAGGTCGCACCGAAGGCGGCCGCGTGGGACAAGGACAAGACCTTCCCGGCTGAGGTGGTTCCGAAGATGGCCGCCTTGGGGCTCATGGGCATGCCGTTCCCGCAGGAGCTCGGCGGCGCGGGCACCGACATGGTGTCCTATTGCATCGCCATCGAGGAGCTGGCGCGCGCCGACGCCTCGGTCGCGGTGACGATGTCGGTCAACAATTCGCTCTACTCGTGGCCGCTCTACACGTTCGGTGACGAAGAGCAGCACAAGAAATGGCTGACACCGCATCTCAAGGGCGAGAAGCTCGGCGCCTACGGCCTCAGCGAACCGGGCGCGGGCTCGGACGTCGCGGCGATGAAGACGCGTGCCGAGAAGAAGGGCGACTCCTACGTCCTGAACGGCCAGAAATCGTGGATCACGAACGGCGGCCACGCCGACAGTTACGTCGTATTCGCCAAGACCGACCCCGAGAAGAAGCACCGCGGCATCTCGGCGTTCCTCCTCGCCAAGGACACCCCCGGCTTCACCTGCGGCAAGCCGGAGGACAAGCTCGGCATCCGCGCCTCTTCCACGACCACGCTCCATTTCGACAACGTCGAAGTGCCCGAGGACCAACGCATCGGCGACGAGGGCATCGGGTTCAAGATCGCCATGCAGACGCTCGACGGCGGCCGCCTCGGCATCGCGTCGCAGGCGACGGGGATCGCCCAGGCCGCTTTCGACCACGCGCTCTCCTACGCCAAGGAGCGCAAACAGTTCGGCCAGGCCATCGGCCGGTTCCAGGCCATCCAGGGGAAGCTCGCCGACATGGCGATGAAGCTCGAGGCGTCTCGCATGCTCACCTATCGGGCGTGTGACCTGCGCGACCGGAAAGAGCCGCACAGCAAGGAGGCCGCCATGGCGAAACTCTATGCCTCCGAGGCGGCGATGTCCATCACCCGCGAGGCGGTGCAGGTCTACGGCGGCAACGGCTACATGTCCGAGTTCCCGCTCGAGCGTTACATGCGCGACGCCAAGATCACCGAGATCTACGAGGGGACGAGCGAGATCCAGCGCATCGTCATAGCACGCCGCCTCCTGGACCTGTAGGTCAGGAGTCGTCGTGCTGTGTGCGCTTCGCCTGCCCGCAGCCGAAGCGAGCATCGCCAGACGTCTCCTCGAAGCGGCACCTTGATCGTCCCTGGAGCGGACGCGTGACAAGGTCCGGGCCAGACACACCAACGCGGACACCTTTCGGTCGGCCGATATGTGTCGACCCGCGAGGGACAGGACTATCTTCCGTGACATCGGACACGCCACCGAATGGTCCACCGCGGCCGCAAGGGACCGAAGTTCGTACTCTCCATGGTCGTCCTACTCGTCCCGCTCTCGGGCTGTATGGGTGGCTCCGCGGGACCCGCTGAAGAGGAGGCGGGACGGCTTGTCATCGAACTGGCGACCATCGGGTCCCCGGCATCGGCACGCCTCTATCTCGATGGTCTCTCGGTCCATCTCGAGGACGAAGACGGCCCCACGCTCCAGGTCGACCCGGCCCGCCGTATCGGACTCGAGGAGGAAGGGCCCGTCGTTCGTCTTGCCGACATCGAGACCGCACCGGGCCATTATGACAACGTGGGACTCTATCTGGAGGCGGCGGCATCCGTCCTGGGCGACGGATGGCACGCCGTGTCGCCGGAGCCCCGGCGGGTGACAGAGCCAGCGCCCTTCGCGGTCCTTTCCGGCACGACCACCCATCTCCGGCTCGTCCTCGATCTCACCGGCTCGGGCGAATGGCTCCTCTTCGACCGCCTGCCGCTCAGGCTCGACCACGTCGAGGTCTCGTACCACGATGACGCGGAGACCGCGCCGGAGGACACGTTCCGGGTATCTGCCGCGGCGTCGGGCGGCACGGTCGCCGTGGATGCGGAATCGGCGGACGACGAGGCGCGCTTCACGCTCTATGTGGACGCGACCGACGCCGCCGAGCCGGTGCGGATCGAGACCGACGGCATCTGGTTGCGCACGGCGGGCGAGGGCGGCTGGGTGCAGGTCGGGACGACGCAAAGCCGGGTCGACCTCGGGCCGGACACCCCGGAGCGGTCGCTCGTCGTCGACGCCTCAGTGCCCGCCGGCCGCTACGACGCGGTCCGCTTGGGTCTCGGTGCCGCGTGGGCGGGCTCGAATGAAGACCGCCGGCCCCTCGAGCACCCCGCGACGACCCTGGAAGAAGGCCTCGCCCTCGACCTCGCTCCCGACGCCGAAGTGAGCCTGGTACTCACGCTCGACCTGGAGGAGAGCCGCTCGGGGGACCGCCTCGACCCGGTCTGGAGCGGCGCGACCGTGGCCTACAGATAGGCGACAGGTCTGCCCAGGTCCCACTGGGCCCACCCCAAACGCTCAAATAGAGCCCTGAAGTGACCGCTCTCCGATGGCGAAGAAGGAAAAGAACACCGGCTTCCAGGCGTCAGCGGGTCTCATCCGCTATTTCGACGCGGAGGAGAAGTCCGCCTTCCGCATCCACCCGAACGTGGTGATCGGGGTCTCCCTCCTCACCGCCGTGGCCATCTACGCCCTCAAGATCTTCTATCCGGTCTAGTACGGTCGGTGTCGCTGGCGACACCGTTTCCTGCACGTTTTGCGTCCCTGTCAGGCTGGGCGACCCGAACCGTGAAAAGGGGGGAGGGTTTCGGCGCCCATTGAATCCCCTTTCTCCCTAGGAGGAGTCTTTCTGGTCAAGATCGCTGTGTTCGTCAAGGAAGTGCCCGATGTCGCGCAGTTGCGCATCGACCCCGGATCGCGGGAACCGAAACTCGAAGGACTGCCCACCAAGGTCAACGACTTCGACAAGAACGCCGTCGAGGAGGCCGTGCGCCTCAAGGAGAAAGCCTCCGGCTCGACCATCACGGTGTTCTCGGTGAAGGGCAAGAAGCTCAAGGAGACTGTCAAGGAACCGCTCGCGATGGGCGCCGATTCGGCCGTCGTTGTACCATTCGACGGTGCGCTGGACGGCCGCGGCACGGCGACCATCCTCGCCAAGGCGGTCGAGAAGCATGGCCCGTTCGATGTCGTCTTCGCCGGTGAGGTGTCGCTCGACGTCAATGCCGGTGAGGTCACCGCGCGCGCCGCCGCGCTCCTCGGCATGGAGTTCGTCTGGAACGCCAAGGAGGTCAAGGCGGTCGACGACGGCTCGATCACCCTGGTCCGCGATGCGGACGAGGACGAGGAGGTCAAGGTGCCTTTCCCGGTGCTCGTCACGATGAACGACGAGATGAACAACCCCCGCCTCCCGGCGCTCATGCAGATCCTCGCGGCGGGGAAGAAACCGATCACAGAAGAGTCGCTCGACTCGCTCGGCCTCTCCGTGGACGACCTCAAGCCGGTCGCCACGCTCCTCTCCAATAAGGCGCCCAAAACGGAGCGCAAGCACGTCATTTTCAGCGGAGAGGACCGCGAGGAGAAACTGGTCGAGGCCCTCAAACAGGAGGGGATCATCTGAACGTCCTTGTCTTCTCCGACCATGCCTCCCTCCTCGTCGAGGCCCTGGCAGGGGCCCGGGCGGCGGCCGGCGACGGCAAGGTCCATGCCGCCACCGTCGACGCCGACCCCCAGAAGCTCATCCAGCACGGCGCGGACGTCGTCCATACCCTCGAGCTGCCGGACCAGCACCCGGCGACGCTCGCCAAGGCGCTCACCGAGCTCGGAAAAGAGACCGACGCGAAGGCCGTCGTCATCGGCGCCTCGAAACGGGGCAAGGCCTTCGCCGGGCTCCTCGCCCAAGGGTTCGACGCGGTCTACGCGGCCGAGGTGTCGTCGTTCGGCTCCGAGGATGGCAAGCCGAAGGCGGTCCGGATGCTCCTTTCGGGCAACACGAACGGCGAGTTCGTCTACAACGCCGAGCGCATCGTGGTGACCGCGAACCCGAAGACCTGGGAGCCGCTCGAGGCCGATTCCGGCCGCAGCGGCGAGACCAAGACCTTCTCGCTCGCCGAAAGCCCCTCCAAGGTCGAACTCGTGCAGGTGCACGAGAAGAAGGGTGAAGAGGTCGACCTGGCCCAGGCGAAGATCGTCGTCGGCGCCGGTCGCGGCTTCAAGAAACAGGAGGACCTCAAGCTCGCAAAAGACCTCGCCGAGCTTCTCGGTGGCGCCCTCGGCTGCTCCCGTCCGCTCGCCGCCGACCTCAAGTGGCTCGGCGAGGAGCACTGGATCGGGCTGTCGGGCAACGAGATCAAGCCCCGGCTCTACATCGCCTGCGGCATCTCGGGCCAGATCCAGCACATCACGGGATGCCGTGGCGCCAAGACCATCGTCGCCATCAACCAGGACGAGGACGCGCCCATCTTCGAGCATGCCGACTACGGCATCGTCGGGGACGTCTACGACGTGCTCCCGAAGCTCGCGGACCACCTCAAGGCGAAGGTCACGAGCTGATCCCCCCTCTCCCGCTCTTTCTCCCCTTCTTTTTTTCTCGGCTCCGGCTGACCTGTGCACCATTTCCCACCTGAAAGGCCACACTGTACGCCCGGCGAACGGTTTAGAGGCGCTTATCTTCTCCTAAGTGTCTTGTTGGGGTGTCGGCCCCCGGCCCGCACGGACCTTTCCCCGCCCCCCGGCGGACGGGTCCCCGCGCACGGCGCCGACAGAAGGAGAACCCCCCATGCGCATCGCAGGACACGTCGGCGACAAGGAACGGCTCGATGTTGAATTCATCCGCTCGGTCGGCATGGTCGCCCGCTGGGTGCACGAGATGGTCGACCCCCCGCACGCGGACGGTCCGGTCTCGCCACACTCCGGCCCTGCCGGATGATCCCGCTCAAACCTTGTGTTTGGAGGTAGCTTCGGTAGGTGGCTGCCGCGGCTGGTACCGTAGCGGCCGTCCCCGCCCCGGGTCGCATCCCGCCAATACGCCTCACCCGGGGCGGGGGCCTTCCCCCCTGTCCGACTCCCTACACAGCCCCCTTCAGACCCCTGTCTGCTGCCCAGCACGATCAACAGACCAGCATGGGACAACAAAAAGGGACACCAACCTTGGCGTCCGGCGCTTCGGCGCCGGACGCCTCCATGCGGTCGTTTCATGACGGACTTCTGCCCCGGTCCTGCCCGCGGGACCAAGGACCAGCGAAAACAGGGAAATAGGATAGAACGCGGTGCGGGGGGACGGGATGCTCATGACCGCTCGTACACCACCGAAGGGACCGACAACGCCCGTCCAACAACACGCTATAACCCCCACGGACGAGCCTAAGGTGATGACAAGCATCCGTGTCGCTGGCCTGGTCGGGGAAGAGAACGCCGTCGAACTCAAGCGCATCGCCTCCATGATGGAGGTCGCCGCTTGGATCCACCGCGTCTCCAGCTCCGGACCGACCGAGGAATGGGTCGGCCCCGAAGCCTAGGCCGAAGCCCTCTTTCCGCTCTTCCAGGTCACCACCGTTTTTGGACCGCTCGTCGGTCACGCTCGATCGTCGAGCGTGGGCGCTCGCGCTCTCCCATCACGAGGCGCCAAGCCGGTGCCTACCGGCGCTCAGGCCGGAACTGCCAGCCTTCCGTCTCGCGGGGCATGACCCGCCGGCCGCGTACCTGCGACGAGGAGAGGACCCGGCAAAGGCGCTCCATCTCCCGGGCCGGCACCTCGGCGACGGTCATGCGGTCCAGGATGTCGATGCGGCCGATGTCGTCGCGCCCGAGGCCACCTTCGTTGATGAGCATCCCGACGATGTCGCCCGGTTTGACGTTGTCGACCCGGCCGACCTTCAATCCGAGCGGTGCCGTCGCCCCGGCATCCGCCACGGTCTCCTCTTCGCTCTCCTCCTCGGCGAAGGTGAGCCATTCGAGGGCGCGGATGGCGATGTCCTCGGCGCTCAGGCCTCGGTCGAGCGCCTTGGCGTACGCCTCCTCGGCGGTGGCGGTCGGTTCGATCGCCTCCAGGGTCTCGATGACCCGGGTCGAGCGGGCGGTGACCAGTTGGGCGTCACTCGGGACCTGGTAGTGGATGAGGTTCCCGGTCGCGCGCTCGACCGCCTTGATGCGGCGCACGTTGTTCGGGGTGACGAACAGGATCGACATCCCTTCCCGGCCGGCGCGCCCGGTGCGGCCGATGCGGTGGATGTAGGTCTCGTGGTCGTTCGGAGGCTCGTCATGGAGGACCAGTCCGATCTCTTCGACGTCGAGGCCGCGGGCGGCGACATCGGTGGCGACAAGGAGCGGCGCCCGGCCGGAGCGGAAGCGCTCCATGACCTGGTCGCGTTGTGCTTGGGCCATACCGCCGTGCAGCGCCTCGGCGCCGAGCCCGGCGAGGTCCTTGGTGAGGTCCTCGACGCGCGCCCGCGTGCGGCAGAACATGAGCGTCGCCTCGGGCTGTTCCATGTCGAGGATGCGCCGGATGGCGTCGACCTTGTCCTTGTTGCGGACGATGGCATAGCCTTGGGTGACGCTCGTCGCCGCGCCACCGGTGCCGGTGCGGATCGTCTCCGGGTCGTGCAGTGTGCGCTTGGCAAGGCGCTCGATGGAGGGCGACAGGGTCGCTGTGAACAGCATGGTCTGCCGCTCTTTCGGCAAGGAACCGACGATGCGGTCGACCTCCTCCTGGAACCCCATGCTGAGCATCTCGTCGGCCTCGTCCAAGACGAGGAGAGCCATCCCGTCGAGCTTCAACGTGCCGCGTTCCAGGTGGTCGACGACGCGGCCGGGCGTTGCGACGAAGATGGCGTCCGGGTGGCGCTGGATGGCGCGCACCTGTTCGCCGAAGCTCGCGCCGCCGATCAGGCAGACGACGTCCACCTGGCTGCCGTGGGCGATGGCCTGCAGTTCGCGCTGCACCTGCTTGGCCAGTTCCCGCGTCGGCGTCAGCACGATGCCACGGCGGCCGGCGCGGCTCGCCTCGATGAGGGTGATGCCGAACGCGGCGGTCTTGCCGGTCCCGGTCTGGGCTTGGGCGATGACGTCCCGTCCCTTCAGGAGGGCTGGGAGGGTCTGTTCCTGCACCGGGGTGGCGACCTCGAAGCCCATGGCCTCCAGTGCCAGCTCGGTCGATTCATGCAGGCCGAACTCGTTGAACCGCATCGTTTTCCCTCGGCCGGACGCGTGCCGGCGCTCTGGCCGACAAGGAAGGGGTATATGGCCTCTGGGGCCGAGGAGGGGGGACGTGGGTCATCTCGGGACCGATGCGAGGTCTTGGGCGGAGCGGCTTGGTCGACCACAGGTCGAGCAAGCGCCTTGCGATGCTCGCTTCGCCTTGCAGGCGAAGCGCACACAGCGCGGCGACTCCTGACCTACAGGTCCAGGAGGCGACAAGCTCATGCAACCGCAGGGCGCATCAAGCGAGAGCGCCGCACGAGGCTAAAGGCCGAGAAGGCGCCGAGCTATGACCGTCCGCTGGATCTCGCTCGTCCCTTCATAGATCTCGGTCACCTTGGCGTCGCGGTAAAGGCGCTCGGCGCAATAGTCGCGCGTGTAGCCGTTGCCGCCATGGAGTTGGACGGCCTTGTCGGTGACCCAGCGGGCGGTCTCGGAGGCGTGCACCTTGGCCATCGAGGCGATCTCCGGAGGAAGGGCCCCTTGGTCGAGTTTTGAGGCGGCGTCCAGTGTCAAAAGGTGGCTCGCCTCGGTCTTGAGATGCATGTCGGCGAGCATGAACTGGACCGCTTGATGGTCGGCGATGGGGACCCCGAACTGGACGCGTTGTTTCGTGTAGGCGACGGTGGAGTCGACGGCGCGCATGGCGATGCCGACCGCCTGTGCGGCGACACCGATACGGGAGGCGTTCAGGGTCACCATGAGGTGATAGAAGCCTTTGCCCGTCTCGCCGAGGAGCGCTTCGGGCGGGAGACGGACGTCGTCGAAGACGACGGGTGTGGTGGAGGAGGCGCGCAGCCCCATCTTGTCCTCGGGGGGTCCGGGTTGGACGCCGTCGAGTTCGCGCGGCACGAGGAAGAGGCTGATGCCTTTGTGTCCCTCGGCCGACGGGTCGGTCTTGGCGGCGACGACGAAGAGTCCGGCGTGGCCGCCGTTGGTGATCCATTGTTTGGTGCCGTTCAACACCCAGCCGTCGCCGCTCTTTTCCGCCTTGGTCTTGATGGCGGAGACGTCGGACCCGGCGTGGGGTTCGCTGAGGCAGAACGCACCCATGCGTTCGCCGCTCGCGAGCTGCGGCAGCCATTCTTTCTTCTGTTCCTCGGTGCCGAAGTCGACGATGGGGGTGGTCCCGACCGAGGCGTGCACGCCGAGCGTGATGGAGGTGGAGGCGTCGGCCCACGCGAGTTCCTCCATGACGAGGGCCATCGCCACCTTGCTGATGTCGGCGCCGCCGTACGCTTGAGGGATGAGCATCCCGGTGAGGCCGAGCTTGGCGAGGTCCTGGAACTCTTCCTCGGGGAAGCGTTTGTTCTCGTCCATCTCGTGGGCGCGCGGCTCGAGCGTGGTGCGGGCCCATTGGCGCACCGTCTTCTGGATGAGCGCCTCCTCTTCGGTGAGCTGGAAATCCATGGCGGCGGAGGCCCATCCTGGGACGATTGATGAAGGTTTGGCCGGCTATTCGCCGGTGAACTCGGCTTTGCGCTTGTCGAGGAAAGCGGCGATGCCTTCGGCGTGGTCGTCCGTGGAGAAGAGGAGTCCGAAGCTCTCGGCCTCCATCGACCCGGCGGTGCGCTTGTCGAGCTCGTAGCCCTGGTTGACGAGGCGTTTCACGGTCTCGAGGGCGATGGGGCCGTTGCCGAGGATCTCTTTCATCTTCTCCTTGGCGCGCTCAAGAAGCGCATCGGGGGCGACGACCTCGACGGCGAGGCCGATGCGGAGCGCCTCTTGGGCGTCGACGGTGCGGCCGGAAAGGAGCAGTTCCTTGGCCCGTGCGGTACCCACGAGGCGCGGCAGCCTCTGGCTTCCCATGAAGCCGGGCACGAGGCCGAGCTTCGCTTCGGGTTGCCCGAAGACCGCCTTCTCGCTCGCCAGGATGAAGTCGCAGGCCATGGCGAGTTCGCAGCCGCCGCCGAGACAGTAGCCGTTCACCGCGGCGATGACCGGCATGCGCGATTCTTCGAGCTTGAAGAACGCGGCTTGGCCCATGCGCGAGAAATCGGCTGCGGTGAGGGGGTCGATCTCCGACATCCATTCGATGTCGGCGCCCGCGACGAACGCCTTGCCCGCCCCGGTGACGATGAGCCCGCCGACGTCAGGGTCCTCTTCCAGGATGTCGAGCACCGCGTGGAGCTCTTCGAGCGCCTCGGCGGAGAGCGCGTTCAGCTTGTCCGGCCGGTCGAGCGTCAACACGGCGACACCGTCCTCGATCTCGACATGGAGTGTATCGAAGACGGGCGTGCTGGGGGCTTCCTCTGCGGTCATGGCGGATCCTTGCTCCATGGGGGGCACCGGGGCTCGATGCGAGGGGGGCTGGAAAGGGTTTGGGTGCGATGGAGCCATCCCACGTGGAGGCGGAGACATGTCCGACCCCGCTACCCGTTTGCCTAAGGCGGGGAACCGGCACCTCCTCGTCGTCGATGTCGGAAGACGATTCCGAGGTCAAACCCTCCAATGACCGGGAGATCCAGAAGACCTTCCACCGGACGGTGGACGAGGGGACGGCGCGCCTGGATCGCCCATGGTCGGGCCTGCTCGCCACGGGGACGGTGGGTGGGTTCGATGTGGGGATCGGTCTTCTTGCCGCGCTCGTGGTGCTTGATGCCACCGGTTCACGACTCCTTGCCGCGTTGGCGTTCACCATCGGCTTCATCGCGCTCGTCCTCGGGAAAAGCGAATTGTTCACGGAGAACTTCCTTGTGCCGGTCGTGACGACGGTGGCGCGAAGGAGACCGGTCCGTCCGCTCGTCCGTCTCTGGTTCGGGACCGGCGTCTCCAATCTGGCGGCCGGCTGGGTCCTTGGATGGATCATCATCGGGTCATTGCCCCATCTCGAAGGGGTCGCAATCGAAGCGGCGCTCTTGTTCGCGCACCTTCCGGTCCCCATCGCTTTCGGCCTCGGCATCCTTGGGGGCATCGTCATCACCCTCATGACCTGGCTCGAGCACGGCAGTCAGACGGAGG
This sequence comes from Methanobacteriota archaeon, assembly GCA_019347805.1. Classification (GTDB taxonomy): domain Archaea; phylum Thermoplasmatota; class E2; order JACPAO01; family JAHWKR01; genus JAHWKR01. The sequence continues at coordinate 44,126 of JAHWKR010000002.1, forward strand.
GGGGGCGGATCCTGTCCGCCGCGATGGCCGGGTTCCTGTTCGAGGCCGTACCGCTCAACCATTTCATCATCACATCGCTCATCATGTTCTGGGGCATCCATGCCGGCGGCCCGCTCGATTATCTCGATTGGTTGCGCATCGGTGGGATCGCGCTCGTGTCGAACATCATCGGGGGGATCGTCCTGGTGACGGCGCTGCGGCTCATGCAGATCGGCGGAGAGGAGATCCACAAGGAACAGGCGCGACCGCGAGGCGCACGACGTGAGGCCGATGGGGTGGACGAAGAGCGCTGATCACTCGATCTCGACAAGGACGCGTTTGGCGTCGATGTTCTCGCCGTTCTCCACGCCGACCGATTTCACGGTCCCTTCGACGGGGGAGACGATCTCGTTCTGCATCTTCATCGCCTCGAGGACCACCAGGACGTCACCGGCCTGGACGACGTCGCCTGCGGAGACGGCGACCTTGACCACCTTGCCCGGCATGGGGGGCTTGACCTGTGTGATGCCGCTCGCCGCGCCGCCGCCTTTCATGGCACCGGGGACGTTGGGCAGGGCGGGCCGAACGGTGATGGGGTAGGGTCTGCCGTCGACGCGCAGGTCGGTGCCGTCCACCTCGACGATATGCGCATGTCCATCGGCTTCGAGCTCGACGCGGCCACCCTTCGAGCCGTGCAATACGAAGACGTGTTCGCGTTCGCCGATCGTGACGGTGATGGTCTCCTTGGTCCGCTCGACCGTGGCCTCGACCTCGTGGTCGCCGTGGGTGGCGCGGATGCGGGGCGTTCAGTCCACCCCCCGTCGGAGCGATTCGCGCCGTGCCACGTGTTTCCATTTCGAACCGCGCACGACCTCGGTCTCCTTGCGGCTGCGGGCGGCCGCGACGAGACGCATATAGCGGTCGGTGCCATGGTAGGCCTCGATGCCGGCGATGGCGGCGGCAAGACGACGTTCGGCGGCCTGTTCATGGGCGGCGCGGGTGCTTTGCAGGCGGTCCATGATGCCGGAGTCGCGTACGAAGCCGGTGTGATAGTCGCCGGAGACGAAGGCGTCGTCGCGCAGGACGAGCAGGTGGAAGGGGATGTTGGTGGTGAGTTCACCGACGTCGTACTCCGACAGGCCACGGTGCAGGCGGCCGATGGCCTGTTGTCGGTCTTCGCCCCAGGCGATGACCTTGGCGACCATCGAGTCGTATGCGGAGGGGACGGTGTAACCCGGATAAAGATGCGAGTCGATGCGAATCCCGGGGCCGCCGGGGGGGAGGTAGGTGGCGACGGGGCCGGGGGTGGGCATGAAGTCGGTGAACGGGTCCTCGGCGTTGACCCGTGCCTCGATGGCCCAGCCGTTGGGGACGAGGTCCTTCTGTTTTCGTGGCAACGCCTCGCCGGAGGCGATGTGGAGTTGCCAGTGGACGAGGTCGACCCCGTAGACCATCTCGGTGACCGGGTGTTCGACCTGCAGCCGGGTGTTCATCTCGTTGAAGAAGAAGTCGCCGTCCTCGAAGATGTATTCGCACGTGCCGACGTTGACGTACTCCACGGCTTCGGCGGCGAGGAGGCTCGCTTCGCCCATCCGCTTGAGGATCTTGTCGTCGACCACCGGGCTCGGGGCCTCTTCGATGAGTTTCTGGAAGCGCCGCTGGATGCTGCATTCGCGCTCGCCGACGTAGACGCCTTCGCCGTCGGCGTCGCGCGCCACCTGGATCTCGATGTGGCGCGGCTTGGTGAGGAACTTCTCGAGGAACATCTCGCCGTTGCCGAAAGCGGCGAGCGCCTGCGCCGAGGCGGTCTCGAAACGCTTGGCGAGTTCGCTCTCGTCGTGGACGACGATCATGCCCATGCCGCCGCCACCATAGGAGGCCTTCAACATGACGGGATAGCCGATCTCGCGCGCCCATTCCTTGGCCGCCTCGGTGTCGGTGAGCGGGGGGGAGCCGGGGGTGAGGGGGACGCCAGCCTTCTCCATGATGGCGCGCGCCTCGGTCTTGGAGCCCATCGCCGCGATCGACTTCGGCTTCGGGCCGATGAACGTGATGCCCTTGGCCTCGACGGCGTCGCAGAACTCGGTGCGCTCCGACAGGAAGCCGTAGCCGGGGTGGACGGCGTCGGCGCCGGTCTCAAGCGCGATCCCCACGATCTTGTCGATGTTGAGGTAGGTGCGGGCGTTGCCGCCCCCGCCGAGGGCGCGGGACTCGGCGGCGAGCCGGGCATGCAGTCCGTCGCGGTCCTCGTCGCTGTAGACGGCGACGGTCTTGACGCCGAGCTCACGGCACGCCCGGATGACCCGGACCGCGATCTCGCCACGGTTCGCGATGAGCACTTTGTCGAACATGACGCTCCCTCTCCCCGACACCTGGAGCTATATAAGCGGTCCGGGCGCGTCGGGTGGGCGGCCAAGGGGGTGGCGGATTTGAGGGTTGCGGGGCGCACCGTCAGAGGGGGATGTTCCCATGCTTCTTCTGCGGCCGCGTCTCCTTCTTGTTGAGGAGGCTGCGCAAGCCGTCGATCAAGACCGCGCGGGTCTCCGCCGGTTCGATGACGTCGTCGATGTAGCCCTTGCGGGCGGCGATGTAGGGGTTGGCGAACTTGGTGCGGTATTCCTCGACCAGTTTGTCCTTGGTCTTGGCCGGGTCCTTGGCGCCTTTGAGTTCGTTGCGGAAGACGATGTTGACAGCGCCTTCGGGCCCCATGACGGCGATCTCGGCGGATGGCCAGGCGTAATTGAAGTCGGCGCGCACATGCTTGCTGCACATGACATCGTAGGCGCCGCCGTAGGCTTTCCTGAGGATGACGGTGAGCTTGGGGACCGTCGCTTCGCAATACGCATAGAGCAGTTTGGCGCCATGGCGGATGATGCCGCCGTATTCCTGGTCTGTGCCGGGCAGGAATCCGGGCACGTCCACCAAGGTGACGAGCGGGATGTTGAACGAGTCACAGAAGCGGACGAAGCGTCCCGCCTTGTCGGCGGCGTCGATGTCGAGCACACCGGCCAACACACGCGGCTGGTTCGCCACGACACCGACCGGATGTCCGTCCAATCGCGCGAACCCGCAGACGATGTTCTGCGCCCAGTCGCCATGCACCTCCATGAAGTCGCCGTCGTCGACGAGGCGCCGCACCACCTCGGTCACATCATACGGCTTGTCGGGGGAGTCGGGGACCACCTCGTCAAGGTCGGGTGCGATGCGCGCCGGGTCGTCCGTCGGCACCGCCCTTGGCGGGTCCTCGAGGTTGTTCGACGGCAGGAACGACAGGAGGCGCTTGATGTCCTCGATGCAGGCCGCCTCGTTCGGCGTGTTGAAGTGGGCGACACCGGAGCGCGACGCGTGTGTCTCGGCGCCGCCGAGTTCGTCGAAGGTGACCTCTTCGTTGGTGACGGTCTTGATGACGTCGGGGCCGGTGATGAACATGTGGCTCGTGCCGTCGACCATGAAGATGAAGTCGGTGATGGCGGGCGAATAGACCGCCCCTCCGGCGCAGGGGCCCATGATGGCGCTGATCTGCGGGATGACCCCCGAGGCGATGGTGTTGCGGAAGAAGACCTCGGCGTAGCCACCGAGCGCGTCGACCCCTTCCTGGATGCGTGCACCACCGGAGTCGTTCAACCCGACCATCGGCGCGCCGTTCTTGAGGGCCAGGTCCATGACCTTGCAGATCTTTTCCGCATGGACGAGCCCGAGGCTGCCGCCGAAGACGGTGAAGTCCTGGGCGAAGACGTAGACCAGGCGGCCGTCGACCGCGCCGTAGCCGGTCACCACGCCGTCGCCCGGCACCTGTTTCTCCTCCATGCCGAAGTCGTGGCAATCGTGGACGCGCATGGCATCGAGTTCACGGAAGCTCCCCGGGTCGAGGAGGAGGCCGATGCGTTCACGGGCGGTGAGCTTGCCGGCCTTGTGCTGGCGCTCGATGCGCTCCTCGCCGCCGCCTTTGTGGGTGCTCTTCTTGCGCGCGCGGAGGTCCGCGATCTTCCCCTGCATGGACATGGGACAAGGCCGCGGGATGAAGGGGCGGTTCTTAAGGGGTGGGGGGCCATCCGACCGGTTGGCGGCACAACAGGCATTTAAACTCAGGGACACTGCCTTCGGCTGGTGATCGTTGGCGTGGCAGCCCCATATCCGACCCGACCGAAGGCTCTGGCGACCGCGCTTCTCCTGGTGCTCCTCTTGGCTCCCATGACGTTCACGGGGTCCTCCCTGGGTAGCGTTGGTGAGGCGGCGGCCAACCGCCCGGTCTACTATTACCGACAGGGGACGGACATCCATCTGGTGCAACCGCTCGAGGGTACGTCGAACATCACCGATTTCTACGGCTACGACTTTACGGACGCGTCGCCGCACACGGGGTTGGAGAAGGCAGATATCAGCCAGATTTTCTTTTATGAGGGTTCGGACGGTGTCAGCCTGGTCCTGCTCCACGACACGACGGACATGACGGCCGGAGCGGTGGACATGAGGTTCGAGGGATTTCCTTCGACCGGCAAGTGGGCGATCATGGACGACCTCGAGTGTTGTCCGGACGATCCGGATTTCGACTCCGACCTTGACACACTGGTGACCTGGGGCTGGGGGACCTGCTGCGCAGACGGCGGCGCGTTCCAAGGAGGCTTGGAGGACAATTTCGAGATCACGATCCATTCAGCATGGGACAGTGACGCCACGAAGTGGCGGGCACCGTCGGTCCCCTCCACGAAGACAGCCTGGAATTTTGTGACCGGCTCGCTGTCGGCCCCCAGCCGGACGTCCTTGTCGAAAGAAGAGCCCTTGGTCATCGGACGTGCGGACCTGAGCCAGATCTCCCACCGCGGCTCCACGGGGTTCGACGCTTGTGTGCGCACCTGCAAGGACGGACACGAGGACCCATCGATCGGACCGGTCACGACAGGGGACCGCTCCCGGACGTTCACCACCCCGGGCCAAGTGCACTATATTCGCGTCAATGCCGTCTGGGAGAACGACCTCTACATCCACCACCGTATGCGCCTCTACGTCGAGTGCCTCGATTGTGCCGCTCCCGAGTTCCTTGTGGCAGAGGGCCGGTCGCCCATTTGGATCAACCAGGTCATCCCCGCATCCTGGGAGACGGACCAATTGCGGTTCCATGTACGCGGCGACGACAACCTGCCGTACGGCTCGCGGGTCGAAGCGGACGAGCCGTTCCGCATCTCGGGCTTCGTGTTGTCCTAACGGTCAGGAATACAGCATGGGCCGAGAACGGGCCGCCCTCTGCGGATGGTCCCTTGCCTGGTTTGGACCCACTGCCCCCACAACCCATTTATGGGTCTCCCGGGTGCGCCCACACGTGGCGACCACCCAAGAGATGCCGAGCGAGACGCTTCGTGCCAGTCGCCCGTCGGACCCGGTGTCGCCGCTCGAGAAGGAAGCGCTCAAGCAGATCGCCCTCCTCGGTGGCATCATGGAGCAAGTGGAGCTCAATTCCTCCGAGTTCGCGAGCCTCCTTGCGACGTCGCAGCAGACGGCGAGCCGGCGCATCCTGGAACTCGTCGAAGAGGGCCTCGTCGAGCGCGATCTCGGCGTGCGCAAGCAGCGGCTCAAGATCACCCCGCAGGGGCTCGAGGTGCTGAAGGCGGAACATGCGGCCTATCAACGCATCTTCGAGCTCTCCGAGACGGTCCATCTCACAGGACGCGTGCGATCGGGGGTGGGAGAGGGCCAGTACTACATGAGCCAGGACGGCTACGTGCGCCAGTTCCGCGCCAAGATGGGGTTCACCCCCTATCCCGGCACCCTCAACGTGGAACTGTCGGGCCCTGAGGTCAACAAGCTGCGGCTCCTCAAGGCACGCCCGGCGGTCGTGATCGAGCGCTTCCAGACCGAGGAGCGCACCTTCGGCGGCGTGCACGCCTGGCCCGCGCGCATCTCCGGCAGGGCGTGCGCGGCCATCCTGCCGAACCGGACGCACTACACGCGCGTCATCGAGGTCATCGCGCCCGAGCACCTGCGCTCCAGCCTGTCCCTCAAGGACGACGACCCGGTGGAGCTCGAGGTGGAGGTCCGGGACTAGATGGTGGAGCCGTGGCGCGAAGGGAAAGGGCGCATCGGGGTCCTGCGCATCGGGCACCGCCCGGGCCGTGACAAGCGCATCACGACACATGTCTGTCTCACCGCGCGCGCCCTCGGTGCGGACGTCGTTTATGTCCATGAACCGGACGAGCGGGTGCTCGAGAGCGTCGACGGGGTGGTGAAGCGCTTCGGCGGTCCGTTCGAGACCCATCTGGTCGCCTCGTGGCGCGACATCATGCGCAGTTGGAAGGCGCGCGGGGCACAGGTGGTCCACCTGACCATGTACGGCATCCCGCTCGACGAGGCGGTGTCCCGGCTCGACGCGGAGCGCGACCTCCTGGTCGTGGTCGGCGCCGAGAAGGTCCCGTGGGAAGTATATGAAGAGGCGGAGGTGAACGTGTCGGTGGGCTCGCAGCCGCACAGCGAGGTCGCCGCCCTCGCCTTGTTCCTCGACCGGGCCACAAAGGGAGAATGGGACCTTCGCCCTTTCGAGGGTGAGGTCCGAGTCGTCCCGAGTGAGAAGGGCAAAGCGGTATCTAAAGGGAACGCACAATAGGTGATGGCGACGGCGCTCATCCCACGACCGCAAGGAAGTGGGGGAAGACATGGGACCGTCGGCATGAGGACCTCCCGATGACCAGTTCCGTAGACGTCGAACGCCGCTCCGCATTCGCGACCGCAACCGCCGAATCCGGCAAGGACTGGATCCCGTCCCTGCAGGACCAGGTGGTGCGCGACTACATCATCGACGCCGCCGGAGAGCAGGGCCTCCTCCTGGCGGAGATCATCGAGGAGAGCCAGCCCATCCTCGGCGTCGACCTCGTCGAGCTCGTCGAGGACAAACCGTCCAACGTGCGCCGCTCGCTCTACAAGCTCGAGGAGGCGCGGGTGGCGCAATACGCCACCGACACCGACAAATCGGGTTGGGAGACCTTCACCTGGACCTTGTCGCTGAACGAGGTCAAGTTCGTCATCAACCGGGAGCGCAAGGCGCTCCTTGAACACCTCCGGAACCGTCTCAACTTCGAGGAGCTCACCACGTTCTTCCAATGCCCCGAGGAGCACCCGCGGGTCGACTTCGAGACAGGCACGGAACTCGGTTTCCGCTGTCCCACCTGCGACCTCCCGATGGACAATGTCGACAACACGTCCGACATCGAGCGCCTGAAGGAGCAGATCGCCGAACTCGAAGACGTCGTCTTCTGAGGCGACGACCGACAAGCGACAAGACACGCATCGGCCGAGACCGGAGGGGGAGTGTCTCCTCACGCTGACCGGGACCCGTCGACCTTTTTCCCGGTCGTCCTTCTACACCGCCCTCGCCCCTCTTATAGATGAGGAGGTGAAGAGCTCGTGATGGCGTTCGACCTGGCGACGGCCCACCTCGGGACCGCGGTCGCCACCGGGCTCGCGTACCTGTTCGTCGCCTGGCTCGTCGCCCATCGTGAGGTCCCGGCGCGCTTGCGCGCCGCCCGCGGCGCTTTCTGCTGGTGGTGGGTCACCCTCGCCATGATGGCACTCCTCGGTTTCTTCCCCGGGCTTCTCACCACCCCTCTTGCCGACCAGAAGGCCGTCGTCGTTTCTTTGGGTACGATGTTGTTGATCACCGGCGGGAGCGCCGCTATCCTCTATTACCAGGCCGTCCTCCTTGGCATCACCAAGTGGCCGGGACGCGTCGTCGCCGTCTATTACACCGGGATGTTCCTCGGCTACACCGCCTTCGTCCTCTCGGCCGGACCCGCGTCCGACGGTCGCTTCGGTTCCATCGTCTATTCCAACGCCTGGATCGCCCCCGGCGGCACGCTCCACCCGGCGCTCACGATCAGCTATTTCTGGTTCATGCTCGGCCCCGGCCTCATCGGGACCGCGGTCCATCTGTGGGCCACCGACCGGTTGCAGGACAAAGAGGTCCGGGAGCGCTCCTACACGATCGCCGCGTCTCTCTTCGTCTGGTATCTTTTCGTCCTCGTCGGCTCCATCAGCATCCTCTCGGGCGCGGTGCCGCCCTGGCTGCTCTTCACTGCACGCATGGTCAACCTGGTCGCCGTCGCGATGGTCTGCCTCGCGCTCTTCCGGTCCCGACAGACAGGTCCGTTTCCTGGTGCTGTGTCGGACCTGGTCACCCATGGCGCACAGGGCGACATGGGACGCAAGCACGTGCTCCTCGTCGACGACGAAGCACCCATCCTGGAGTCCCTCTCCATCATCCTCGAGGAGTTCACCGACTCTGGTCCCAAGATCTGGCTGGCCCGCTCCGGCGAAGAGGCGGTCGCGCTCCTGGACCAGGAACGGTTCGACCTCATCATGAGCGATTACCGCATGAACGGCCTCTCCGGTGCCGATGTGCTCGAGTGGGCCGCACGCGTGCAACCGGACGCGGTGCGGGTCCTTCTCACCGGTTATTCCGAGGACAGTGTCGTCATGGACGCCGTCGAACGCGGCCACGTCCACGCCTATGCGCTCAAACCATGGGACGTGGGAAACATGGTCGCCGATGTCGACAAATGGCTGACCAGTGACGATGTGCACGAAGCGGCCAAGGAACAGGTGCTCGAGTTCCTCACCCGCAGCCGGGCGCTCGTCTGAGCCCGGTCACGACCGACCGGCATCGGCCTTGGTCGCTCCCAACGCCGCGTTGACCGTCTGAGGCACGCCGTCCGGCCCGCGATACTCGATGCGCCGTTCCTTCAGCTTGCAATGGACATAGCCGAGGAACGCCATGCCGATGCGCACGAGCCCCCAGAATGTCGACTGCCTGGCCAGCATCCGGCCCAGACTGTATTCTCCCCAAAGACGGCCATGCTTGAGCGTCAACTGCTTGCGGCCATAACCGTTCCAATAGGCCTGCCGCATGAAGCCCTTGATCGAATCGCGCGCCCGTGCGTAAACGAGCGCCCGTTTCGTGTGCCGCAGGTCGTGTCCCGCATCGATGGCACGGAAATTGAGGTCGACGTCCTCGGCCGTGATGAACCGCTCGTCGAAACCGCCCACCTTGAGGAACACCTCGCGGCGATAGGCGAGATTGCAAGAGGGCCACGTCACGTCCTTGCCCTTGTGCTCGAGTTCCACCCGCTGCATGTTCGCGAACGCCCAATAGCCCATGTAGCGGGTGTCGCCCGCGACGATGTCCGCCCCGGCGTCGAACGCCTCCAGGATACCCTCGAGCCAGAACGCGTTGGCGATGCAATCGCCGTCGATGAACGCCACCAGCTCCGAACGCGCATACGCCACACCGGCATTGCGCCCGGCACCGCGCCGACCCGGTACCCGGAACGGCCGCACCTGTGGAAAACGGGTCGCGTAGTCCTCAAGGATCTCCCACGTGCCGTCCGTGGAGCCCGCGTCCACCACCACGACCTCGTGCGCCGGCACCTGCGCCACGAGCGAATCCAGGAGGTCCCGGATGCCCTTCCGCTCGTTGAGGACGGTCGTCACGACCGAGACACGGGGCGAGACAGGAGGGGCCTCCATCAAGGGCCATTCGACCCCGGGGGTTTTCCGTGTTGCGGATGAGGGAGGGGGACGGACGCTACCGGACCCGCTTCGCCTCAGTCTTTTTTTCTCCCACCGACCTCTTCCCGCACATAGCGGATCATCCTGATGGGGTGGAAGAGGTCGTAGAACATGAGAAGGTCCTTCCGGGTCACTTCGCGCAGGAGGATGAGGATGCCGAGGTAGAGGATCGTCCCGAGGATCCCGGCGGCGGCGAGCTCCCAGACGCGGTCGACGCTTCCGAGCACTGGCGTATAGAGGAGATGCAGGACACCTGCGGTGATGGCCGCCGCGGCGATATGCTTGACGAGGAACATGCCGAAATGGGTCTCTCCGGTGAGGCGGCGGCTGTACCAGACAAGGAGGACGAGTGCGATGGTCTGCGCGGTGACCGTCGCGAGGGCAGCGCCTGCCGAGCGGAGACCCAGGAGCGGGACACCAAGGATCGATTCGGGTATGAAGACGAAATTGAGCGTGATGTTGGATACGACCGAGACGATGCCGATGGCGGCGATGGTCTTCGGCCGGTCGTGGCCAAGGATGAGACTGGATGCGATGGTCGTCGTCGACACGATGAACGTATAGATGGCAAGGAGACGGAGGGTCTCGGCGGCCGGCAGGAATGAATCGCTGAGGAAGATGTGGATCCCTTCTTCCGCGAACATCAGGATGAACATGGTCAAGAGCACGATCCCGAGGCTCAGCAAGCGTTGCGTCGAACGTGCGACGGTCCGCACGCCTTCGGTGTCCCCGGCACGTGAGAGTTGGCTGATCGTGGGGAAAAAGAGCGTCCGTACGGCCACGGGCACGATGATGACCATGGTGGTGATACGGACCGCGGCATAGTAGTAACCGACCTCCCGCGCGTTCCAGAAATAACCGATCATGAAGGCGTCGAGATGGTTCGCGATGAGATGCAGCGAAGAGACGACGGCGATGGGGATGGCGAACCGGGTGTAGCTGCGGGCGAGTGCCGGGTCATAGCCTCCGATCGGCATCCCATGGTACCGGAACAGGGCGAACGCCGCGATGACACTGACAAGGAGCGCAACACCATGCGCCAAAGCGATGAGGAGCGCCCCGGTCTCGATGGTGACCGGTCCGACCACACCGAGCCTGCCCATGAGTCCCTCCACGATGTCACCGAAGGGCACCCACCTGCCGTTCAACAGGCCGTACGCGAGCGCGAAGATGATGAGAAGCGGTGTCTTCACGACGTGCTCGACGATGTTGAGGGTCTGGGTCCGGGCCGTCTGCCTGAGCGCGTCGAACGTCGCGGTCGGCACGAGCCGGACCTCGAGAAGGACCGCATAGGCCAACGTGACGAAGACCACCGATGCGGTGGTCGCGTCGAAGAACCCTTGGAACCGGTCCCACAGGATGACCGCGACCGAGACGCCGAGGACGAAGACGGTGATGAGGAGGGCCTTGATGCGCAGGTAGGTCCCGTTGCATCGGGCGAGGTCCTCGCCCTCCGACACGCGCTTGATGTGGGCGTTGTCGTAGCCGAGACGGGTGAGGAAGGCCCCGAGGCTGACGATGCTGAGCGAGAAGGCGAACATGCCGTATGGGGTAGGTCCCATATAGCGACCGATCACGAACAGGGCGACCAGGCCGGCGAAGGCTCCGATTGTGTTCGTGACGAGGATGAGGAGGGACTTCCGGCTCAGCACCGTGCGCACCAGTCCGGGCCATCATTTATATCTACCAGACTCCGGAGTGGTGGTCCGGAGCATGCGCCCACGCCTCGACACGATTAAGAACCTCTTGGGACTCGAACAGGTTCCGGGCCGACCGGCCAGGGATGCACATTGACACGGCCCCGTGCGCTTTTCATGCAACCACGCCTCTGTTCGAGGGCATGGAAGGAGGCGAAAGCGCTCACGGAGGCTGGTGCCGAGGTGTCACTCATCGAACTCCGGGATCCTTCCCCCATCATGGACTATTCCATCTTCCGACGCCATGTCAACCTCCCCTTCGCCCCTGACCTTATCGCGATGGTCCGCGACCGATCGAAGATCCTCCGGGCGATCAAGAGCGAAGTGATGGCCTCCGGCTATGACGTCGTCCACACGCACAACGGCCCCGACTGCTTCGGCGCGTGGCTCCCCTCCGTCCTCGACGTGCCCGTCGTCCATGACATCCATGACATCGAGACCGCAGCCGAGACGGATTGGCCGAAGACCGCACGGTTCCACCGCCTGAAAGGCAAGACCATCGACTGGTTGAAGAGACGATGGGAACACAAGGCGAGCACCCGGACCGCGGGCGTTCTCACCACGTCCCCCGCCGCGGCACGCTTCATCCGCGACCGCCACGGCGGGCGCAACGTCTTCGCGCTCGAGAACAAGCCGTTCAAGGGCGACCACGACCTCAGACCGAAACTCAGTTCCCATGACGGCGAGACACATCTCGTCTATGCGGGGGGGATCACCGTGGCCAAGGGCAGCGAACGGGACCTCCTGCCCGTCTTCAAGCGGATGGCAGCGGACGGCCTCCATGTCCATCTCTACCTGATGACCTACAATGAATCGATCCGCCAGGCGGTGGAAGAACAGACGGAGGACGACAGGCGGCTCCATCTCCACGCCCCTGTCCCCCAAGCGGGCTTCATCGAGGAGGTCAGCCAGTACGACTACGGCCTCATCTGGTTCACGGACATGAACGACAACATCCGGGTCACGACCCAGAACAAGCTCTACGAGTTCCAGGTGGCCGGCGTGCCCATCATCACCAACCTGCAGGAAGGCTATACGGCGGAATACATCCAGAAAAAAGGCTGCGGCCTGGTGGTCAAGGGCGCCGAAGAGGTGCGCGACGCCATCGCCACGAGCGAGGGCTTCCGGCTCGACCCGAGCGATTGTTTCATGGACGGCCAGGACATCCTCGACATCTACGACACCGTCCTCGGCCGCACCAGCTTAGACGGTGGACACCGGCCGCCGCTTGCCGTTGGGGGGACGACCGCATGACCGAAGGACGATGGCGGGTCGAGTTTCCCCCCGTCACGGATGAGGAGACGGCGCGTATCCTGTCGTCGGAGCAGCGGACCGGACGTAAACTCAACCTGGGCTGTGGCCGCGACATCCGGCCCAAGGAGGAAGGCTGGACCAACCTCGACCTTGTGGGCCTGCCGGGTGTCGATGTCGTCCACGACATCTTCGACCTCCCGTATCCTTTCGATGACGCGGCCTTCGACCACATCCTCGCCAGTCACGTCCTGGAGCACATCCCGGACCGCCTCGGTGACGAAGACGGCCTCCTGCGCGTCATGGACGAACTCCACCGCATCCTCGCGCCCGGTGGCGTCCTCCACGTCAAGGTGCCCCACTACCGGCTCGAGCCGGAGGTCTATTTCTCCAACCCGACGCATTACCGCCTGATCTCACCCCTCACGTTCGCCGGTTATCTGGGCATCGACGGCACCTGCATCCAGTACCACACCGCCGCCCGCTTCCGACACATGGTCACCCGCGAGAACCGGAAGACGCGGCTCTTCGGTGACCGCATCAACTCCTGGCACCTCAAGAAGTACCTTGGGATGGAGAACCTGCCCGGCCTGTCGAAGCCCTACGAACTCGAGATCTTCTTGGAGAAGTGAGCCGGCCCCACCCCGGACCTTAAATGCGGGGCCAAGCTCGCCCCCGTCCACGGAGCCAGTCGATGAAGGTCGCAGTCGTCCTCGGCACCCGCCCCGAGATCATCAAGATGGCCCCCGTCATCAAGGCGCTCGACGCGCGCGGCGTGACACCTATTCTCATCCACACCGGCCAGCACTACTCGTACGAGATGGACCGGCTCTTCTTCGAAGACCTGGCGCTCCCCGAAGCCGACCACAACCTGGAGGTCGGTTCCGGACGACAAGGCGAGCAGACCGGCCGCATGCTCGCGCGGATCGAGACGACCCTCCTCGACGAGGCCCCGGACGCCGTTCTTGTCCAAGGCGACACGAACACGGTGCTCGCCGGCGCCCTCGCGGCCGCCAAGCTCCTCATCCCCATCGGACACGTTGAGGCGGGTCTCCGCAGCTTCGACCGCACGATGCCGGAGGAGCTCAACCGGATCCTCGCGGACCACCTTTCCACCTGGCTCTTCGCTCCGACGCCTCGCGCGGCTGCACAACTGGCCCAAGAAGGTATCCCCGACCGCCGGGTATCGGTGACCGGGAACACCATCGTCGACGCCGTCCACTACGCGGCTGAACGCGCCGCGACGAAGAGCGCCGTCCTGGGGCGCCTCGGGCTCACGGGCGATGGTTACCTCCTGCTCACCGCGCACCGGCAGGAGAACGTCGACGACCGCCACAGGTTCGCCGGCATCCTGAAGGGGGCGGCGCAGGTCGGCGATGCACTCGGACACGAGGTCGTGTACCCGATCCACCCGCGGGCGCGCAAGATGCTCGAAGGGTTCGGACTCGATACGTCCTCCTTGCGCCTCATCGAGCCGGTCGGCTTTCTCGACTTCCTCGAACTGGAACGGAACGCGCGGCTCGTGCTCACCGATTCCGGAGGCGTCCAGGAAGAGAGCTGCATCCTCGGGGTCCCCTGCGTCACGCTCCGCGACAACACCGAACGCCCCGAGACGGTCGACGTCGGTGGCAACGTCCTCGCAGGCACCGACCCGGAGCGGATCGTCCGAGCGGCCAAGAGGATGTCAGCTGTCATACGCGGATGGGACAACCCCTTCGGCGACGGGCACGCTTCGGAGCGCATCGCCCGCGCGGTCATGACGGGTCCACCGGATACGGCACCAGAAGGGAAGCTCGCTGCGGAGGGGACGACTTGAAGGAACGGGCCGAGAACGGCATGTTGAGAGAAGGGGGGACGAGCGGGCGGAGGATCACCGTCGTCGGGCTCGGCTATATCGGCCTCCCCACCGCTGCCATGCTGGCCACACATGGCCATACGGTCTACGGCTTCGACACGAACCCACGCGTCATCGAACACCTCGAGAAAGGCAAGGTGCATATCGAGGAGCCGGGGCTCCTGGCGTTCGTCCGAGACGCGCTCCACAGTGGGCGTTTCGTCCCTGTACGGGAAGTGCGACCGGCGGACGTCTACATCCTCTGCGTCCCTACTCCGTATGATGAGAAGGCGAAGCGTGCCGACCTCTCCTACATCACGAAGGCCGCGGAGGCGATCGTGCCCCACGTCAAAAAAGGCGACCTGGTGATCCTGGAGTCCACGGTCCCTGCCGGGACGACGGCCGACCATCTGGGTCCGATCCTGGCGCGCTCCGGATTGGACCCGCTTCGTGACCTGGATCTTGCGCACTGTCCGGAGACCGTCCTGCCCGGGAACATGATCAGCGAGCTCACGTCCAACGCCCGTGTCATCGGTGGTCTGACGCCGAATGCGACCCATGCGGCCGAGATGCTCTACCGATCGTTCGTGCGCGGCACCCTGGTGACGACCGACGCGACGACCGCCGAATTCGTGAAGCTCATCCAGAACACCTATCGCGACGTCAATATCGCGCTCGCGAACGAGATCGGGATGGTCGCGGGCCAGAAAGGGATCGACGTCCGTGAGGCGATCCGCATCGCCAACCTGCACCCTCGGGTCGACCTGCATGCCCCGGGTCCAGGCGTCGGTGGACATTGCATCCCGATCGACCCCTGGTTCCTGGTCCAGGACACGCCTGATGCACGGCTCGTCCGGGTCTCCCGGGAGATCAACGACGGCATGCCGCACCGGGTCGTGGACAAGGTGCGGTCTCTGGTGAAGGATGTCGAGGCCCCGCGCATCGCGCTCTTGGGTCTTGCCTACAAAGCGGACGTCGACGATGTGCGCGAAAGCCCTGCCGTTCCGATCCTGGAACGACTGAAGGAGCATTTCGACGACGTGCGGGTCCATGATCCACATGTGAAGGATCCGAATTTCGACACCGTCCCGCTCAAGGTCGCGCTCGACGGCGCGGATTGCACGGTGATCGTGACCGGCCACTGGGAGTACTCGGCTCTCGACCCGCACAAGACCCGATCGGTGGTGCGGACGCCGATCGTGTTCGACACGCGTGGGATCGTCTCCCGTCCCGAATGGGAAGAAGCAGGGTTCACCTTCGGCACATTGTGAGTCTGGGTCGTCGGAGCCTGTCGAGACACGGTCAGGACGAAGCGTCTGGAACAGATGATCGCCGGTCTTCGGGGCCGTCTCGATGGGCCCCTTCGACAGTTTCAATAGAGCACCGGCTCTCGGACCGACCCCTGTGAGGGGACCCGGAGCCGACCCATGCGCATCCTGATGCTCCTGTCGAAATCCTATCGCGAGGACGCGCGCGTCCGCAAGGAGGCGGAGGCGCTCGTCGCGGCAGGCCATTCGGTCGTCGTGGTGGAGTGGGCGCGTCATGCCCCCGAGGCGCCGGCCACCGAAGAGGTCGGTGACGTCACGGTGGTGCGCCATCACGAACGCGGTCTGGCACGGCTCGTCCCCGGCATGGTCTTGCGCAACCCGTTCTGGTGGCGTGCGGCGGCGCGCATCGGCACCCAACTCCACAAAGGACGACCGTTCGATGTCGTCCATTGCCATGACCTCGATACCTTGCCGGCAGGGGTGCGCCTCAAGCGTCGCCTCGGCGTCCGATTGGTCTTCGACGCGCACGAGATCTTCAGTGTCATGGTGCGCTCGGACCGGGGGCGGCTCGTCTCTGCCGCCGCAGACCGGCTCGAATCGAGGCTGCTTCCGCAGGTCGACCACCTGGTCACGGTGAACGAGGCTCTTGCCGAACGTTATGAGGCGCGTGTCACCGCACCGGTCACGGTCGTCATGAACTGCCCGGACCTTGCCACGCCAGCCGGTCCGCCGTCGGAGGGTCTCTTCACCGTGGTGTATGTCGGGCTCTTGCATCCTTCCCGCTTCTTCCCGGAGGCGGTGCACGCGCTCGGCTCGATGGATGGCGTCCGATTCCATATCGCAGGCAAGAGGGAAGGAAACTGGCGTGAGGTCGAACAGGCCGCGAACGACTATCCGGAAGTGCGGTTCCTGGGGGCGATCCCTTCGACGGACGTCCTTGAGAGAATGGCCCGGGGTCACGCCGTGTTGTGCATGCTCGACCCGTCGGACCCGCAATACCAGGTGGCGACCGCCACCAAGGCGCTCGATGCCATGGCCGTCGCGCGTCCCTGCATCGCGACCCGTGGCACCTACACCGGTCGCCTTGTCGAAGAGGAGGGGACGGGTGTGACGGTCGCCTATGATGCCACGTCCTTGCAAGCTGCGGTGGCGGCACTCCGAGACGACCCGGAAGCGGCGGCGCGACTCGGCGCCGAGGGCCGCAAAAAGGCCGAGAAGACCTACAATTGGGCCAGCCAGGCCGAGCGGCTCGTTCGGCTCTATCGCTCGATGGAGGAGGAAACGTGACCGGGCGGCACATCCTGATGCTGCTCTCGAACGCCTATTCCGACGACCCGCGGGTGCGCAACGAGGTGCGCAGCCTGGTGGACCATGGCCATCGGGTCACGGTCGTCGCCTGGGACCGGGGTGCGACCGCACCGATGGAAGAGACGCTGGACAGCGCGCACATCGTACGGGTCCGGCACACGGCGTGGATGCGATCGCTGCGTCTCGACCTTTTGCGCTTGCATGGCTGGTGGCGGCTCGCGGTCCGCACGGCCGAGCGGATCCATCATGCCGACCCGGTGGACGCGGTGCACGCCCATGACCTCGATACCTTGCCGGCCGGGGTCCGTCTGAAGCGGTCGCTCGGCCTCCCGCTCGTCTATGATGCGCACGAGATCTGGGGCCACATGCTCTCGCGTGACGTGCCGTGGCCGGTGCCGTCATGGTTCCATCGCAAAGAACGACGCCTGGTGCGCGCGGTCGACCGCATCATCACGGTCAACCAGGTCCTTGTCGACCACTTCACCGACATGGGTGCGAAAGCGCCGATCGTGCTCGTCCAGAACGCCCGGAAGGTGGCCGTTGAAAAATATACGCCCCCGCCGGGTCCGGGGTTCACGGTCCTCTATGTCGGCCGCTTGAACGCGGCGCGGTTCATCCTCCCCGCGATCGAGGCGCTCTCGGAGCTGCCACGCGTCCGGTTGCGGATCGGCGGCATCGGCAAGCCGGACTATGTCGCACGGGTCGAAGCGGCCGCCGCCCGAGCGCCGAACGTCGAGTTCCAGGGCCGGGTCCCGAACCCCGAGGTGGTCCCGATGACCTTGGCCGCCGATGTGGTGCTCCACATGCTCGACCCCTCAGATCGCAACAACCGCATCGCGACCGGCAACAAGCTGTTCGAGGCGATGGCGACCGGCCGCCCGATCATCACCACGGAGGGGACGAGCGACGGCGAGACGACACGGCGCGAAGGCACCGGTCTCGTGGTGCCGTTCGACAAGGGCGCCCTGCGCGATGCGGTGGTGCGTCTTCAGGGTGACCCTGACCTCGCCCGGGACCTCGGGCGGAAAGCGCTCGAGGCGGCAAAGCGGGAATACAACTGGGATGTTCAAGAGGAGCGGCTCGTCGCGATGTACCGCGGGTTGCTCAAGGATTAGAGGGGATGGGACGGGGGCATCCGGCCGATGTCGTCAAAGATACCGGATACGGTCGCGAACGGGGCGGGCAATTCGTCGGGGACGGGAACGGTTTGCGGCGCCTCGACCGGTACGACGACCGGTCTCGTCTCGTCGGTGTAGGAGACGTCGAACTCGATGGTCCATTGCACCAGGTTGATCCATCGCCATACGGCCCAGGTGTAGGGCCGCTTGCCGCTCTTGATCTCGTCCCACTGGCGTTTCATGATGTCCCTGCGAAGGAACGGGACGCGCTTCGCGGCGTCAGAGTCGAGGAGGTCGCCGAGGTAGATCTCGAGGGCCTGGATCCACTCTTTCTCCGTTGTGGCGAAGCCGATCTTGTCCTTGCGGTCGAGCACCGCGTCGGGGACCAGGCCGCGCATGGCGTCACGGAAGACACGCTTTGTGGTGCCGTCGGGGCCGATATGGTAGGATTCGGGCAATGATAGAAGATAAGAGACGAAACCGGGTGTCAGGAAAGGGACACGAGATTCGACGGAGAACGCCATCGAGTTGCGGTCGGCGTAGCGGAGAAGGATGGGAAGGCTGGTCTTGGTGGCGGTGCGCGCGAGGTCGCGAGCGAGCGCACGGCGGGCGGTCTTGCGGTCGAGTTCAGGGCGGGCGCCGCGTTTCTTGAACCACTCGGTGTCGATCCAGTCGGGCCGCAGGTGGCGGCCGGCGAGGCCCAGGCGGACGAGCGTGCGGGCCATTTTTCGCGGGATGAAGCGCTCCATCGTTTCCACCGCGAGCGCCTTGGGGTCGACCCCGGGCATGCGCGCCATTCTACGATAGAGACGGGCGGCGGCGAAGATCCGTCCGGAAGAGACGAGGCTGGCGAGTCGTGCCGGATAGTAGTAGCGATATCCGGCGAGCACCTCGTCCGCGCCCTGTCCGTCCAAGGTGACCTTGATACCCGCCTCGTTGGCGGCGCGGAACACGCAGTATTGGGCGTAGATGGAGGTGCTGCCGAACGGTTCACCCTGTTTTCGGATCAGACGGGGGAGGTCTTCGAGGAACGTGAGAACGTCAGGACGGACCTTGTGCGGGGTGGCGCCGGCTTCCTTGGTGACAAGGTCGATCCAGCTCTCTTCGCTCAGCTTCGGGTCGTCGGCGATGTAGCTGAACGTGTGGATTCTCTGTTCGGGTCCACCCAGGTGGCGCATGGCCATGACGATGGCGGACGAGTCGATGCCGCCGGAGAGCGCGGCGCCGACGGGGACGTCGCTCCGAAGGTGCAGGCGGACGTTCTTGAGGAACATCTCGCGGACGGTCCGGACGGCTTCGTCGTAGGGGACATCGGTGCGGTTTCGCGGGTCCACTTGCCAGTAACAGACCGGCGGTGTGGGTCGGGGGTCGTCGAGGTCGAGGCGCATCCAGTGTGCGGGCGGGACCTGGCGGACGTGCGAAAAGAGCGTCTCGGTGCCGTCGGTGGGTCCCCCGGCGGCGGTCGTGAGGTAGTGGTGGACGCGTTCGATGTCGGCGCTCCGCGGCACCCAGGAGAGGTCGAGGAGAGTCGCGATCTCGGAGGCGAAAGCCAACCCTTCCGGACCGTGGGCATAGAAGAGCGGTTTGATGCCGAACGGGTCGCGGGCGAAGAACAGGCTCCGCTCCTCGCGGTCGAGGATCACGAAGGCGAACATGCCGACGAGCCGACCGAGCGCCTTCTCCCCCCATTGGACATAGGCGGCAAGGAGCACTTCCGTGTCCGAGTCGCTATGGAACGTGTGCCCGAGGCCCTCCAGTTCCGCCCGGAGTTCGATGAAGTTGTAGATCTCGCCGTTGAAGACGATGTGGTGTCGGCCGTCCGGGCTGGCCATGGGTTGACGACCCGCAGGACTCAGGTCGAGGATGGAGAGGCGCTGGTGGATGAACACCGGGGCCGTGATGAAGGCGTCATCAGGGAGGCCGTCGACCGGCCCGCCTGCGGGGAAGGTCGTGATGCCATGGTCATCAGGACCACGATGCTCGAGGCTCTTGGCCATCGTGAGCACCGCCTCACGGCTCTGGTGGACGCGGGGGATCAAGCCGGCGATGCCGCACATGTGGGTTCTCTCGTACCTCGCTCCGCGGCCACCGATGCCGAAGGATGGCGGGCCTGAGACGGATTTGTCCCTTTGGCATGTAAATGCATCTGTCGGGACCTCTTTTTCCCCTGACCGGCGGTCTTTCTGTCTCTCCTGCCGCGTAGGGGGTCGCTCTATCCCGCAGCTCCGGCCGCACGTCCCTCCTTTCTTAAACCGCGGTCCCTTCGGGCCGAGCCGTGAAGGTCCTCCTCGTCGTTGGTGCCCGTCCCCAGTTCATCAAGATGGCACCGCTCGGTCGTCGTCTCGAGGGGCGGCACGAGGCGGTCCTGGTCCACACCGGACAACACTACGACCACGGCATGAGCGATGTCTTCTTCGAGGAACTGAAGATCATGCCGCCCCACCACCACCTCGGCGTCGGCTCGGGGCGGCACGGTGCACAGACCGGTCGGATGCTGGCCGCCCTCGAAGAGGTCATCCTGGACGAGTCACCCGATTGTGTCGTCGTCTATGGCGACACGAACTCGACCTTGGCGGGGGCCCTCGCGGCTGCCAAACTCGAGGTGCCCGTGGGCCATGTCGAGGCCGGTCTGCGAAGTTTCGACCGCACCATGCCCGAAGAGCTCAATCGGGTCGTGACGGACCACCTCTCCACCGGCCTGTTCTGTCCGTCCGATACGGCGGTCCAGAACCTCCGCAAGGAGGGGGTGGTCGACGGGGTGCACATGGTCGGCGATGTCATGGTGGACGCGTTCCAGGAGCATCTACCGGTCGCCCGCAAGGTGTCGGACGTCCTGGCGCGGAACGACCTGGAACCGGGCGGTTACTGGCTCGCCACGGTCCACCGTGCGGGCAACACCGACGACCCGGTCCGACTGAGGGCGATCCTGGAAGCGTTCGCGGGTTCCGGTGAGACCGTGCTGCTCCCGCTCCACCCGCGAACGGTCGCTCGGGTCGACCAACACGGGTTGCGTCCGCTTCTCGACAGTGGTGATGTGCGGGTCGTCCCGCCCCTTCCTTATCTGGACATGCTCGCGGCCTTGTCCGGCTGCAAGGGCGTCTTGACCGACAGCGGCGGCTTGCAGAAAGAGGCCTATCTGGCCGGAAAGCCCGGGGTCACGCTTCGCGACAACACGGAGTGGGTGGAGACGGTGGAGGCGGGGTGGAACCTGCTTGTGGGCGCCGACGAAGAACGGATCCTGGAGGCGATGCGCTCCTTCCGGCCCTCCGGCGACAGAGCGACCCTCTACGGTGATGGCAAGGCCTCGGAACGCATCGTCGCGCTCCTCCCGGAGCTTTCCCAGACGCATCAAGTCGCGTGACCTAATGTTTTATAGACCGGGACCCAGACGCCGGGTCTGTGGCAGACCTGCGCGTCCTCGTCGTCCAGAACCAGCTCTGCTCCCGTGCCTGGCGCCATGCCAAGGTGCTGTCGGATGCCGGGGTCGAGGTGTCGCTCTTCGAGACCGGGGAGCCGTCCGAAGGCTACGATTATTCGTTCTTCGACTCGCGCCACACGGCGGGGGTCGGGCGTGACCTGCGCAGCGTCGTCCTGGGCCGCAAGAAGGTCATCGCAGGGATGAAGGCGGCCGCCGATGCCACCGATGCCGATGTCATCCATTCCAATAACGGCCCGGATCACATGGGTGCTTGGGCGGCGCGGCACCTGGACGTTCCCCTCCTGCACGATGTCCACGACCTGTGGAGCGCCACACCGGTCACCTATGTCCGTCCGTTCTTCCGTCCTGCCGTCAAGCGCATGGTGGCGGTTTGGGAGAAGCGCGCGGTCGAGGGGGCGGACCTCGTCCTCACGGTATCGGACGGCATGAAAGAGTACCTGGAGAGACGGCATCAGGTGGGCCGGTCGCGTGTCGTCGGCAACAAGAGCCTGCCGCAGAAGATCGACCCGAAGCCGAAGCTGAGCGCACGTGACGGCAAGGTCCATGTCGTCTACGCCGGCGGGATCAACACGATCCCCGGTTCGAGCCGTGACTTCCTTCCGGGTCTCGAGCGGTTGACGAGCGAGCGGGTCATGTGCCACATCTACCCCATCACCTTCACACCAGAGGACGACGCGGAGATCCGCCGACGCTGTGACGCGAACCCGTATCTCGTTCGGCATGACCCGGTGCCGTACGAGGACGTCATCCCTGAACTGACGCAATACGACCACGGCTATCTCTTCTACGACACACGCGACGAGAACATCCTCATCGCGAGTCCCACGAAGCTCTTCCAGTACATCCTCGCCGGATTGCCGGTCATCGTCCAGAGCGAAGGATCCATCGGGGCGTACGTTCGCGAGAAACGCTGCGGGATCGTCGCCGATTCTCTCGAGGAAGCGGCCGCATCGTTGGAAAAGGAGAGCGAGTGGGACCTGCCCGCCTCCGATTGTGTCCTGGACGCGAAAGAGTTCCTCGG
Organism: Methanobacteriota archaeon; assembly: GCA_019347805.1. Lineage (GTDB taxonomy): Archaea > Thermoplasmatota > E2 > JACPAO01 > JAHWKR01 > JAHWKR01. The sequence continues at coordinate 66,593 of JAHWKR010000002.1, forward strand.
CTTCTACGACGAGGTCCTGTCCGGCCGCTAGTCACAACAAATGCCGGATGATCGTCTCGGCCCGCGCCCGGTAGGTGTGCGCTCTCTCGACACGTTCGGCGGCGCTGCGGCCGATCTCTGCGACCCGGGGATGTCGTGATAGGCGTTCCAGCTGGCCCTGGACATGTTCCGGTTCGCACCAGAGGACATGCTGGTTGACCTGGAAGAGGGTGTCGAAGCCGTCGCCGAGGGGGGTGGTGACGACGGGCGTGCCGGAGGCGAGGGCTTCCATGAGCCGGGGGGTGACGAGGCGGTCCCGTGTGGCGTGGACGAGGAGCGCGGCTCCTTGGTAGGCCGCGATGCGGCTTTCAGCCGGACCTTCGGGCGCCGGTGGGACCTGCGGGGCGAGACCGTCCCCATCGTCCTCGTCGACCCGGAGGGGTCCTTCCCCTGCGACTTTCTTCTCGGGGGCGGCGGGTGCGGCGACCGGTAGCCAAGAGGCTTCCATGCCGCTGAAGCTGCCGAGGGCGTCGCGGTGGAGCGCGAAGACATGGGCGCCTTCCGCTCCGGCGAGGCGTTCGGACCAGACGCGGTCGGGTTCATCGGGCCGCAGGTCGGACCAGCGGGCGGTCGGCACGCCTGTGCGTCCCAGGCCGAGGAGGTGACGGAACGGCCCGCCGCTCACTTCCAGCACCGCGTCGACCATCTGCCCCGCCTTCTGGCCGATCCTCCGGACGTGGTCGCGCGCCTGCCAGCCGAGCCCGAGGGCGGCCCGCATACGGGTGATCACCGGACCTTTGGAGAGGTCGAGCGTCGACAAGGTCGTCAGCCGGTCGTCGTCCGGGTCGTCGGCGATGGCGCGCAATGCGTCCATGAGGTACCAGGCGGCCGTGCCTCGGGCCAGGTCACCTGCGAAAAGGAGGTGCGCCACGCCGGCCGCCACCGGGCCTTGACACATAAGCTATGGGGGCCATGTCTCCCGAGCCGGGGAGCCGGCGTGGAGGCGCGCCCGCGATGGACGTATATATCGGCCCCTGGGTCCCGCCGTCCATGCGCATCGGCGTCGTCGGAGCGGGCGTCATGGGCCGCAACCATGCCCGTGTGGTCCATCAGTCCCGCAACACCCTCATCGGGATCGTCGACCCTGTCCTGGAGGGAGCAAGGGAGGTCGCCCGGCTCCACGGGACGGAGGCGTACGGCTCCCTGGAGGAGCTGTTGGACGGGCCGGTCGCCCCCGAGGCGGTCATCGTCGCCACCCCGACGGAGACCCATGGAGATCTCGTGCTCCGGGCGCTCGATGCGGGGCTCCATGTCCTTGTCGAGAAGCCGATCGCAACAGACATCCCGACGGCACGGCGCATGGTCGATGCTGCCAAGGACGCCAGGCGCACGTTGGCGGTCGGCCACATCGAGCGGCACAACCCGGTCGTGGCGTTCGCCAAGAAGGCGTTGGCGGAGGGACGCTTCGGGAAGCCGATCACCTTGTCGACGCGCCGGGTGTCGAACCTGCCGGGCCGCATCCGCGACGTCGGTTGCGTCCTCGACATCGGCATCCATGACATCGATGTCCTCGACCACTTGGCCGGGGGGCCGCCGAAGCGGGTCTTCTCGGTCGGCGGAAACCACGCTGCGAAGGGTGGTCTGGAGGACCACGCCAACCTGCTCCTCGATTACGGTCATGTCAAGGGGGCGGTGGAGGTGAACTGGCTGACGCCGCGCAAGGTGCGCAAACTGGCGTTGACCTGCGACGAGGCGTTCGTGGAATGCGACTACATCGAGCAGGTGGCCGAGGTGTCCCGGACCACGTTCGGTGCGCTCGACCCGGGTGATCTCTATCAGGTGCCGGTGCAGACGCATCTCGAGCGCATCGAGCTCATCAAGGAGGAGCCCCTGCGCCGCGAACTGGACGATTTTGTCGATGCCTGCGCCTCTGGTCGGCCGGCGCTCGCCGATGGAGAGGTCGGGCTGCAGGCGCTCGCCGTGGCCTTCGCCGCGCTCCGTTCGCTCTCGTCGGGCCGCCCGGAGGAGCCGGAGCTCCTGGAGGTGGCCTGATGCAGAAGCGGGAGCAGTGGGGCGACGTGGTGCTGTATGGGGACTGCGACATCGGGGAAGGCACCTACATCGGCGACCATGTCGTCGTCGGCCATCCGGGTAAGGGCAACCGGGACCTCTTGGTCTCGGGCCGCGCCTCGGGGTCGAACGGCGCCAAGGTGGGGCGTGATTGCGTGCTGCGTGCCCATGGGGTGCTCTATGAGGACGCGGTCTTGGGCGACAAGGTGCAGACGGGTCACCACTGGCTCGTGCGGGAGAGCACGACCGTGGGCGACGGCACCCTCATCGGTTCCGGCGTCATCGTCGACGACAAGTGCCGCATCGGGCGCGGTGTCTCGGTGCAGAGCGGCGTCTACATCCCGACGGGGAGCGTGATCGGCGACCGGGTCTTCCTTGGTCCTCGGGTCTGTCTCACCAATGACAAGTACATGGGCCGCGGCGAAGTGGTCCTCGAGGGGGTCGTCATCGAGGAGGGCGCACGGCTCGGCGCCAACTGCACGGTCCTGCCTGGCGTGGTGATCGGCGCCGATGCGTTGGTCGGCTCCGGGGCAGTGGTGACCCGTGATGTCGGCGCCGGCAAGGTCGTCGCGGGAGTCCCCGCGCGTGAACGGGGCGACGTGCCTCCAGAACATCGCCGGGTGCCGGTCGGAGGTGTCGGATGATCCCCATCGCCAAACCCCTCATCGGGTCCGAGGAACAACGGGCCGTGACCCAGGTGCTCGCCTCGGGGCACCTTGCCGCCGGCGACGTGGTGACCAACTTCGAGGCGGAGTTCGCGGCCTATGTCGGCACCGCCCATGCGGTCGCGGTCGCGAACGGCACCGTGGCCATCCAGGCCGCGCTCGAGGCGCTCGAGATCGGTCCTGGTGATGAGGTCATCGTCCCCGCCTTCACGTTCATCGCGACGGCGAACGCTGTCCTCTATGCCGGCGCCAAGCCGGTCCTGGTCGACATCGACCCGGTGACGTTCACCCTCGCGCCGGACCGCCTGGAACGGGCCCGGTCGACGAGCACAAAAGCCGTCATCCCGGTCCATCTCTTCGGCCAGCCGGCCGACATGGAGCGCATCCGCTCGTTCGCATCCGAACACGACCTGGCGGTGGTCGGGGACGCCGCGCAGGCGCATGGAGCGAAGACGGGAGGCCGCATGGTGGGGGGCCTGGCGGATTGCGAGACCTGGAGTTTCTATCCCACCAAGAACATGACCTGCGGCGAGGGCGGGATGGTGACGACCGACGACTCTGAGCTCGCGCGCCGTGTGCGCAGCATCGCCAACCATGGCCGCACCGAGGCCGCCTTGGGTGTCTACGACCATCTGCGCCGCGGCAACAACTGGCGCCTGACCAATGTGCACGCGGCCATCGGCCGGGAGCAGTTGCGCAAACTGCCGGGATGGGTCAAACGGCGCCGCGAGGTGGCGAAACGCTATGACGCCGCGTTTTCGGGTCTGGAGACATTGCGGCCCCCAGGTGTCAACGTCGGCAACTATCATGCCTATCATCAATACACCCTCCTGTGCGACGACCGCGACAAGGTCATCGAGACGTTGAAGGCGAACGAGGTCGGCTTCGGGATCTATTATCCGAAGCCGTTGCACCATTACCCGCACCTGGAGAAGTTCGGCCACTCGCGACTCGAGAACTCGGTGCGGGCGGCGGAACGTGTACTCTCTGTACCGGTCCATCCTGGTCTGTCGGACGAGGATGTGGAGAAGGTCGTCCAGGCGGTCGTCGCGGCGGACGAGGCGTCGCAGGGTTAGCGCCCGACGCCGCGATAGTGGAAGCCCGCCGCCCGTGCCGCTTCGGGGTCCCATGCGCCGCGGCCGTCGATGGCGACGGGTAGGGCCATGCGCTCTGCCCAATGGGCCCATTCAGGCGCAAGGAAAGGCGTGTGCGCGGTCGAAAGGACCACGCCATGCGCCCCATCGAGCGCGTCGGTGACCGCGTCGAGCGCGGGCGTCCCTTCGAGCGCCTCGACGTAGGGGTCGACGAGTCGGACCTCGGCGCCGGCTTCCTTGAGGATGCGGATGAACGGGGCGCTCGGGGTCAGCCGGGTGTCGTCCGAGCCGGGCAGGTATGCCGCGCCGAGGACGACGATCGTCTTGCCTTGGAGGGCCGCGAGTCCTTCGGCTCGGACCTTCGTCGCGCTGGCGAGCGTCTCGGCAAGAAGCCGGGCCGTCACCTCGGGCATGCCGTCGTTGGTGTCGCGCGCGGTGAGGAGCATGCGGGGGATGAAGTCGCGTGCGGCGTGCGCGAGGAGAAGGCCGTCCTTCGGGATGCAGTGGCCCCCGACACCGATCCCGGGCAGGTGCATGTTGCGCCCTTCCACGCGGTTGACGTGCGCGCGTACTTCCCAGGCATCGACGCCGAGGCCTTGACAGATGCGGGCCACTTCGTTGGCGAAGGCGATCTCGATGTCGCGGTAGGCGTTCTCGGCCGTCTTCACCACCTCGGCGGTGGTCATGTCGGTGGGGTAGAGTGTACCGGTGACGTAGAGGCGGTAAAGCGCGAGCATCCGTTCGATGCTCGCGGGGTCGATGCCGCCGACGACGCGGTCGTAGTGGACGATGTTGTGGAGGAGCTTGCCGGGCATGACGCGCTCGGGACAGTGGCCCAGGCCGAAGTCGCGGCCAGCCGCGAATCCGGAGGCTTTTTCGAGGGTGGGTCGGACGATGTCGCGCATCGTACCGGGGGCGAGGGTCGATTCGACGACCACGAGCGCGCCCTTCTTCAGGTAGGAGCCGACGCTCGTCAAGGCGCTGCGGAGCGCGTCGTAGCGCGGCCCGGTCTTGGCGTCCTCGACCGGGGTCTGGACCACGACGACGACGACATCGGCGTCGGTGACCGCTTCCTCCGGGTCGGTCGTGGCGATCAGCAGCCCCTTGGCGTGGATGTTTGAAAGCAGGTCCTGCATGCCCGGCTCTTCGGACGTGAACGGGTAGCGACCGTCGGCGATCGAGCGTACGCGCGTGGCGTCGACATCGAGCCCCACGGTGGTCAGTCCGACCTCGGCGAGCTTGGCGGCGACGGGGATGCCGACGACACCTAAGCCGACGACGCAGGCCTTCCGGAAACGGGGTGCAGGGTCCGCGGTGGACACCATCGGCGCCGGGGACGCGAGGGGCGGATAAGAAAGGAGGGGGTGGAGTTCGCGGCGGGGGAGCCTTGGTTCCTCCTCCCCGAGACATGAAAGCGCAGACCTGCCGAGCCGATCGGCCGGGACAGCGGCGCCATCTCATCGCCTGACCACCCCTTATCCACTCGGAAACGTTCATAAGGGAAAGGGGGCTGGGCGGCCCCGCGCCGGGCCTTCTTGGCGCCACTGTAGCTCAGCCTGGCAGAGCGTCTGATTCGTAATCAGACGGTCGAGGGTTCAAATCCCTCCAGTGGCTTCTTTTCTCCGGCGCCGTCGTCGCCGCTAAGACGAGCGCCCGCTCGCGGCGACCTGCTGTCCGCGGAAGTCGTTGACATTGAGCCGCTCGTCGGGGGCGAGTACGCTCGCCGCGATGTGGTCGCCGACGATGTCGAAACGGCATTGTTTCTGCGGTCCGTCGAGGTCGACCTTGGGATGGTCGATGTGGCGCTCGGCCTCTTTGACGACCTCGGCACTGTGGAGCCGTGAGCCGTGCGTCTTGACCTGGATGCCCCAGGTCTCGTCGTCGGAGATGCGGTCGTCCATGGCGGTCGCGAGTTCTTCGACGGCTTCCGTCGTGGCGGCGGTCCAAGCCTCCACCGGGATCCAGCGGTAGGTCGAGCCGAACATCGATGGGTCTTCCCGGCAGTACTCACGCAGTGCCTTGACGAGCGTCTTGGGGTCTTGGTCGACCCGGATCTGTGCCACGCCGGGGATGTCGTTGGGGATGAACTCGTATTCGGCCTCCGCTCTTCGAAGCACCGCCTTCATGTCCTGTTGGGCACGGTTGTGTCGTTGCGGGTCGTATGTCACGAGGAGGTCGGGTCCTGTCGGCATTGGCTCACCGCGATAGGGTGGGTCGTGCACCCTATGAATAGCCCCCGAATGCCGGTCGTGGCCATGGCAACCTGTCCGCGTGCCCCTTCACTTCCCCGATCCGCTCGGCGGGGCCGCTCCAAGAGGCCAACGGACGCCGGGGTGGCAGCCGAGAGCCTATATATGTCCAAATCAAGAACAGAGGCCGTATGGTGACCGGTCGGACCCTCTTCATCGGCCTTGTCGTCTTCGTCGTCGCCCTCTCGGGCTGTACCGACGACGCGGGACCGCAGGACCGCGGCGGCGGGACGAACGAGACGGAGTCACCCGGACCGCTCGTCGGTCCCATCGATGACGCCGTGCAACCGGTCACCGACCTCACGGGGCTCGACCCAGGGGTCACCACAGTCCCCGCCACCGGTTCCGGTGGTGTCGACGGCATCGTCTTCGATGCCGCCTCTGGGCGTCCGGTGGCGGAGGCGCAGGTCTTCCTCGTCTGTGCGGCCGCAGCGACGGTCGCGGACCTCGGCACCCGGGTGGCGCTCGAGGTCGATGGGGATGGACGGTTCGCGTTGCCTGCGGCGCCGCCGTTCACCGCTTGTCCCGAATGGACCTATCATATCGAGGCCGCCGGCTACACCTTGCTGGTGCCGATCGGCCATGGACCGGTCGTCGAGTCGACCTGGTACCTGGTCCACGTCGGGCTCACGCCTGACGCGGCATAGGCCCGCGCCTAGTCCGAATCGTTGACCCGCGTATGGCTCTGTTCGCGCATGAACTGTAGGAGGTACCAGCGGCCTCCGGCGTTGATCCCGGAGTGCCCGGAGTTCTTCCAGCCGCCGAAGCTCTGGCCGTTCACGACCGCGGCGGTCGACGACCCGGCTTTCCGGTTCAGGTAGAGGACGCCGCATTCCGCGTGCTCGAAGAAGTATTCTGCCTCCTTCTCGTCCTCGGTCATGATCCCACCGGTGAGGCCATATTCGGTCGCGTTCATGAGGTCGACCGCCTCTTCGATGCCGTCGCATGCGTAGATGTTGGTGATCGGCACGAAGAGCTCTGTCTGGAACATCTCGTGCGACACCGGGACGCCGTCGACGATGGTCGGGCGGACGTACCAGCCCTTCGAGTCGGTGTCCTTGACGGCCGCGCCTCCGGTCAGGATCCGACCGGCCTTCTTCGCCTTCTCGACCCATTCCATGTACCAGTCGAACTTCGCTTCCTCGATGACGGGGCCCATGTAGGCCTCTTTCTTCCACGGCTCGGCGACGACGGCCTCTTCGGTGCGGGCGACGAGCCGTTCGACGAACTCGTCCTTGACGCGGCGGTCGACGATGATGCGGCTCGAGGCGCTGCATTTCTGCCCCTGGAACCCGAACGCGGCGCGGAAACAGCCCTCGACGGCCTTGTCAAGGTCGGCGTTGGCGGTGACGATGGTGGCGTTCTTGCCGCCCATCTCGACGATGAGCGGTGACGCGGGGGCGTCCTGGATGCGTTTGGCCATGATCTTGGTCCCGATGTGCTTCGACCCGGTGAAGCAGATGCCCTTGATGTCCGGGTTCTCGGTCAGTTCGGTCGCGACCGTCTCGTCGGGGCCGACGACGAACTGGAGCACGTCGTCGGGGATGCCGGCCTCGATGAGGAGCTGGAAGCAGCGGTAGCCGGAGAGTACACCCTTCGTGGCCGGTTTCATGATGGCCGGGTTGCCGGTGACGAGCGCGGCGGCCGTCATGCCGGTGGTGATGGCGACCGGGAAGTTGAACGGACAGATGATGGCGAAGGTGCCGTAGGGCTTCATCTTGGACCAGCAGCGCTCGTTCGGCACCGGTTGGTCCATCTCCTGGTTGAACCCGTCCATTTCGCGCATGGTGAGCGCGTAGAAGCGCAGGAAGTCGATGGCCTCGTCGACGTCGATGGACGCCTCGTAGCGGGTCTTCCCGGACTCGAAGGTCATGATGGCGCAGAGTTCGTAGAAGTGTTCTTCGTACAGTGACGCGGCCTTCTCGAGTGCCGCTGCCCGGTCCTGCCAGGGGGTCTCGCGCCATTTCTTCTCGGCTTCGTGCGCCACGGCGATGGCCTGCTTGGCGTGTTCCTTCGTCGCCTCAGGGAAGCGGCAGACGGTGACCGACGTGTCGGTGGGGGAGGTGCGTTCCATCCAGGAGCCGGTCTCGATCTCCTTGCCGTTCACGACCAGGGGCACGTCCATCCCGAGGAGTTCGGCCCGCACGCGGTCCACCGCGGCCTCGTATTCCTTGTGGAACCGGTCCAGGGTGCCGTCCTGGCTGTGCCGCCAGTAGGTGTTCTGGTTGCGGAAGTCCTTGAAGCGTTTCTCGATATGTTCCATCGCGGTGCCTTCGACCTCGGGCTCCGCCGTCCTGCTCTCCATCATGTCACCTGCTCCTGTGGGGGGCGGCAACCGGCAGGGAGTACATAAGAGGGCCGCCGGACGAGGCGCCCTTGCTGACCCTTTCAGGGGTCACGTTGACACGAACAGCGACCCATGTGTTAAAAACCGGGTGCACCCATCAAGACGCCCCCGCGAAAGCCCCTCGCTCGGCTCTCATCCGCCCGGTCCTCTCGCTACGTTTATGACGGTCAGGCGGGCATGGTCCCTTCGGGACGCGGACGATGGTCGAGGTCGCTCAGGTGGGTCGGGTGCAGACGGTCTTGCTCGTGGACGACGAGGAGGACATCCTCGCATCCCTCTCGGATCTCCTGACCTCCGCCCTCGACGGTGTGCGGGTCGTCACCGCCTCCTCTGGGCGTGAGGCGCTCGGGCGGCTCGAAGCGGAGGAGGTCGACCTCATCGTCACCGACTACAAGATGCCCGGGATGAACGGCTTCGAGCTGCTCTGCGAGGCGGCCCAGCGCGCGCCGCAGGTGCCGCGCATGCTGATGACGGCGTTCCCCGACCTGGACATCGCCTTGCGCGCCATCAACGAGGCGCGCATCGACAACTTCTTCACGAAGCCGTTGGACCCGCCGAAGATCGTCGAGGTGGTGGGCGAGGTGTTGTCCGGACGACGGGCGAAGGCGCAGCGCGACCGGGCGATGGCACGGACCTTATCGTTGCTGCGCGAGAAAGCCGACTGAGGCGTCCGTGGCTCAAGTCCGGCCGTCCAGGTGGTCTTTCACCACTGCGATGAGCCGGGCGATGTCGAGCGGTTTCGGGAGATAGCCGTCGCAACCCGCTGCCAGCATCCTTTCTTCGTCGCCCTTCATGGCGAAGCCGGTCACCGCGACGATGGGCACGTCCCCGGTGTCCTCCCGGGCCTTGAGTCGACGGGTGATCTCGAGGCCGTCCATGCCGGGCAGGCCGATGTCCATGAGGATGAGGTCGGGCCTGGCCTGGTCGATGGCGCTGAAGGTCTCCTCGGCGTCGTGGGCGAGGCGGACGTGGTAGCCTTCGACCTCGAGCACGGTCTGGCAGAGCTTGAGGTTGAGCGGGCTGTCGTCGACGATGAGGATGTCGCGGGTCATGGTCCACGTGCTCCATCGGGCGACTCGGTTGCTCGCTCTGTCTCCGCTGTCGTTTCGTCCGGGACCTCGGCGGGAGCGGGCCTGGAGGACCCGGGCGGCATCGGCATGGCGTTTCGGACCGCGTCCCGCAAAGCTTCGGGTCCGTCACCATGGCGGAGGACCGCCTGAACGCGGTCGGCGAGTCCGGCCGGGGCCTCGGTCGCGCCGTAGAGGAGAATGGCGGCGGGGCCGGCGGCGGCCATGATGCGGTCGAGGGACGCGTCGGCATCGGGGCCGAGGCCGACGGGGTCGATGACGAGAAGGTCGGCGGGGTCGTCGATGACGGCGGCGATGAGGGCGTCCAGGCCTGCGACGGTCTCGACGCGGTGTCCGTCCGCCGCAAGGAGGCGCCGGGCGCGTCCTCGCTCGTCCCTGTCGTCGGAGTGGAGGAGGACGTGCGGAACGTGCGGGACGCCAAGCTGGCCTCGAGGGAGGAGTGGAGTGGCGGCAGGGGGCCGAAGCGGCAACGTCGCGTAGAAACGGCTTCCTTCGCCCTCCGTGCTCTCGAGTCTGACGGTCCCGCCCATCGCCTCGACGATGCGCTTGGTGAGCGCCAACCCCAATCCGGTGCCTTGGTACCTTTTGTCCATGCCGGGGTCGAGTTGTTCGAACGGGACGAAGAGACGTTTCAGGTCGTCTTTGGGGATACCGATGCCGTCGTCCTCGACGCAGGTCTCGAAAAAGTCGTCGTCGATGATGGTGGTGTGGACCTGCACATGACCACCCTCGGGGGTGAACTTGATGGCGTTCGTGAGGTAGTTGTAGAGGACCTGTCGGTAGCGGGCGGGATCGAACGTGACCGACCCGATGGCGGGGTCGACGTTGTGCACGAGTGCGATCTGCTTCTCATCGGCCAGGTTCCTGAGGTTGTCGCAGGCCTCGGAGACGAGCGCTTCGAGGTCGACCACCTGCGCCTCGAGCGACAGTTTGCCGGCCTCCACCTTGGCGAGGTCGAGCACGTCGTTGATGATCTGCAACAGGTGGTGGCCGCTCTTCTGGATGTCGCTCACGAAATCGGCGTGCCGCGGTTCGAGGGCGCCCACCTTGCCGGAGGCGAGCAGCTCCGCGAACCCGATGATGACGTTGAGCGGGGTGCGCAGCTCATGGCTCATGTTCGCCAGGAACTCGGATTTGAGCCGGCTCGATTCCTGCGACCGGATGGCCTCCTCTTTGACGCGCTCCAGCGCCTTCTGCAGGTGTTCGCCCCGTTTCTGCAAGGTGATGTCCTGCATCGATCCGACGATGCGGACGACACGGCCTGCTTGGTCCCGGATGGGCGTCATGATGCAGCGGACCCAGAGCCAGCCGCCGTCACGGGCGCGCACCCGCAATCCTTCTTGGCAACAGGACGAGCCGCGGCGGCTCTCCGCCGCGCCCAGTCCGAACGCGGCGCGGTCCTCTGGGTGGATGCGGAGCGCGAACGTGTCGGCGGACATCATAGGCCCTTCCCCTTGGGTCGTGCGCATGGCGGGCAGGAGTTTGGTCCAGATGATGCGGTCGGTCAGGAGGTCCCATTCCCAGATTCCGTCGTTGGTGGTCTCGATGACGGTGCGCAGTTTCTTGGCGGTGGCGGCGATCTGCTCCTCGGCGCGTTTGCGCTCGCTGATGTCACGGGCCACGGTGACGAGCATGGAGCCCCCGCTGTGTGTGTCGTCGCCGATCGTGCTGATGGACAGTTCGACGGGGAACGTGGTGCCGTCGGCGCGGCGTTGCACCGTCTCCGCCCAGATGCTGCTCTGGGTCGCGAGCGAAGCGCGGACCTTGCTCCAGTCGGCGGTGTCGCCGCCTTCGGCGACGTGTTGAATGATCCGGGTCCCGATGACATCGTCCCGGGAGAGGCCGAGGCTGATGGCGGCGGCCGGGTTGCAGTCGTGGATGGTGCCATCATGACCGTCGAGGATGAAGATGGCGTCTTTGGCGTGGCCGAACAGCGCGCGCAACATCCGGTCTTTGCGCCGGCCCTCGATCTCGGTCGTGATGTCGCGGAGGACCGTGACACGCATCGAGAGGTCCTGGAACGTGATGGCACGTCTCTGCACCTCGACGTGGACCGTGTGTCCGTCCTTGTGGCCGAGGCGACCGGTCTGGTGGTGCTCCCCCGGGTCGTCCAGGCCTGCCGGGTTCTCGCCGTCGTCCGTGAGGAGCGCCGTGAGCCGACGGCCGATGAGTTCGTCACGGGTGCGACCGATGAGGTCGGCGAAGGCCTGGTTCGTCTCCAGGATCAGGTCGTCCTGGTGGATGACGATGCCTTCGAACGCGGCGTCGGACAAGGCCGCGAACCTTTCCCGCTCTTGACGCAGTTCCTGCTCCATCGCCCGACGCGCCGTGATATCGGTGCCGATGACGATGGCCATGCCGTCCCCTTCGTCGCTCAGGTGCGCGATGCGGGCGTAGTACCAGCGTTCCGCCGATCCCTCCGGATCATCGCTCTCCTTCAAGGCGCCCTCGCTGATGCGCAGTTCGATCTCTTCGCCGCCGCCGGAGCGGAAGACCCGCCCGAGGGCGGCGCGGAAGCGGGCGGCGCTCTCCTCGGTGAGGAAACCGAAGACCGGGCGACCGAGAAGGATCGTCGGGTCGGACACGTCCTGGACATGGTTCAGGCTGAGGATGCAACCCGCTTTGTCGACGATCGCGATCTCGTCCGGAGCGTTCTCGAGGACGGAGCGCAGATGAGCCTCGGCGGCGACCAGTTCCGCCTTCTGCCGCTCCACGGTCTCCAGGCTCTCCTTGCGTTCGCGTAGACGTGTCGAGAAACTGGTCAGGACGAACAGGAGGACCGAAAGGGGGACCGCCATGAAGAAGAGCACCCCCGCGGCTCCGGCGGATTCCTCGCTCCCGAACCGGAAAGGCAGGAGGACCGGGCCTTGCCAGACAACGGCGAGAACGCCCGACACGAGAAGCATCGCGCCTGCGGGCCGACCGAACGGATAGGGCTCCTTGAGGTTCCGGCCGGCGACGACGACGAGGAACAGCCCCATGGCGACGACGACCACTGCTTGGGCCACCTCCATGGGGGACTGGCTCCCGGTCAGGACGTCAAGGACCAACCCTTTCATGGACGCAGCGGCTCCTTCGTCGCATGCTCATGTTGAGCGGCGCGGCGTCGGTCGTTCTCCTGGTCGCCCCACACCATGAGGATGATGCCGAACATCAAGCATGCCGCCCCGACCGTGCCGAACACACCGACGCCGAGCCGCGGTCCGCTCGTCGCGATCTGGGTCACCCAGCGCAACGAGAAGTAGACCATGGCGACGCCGAGAAGGACCGCTCCGAGGCGGCGTTCCCGTCCTTCTTCGTGCAACCAGAACGCGAGCAGGAATACCATGAGGGCGGCGAAGGCCGCGACCACCGCACCGGCGGCTGCGATGAGGTCGACGGCGTCGAAGGTCATCATGTCTCATCGGCTCCGCGCGGTCTTGACGGGGCGGAACGTGGCCCTGTAGAGGTTGCCGCCGGCGGGGGGCTGGTAGGCGCGCAACCGGCCGCCATGGGCCTGCACGATCTGGTCGGCGAGGAAGAGCCCGAGGCCGGTACCGTGGCGTCCTCCTCCGGCGAACGGTTCGAACAGGTGGTCCGCGGCTTCCATATCGTGGCCGGGCGCGCTGTCCTGGACGCTGAACGTCGGGCCGTCCGCCTCTTCGCCGACGGCGATCGCCACGGATCCACCCGCGGGCGTCTCCTCGATGGCGTGGGCGATGAGGTGGGCGAAGGCTTCGCCGAGACGGCGTGGATCCCCTGATATCGTCGTCGGCGAGGCGTCGACGGTGAGCGTGAGATCCCGTTCGTCGGCGAAGGCGCGATAGGAGGCGACCGTGTCCGTGGCGATGCGACCAAGGTCGGTCTCATGCGTATCGAGCCTGAGGTGTCCGGTCTGGCTGCGTACCAGGTCGATGAGGTCTTGGACGAGCGCGCCAAGGAGGCCGGTCTGCCGGTCGAGGACGCCGAGGCTCGCACGTTGTGCGTCGTTCAGCGCGCCGAGTTCTTCAGACACGAGCATATGAAGGTGGGTCGAGAGAGGGCCGAGGTGCGTGTCGAACGCTTCCGCCACGGAGCCGAGCAGCCGGGTCTTGTTGTCGGCGTGGGCCTGGAGACGGGCCAGTGCGGGACCGGCGTCCGCTTCCGCAGGGTCGACGGCACGTGTGATGCAAAGGACGTGGTCTGTGATGTGGATGACCGGGTCGGTCGTCGGGTACAGGCGGGTCTCGACGAGGACCGGGCCGCCGTCGGCGCGGAGGGCGGTGTGGCGGGAGCTGTGTTCGGTGCCGTTCTCCACGGCGTCGAGGAAGGCGTCGCGGAAATCGGCCTCGTCCTCGGCATGGAGGCGTTCCCACACCGTGGTGCCGACAAGAGCTTCGGGGGCGAGGCCAAGAAGCAGGTCACTGGCCGGGGAGACCTCGCGGATCGTCCCGTCGGTGTCGAGGACGGCGACCATCTCTTCACTGTGGGCGTAGAGCGCTGCGGCGAGGCCCGACGGCGACCGCGGCTCCTGAGGGTCCGTGTCGTCCTGGGGATAGATGAGGTGGAGTCGGGCCGGCCGGTCGTCCCATTCGGTCTCCGCGATCTGCACCTCGATCTTCCGTCCGGGGCCCCTCGGGGACTCCAATGTCCGAGGGTCAAGGAGGGTCGCCTGTCCGACCTCGCCGGGGATGTCGAAAGGATCCGCCCGCAGGGTGCCGGCGTCGCGGCCGAGGATCTGGACGGCCGCGTTGTTGTGGTAAAGGACCTGTCCGTCGGGGGAGGTGACGACGGCGCCGATGCGGGCCGATTCGACGATCGACATGAAACGGTCGACGTTCGTCATGAGCTCTTGGGCGAAGTGGCGCAGGTCGACGACGTTGCGGTGGCGACGGAGCGCGTAGCGGACCGCACGGACGAGCGCCTCTTCGTTGACCGGCCCTTTCATGAGGTAGTCTTCGGCACCATGTCGCATCGCATCGAGCGCGGTCTGCTCGTCATCATGTCCGGTCATGACGACGATGGGGATGTGCGGCGTGGCGGCGATGGCCTGGCGCACCGTGTCCATGCCTTGGCTGTCGGGGAGGTCGAGGTCGAGGAGCACGACGTCGAACGGGTCCCGTTTCAGGAGCGCGATGGCGGCATCGAGCCGGGGCACCGACTGTGTCGCGAAACGCGCCCTTCGGCTCACCGCCAGTGTGGTCTCCACGAGTCGGGCGAACACGGGGTCGTCTTCCACGATGAGGATGCGGATTTCTTCAGAAGGCATACCGACACGTCCGCGCGCCAGGCGAGGCCCAGCGGTGCGACCTTCGCTCTTCTTCGCGAGCGATATAAACTTGGTCTCGGGCTCCCTGGGGCGATGGGCCGTCGACAGAGGGGGCTTCGGCCGTAGGACCTATGGGCCGTCTCGGGCCTGGTCTGGGACGGCGTCTTCCGGGCCGGCTGCCGGCGGTCCGTCCGCGGGTGCCGCCAGTGGGGCCAGTGAAGGGGACCGGGTACCCGCCGCGTCGGCCTCCGGGGGGCCCGCGGCGTCCGCGCTGCGGAGGGGCAAGCGGATCGTGAACGTGGAGCCTTGGCCCGGCCCGGCGCTTTCCACTTCGAGTCGCCCCCCGTGCGCATCGATGAGGCCCTTGGAGAT
This sequence comes from Methanobacteriota archaeon, assembly GCA_019347805.1. GTDB lineage: Archaea > Thermoplasmatota > E2 > JACPAO01 > JAHWKR01 > JAHWKR01. The sequence continues at coordinate 81,684 of JAHWKR010000002.1, forward strand.
GAACAGCCCGAGTCCCGTTCCGCCTTTGTGCGCCTGCTTCTCGCCTTGGACCTGTTCGAATGGAAGGAAAAGCCGCGCCATCTGGTCCGTGTCGAGACCGAGTCCCGTATCGCGTACCCGCAGGGCGGCCTCGCCGCCGTCTGTAGTCGTTTCGACCGACACGACGCCGCCTCGGGGCGTGAACTTGAGCGCGTTCGAGACGAGGTTGGTGAGCACCTGAACGAACCGGGTCGTATCGACGACGACCTCGACCGGTGGACCGGGGTCGACCTCGAGTCGGATGCCGGCGGTCTTTGCAGGTTCCTCGTAGGCGTCGAGTGCGTCCGTCACGAGGAGGTCGAGGCGTGCAGGGACCGGTTCGATCTTCAGCCGATCGCTTTCGAGCCGCGACACGTCGACCATGTCGTGGACGAGGCGGATGAGTCGGTCGAGGTTGCGGTGGATGATCTCTACACTTTTCTTCTGTTCATCGTCGAGCGCACCGTAGCGACCCGATGACAGGAGGTGGACCTGCATCTTGAGCGGGGTGAGCGGGGTGTTGAGTTCGTGCGACGCGGTGTTGAGGATGCGGGTCTTGATGCGGTCGAGGTCCTTGAGCCGTTCGTTGGCGCGTCGGGTCTCTTCCAAGGCCTGCTCGAGCGCGCTCCGTGATGCGCGCAGGTCTTGGGTCTGGCGGGCCACTTCCCGCTCCATCACCTCGGCGACGCCCTTGAACTGGTGTGTCTCACGCGTCTGGTCGCTGAGTTCCTTGGCAAGAAGGCCCCCGAGGGCGCCGATGAGGAGGATGTACCCGCCCCGCACGAGGACCGCGGTCGGGTCGTCAGCAAGGTCTCCGATGACGAGGAGGAGCGCCAGGTACGAGACGAGGTAGAGCACTGAGGCGACCAGCGTCTCGTAGCGACCGAAGCGGAAGGCGATGGCGACGAGGGAGATGTACCAGAGGATGTAGAATGGGGACGCGAGGCCACCGGTGGCGAGGATCCAGAGGGTGATGAGGGCGGCGTCGGTGATGGAGGTGAAGTAGGCGGAGACGAGGACCGGGTAACGGATGTAGGGACGGGCGAGGAGAACGTAGAACGTGTAGGCGGTCGCGGTGATGGAGATGGTGTGCGCGAGCCAGGGGATCGTCCCGGTCTTGTCCATGACCAGGTAGTAGACCGCGATGTTGAACAGGATGACCGCGGTCCGCACGCCGGCCACCTGCCGTTCGGCCACGAGTGCCTTGTGGAAACTGGCGGTGTCGGACTCCAAGGGCGACCTCGTCCGGGACCCGTATCGGCACGGAGACCCGCGTGTGGGTTCTTGCTGGTGCCATATATGAGGTCGCGGCCGGGGACCTCTGCCCGGGGTCCTCGCCGGTGGAGACGACGGCCAACGGCCTACCTTCGGCAGCCGGTGGCCCGGACCCAGCATTGTCGGACTCGCACCCCCGGATCAGCGACCCGCGATCGACGACCAGGAGGAGGGTTCCTGGAGACCACACATGTCAGGCGCGTGACCACCTGGTCGCACTTCCCGGCAATTCCCGCCCCGACCGTGCCGGCAACAGCCTTTCCCCGCCTATGGAAGAGGGTCGGTCGGAACGGACTGTGCCAAGTCGCCGGTGGTCCGACCGTAAGGAGAAACAGATGCCGAGATCCGAAGTCGACTGGCCGAACGAGGTCACCTACCTGCAGATCCTGGACGCCGACGGGAAGGTCGACGAGGACCTGGAGCCGGACCTCCCGAAGGAGACGCTCATCAAGCTCTACAAGACCATGGTCCTGGTGCGTGAGTTCGACGCGGCGCGCCTACGCCTGCAACGGCAGGGCGAGATCGGGACGTTCGCTCCGTCTACGGGGCAGGAAGCGGCCCAACTCGGCTCGATCTGCGCCTTGAAGGACTCCGACTGGTTCGTACCGTCGTTCCGCGAGACCGCGGCGCAGGTCTGGCGCGGTGCGAAGCTCGAGAACGACCTGCTCTATGTGGCGGGTTTCGAAGAGGGCATGGCGCTTCCGGAGGACACGCGCGACCTGCCCATCAGCATCCCCGTCGGGAGCCAGGTCCCGCACGCCGTGGGCATCGCGTGGGCGTCGAAGATGCGCGACGAGGACACGGTGACGATGTGCTACTTCGGCGACGGCGCGACGAGCGAAGGGGACTTCCATGAAGGCCTCACCTTCGCAGGGGTCTTCGAGGTCCCGGTCGTGTTCCTGAACCAGAACAACCATTGGGCCATCTCGGTGCCGCGTGAACGCCAGACCGCGTCGAAGACGCTCGCCCAGAAGGCACTGGCCTACGGCATCCCCGGCGTGCAGGTCGACGGCAACGACGTCCTGGCGGTCTATGCGGCCACCAAGGAGGCGGTCGACCGGGCGCGCGACGGTGACGGTCCGACCATGATCGAAGCCTTGACCTACCGCATGGGGATCCACACCACAGCCGACGACCCGACCAAGTACCGCGAGGAGAGCGAAGTGGAGAAGTGGAGGGAACGGGATCCGATCGACCGCATGCGCGTCTATCTCATGGACAAGGGCCACATGGACGAGGACGACGACGAAGCGTGGCGGGAGGAGGCGAAGAAAGAGATCAAGGCCGCCATCGAGCGCTACCGCGACAACGTCCCGGACGACCTGGGCTCCATGTTCGAGCACACCGTCGCCGAGCGCGACCCCTACCTGGAACGGCAACGGAAAGAGCTCATGGATTATTGGGAGCGGGCCGGCGTGGAGGTCGGTCACTGATGGCGCTCGAACTCGCGGAAGCGGAGAAAGGCAAGACGGAGACCGTTGAGATGAACGTCATCGAGGCGATCAACCGCGCCATGGACGACGAGATGCTCCATGACGACACGGTCCTCATCCTGGGCGAGGACGTCGGCAAGGACGGCGGCATCTTCCGGGTCACCGACGGGCTCATGGACAAATACGGCAAAGAGCGGGTCATCGACACACCACTCGCCGAATCGGGCATCGCGGGGACCGCCATCGGGCTCGCCGTGAACGGGATGCGCCCCATCGCCGAGTTCCAGTTCAGCGGTTTCTCGTATCAGGCGTTCCACCAGTTCGAGTCCCATGCGGCGCGGATGCGCAAGCGCACCCAGGGCGGCATCACATTGCCGCTCGTCATGCGCATGCCGTACGGCGCCGGCGTGCGCGCGCTCGAACACCACTCCGAATCCCGCGAGACCTATTGGATCCATACCCCGGGCCTGAAGTGCGTGATCCCCAGCTCACCGCGGAAGGCCTATTGGCTGCTGCGTGCCTCGGTGCGCGACCCGGACCCGGTCATGTGGATGGAGCCGAAATATCTCTATCGCCGCGGCAAGGAGGAGTTCGAGGTCGGGCCGGACATCGGCATCGACCCGCTACCCGGTGCGCTCATCGAGCAGGAGGGCGATGATGTCACGGTGGTGAGCTACGGCGCGAGCTTCCAGGTCGCCGCCAAGGCGTGCGAGACCCTGGAAGAAGAGAAGGGGATCTCGGTCGAGCTCATCGACATCCCGGTCCTGTCGCCGTACGACTCGGAGACGGTCAACAAGAGCGTCCGCAAGACCGGGCGCTGCGTGGTGTTCCACGAGGCCCATCGGACGCTCGGGATGGGCGCGGAGATCGCGGCGCGCATCACCGAGGAGGAGGAGACGCTCTTCCGCCTCGAGGCGCCCGTCGTGCGGGTCACCGCGCCCGACATCATCGTGCCGCTGTTGACCCGAGAGATGGCCTACCTGCCGGACCAGGGTCGACTCGTCGAGGCGGTCGAGAAGGTCATGGACTACGGCTCCTGAGGACGGCCGAGTGGCGGCCATGACCGTGTGTGCTTGTGCTCGGGACCAGACCGCGCAGGCAGCCTATTCATAGGGCACGAGGAGCACGGCGATTCCCGCCCTTCGGGCGATCTTCTCCGCCTGGGAGCCGCGCAGGTTCTCCTTGAACTGGGTCTTGTCGAGCGCGTGCATGAGCAGCAGGTCGTGCTCCTTGCACGCTTCGAGGATGCGGTCCACCACTTTCCCCTCGACCACTTGACTGCGCGTCTCCACGCCGAAGCCTTTGCACAGCGCCTCCGTGCGCTCGAGCATCCGGAGCGAGGCCGACCGGGTGGGGAAGATCTCGTCGTCCTCGTCGCGGTCGAACTGCTCCACCATCTCGGCGGGGGCTCCGTCGAAACCTTCGTGGGTGACGTTGAAGAGCGTCACCTGGACCTCGGGGACGCCTTGGAGGATGCGGAGACCGTTCTCAAGGGCCTTCTGGCTCGTCTCGGAGCCGTCCAACGGAGCAAGGACACGCAGGGCCACGATGGCGCACGAAGCGGGCTTGGCACATAACCCTTTCAATCAGAGGTTCGACATGTGCGGGCCCGCGCGAGCAAAAAGTGCCCGGAGAGACGCTGCTCCAGGTGGGGCGCCCGCCTGCGACCGGCGGGTGGCCATGGTCCGATGGCGCCCTGGACCTGCCGCCTTCCTGCACCCCAGGTCCCGATGGCATCCTTTACAAGGCGTCGTCGACCAGACCCTGTCGGTCCCATGTCGCGCGCCCTCGCTTCCGTCGCCCTCCTCGTCGCCGGACTCCTTGCCGGCTGTGTCACTCCGCTGGAGTCCCCGCCGGCCTATGCGGAAAGGTTCGAGGCGGCGATGGTTGCGTTCCAGGAAGGGTTCGAACCGCACGGCGATATCCAGGCGCTCACCACCGAACTGCACGACCTCGAGGGCGGACTGCTCGCCACCGTCGAGACGGAGCTTGGCGAGAACGGCGTCCTCCATGCCACCGCGTCTGCCCGGGGAGAACGGTTCGAGCTCTATTGCCACGGCGATACCGTGCTCGTCCAGGACGGGGACGTGTTCGTCTCTGCGCCGAACGCCCCCTTCTCCTGCTCTGACGACCAGGCGCAGGCGCTTCTCCAGGGCGCAGGGGACGAGCGCCCCGCGCCGCGGTCGTTCGAAGACCATGACGACGGCTCCTTCACCGCCTTCCTTGATGTCGAGGTGCCCGAGCAGGGCATGATGGCGGTCGAGGTCCTGGTCGGTGCGGACGACAAGGTGCGCTCGCTCGGCGGGAGCATCGACGGGTTCACGATGACGTTCATCGTCCAGTACGGGGAGAAGCGCCACATCGAGATGCCCGAGGCGACGCTCTGACATCGGACGCCGCCGCCTTCTCGGGGCACCACCGAAGTGCCCCCGGGGGCGACACATCGCGGGAGACGCCCTTCCGGCACGACTCGCACGCGGTGCGCTGGATGGCCCTGGAAAACACCATGTAGGCGACCCGCCATGACCTCCTCTATGCGCGCCCTCGTCCCCCTCGTCATCTTGTCGCTCCTTGCCGTCTCCATGCCCGCCTTGGCCGAGTGGGGCGCCTACGGACCGGACGGTTGGCCGCTCGACGTGGACGGCCGTTCGACCCGACCCGCGGGGATGCCGGCCATCGACGACGACCATGGCCACACCATCTTGGACCCCGTCGACGACGAGGGGCCGGTGAACGAGGTCGCCGGGACCACGGTCTATCCTTATTGGCCGGTCCTCACCGCCGAACTCCAGCGCCTCGCGTCCGAGCATCCCGACATCGTGCGCCTGCACAGCGCCGGCAAGAGCACTGCGGGGCTCGACCTCTGGATGATCGAACTCGCCGATTTCGCGCGCCTGGACGCGGGCGAAGGCGTCCCGCTCGAGGAACGCGAGGTAGCCTGGGTCGACGGCGGCACGCATTCCAACGAGTATTCCGGCGTCTATTTCGTCGCCCATCTCGCCGCGTTCCTCGCCGATGGCTACGGCACGAACGAGACGGCGACATGGATCGTCGACAACCGACACACATGGCTCATGCCGCTTGTCAATCCCGACGGGTCGCATCTCTTCGGACGCTTGAACGCCAACGCGGTCAACATCAACCGCAACTATCCGGTCGACTGGGGCGGGATCGCGGAGAACCCGCTCTTCAACAACCCGGGGCCGGAGCCCGCCTCGGAGGTGGAGACCCGCATCAACATCGAATGGTTCGAGAAGGTGCACCCGGACTACTATGCCAGTGTCCATTGTTGCGGCAACCTGTGGCTCTATCCCTACGGTGTCGAAGGGCTCGACCCGGCCGACCAGGACATGCTCTCGCGGGTGTGCGACGAGGCTTTCCCGACGGTGCGGGAGGATTGCGGCCCCATCTGGTCGACCATCTACCCGGCGAGCGGCTCGAGCGTCGACACGGCGTACGAGTACACGGGGGCGGTGGCGTTCGGGTACGAGATGAGCGGACGCGGCGCGCTCGTGTTCTGGGGGCAGCCGTTCACCACTGAATCGGTACGCGAGCAGGAGATGGAATCGTGGGAGGGCGTCCTGCACGCGTTCCGGCACGTGCATCTCTACGGGGCCCATCCGGTCGTCGCCTCGGTCGAGGCGGTCCATGGCGGCGTCGCCGTGACGCTCTTGAACGACGGCTACGGGAACCTGACGAAGGGGACCTTGCGCATCGTCGATGGGGATGGCGAAGACCATGTGGTGGAGCTCCCGCACATCACGGCCGGCACCCAGGCGACGGTGGTCGTCCCTGGACCTTTCACGGAAGGGCCTGCCGAGGTCGTGGTCGAGTACGTCAAACGGGTCCAGTCCGAGCCGGAAGGGCTGGTGCGTGCCACGCTCGTCTTCGCCGACGGAGGGGCCGTGGAGACGGAGCCCGGCGTCCACGTCGTGGACCTGCAAAGGACCATCGCCGAGGAGTCTGCGGCGCTCTCGCCGTTCGTCGCCGGGGTCCTGGTCGTGGCGCTCGCGCTCGGCCTCTTCAGCAGGCGCCGCCTTTGAAGCGTGGCACGCGACCTGGCCCGAGGGACGCCTCCTGGAGGGTCCCGACCCCGCTCGGCCCGCCGGAGGCCCCACACCCGTAAGACGCCGGCAACCGTTCCTTTATAGGCGAGCCGGTCGGGTGCGGTGTCGTGCGTCCCGCGAGCGACCTGCCGAGCCTTCAGGACCGGACCGTCGTGGTGACGGACGGGGCGAGCGACATCGGTACTTCCGTCGTCGACGGCCTCCTGCGGCTCGGCGCGACGGTCCATTGCATCGTACCGGATTCGGGGCAAGGGGCTCGTCTGCGCGCGCACATGCCGGCCGAGATGCGTGAACGGCTCATGGCCCATGCGGGCGACCTGTCGCGGTTGGAAGAGACGCGCACTCTGGCCGAGGTCCTGCTCTCGACGACGGAGCGGATCGATGTCCTTGTCGACCTTGCAGAGACGTTCTCGGCGACGTTCCATGAGACGATCGACGGCATCGAGCGCACCTTCGCCTACAACCACCTGTCACGCTTCCTTCTCACCAACCTGCTCATGGCACGCCTGCGTGCTTCGTCACCGGCGCGCATCATCAGTGCCTCTTCCGTGGCGCATCTCCACCATCGGGTCGACCCGGAGGATTGGGAGAACCGGGACCGGTATGACGGCTGGATCGCCTATTGTCGCTCGAAGCAGTGTGACCTGCTCTTCGTCAAGGCGCTCGCGCGCCGTCTCGACCCGGCGGCGGTGACGGCGAACGCGGTCGACCTTGGACTGCGTCGGGACGTGGTGTCGAAAGAGCGTTTGCCCGTGCATGCGCGCATCCTGCGACCGTTTCTGACGAAGGCCCCGGAGACCTCGGTCGACTCGTTGCTCTGGCTCGCCGCTTCACCTGAGGTGGAGAAAGTCACGGGCCGTTATTTCGTCAAGCGGGAGATGCGCAAGCCGGCCGCGGAGACCGAACACGAGGACCTGCAGGAGGCGCTCTGGGCGACGAGCCTCGAGCGCACCGGCACCGGGGTGCACGGCGCGAAGCCGCTCGGTGGCCCGGGCGGTCTGCCGGTCTTCCGTTAGTCGTTCAGCCCCAGCGATGATGGGCCGGGTGTGATTCGTCGACCTCGACGAACAAGCCGCTCGCGGTCGCGGTCTTCTTGTCCTCGGCGAACATCTCCGCTTCCATCGACACCATCTTCCCGTCCACCTTGGTGGGCCGGGCGACAACGGTCACTTCGGCGGGGAACGGCGTCGGCCGGCGCAGCTTGACCGAGAACTCCGCGGTCACCGTGCAAGGCGCCGTGTCGTAGCCGCGTTCCTTGAGCAGTGTGGTGAGGGCGCTCCAGTTCATATGGCAGTCGAAGAGGGTGCCGATGATGCCGCCGTTCAAGACCCCCGGGAACGCCTGGTGCTCTTCCCGTGGCGTGAACCGGAGGACGAAGGCGTCGCCCTCCCAGCGGCTCTTGATGCGCAGGCCCTTCGGGTTCGCCGGCCCGCAGCCGAAACAGATGGCGTTCGGGGCATGACGGTCCTGTTCCGCCGGCTCGACATGGTCCTGCACGGGCGTCTTCGGGGCCATGTCGTGCGGCAATCGCCGGCGGCATATGAAGGATGCGACGCGCTAGAGGACGTAGGCGGCGACGAAGACGAAGTGGAGCAGACTGCCGCCGATGACGAAGAGGTGCCACAGTTCGTGCGCCCCCAGTCTCCCGACGATGCGCGGCCGGTCCCAGACATAGAACAAGGCTCCCACGGTATAGACGACGCCACCCATCACAAGGAGCGTCTTCGCGGTGCCTGAAAGAAGGGGCCACAGGACAGGGGCGGCCACCACGGCGGTCCACCCGAGCGCGACATAGCCGGTGATGTGGATCCATTTCGGGCCGAGCGGGACGGTGAGCGCCAGGACGATGCCGATGATGGAGATGCCCCACACCGTGCCGAACAGACTCCAGCCCCAACCGCCGCCGAGGAGGATGAGCGTCACGGGGGTGTAGGTGCCGGCGATGAGGAGATAGATGGCGACATGGTCGAGCCGTTCGAGCCACACCTCTGTGCGTGGTCCCGCGGGGACGCCATGATAGATCGAGCTGAAGGTGTAGACCGAGACGAGACCGAGCCCGTAGAGGACCGCGGAGACGATCTCGAGCGCGCCGTCTGCGAGCGCGATGAGGACGAAGAGGCCGATGACGGCGAGTCCGCCGCCGACCATGTGCGAGACGCTGTTGAAGGGTTCCTTCAGGCCCACAGGCGCTTCCAGAGACGTCCCCGCTCAAGTACCTATGGTATCTACCGAGGAAACGACTGTCTCCCCTTGCACCGGTGGTCTTGTCCTCGCCGGATGGACACGTCATGCGGTGGACATTGCCTTGCTCGAAAACGATTTGAGCGGTCAGCCGACGGTTTCCAACGGGTTTAAGGGTGAAGAGCGGTGCTTGACCCATGATGGAACTTGGAGACGCGGTCACGGTCGGGCGTGACCAGGAAGAGGCTTCCGCCACGGGACCTCCGGAGGATCCGGTGCTCATCATGGAACGATTGAGTGAAAGGGGACCCCAGAGTTTCCAGGCGCTGAACGACGACCTGCGGGAACTCGGGACGCGACGTCTGTCCGAGGGGCTTTACCGGTTGGAACGGGAAGGCATCATCGTGCATACGCCTCCGGAGGACGGAGAAGGACTCTACTCGTTGACGAGGGACTCCTACCTGCGGACGCCTCGGGACCCGGAGGCGACGGCCCCGGGTCGCCGGTCGGACCCCTGGCCGCGTGACGAATAGCCAAGGACGGATGCGCCTTGCGGAGCGCGCGGAACAACAAGCCCGGCGGGATTCACTGACGGAGCGAGCCTGCCGCGAAGCGGACGGGGAGCGACGGCACACGGAGTCGCCTAGGGATGCTCCGAAGCGGCCTGGCGAAGCCCAGGCTGTCGCAAGAAGTAGCCCCGCGCGGATTCGAACCGCGGTCGCCGGCTCCAAAGGCCAGCATGATTGGCCACTACACCACGGGGCTGTGAGAACGATGGCCGGAGCGGCGGTACTTGGGGGGGTCGGATAACCGTTGCGCAGTCCACCCGCAAGGATCGGGCCGGAGAATGTCAATCTTGAGCGCGGTCCGCTCACTCCCGGACCACGTGCGCGCCCCTTGTGGCGATCCCGCACACCCAGACCCGACCGTGTCCCTGTAGCCCTTCGGCGGCCGCATCGGCGGCTTCGGGCGCGACAAGACAATGGAGGGCGTTGCCGAGCATGGTCTGTGTGGCGAGGCCGTGCCGGTCGGCGGTATCGAGAGCGTCGGCGAGTGGTGGGGTGATGAAGCCGGCGGCCTCGGCGAAACGGCGGGACAGCCGCATGTATGTGGAGAGGGTGGGGTCGTCCTTGAGCGCCTCGACGAGGCCGACGGCCGCGTCGTTCACCCGTTGCCGTCGGGCGGGGTCACCCAGCACACTCGAGGTCGTGAGCGGCTCGTCGAGCACACAGCAGACGATCTTCCAGCGGCGGGTCTCGATACCGGCGAAGCGTTCGGTGACGCCCATCGGCATCGGGCCTGGTGTGACGCGCACTTCGGCGCCACCGACGAACTGCGCCGGTACATCGCCCAATCCGGTGCGGCTCTCCACTTCGGCCTTGTGCGCTTCCCAAACAGCGTTCTTGACCGGGAACTTGACCAGTTCTGCGAGTGCGAAACCGGTCGCGAGCGCTCCGGCACCGGACAATCCGAAGCCTTGGGACGGCGGCAGGTCGGAGGAGAGGCGGATCTCGACCCGGGCCGGATAGGCGTCCCCCAACAATCCACGGACGGCGCGATGGACGGTCGGCGCCTCGTCGGCGATGCCGTTGACGTAGACCTCGATGGCGCCCTCGTCTTGGTGGATGGTGACGTCTGCGGTGACGCCCATGTCGAGGTTCAAGCCGGCGCCGCGGGAGCCTTTGCGGTACGGGTTCTTGTGTTCGTCGTGGATCTCGAAGAACCCGGTGAGGTGGGCGGGGGCGAACGCTTTTGCGCTCCAACTTTGCGTCTCCTGCACAGGGTCGTTCAGACCCATTCCCCCTGGCCGAGGTGTTCGATCTCCTCGGTCGGGTCGTCGCGTCCGGCGACGTGGCGCAGGAGGAGGCCCCAGAGCCGTTCGGCGACCTCGGCCTTTTCGCCGGACAAGGGGTGGGTGTCGTCTGCGAGGACGAGCATGGCGTCCGTCTCCGCGGCACCCATGGTCTCACGGGCATTGGCGACGAACGCGTCGGCACCATGCTCTTCGAGCCGTCCCCGCGCGCTCTCCACCGCCTCGTCGAGCGTGTCCTGGAGCTTCCAGCCGACGAGCCGTGTCTTCGGCAGGAGCTCTCGGACCTTCGTCATCGCTTTCGGGAGTCTTCGCAGCGAGATGTCGAGGGACGTCTGGTCGCTGGAGATCTTGTTCTCTTTCGCCTCGGCGGCGAAATCGGAGAGGGCGGCAGGGAAGAGCACCCAATCGGGCGCAAGGTCGGCAAGGCGGGTCTCGAACGTGTCGAGGAGGGAGCGCACGGTGTCGAAGTGATGGATCTCGCACCCGGGTGGCCACCGGTGCGGGTCCGACGGCGTCATGACGGTCACATCGGCGCCGAGCCTGTGCGCCTCCCAGGCGAGCACGTTGCCGGTCTTTCCGCTTGAGCGGTTGGTGATGACGCGGACCGGGTCGACGGGTTCTTCAGAGGCGCCGGTCACGATGAGGACGCGTTCACCGCGGAGCGTGCCGGGACCGAGCTCGCGCTTCACCTCGGCGACGATGTCGTCGATGGCGGCGAGCTTCGCCTTGCCTTCTTCATAGAGCGGGCGGACGAAGCGGACACCAAGCGCCTTGAGCGCCTCGACGTGGCGCTGGATGGGCGGGTTCTCCTCCATGACGCCGTGCATCGCGGGGGCGACGATGACCGGCCGTCCGGCACCGAGCGCGACGGTGGCGAACGTGGTGACCGAGGTGTCGTCGATGCCGAGGGCCATCTTCGCCACGGTGTTCGCGGTCGCCGGTGCGACAAGGAGAAGGTGGGCGTCGCCTTCTTCCCCGAGTTCGCGCACGTGTTCGACCTGACCTGTGAGCGTCACGACGGGTCGGATGCCGGTCGCGAACTCCAGGGCGTCGGGGGTGATGATGCCACAGGCGGCCGGGGTCATCACGGGTAGCACTTCGGCCCCGTGGCGGATGAGTTCGCGCGCCAACTCCACGGTCTTCACGGCGGCGATGCTCCCGCTCACGGCAAGGACGATGCGTCGGCCGGCGAGGTGGTGTGTTTCGGAGCCGCGGATGCGGTCGCTGGGGTGGACCATGTTGCCTCTATGTCGGTACTTGCACCTTGGAGACGAGCTCGCGCAGGACGGCCTCGGGATCGCGCGATCTCGCGACGCCGCTTGCCAGGAGGACGCCGACCGCGCCGAGCTCGATGGACGCCGCGACATCGGCTCCCGTCTTGACACCGGCGCCGCAGAGCAACCGCACGTTGTCATCGATCCGTGCGACCGCCTCGGCGGAACGCGACACGACATTAGGGTCGGCGGACGTGACGGAGACGTCGCCGCCGATCAGCTCGGGAGGTTCGACGGCGACATAATCGGGGCCGAGCGCGGCCGCGGCGGCGCTGGTCGCCACGTTGTTGGTGCAAACGACGCTCGTCCATGTCGCTTCCTGGCATCGTGCGACGGCGGCCTCGATGTCGGCGAGTGTCAGTCGGTGCTCGGAATGGTTGATGAGGGTGCCGACCGCGCCGGCATCGGAGAGCGCTTCCAGGAGGTCGTACCCGGTGTTGGCGCCCGGCGGGTGCGGTTCGATGTGTTGTGCGAAGATGGGCACGCCGATGTCCGCGACCAGGCGGATGTCGGCCGCTTGCACCGCCAATGCGAGCCCGGCGCCGGTCTCGGCGGCGACATGCGCGGCGCTCTCGGCCAGTCGACGCGCGCCGGCTCCGGTGGCCTGTGGGTAGGTCTTGACGTTGACGATCACGACGGGACGCGCGAGCATCGGGGGGCCATCGGGCCTTCTGTATAAACGTTCGGGGGTTCAGCGTTCGTGTTCCATGAGCAGGTTCTCGAGTTGTGAGCGGCGGGTGTCGAGTTCTTCGATGAACTTGCGGTATCCGCCCGGTGACATCTTGCCCAGTCCATAGCGCACCTTGATCTCGTTGGCCTTGCGATCGAGTTCATCGATCTCGGACAGGAGCGCGTCGCGGGGCGGCATGTCGGAGTGGTCCCGGTCGGTCGCGGCGTCGTTCGCGTGGTGGGCCACGTCGCCGTTCGTCGGCCTGGCGACGGGCGGCACGGTGGTGGCGCTGGCGGCCACGGCTTGTGCGGGTCTTGCCGATGTCGTCGCGGAGGCCCGGATAGGTATCGAGGCGGTCGAGGGCCGCGCTTTTGGGGCGGTCTTGGCGCTGTCGCCGTTCGTCCCGACGCCCTTTTTCCCTCCGTTTCCGTTCTTCCCGTTGCCTGCCAGACGGTGGATATCGGGCCGGGTGCGGTACGGGTCCGGGGCAGGGTCGAGCGTGACGCGGGTCATCCTGCGCCGGGCGGTCGGTGCGAAGATGACCAGGATGAGCCCGATCAATGCGGTGCCGACCGTGAACGTGTGGTAGAGCGTGGCGGGCTGGCCGAGGGCGAGGGCGTGGACTTTTCCCATCTCCAGGTAGCGCGCAAGAAGCGCCAAGCTACCGAGGGCGATGAGCCCACCTCCTCCTCCGATCATCGTCGTCCTGCCGGCACTCATAGGGAGCGACCGTTCTCCAGTCAATGTTCTTCTCTTTCGGCAATATAAAGCCGCTTCAGGGTCCGTCGAGGCCCCTCCGCTGTTACGGGTCCTGGTCCAAAAGCGGAATCGGGCGGACCTCGTCCCCTCTGGACTCGAGGAGAAGGGGCAAGAGAGGCCGTCGCGGAGACGCGGAGCCCGTTCGATTGCTCCGAAAGCAACAATCTGAGCGTTCTTGACTTGAATCCCGACGATGTGCTGCAACCTGGTGGTTGCAGCGGTCCTGGTGGGCGACGGGTTCCGCGGCCGGAGCGGCCCAAGGTCGACATCGGACCGAGGCCGCCAAGGGCCAGGTCCTCTGTTCCTGCCTGCCGAGGACCGCCCCCGGCGGCTACGATGTCGGCGGGTCGCCGTCAATCCTTAAATGGAGAGCGTCGGCTCCGCGCCCCGTGGCCCGGTTACAACCCCTCTTCCTCATCGTGCTCTTCGTCGCCCTCCTCGTGCCTTGGTCCCCGGCCGCAGGCCAGACCGTGGTCCATGACCCGGAACGGGGCGAGGTGTTGCAGAGCGTCATGCACAAGCTCCTCGACACGAACCGCACCGTGAGGGCGGACCGGGTCCCCCTGTTCGAGATGTGGACGGCGACCTGGTGCCTGCCTTGCGCTCCGGCCGACCGTGCGGCCGACCGGATGCTCGAGGTGCTCGACCCGGCCTTCTTGCTCGGCCCGAACGCGACCGGGACACACCGGCTTAACGAGTCGTCGTCGGAGAAGCGCGAAAACGGCGTCGCCTTCGTCGCCTACCATCCACTCGGTGTCGGCCGGTCGTTCGGCAACGACCCCTTCGGGTTCCCGGAAGGTGCGGCGCGCATCCGTGAGAAGTACGGGGACGTCTGGTTCCCCTCTGTCTGGGTCGACGGCATCTTCCAGGAGACGGCCGAGAACCGTGCCAATGTCGCCGCAGAGGGGCTCGAGGACATCCATTACGAGACCTACCGCAAGATCGTCTCGGACGCGGGGAAGCGTGAGAGTCCTCTGGTGCTCGATGTGCGGACGGTGGTCGAGAACGAGACGGTACGGCTCGAGGTGCGGGCGACGGCGCGGGAACGGATCGAAGGCCCGCTCGTGCTGACCGGCGTGTTGTGGGAGGACGGACTGCGCCACGCGGGGGAGAACGGCATCGACATCCATCGCATGACGGCGAAGGCGATGTTCCCGCGGGAAGCGCACCGTGGCGGACTGGCCACGAACGAGGCGATCGTCGCCGCCTGGACCACCGACATCGGTCTCCTCAAGGAACCTGGGCGCAGTGGTGTGACGGTCTTCGTGGAACAGGATTGGCGCGCCTCCACCGTCGACCCGTTGCAGGGCCGGATCATCACGTTCTTCATCGCCACGGGCATCGTCTTCTTGGCGTTCCTGGTGATGGCGCGCTATGAGCGACGCCGGCGCGTGACGAAGGAAGAGGAGGCCGGATGAAGCCGGTCTGGTCGCTTCTCGTGGTGTTTGCGGCGGTCACCTTTGTCCCGTCGGGCAGCGCCGACCCGGTCGCCTATCCCGACCGCGCCTCGACCTATCCCGCCGGGGTCCTGAACGTCACCCATGCGCCTTGGTCACCCCCGGCGGGCGACGATGTGACCGTGACGGTCACGCTCGACCCGGCGCACGATCCACCGGCGGCGGCAGGTCTTCTTTTCTGTCGGGTCGAGCCGAACTACGCCTGTGGGCTCGGGGTGGAGATGGAGCCCTCTTCCGACGCGACGGTCTGGATCGGCCACATCGCGTGGCATCCTGATTTCATGACGCCCGAGACGGTGCATGTCGGCTACAACATCACCCTCTATCTCGGCGGCCCGGAGGGCGAGGAACGGAAAAGGACCGTCCCGCTCGGCAACCATTGGGTGCCGGACACCTACCCGACCGAGGTCGACGGCAGCTACTATTTCTATGCCATCGGCCCTGCTGCCGAAAGCGTCCCGTCACCGACGTCTCCGCTCGTCGTCGGCTTGTTCATGCTCCTCTGCGCCGCCTGGCGACGGCGCTGACCGCGAAGAGCGCGGACAGGAGCAGGAACAGCGATGGTGACGGTGCGTCTTTCTCTTTACCCTTGAGGTCGAGTCTTTCGACCGTCTCGTTGTCGGCCTCGTAGAACGGCTCTTCGACCGGGACGCCGCGTGTCACGACGGCACTGACCTGGATGCCGCTCGTGGCGCCTTCGAGCCGTGCCGAGGCGGCCGTGACGTTGACCTTGGCGACGGCACCCTCGGTGGTGTCTTCGGGTGCGGTCACGCGTACGCCGACCGTGATCGCCTCGCCGGGTCCGAGGGTGAAGCGGGCGCCTGGCGTGACGCCGCTTTCCCAGCCTGTGTCGGGTGCGGCCTGCACCGTCACGGTGTCGGCCTCTGAACCTTGGTTGAGGATGCTGACGGTCCATAGGGCGCTCTTTCCGGGGTTGACGTAGCGGACGGGATCGCGGTCGCCTTCGAGGTCGACGATGAGGTGACGGGCGTCGACGATCTTCGGCGCTTCGGGAAGGACAGGCAGCTCGAGCCATGTCGCGCCCTCTGTCTGGAGCCGTGGGGGGACAGGCTCTGTGGTGGCCGCGAACTGACCGAGCGGGACCCGTTCTCCAGGATAGAACGTCGGTTCGAAGAAGAGCCGGAAGCCTTCTTCGTCGGGGGCCAGGGAGGTGGCGCCCTCGTCGATGGAAAGCGGGATGTCGACGCTTCCCTCGCCCCGTTCGACCGGGCCTCCACCGCTTCCGTAGGCGACGAGCGCGCCGGCATGTTCGAGATAGACCTCGACCTCCAGTTCACCAGGGACCTCGGATGTGTAGGCGACATGGAACGTTCCATCCCCTTCGGGATCGAGGTACGTGTCCCGCGAGAGTCCTTTCGCACTGTTCCAGTCCCAGATGCGGTCGATGAAGCAGCATTCGTTCAACGCCGAGCCGCGGCCGGTGTCGGCGTTGTCGGTCTCGAGCGTGTTGAGGACGCCCCATCGTTCGCCCATGAACGGCAAACCGGCATCCGACAAAGTGTCACCGGAGTCGCCATAAGTGTGGAGATAGAGACGCGGGCTCAACGCGGAAAGGACCGGGAGATGGCGGAGGCGGATGTCGATGACGTCGATGTCGGGCCGTGTCGTCCCTGCGGTCTCGACGTGGACGCGGATCGTGAGGGGGTCTTCTGGGGACCAGGTGCCGTCCCCGGTGACGCCGAGTTGCAGCCGGCGGTGCGACAGCGTCGGCACGGTGATGTGTTCCGGGCCGTCGATGGTGATTCCTGGTTGGTCGGAGACGACCTCGAAGGTGGTCTTGACAAGCGCTTTCCGTTCCATGGCGTTCTCGATCCAGAGCGGGATCGAAGTCGTCTCCCCGGGCACCGCGTCGACGAGGTGGTGGCGAGGGCGCAGCGGTTCGGCGGCGACGTAGCCCCGGTAATATTCGTCCTCGTCCTCGATGACGGGCTTCTTCGCGTCAGGGGCGGTCGTCGCGATGCCGACCCGCGCACCGAAGGAGTCCTGTACGAGCGTGTAGACATCGTCTGCGCTGCCGCTGTCGGGCAGGCGGTCGTGGTAGGCGGTCGTCGATTCGCCGTTGATGGAGAACAGGCGGATGCTCGTCGTCTCGGCGACGAGCCCGGTGATACGGTCGCCGGCCAAGGGATGGTGACCGCCCCCGGCGCGGTCCAGCGCCCAGCGTGGTACGAGCAGTTCGAGAGTGTCCGACTCGGTGAGGACGCGGGACGGGACCAGGCCGATGGTCTTGGTGCTGCCACCGGTGACTTGTTGCAGGGTCCCGCGATAATGGACCTTCGGCGTCGTCAGTTCGTCACACGCGGCGTCATCGGTCGTGCAGCCGGGGTAGGCATAGCCGGTCATGCGCCAATCATGGCCACCGAGTGAGAACAAGAGGTCGAGTTCGAACCCGAACAGTAAGGATTCTGCGCGGTTCAGGGTCGGGTCGAGGTCGCCGAGGCCGACACGGAACAAGAGGATCTCTGGGTCGACCTCATGGACGCCCACGCTGCGGAGATCGATGGATTGCAGGGCCGGAAGGGCGGGGACCGATGTGTCCCCACCGAGCCGCAACGCCGCGTCCCCTGTCGCGTCGGTCACCTCGGCGCCCGGCAGTTCGCCCTCGGGGAACGTCCAGCCGTAATCGTAGGGCTCGCGGGCGCCATAGAGCGAGATGGTCTGCGCGTTCCCGCTCGGCAGGGGGAGGATGGCGACAAGGAACAGGCCGATGAGGACGAGGGCGATGGCGCGGGGCCCGATGGCGGAAGAGGAGACCTTCATGGACTTTCCACGGAGGTCGAGCCGAGGCGCGGGCTAAAAAGCAGTGTGGGTGTTTCGTCGAATCCTCACGCCTTCTCCTTAAGGCGCGTGTAGCGCTCCAGATAGAGGCCTCGGCAGGACGTGCAACAGAATGGGACGCGACGGCCGTCGATGCGCCCCTCGACCGGGTCCTCCCCTACAGCGCGGCCGCAGATGGCGCACGGCTCTGGGACGACGGCCACGTCCGAAAAGAGCGAGGCATGGCCGGGTCCGAGGAGCCGTTCCGCCGGATGGATTCCCAGTTCCCTGGCGCCGGCCCCGGTGAGGGCGGCCAAGCAACGCTCCTCCTGGTCGAGGTCGCGCACCTGGAGTGTCAACCGGAACGTGCCGTCGGGGTGCACCACGCCTTCGAGGACACCTTCGGTCGTCGCGACGGCCGCTTTGAAATCCGGCCGGCGGTCGGGGTCGACGCGCCCGACCACGACCCGGGTCCGCCCCGGGAGCCGGTCGGGGGCGATGACGACGGAATGACCCGACACGATGCCGCTCTCCTCCAACCGCGCGAGCCGTGCGGAGACCGTCGGGGCGGTCGAGCCCAGGCGCCGCGCCACCTCCCGCAGGCTGAGGCGGGCGTCTTCCGAGAGGATACGGAGGATGCGGACGTCCAGGTCATCGAGTTCCACGCGGCCGCACTCAGCCCCCCTGGATTTTACATTTGTCAAGCCGGCTCGCGGCCCTGGGCCGAGCCGACCCGTTCATAAGCACTAAAAACGGGGAGCCTTTCGGGTGGCCCGTTCCCCCTGGGTGACCTGATGGCAGAGCGCAAGAGCAAGCCCAAGCACACCCCACGTGAGAGAGACGACGAAGAACCGGAGGGCTTTGAGAAACTCAAGCAGAATCCGCTCTTCATCCTCATCGTGGTCATCGTCGTCATCGTGGCCGCCGTCTTCGGGATCATCCGATTGGCCGCATGGCTGTCGGGCAACTGATCCTGGTCCCCTTAGCGGCCGACCCAGCGGCTGTTCCTCGTCCGAGCGACGGCACTGTCGTGCATCGGACCTTCGATTCGGCATCCGACCTCGTTTTGGTCAGGGTCTGCGCGTGGTGATCGATCGCTCGGTGTCCCCGGCCGTAGATCCGGGCGCCGGTGTGCGTCACGCGTTGGTGGCCGTAGGCGATACCGGCGCGGGAGCCACACCGAAGGTGTGCGTCACGCGTTGGTGGCCGAAGGCGATACCAGCGCGGGAGCCGCGCCAGGGGCGCGCGTCACGCGTTGGTGGCCGAAGGCGATACCAGCGCGGGAGCCGCGCCAGGGGCG
>JAHWKR010000002.1:100808-109997 GCA_019347805.1 Methanobacteriota archaeon
CGCGTCACGCGTTGGTGATCTCGGCCGCTTGCTGGTGCCGCGGGCTCGCCACGCCGGCCGCATGCATCCGTCCGCGCAGGACGTTCAACCAGATGGGCACGACGAACGTCGTGAGCATCACCACGATGATGATGGCGGTGTACTCCCAACTCTCGAGGAGTCCGGCGTTGAGCCCGGTCAGCGCGAAGATGAGGCCGACCTCACCACGGGGCACCATGCCGACGCCGACCACATAGCGTGAGACGTTCTTCATGGTGACCCCCCAGCCGGAGACGATCTTGCCGAGGATGCCGACGACGGTGAGTGAGACGCCGACGATGGCGACGGCCGCGTATTTGCCGCCCATCGCGCTGATGTCGACCTGCACGCCCAGCATGACGAAGAAGAAGGGTACCAGGATGGCGGCGATGGGGCGGATCTCAGTGAAGATCTGGTGCGCCGTCTTGGCCTGAGCGAGGATGAGGCCTCCGGCGAAGGCGCCGATGATGGGCGCGAGACCCGCGACGCCGGCCAGGTACGCCATGGCGAGCATGAAGATGAAGGCGACGGCGAGCGTGGAGCCACGCGTGGTGAGGTTGCTGGCGAGCTTGTCGACCGCCTTCGGGATGACGAAGATGCCGACGCCGACGGAGACGACGAGGAAACCGACCGCCTTGAAGATGATAAGGCCGATGTCGAACGCACCGAGCCCGGCGCCGACCGCGAGGGCGGAGACGATGGCGAGGATGAGGAGACCGCCGATGTCGTCGAAGACGGCGGCGCCGAGGATGATCCGGGCCTCGTCCGTGTTCAGCTTGCCCATGTCGGCGAAGACCCGGGCCGTGATGCCGACGGACGTGGCCGTGAGGGTCGCGCCGATGAAGACGTGGAAGAGGGTGTTGTGGCTCCAGATGCCATAATGGCCGAGCAGCCATGAGCCGCCGAAGCCGCTTGCGAAACTGACTGCGATCCCGAGGATGCCGACCCACAACGCCGACGGGCCCACCTTCATGAGTTCCTTGATGTCGGATTCCAGTCCGACCTCGAAAAGCAGGATGATGACCCCGATCTCGGCCAGGACCGTGAGCACCGAGGCGTTCAGGAGGGAGGGGTTCCAGGCCAAGGTCTCGCCGGCGGTGACGCCGGAGATCTCGCGCAGGATCCCTGGGGAGTGGACGAGGGCGAGATAGCCGATGACCACCCCCATGATGAGTTCGCCGAGCACGCTCGATTGCTTGAAGCGCTCCGCGACCTCGCCTCCGACCTTGGCGGCGATGAGGACGATGAGGATCTCGAAAACCGTCTCGAGCACGAAATCAGGTCCGACAGCCATTCGAGATCCCTCCGAGACAAAAGCCGGGCAGGCGGCGCGAACCTATTCCTGTTGATAGGCGTTTGGGTCGACGCGAAGGCGTCTGCGGCAGGCATGTGTTGCCGCTTTCCGTCCGTCAAGCGACATCGACTTGGTCTCCCCCCGGCTCACACTCCCCCATGGCCCTGTTCGGCAAGCGGACCACGGTGGACCTCGCCGTGGAAGGCATGACCTGCGACAACTGTGTCCGCCACGTCGCCCAGGCGCTCGAACGCGTCCCGGGTGTGAAGAAGGTCGACGTGCGGTTGCCCGGCTCCGCCACCGTCGAACTCAGAGGTGAGCCCGACCTGGCCGTCCTCGAGGCGGCGATCGAGAAGGCCGGATATAAGGCGCATGCGGCGTGAGATGAAGCCGCCGGGGACCGACCTCGATCCAGGAAGACCAGGACCACGAGTACCACAGATGACCAGACCAAACCACACCAGATGACGACCGGTATCGACAGGCCCGACGAAAGAACGGGCGAGACACACGACCTGGACATCAGCGGCATGACCTGCGCAAGCTGTGTCGCGCACGTCGAGCGGGCCCTGAAAGGCGTTCCCGGCGTCGACTCGGCGAGCGTGAGCCTCGCCACCGAACGCGCCCGCGTAAGCGGCATCGGCATCGAGCAAGACGCGTTGGTCCGCGCGGTCGAGAAGGCCGGCTACGGCGTCCGGATGGACGCGGTGGAGGACGACCCGCACGAGTCGGAGGCGCGTCGTTCCTTGCACCACTTCCTCTATGCGGTGCTCTTCTCCATCCCCATCCTCGCATCAGCGATGGGGCCCATGATGCTCCCCGAGCTCATGCACCTGAGGAGTCCGTGGCTCGAGTTCGCGCTGGCGACGCCTGTCCAGTTCTGGCTCGGCTGGCGTTTCTACAAGGGCTCCTTCGGCGCGCTGCGCCACGGCACGGCCAACATGGACGTCCTCGTCGCGCTCGGAACCACCGCGGCCTACGCGTACTCGGTCGTGTCGCTCCTTTTCCTCGACGGCCTCGTCTATTTCGAGACCGCCGCGCTCATCATCACGTTCATCCTGCTCGGCAAACACCTCGAGGCGCGGTCGAAGGGCCGTGCGGTGGCGGGGATCCGGCGGCTGCTCGAGCTCGCGCCACGGACGGCGGTCGTCAGACAAGGGGACGATTGGGTCGAACGCGACATCGACGAGGTGCGGGTGGGGGACCGGGTCCGTGTGCGGCCCGGCGAGAAGATGCCGGTCGACGGCCGCGTGGTGAAAGGCGCCTCGGCGGTCGACGAGTCGATGGTGACCGGGGAGCCTGTACCGGTCGCCAAGACGGTCGACGACAAGGTGGTCGGCGGGACCCTGAACGGCACGGGAGGTCTCGAGATCGTGGCCGAGCGGGTCGGTGGGGACACCTTGCTCGCCGAGATCGTGCGGCTTGTGCAGGACGCCCAGACGCAGAAGGCCCCGGTGCAGCGTTTCGCCGACCGCGTCTCGGCCGTCTTCGTGCCCATCGTGGTCGTCTTCGCGGTCGCCACCTTCCTGTTCTGGTGGCTCTGGGGCGGCGCCCTGTTCGGCGTCCCGGAGCCGTTCTCCTCGATGGATGAGGGCACCTTCGTCTTCGCGCTCATCCTTGCCTCAGCGGTGCTTGTGATCGCCTGTCCGTGCGCGCTCGGCCTCGCCACACCCACCGCCATCATGGTGGGCACCGGAAAAGGCGCCGAGGAAGGCGTACTGGTCAAGGGCGGTGAGGCCCTAGAGAGCGCCTGTCGCGTCGACACCGTGCTCTTCGACAAGACCGGGACGCTCACCGTCGGCCGCCCCGAGGTGATCGGGATCGTCACCGCCACAGGGATCGATGAAGCGACGCTCCTCGCCCGGGTGGCCGCCTTGGAGGCAGCGAGCGAGCATCCGCTCGCCGACGCCGTCGTGCGCGCCGCCAAGGAACGCGGCCTCCTGATCATGGACGCAGGAACGTTCGACAGCGAGACCGGCCACGGTGTCGAAGGTGTCGTCGACGGCGCGAAGCTGCGCATCGGCACACGCCGCTATCTCGATGCGGCGAAGGTCGACACCGCGGCGATGGCCGAACAAGCGGAACGCCTCGCCCGCACGGGTGCGACGGTCATGTGGGTCGGCGATGCGGCGACAAAAAGCACTATCGGCCTCATCGCCGCGCGCGACCGGCTGAAACCCGATGCGGCCCGACATGTCGCTGAACTTGAAGGGCTTGGTCTGCGTGTCGCGATGGTGACCGGAGACCGGCGCGAGAGCGCCGAGGCGGTCGCCCGCGAGGCGGGCATCCGGGAGGTATATGCCGAGGTGCTTCCCGCCGACAAGGCCGACACCGTGCGTCGTCTGCAAGCGGCAGGCCGGAAGGTCGCCATGGTCGGCGATGGGGTCAACGACGCACCGGCATTGGCGGCGGCCGACCTCGGCATCGCGATGGGCAGCGGCACAGACGTCGCCATCGAGACCGGCGGCATCGTGCTTGTGAAGGGAGACCTCGGGGGGGTGGCGCGCGCGGTCCGCATCTCCCGCTGGACGCTCCGGAAGATCCGCCAGAACCTGTTCTGGGCGTTCGCCTACAACACGGCCGGCATCCCGGTCGCCGCGGGGCTCCTGTTCCCGGCGTTCGGGATCCTGTTGCGCCCGGAACTGGCCGGTCTCGCCATGGCGTTGTCGAGCGTGTCCGTGGTGACGAACTCGTTGCTCCTCGGTCGGCGCATCGGTCGTCGGAGGGAACGGTCCCCTGGGCCGCCCGGCACCGCGGCCTTCGACGCCCCGGTCCGCTCGGCCCCGGTCGCGCGGTGAAGCCCTCCGTCCGGTGCCCTTGCCTCTCGGCCGCGTCCTCCCGTGGCCCTGGGACGTGAGGGGCCCGGCCCGGTGGGGGCGCGACGAAGGTTGATAAGGACCGGGACAGGAGAAAGCCGTACAAGATGGCCGGTTCCCTCTCGGCCTCCCTGGGTGCTGCAGCGGCGTGGACCATCATGGTCCTGGTCCTTTCCGGACTGGGGATCGGTCTTGGTCTGGCGTGGCGGACCTGGGGAAGCCGGCTCGCGATCGCGGAGCGTCTCCGTTCTCTTCTCAAAAGAGACGACGACAGGCAGGAGGAGGACACGGACGAGACCGAGGCGGCGCCGCCCGCACCGAGCCGGACAGTGGAGGCGCCGGAACCGCGACGCGCCGCCGCGACATCGGCTCCCAAGCACCGTCCGACGCCGGTCCCGCCGATGCCCGAACGGATCGTCGGCCGCCCGGCGTCGGCCGCGACCACGCGACCAGACCTGACACCCGCCGGCGAATGGGTGGAGGATTTCCGTGCCGCGGGCTGGCGACTGGTCGACGACCTCGACGAAGGTGAGACGGATCCTGTCGAGGGACCGATCGAACCTCGAGACCGGGCGGCCGAACAGGGTGCCGACGCGTGGGCGGAGTGGGACGATGCGGACACCGCACCGTCGGGCCAGCCGGAGACGACCGCAGCGGAGGAGTCCGGCCCGGTCGTCGGGCGAAGCACGCCGCCCCCGGTCGACGGCCATCCGAACGATGCCGCGTTCGACGCCCCGGACGAACCGGCCGTGGACCCTCGACGCGGCACGCGTGTCATCCCGATCGTCCCCCCTTCGCGACTCCCGCGGCCCGGACCGGACGACAACGAGGCCACGCCCTGGTCGTTCGAAGACGGAACGGAAGGACCCCTGCCGGCGGAAGACCACCCGGTGGACGCGAAGAGCATGACGCGCGCCTCGGCTCAGAACGACAATCCGTTCGCAGAGGACCGGGACGCTCCGGTGGAGGACGAGGTCGACCGCCTGCTCGGCTCAGGACGCCGCCTCGTCCCGGTGGGGCCGGCGAAAGCGGCGCCGCCTTCGGCACCCGAGGTCCCTGAAGAGCCGGCCGAACCGTCCGAAGAAGAGGTGGCAAAAGAGACCGCCGCGCTCGCGACGCTCCCCGACCAGCATCTCAAGCCGCAGTCGGTCTCCCCGCTCGACCCGGACCGCGGACGCGACCGACCGTCCGAGAAGGCGGAGCGGCGGCCGTTCGAGACGCACGAAGACCCGGGTGCAGCGAGGAAGGGTCCGGCGGTCGCCGTGCCGAAGAAACGCGACTTGTCCCGCACGGAGGCGATCGAGGAGCTCACCGCCATCTACGGGGTCTCATACGAGGAGGCGTGTTCGCTCCTCGATGCGGGCCTGTGGGGTTTCGAGAACCATGAGGAATGGATCCGGGCGGTGCGCGCGAGCGGCAGACCGGACTGCGTCGAGGACGCCACGTTCGAGAAGGTCATGTCCATCCCGATGAAAGCGATCCGCGACGACCTCGACAAGCTGCGTGAGAAACGCCGCGCGACGCAGGAGCTGGAACGGCTTTGGGGGGTCGGTGCGGACGAGGCGAGCGCCCTCTACGAGGCCGGCTTCACGACGTTGGAGCAGATCCGCGAGGCGTCCGTCGACCAGCTCGCCCGCATCAAGGAGATCAGCCACTCCACGGCGTTCATGATCAAGGCGGCGGCGCATGGACTGGCGCCCGACACCACCTGATCAATGCCTGAGCGACAGCAGCATCTCCTGCGTCTCGCGCCACTGGGTGTCGTCGCCGCGGGTGCCTGTTCCGAGGAGGCCCGTAGGTCGGTATTCGGTCGTGGCGAAGCCGATGGCCCCCGCGAAGAAGCCGCCTGTGTCCCAATCGAGGATCCATGCCTGTCCCGATGCCTCGCCCCAAGGCTCGCTCTTCCGGATATCGTATTCGCGCACGCGCACCTCGGTGCCGTCGGCGAGGGTGCGGACCGAGGTGGCGGTCTGGGTGAGTTCGACGTCCGCGGAGCGGGCGAAGGAGACCACCTGGTCGAGGAGGCGGTCGCTCTCGTCGACGAACCAGACGTCGGTGGCGCCGATGGCGTAGACGGCGGCCGAATTGGTGGCGGAGTAGCGGTATTCGCTGACGACCACCTCGACGCCGCCGCCGAGCTCTTTCGTCTTGTTGTCCTGCACGTGATCCCAGTCGTCCGGCACCGCGGATGCGGGGACGTAGACGACGTCGACATCGCCGAAACAACCGGCGAGCATGGTGGCGAGGGACAGGGCGACGAGCGCGATGGCCGAGGGTCGACGGGCCATGGAGCTCTCCGACAGGGTCTTTCCGGAAGAACGTGGCGGCGCGGCCGCTCCGCTCGATGAGTGTGTACGCCCCGACCGGAATTCGAATCCGGGTCACGGCCTCGACAGGGCCGTATGATAGGCCACTACACTATCGGGGCATGACGAACCGAGTGGCCAGCATGTCCATGTGGACACGCCCGGTGCTCCAGAGGAGCATTCCCCCCTCAAAAAGGTCCTGTATATGAGCGTGTCGGAGACGCGGTGCCGGCCGGAGGGAAAGTGTCCCGTTCTGTGGCGCTGTGGCGCGTCAGGCATGACCACGATGCTCTGTCTCGTGCCAGTGTGGGTCGTGGTCCTGTCGTCCACCGGCCTCGGCATGATGGGGTACGACAAGTCGCGCGCCCGACGTCGTCTCGGACGGCTGCCGGAGCGCCGCCTTCTTTTCGTCGCGCTCGTCGGCGGTGCGCCCGGCACCTGGGCCGGCATGCTCTGGTTCCGGCACAAGACACGCCACTTGCGATTCCGGCTCTTCGTCCCGTCGATGGCCCTCGTCTGGTTCGCGGCGGCGCTCTGGACGTTCCTGCTCTGCCTCGATGTCGTGCGTCCGTGACCCGCACCGCCGCGCAGGACCCTCCGCGGCCATCCAATACCCTTATCCCTCTCCGAACGGTCCCACGACACCGACCATGGGCAAGCTCGTCGCGGTCGAAGGACCTGATTACGTCGGCAAGACCACCCTCGTCCAGCACTTGACGCTGGAGCTGAAGGAACGCGGCTTCTCGGTGGCGAACTTCCGCTTTCCGCCCCACGAGCGCTCGCGCGAGGTCGACATCCTGTACGACATGTTCACACGTTCGGGCGACCCGATGGCGCAACAGCTCGCCCTTGTCAAGATCTTCAACGCCTACATGCCGAAGATCCTCAACGCGCTCCGGGAGAACGACCTTGTCGTCATCGACCGCTACATGTTGTCCGTCCTGGTCGCCTGCAAGGCCCTCGACCTCGACCTCAAGGAGATTCAGCAGGCGATGCGCGCCGCCATCGTCCCCCCGGACGTCACCATCATCTACACGGGCGAACCCTTCGTGCAGCCTGAGGACCTCACCGAGGCCGCAGAGGAGTTCCGCGACCGTGTGCGGAAGGAGTTCGAGGATGTCCCGGACGAGTATCGCTATCCGACGGTCGTGGTGACGAACGAGGCGGCCCGCCATGGCCACTTCAAGGTCTTCGTCGAGCATCTCGGCGATCAAGTGCTCGGCTTGCTCGGCCGCCCGCTCAAGAAAGAGACCGCCTGATACGGCCGTCGCAAGCCTGATAAACAGGAAGCCTGTCCCGCGCCTCGCCCCCTGGGGCACCGACTTTCTGGGCTCCTGGTCTAGTTGGTTATGACGTCGCCTTCACACGGCGGAGGTCACCGGTTCGAATCCGGTGGAGCCCACTCAAACCTTCTGCGCGACCGAAGGTCGGGCCTCTCGGCCGCTTGTCCTGGAATCAAAAACGGAGAAGGGGAAGAGGAAGGGTGAGTGCGGGCCTTAGGCCTTCTTGAGTTCTTGGGCGGGGTTGAGCTTGACCTTGACAGATGCCGGTTTCGGCTTCTGCTTGACCATCTCGCCCGTGAACGGGTTCTTGACGAGCTTGCCGCCCTTGCGGGCCGGGATCTTCTTCTTGGTGATCGTCCCGACGCCCTTGAGGCGGACACGGTCGGTCTTCTTGATCGCCTCGTTGACCGTGTTGAGGACCTCGTCGACCACTTGGCGTACCTCGGTCTTCTTCATGTCCGGGTATTTCGCCTGAAGTTGGTCGTAGAGGTCGGTGGTCGAGAAGGTGCCCTTCTTGCGGGTCGAGAATTTGACGTTCTTCGGCCCGGTGGCGGCCTTCTTCGTGGCCTTTTTGGCGCCTTTTTTCGCGGGGCGCTTCGCCGCCTTCTTCGTCGTGCGCTTCGCGGCCTTCTTGGTGGTCCGCTTGGCCGACTTCTTGCCTGCCTTCTTGCCCGCCTTCTTGGCGGACTTCGTCGAGGCGCGGCGCGTGGTCGCGCGCTTCGCCTTCTTGCGAGCTGGTGCCATCGCCGGGCGCATGGTGTCCTTTAGGATTTAAATCACGCAGATGTGGGGCGGTGATTTCGCTCCGGAACCGTCCTGAAACGCGTCATTTTCGGGGGTTTTGGCGGTTCCACGTCGCGTTGTGGGCCGAAATCGGGTGTTTTCGCCCGCGGACGAGCGGTGTTCCAGCGCACGACGGGCCGCTGGGAAGGCGGCGGGAGACAGTTGTTTCTGCGGGTTTCGGCGCGTCTCGGCGAGGGTCCTATGGGCCGCGCACGCCCGCACATGTCCATCTTTCGCGCCGCCCTCCCTGCGTCCTGGGACCTTCGGGTGCCCCCGCATGAGCGCGGGCGCGCCCGTTCTGGCCCTCAGGCACGTCGATCGGGTCCCGCTCCGGCGGTTCGCCAGGGGGAACGCTCAAATGGCCGACAGGGTTCGCGCGCCCATGCCTCTCATCGACGACCTCCTCGACGGGAACGCGCGTTTCGTTGAAGAGGGCTGGGACCCGGAGGACGCCACGTTGCCGGCCCCGCCCGCCAAGCGTCTCGCCGTCGTGGCGTGCATGGACACCCGGTATAACGTCGAACGGGTCCTCGGCCTCTCGCACGGGGACGCCAAGATCGTCCGCAACGCGGGCAACGTCGTCGACGATGGAACGATGCGGAGCCTGATCGTGGCGGTGCACCTGCTCGGCGTCGAGAAAGTGGCCATCATGGGCCACACCAAGTGCGGGATGACGCTGGTGGGAGATC
>JAHWKR010000044.1:0-5635 GCA_019347805.1 Methanobacteriota archaeon
AAGACCTCCCCCCCTTCCCCGGCGACCCGGAAGGCATGGGAGAGAAGGGCCTCATGGCCGACATGCAACGGGTCGAAAGTCCCTCCGAGGCAGACGCGCACAGGGCCGGGAACGGTGCGGCGATGATAGCGGTTTCCCAGGCGGCCGCCAAGACGGACGACGCCCCTTGACCCGGGCCTTCAAAAGCGACCGGCCCATCCCCGCCCCGATGCAGGGAAAACGCATCGCCGTCCTCGGAGCCGGCAACATGGGCACGGCGCTCCTCCGGGGCGTCCTCGCCGCCAAGTGGGGCCGGGCCAAGAACTGCATCGCCACGAACCCGGGCACACGGAAGCTGGATGCGCTGAAGAAAGAGCTCGGCGTCCAGACCACCAAGGACAACCGCAAGGCGACCGCCCAGGCCGATGTGGTCATCCTCGCCGTCAAGCCCCAGATCCTCGACAACGTCCTCGAAGAGATCGCCCCGGCCGCCACAGCGGACAAACTCTTCGTCTCCATCGCCGCCGGTGCCACCACGACGCACATCGAGGAACTTCTCGGAGCGGTCCCGGTCGTGCGCAGCATGCCCAACGTCGCCGTCACCGTACGCGAAGGGGCGACCGCCATCTGCCCCGGCACCCACGCCAAGCGCGTGCATCTCGACCTCTCACGCACCCTCTTCGAAGCGGTCGGCCGTGTCGTCGAGGTGCCTGAGAACCTCATGGACGCCGTGACCGGCCTGTCGGGGACCGGCCCGATGTACATCTTCCAGATCATCGAAGGGCTTTCCGACGCCGGGGTGAAGGTGGGCCTCTCGCGCGCGGTCGCTTCCACGCTCGCCATCCAGACGGTCGTCGGGGCTGGCCGGATGGCGCAGGACTCCGGCATCCATCCCGGCCAGCTCAAGGACCTCGTCACCTCCCCCGGAGGGACCGCCATAACGGCCCTGCACTCGCTCGAACGCAACCGCCTACGCGCCATCCTCATGGACGCCGTCGAGGCCGCCACCGACCGCAGCGCCGAACTCGGCGCCATCCACCATCCCAAGGCGGAGAAACGGTTGCCCGAACGCGAAAGGGTGGCATGACCGACCGAAAACCATAGATTCGACGCCCCGGTCGGGGGACTCCCGTGCCGTCGTAGCATAGCGGTAGTGCGGCGGTCTTGTAAACCGCAGGTCGTGGGTTCGATCCCCACCGACGGCTCTTCTTCTTCCCCTCGGGCGCACCTACTTGTCGGCCGCCGCGTTCGCCGCCGTGTGTCTGCCTGGCCCGCCCACGACTATCGCGCCTGGCGCGAAGAACAGGAGCGCATGGCCGAAGACCTCGTCATCGAGGACGACTTCGGGACGCTCCGCCTAGCGGCCGGCTTCGACGCTGCCTATTCAGGCCGACGCGGCTTCGGCGGGCTCGTGGTGTGGGACCTCGAGGCCGCGGAGGTGGTGGAGACGGTGCAGGTCGAGACCCGCGTCGATGTGCCCTATGTCCCGGGATTCTTGTCCTATCGCGAGTTCCCGATCCTCGCGGCGGCGTGGCGTGCAGCACGTGCGCCGGTCGACCTTCTCATGGTGGACGGGGCCGGATTGATGCATCCGCGCCACCTCGGCAGTGCCTGTTTCGCCGGTCTCAAGCTCGATGTTCCGTCCATCGGTGTGACAAAGAACCTGTTCGTCGGCGAGGTCGGGGGGGTGCTCGAGAAACCGGGTGACGTCGCGCCTGTGCGTCATGAGGGGAGACTGACCGGCTATGCCTTCCGGCCGCGCAAAGCGCCTGTCAAGGTGATCTATGTCTCACCCGGTCATCGTGTCTCGCCGCAGACCGCTCTCGAACTGGTGCGGCGTACGATGGGCCGGCACAAGCTCCCGGACCCCATCCGGCTCGCCCATGAAGCGGCCGGCGCGGCCAAACGGGCGGCGCTCGGCTGACCCCGACACGCCCGGGATCGGCGAAGCGTGTCCCCTCAGCCTTCGGCCCGGTAGGCGGGACAGTCGCTCGGACATCCGGAGAGCCCGATGCGCTGGACCCGACACCGACCGGTCGGTTCACTGAACACACCGGTCGGTCCCATGTGCACGAACGGCGTGAACCCGCCCTCGGAGAAGTTCTCACAATCCCGGTTGAAACGCACGAGGGTGTGATGCTCTTTGGCAGGGTATAAGGATTGCCGAGCCGACGGTCGCCGAGGGGACATATCGACCTGCGGTCCGTGGCCGAAAAGGGTCCTGGGAGGAGGACCGGGCGCTCCTCCTCCCAGGTACGATGGGCTCGGGGGGGCGAACCCCCGCTTGATGATCGGAAATCCCTTCCTGAGGCGGTCGAGGACCGAAGTCCCCGACCGCCAAGGGTAGGATGTATCGGTAGGACGCTTTCCGCGTCTCGGTGATCGGGAAGGCCGGCCGCATAGCGGCCGGCCCTGGAGGGCACCACCTCCGTCGCACACCACGGACCTCAGATGCGGGGTCCCTTGTAGTCGATGATGGATGAGATGGACCACCCTTGCGGGCGGGGGCGTGGGTAGAGAACGTGACGGATGAGCAGAAAGGAAGAGGGGGAAGAGATGTGGCGTGGGATGCGTAGGGTGGAGGGTGAAAGAGGGGTCCTAGCCGAGCAGGTCGCGCACGGTGTCCGAGACCGGGCCGGTGTCGACGATGGTGGGCACGACATAGATGGCGCGTGAGACACTCTGCTCGTTGCCGGCGTTGTC
Source organism: Methanobacteriota archaeon (assembly GCA_019347805.1). Taxonomy (GTDB): domain Archaea; phylum Thermoplasmatota; class E2; order JACPAO01; family JAHWKR01; genus JAHWKR01. Next base: position 2,683 of record JAHWKR010000044.1, read on the forward strand.
GATGGCCACGACGGTGATGACGTGGGTGCCGAGCGACAGTTCGTGCGTCTCTATGAGCCAGGCCTGCAGCGAGCCGCTGGCCGGATTTTCGCGGTGGCTGCCCGGGAGCGGCTCGCCGTCGATGAGCAGGCGGGCGAAGTCGAGCCCGGTGCCGGTGTCCGTCAGCTTCGCCTCGACGGTGAGGTCCCCGACGACCGGTGTGACACCGATGTCGACCCCGGTGTTGGCCGAGGTGTCGAAGATGTACTGCCGGCTGGCCTGAGGGCGCTGCAGGTCGATCGTCGGGGCGACCGTGTCGAGCGGCAGGTAGTGGACCTGCTGGACCCATGCTTTGGTGTCGTCGCGGACCATGACGCCGATGGTGCCGTTCACGGGGCTCGCGAGGGTCGTGTTGGCGACATACCAGCCGTCGATCCTGACGGTGACGTTGACGCCGTCCTCGACATCGATCTGGTAGCGGTGCGCCTCGTCGACGGTCGCCGGGAGCGCCTGGGTGCCGTCCATGCGGGGGGGCACGTCGCCCCAGTGGGCCTGCGTGTGCAGGATGGTCGGCGTGGCGCTCGTCGCGGAAAGGTTCCCGAGCGTGACGAGCCCGTCCCGGAAGAGCGCGAAGTGGAAGGCGTCCGTGCTACCCTGCTCTCCGAAGGTGACGGCGATCCAGCCGCGGTTCTCGAAAGTGGTGTTGCCCGGCGCGATGTATTCCGAGTCGCGCTGCATGAGCACCTCGACCGTGAAGTCCCTGAGGTCCTCGTTGATGGCGCTCGCGTCGAGCCGGGTGCGACTGCGGATCTCTCCGTCCGAGTCGTCGTCGTCCTCGAGGACGAGATAGCTGTTCTCGACGGTCGGATGGGCCATCGTGGGGGATTCGTCGACGTCCGCGAGGTGAATGTCGCCTGAGACGAGCTCCCAGTCTCCGATCCCGCTGCGCAGTTCGTCCTTGTAAACGTCCTCGCTCGGTGCCGACGCGGCCGGGATCGTCCAGGCCACGAGGACCGCGAGCATCATCGCTGTTCCTACCCTTGCAATGTGCATGTTGTCCTACCTCCAACGCACCTCGCGGCGCGCGGGTCCCGCCATCATCACCACGCAAAGCGTGGCCGATTCGGCAAGTCCAACTGATACAGGGGCGTGGCGCATAAGAATAGGTTGCGATAAGGTTAAGACACTACAATGAACACTTTAGGAAAATCGGCAAGTCACCGATAGGTTTGGGGGACTTTTGGGGCACCAGGGGGCATTCCGGCCCCTCCAAGGCACCCAGAGTGCACCAGATTCACTTTTCCGGGCCGGAGAACCTCGTACGCCATCAGGTGTCCCTTTCGAAGTCGCGCTGGACGCCCCCCTCCGCAAAGCCCAAGAGCCCGACCGGTTCAGCCCGACCCGATGAGCGGCCTCCCGCCGGGCCCGGTCCCGACCATCGACGCCCATGAGGCGAAAGCGCTCCACGATGCCGACAAAGCGGTCATCGTCGACGTCCGGGAGACGCACGAATGGCAAGCCGGCCACGTCCCCGGCACCCTTCACATCCCGCTCCAGACCCTGCCCCAGCACCTCGACAAGATCCCCAAGGAAGCGACCGTCATCATGCTCTGCCACTCCGGAGCGCGAAGCCACCACGCCGCCAATTGGCTGCGCGCGAACGGCTACGACGACGTCCTCAACCTCGAAAACGGCATCGTCGCCTGGGCGAACGCCGGCCTCCCCATCCAATGACGGACACGGTCCGCACGTTCCGCCCGCCGATCCGCCGCACCTGGGCCTGGCGGATCGCGTCCGCACCCTTTTAGGCCCGACCCGCCTGCCGCGGTCCCGTCGGCACCCCGACGAGGAATCCCATGCACTTCGCGCTCACCCCCGAACAGGAGATGGTCCGCAAGACGGTCCAGGAGTTCATGGACACCGAGGTCGCCCCCATCGCGGCCGAGATCGACAAGACGCACGAGTTCCCTTGGAAGACCGTCAAGCGAATGGGCGAGCTTGGCCTCATGGGGGTCAATGTCCCGACCGAGTACGGCGGTACCGGCGCGGACAACGTCACCTTCGCCCTCGTCGCCGAAGAGATCACCCGCGTCTGCGCCACCCACAGCGTCATCTTCGGCGGCAACAACTCCCTCACCTGCGGGCCCATCAACCACTTCGGCACCCACGAACAGAAAGAGGAACACCTCACCCCCCTCGCCTCGGGAAAGGCCATCGGCGCCTACGCCCTCACCGAACCTTCCGCCGGGTCGGACGCCGGCAGCTTGCGCACCAAGGCGGTCCTGGACGGTGACGAATGGGTGCTCACCGGCAACAAGACCTTCATCACCAACGCCGGTGTCGCCGACACCATCATCGTCTTCGCCCGCACCAGCGAAGACCCCGGCGCCAAAGGCGTCTCCGCGTTCATCGTCCCCGTCAAAGGCCGCGAAGGCGTCACCATCGGCCCCCCTATGGACAAGATGGGCCTGCGCGCGTCCGCCACCAACGAGATCCACCTTGACCAGGTGCGCATCCCGAAAGAGAACCTGCTCGGCAAGGAAGGCGAAGGCTTCAAGATCGCCATGAGCACCCTCGACGGGGGGCGCATCATGGCCGCCGCCGGCTCCACCGGCATCCTGCGCGCCTGCATGGAAGAATCATTGGCCTACGCACAAGAACGCAAACAGTTCGGAAGCCCCATCGGCAGCTACCAAGGCATCCAATGGAAGATCGCCGACATGGCCACGCACTACGAAGCGGCTCGGCTCATGTACCTCCGTGCTGCGACCCTGAAGGACAAGGGCGTCCCCTTCACCAAGGAAGCGTCCGAAGCGAAACTCTTCGCCAGCGAGAGAGCGATGGACGCCACCATCCAGAACATCCAGGTGCACGGCGGCAACGGCTACACCACCGACTATCCCGCCGAACGCCATTTCCGTGACATCAAGATCTTCGAGATCTTCGAAGGGACCTCGGAGATCCAACGCATGGT
>JAHWKR010000044.1:5735-29619 GCA_019347805.1 Methanobacteriota archaeon
GTGACATCAAGATCTTCGAGATCTTCGAAGGGACCTCGGAGATCCAACGCATGGTGATAGGTCGTCATGTCCTCGCTTAGCTCGGCCATGACGCCTTCCGCTTCGCTGAGCAGCCGACACGTCCTCGCATAGGGATGCCAGAGGGACCACATGAACGTCAAGATCGGGACCGGAGAACGCACCGGCGACGCGACCGTCTATGAGGTCCAAGTGGGGAGCGACCCCAGCGCGACACGCCACAAGGTGGCCGTACCGGACCGCGACCTCGCCCGCCTCGCCGGCACCGCCTCCGCCGACTCCCTCGTCGCCTTCGCCTTCGAGTTCCTCCTGGAACGGGAACCTCGCGAAGCGATCATGCGCGCATTCGACATCACGGTCATCGAGGAATACTTCCCCGAGTTCGAGCGGATGGCGAAGAAGCGGTTCGGCTGAACCACGGTCCCGGTGTCGCGCCCGACACCGACCCCTTATCTCGCCCACGGCCCTCCCACCCCTGGGCTCCCAGGCCCGGCCGTGGTCCCATGCATCTCCAAACCACCCCTGACCAGGATCGTGTCCGCAAGATGGTCCACGACTTCCTCGAAGCGGAGGTCCGCCCCATCGCCGACAAGATCGACGAGAGCGGCGAGTACCCCGAAGCGACCGTCCGGCGCATGGCCGAACTGGGACTCTTGGGGATCAACGTCCCCGAGGAACATGGCGGCGCCGGACTGGACGCCGTCACCGGAGCCCTCGTCGGCGAAGAGATGTCACGCGTCTGCCGCAACCACGCCGGCATCATGGGCGCCCACAACACCCTCGCCTGCGGCCCCATCGTCGATTTCGGCACCCCTGAACAAAAACAACGGTTCCTTCCCGACCTCGCCTCCGGCAAAGCCATCGGTTCCTACTGTCTCACCGAACCGCACGCCGGCAGCGACCCCGCCAACATGAAGACCAAGGCCGAAGCGGACGGCGATGAATGGGTCCTCACCGGCAGCAAGTGCTTCATCTCCAACGCCCGCGTCTCCGGCACGATGATCGTCTTCGCCCGCTCGAACGACCGACCCGGCGCCAAAGGCGTCTCCGCCTTCATCGTCCCCACCAAGACCGAAGGCATCACGATCGGCGCCGACGAGAAGAAACTGGGCCTGCGCGCACAACCCACCAACCAGGTCGACTTCGACCATGCCCGCATCCCGAAAGAGAACCTCCTCGGAAAAGACGGCGAAGGCTTCAAGGTCGCCATGAAGACGCTCGACAACGGCCGGATCAGCGTCGCCTCCGGCTCCACCGGCGTCATCCGTGCCTGCCGCGAAGAATCGACCGCCTACGCCAAGGAACGTAAACAGTTCGGCCGCCCCATCTCCGACTACCAGGCCATCCAATGGAAGATCGCCGACATGGCGACACACGAAGAGGCGTCACGGCTGTTGTACCTCAACGCCGCCTGGCGCAAAGACCACGGGCTCCCGTTCACCAAGGAAGCCTCCATGGCCAAGGTGTTCGCGAGCGAGAAGGCGATGCAGGCGACCATCGAGAACATCCAGGTGCATGGCGGCAACGGCTTCATGATGGATTACCCCGCCCAACGCCACTTCCGCGACATCAAGGTCTACGAGATCTTCGAAGGGACGAGCGAGATCCAGCGGATGGTCATAAGCCGGCATGTGCTCACGTAGCTCGCCCGTGACGCCTTGCGCTCAGCTGAGAGTCGATTCGGACATAACTACCTGGGCTCAGCTGAGCGTGGCATGTACTTGCATAGGTTGGCCGTGACATATCTCAAAAACTCGATAGCTCGTCAGGCGTTGATGGGTTGTACCGAACAAAGGAGCCGGATCCAAGGCTGAACCTCTACCGTGCCTTCCGCGGATCAACTCTCAACGTCAGGTTGGCAATCATGTTAAGATTGATCTGGAGCGGTACAAACAAGGAAGCCGGGCCACCAATCCCATGAGCCCATACCTGTCACAGAATATCGCCAAAAACCGGCACCAGTCGATGATCCGAACCAGCTCCCATCCCAATTAGGATTGCTTCTGTCCACGATTCCAATCCCCTCGTGGTTCCTTCTTTCTGAACCATCCGGGGCGATCAATAGCTCAGAGGACGTCCCATGGCGCAGTAATCCTGTCTCGAGACCAAAAACCAGTTTGTCTGTCTTGAACACCATCGTTGTGTCGATCGAGGCTCCAGGGCCGGTGAATGCGTGCACGCCGAGCGATGAAGAACTTTTCTCCAAGCTCCACCCAGAACACCCATTGCCTACCCAAGGCCGTTCCAACCGCAGTGGCGGCGGGTCTTCGATCACCAGCTCGAAGGATTCTGCAGCACCTGAGAATCCGACAACGAGACGGTGGTCTCCCGCGTTGAGTTCGAAGCCTTCCGGTATGGTGAAGCGAGCGCCGGTCATATCTTCACACGCACCAAGAGCTCCGCATGGATAGGTGACCATGATGGGAGAGACCGGTACCGTGTCTGGCGTCACCACTCCAATATACTGAAATGTTGGAAGAATCCAAAAGCCTGCTGGGGTGTCTTCGTCCATGGCCCAGAAGGTGAAGATTATCCCTGGAGAACGTTCCGGAGCCCAGCCTTTGCCGAGGATTTTGACAGTGAACGATTCCATGCGCAAAGGCGCATCGAGATGGAACTCTGCGATCAGGACGTTCGCATTTTTCGCGTCGACACGAAACACCTTTTCTGTCGAAGCCATCGACATCTGTTCAGTAGTGAACAGCCAGTCCTCAGCGAGGATCAACGGTGAAGGCGGATTCTACTCCGGCGAAAGTGGCGACTCGGGATGGCTGCAACCAGAGAGCAGAAAAGGAGAAATGATCAGGAGTAAACAGAGCCGCACGGTCACGCCAAGGATTCGCAAATTTTGCATATATATATATATTGGCGACATCCCGGTTTTGGTGACTTCATGCGCCGAACGACAGTTCTCATTCTCATCCTAGGCCTGTCGATGATCACGTTTCCCTTCAGCGTCCCTTCAGCCACGGCGGATCCTGGTTTGCCCACGCTTGAATCCAACTGTCCGAACCCACTTGCGGGTGAGGAACTGGAACTGCCGTACTTTGCCACAATCGTCCCGTTTGCGACTGGCGCCACGTTCAGTGTTGGCGGGGAGAGTTGCAGGTATGATCATGCCTTCGCGGAGCGAGTGCTCACCTCTTGTTCCAGTACTTCCTGTGACTATCGCGTTTACGGTGTCGCGTACGACATCGGCGTTTGAGGAGGTTCGCCTGTGCTCCGCAATCGGCTGGCCGTCGGGTCCACGACCTGAAGGACCCGCCGCTCACTTCTCCCGGTGCAACACCCCATACGTGCGCGTCAGCCGTTTGTGCGTCCGGTGCGCGAAGGAATCGACGAGCCGCAGGTCACCCGGCGGGTCGGACAAGACACCTTCACGTCCCGCGCCGACCACCGCGTATCCGCCCGGCCGCAACAGCTCGGCCACCGTTTTCAGTGTCCATCGGCCGATCTCTTCGGGTTCCGTCCCTCCGGTCCACGCGCTCTGGCCATACGGCAAGTCGGTGACGATGGCATCGGCATGTTCGAGGCCGGTCTCCTCGCGGAACCGCCCCGGCGCCTCCTTGACGTCCGAGACGAAAAGCCGGGACCAGTTGACCCCGAAATGTTCCAGGTTCTTGCGCGAACCCTCCACCATGCGCTCATCCAGGTCGCTCCCGACCGGCTTCAGACCGACAAGACCGGCCTCGATCAGCACCCCCCCCGTACCGCAGAGGGGGTCGTAGACGACACTCCCCGGGCGCGGTTGCGCAAGGTTGACGATGGCGCGCATCCAGCGCGGATGACCCGAGACAGGACTGAAGTAAGGCCGATGACGCGCCGCGCGCTGGTCGAAGGCACCGCGGTCGTTGTCCCACAACAAGCGCCCGACATGGACCCGGTCCCCATCGAGGACCGCCCTCACCGTGACATCCGGCCGCTCAAGGTCGACGCGCGCCGACGCGTCCCAGGTCCGCCCGAGGATCCTTTCGACGTCCTGCGCCCGCAAGTGCTTCGGGACGCCCGGCCCTTCCGGCACACGCTCCGCGCGCACAGCGAACCGGACACCCTCGGGCAACGGCTTCCGCTGTGCCTCCTCCTCCAGGTCGGCGGGGTCCGCCGGGACCGTGAAAAGGTGGGTCGAGACGCGCCGGGCCATGGCAAGATGCACGATGAAGTGGAGGTCCTCCGGCGTCACATCATCATCGGCAGCACGCACGAGCCCCACGCCGACCCTCGGGGCGGTCATCGCTTCCGGTCGCCATCGAAATCCGTGCACCGCAAGGAGCGCCTCGAGCTCTGCCTGTGGCAGCGTCGGATGCTCACCCGAGAACTCGACAAGGAGGTGCAACGCGGGCGCCGAGCGGGGGCGATGGTGATAACGATGGCGGCCCACCTAGGCCCTCTTGTCAAACGCGACCTCGCAAGGGCAGGGATCCACACGCTCGTCCCGCCCACCCAACGAGGGTCCACCGGAACAGACCACAAAGCCCTAATCCCGCCACGACGAGGTGGGCTCGTGCCCGGTGCACTCGGCAGCCTCCCGATGGCCGCGCCCCCCGTCGACCCCGCCCTGTGCGTCCGTTGCAAAGGCGGCCGGAACCTGTGCGGCAAGCCCTGTTACCTGATGCAGGACATCCAGGCCCACATTCCCCAGGTGCGCCTCGACCGGCCCGAGGTGCAGGGTCCGTCGCCACCGGGTGTCTTCGTCGGCCGCCACGGCTACCCCAAGGTCAACCTCGGACCCCTCGTGCCTCCGCTGTCGTTGGAAGCGCGCGATCTCGCCCGCATGGCCGACTCCACAGCATGGTACGGCCACTCCATCAACGAACTGGTCGCCCAGCGCTCGACGCTCGTCCTGGGTCGCCGCGACTTCAGCGTCCACGCCGCACGCGACCCCGGCCGCATCCTGCAGTCGACCCAGGAGATCGCCCTCTCCGACCGGGCGGTGGATACGGAACTGCGCCTTGCCCGCGTACCTGCGCGTGCCTTGGGACCGACACTCGGTGATACCGTGCCACCGATGGGACCGGCGTTGGAAGCGACACGGGCCCGGCTCGGCGAGAACCCCCACGTCCCGCGCGCCGTCGACCGCCTCGTCGGCGACACCGACGCAAAAGCGGCGACCGCCCTCACCGAACTCGCCACGACCAGCGTCACCGTCGACCACATGCAGCGGCTCTTGTCGCTCGGGCTTCTCGGCACCGCCGAACGCCGCAAGCTCGTGCCGACCCGCTGGTCCATCACCGCCGTCGACGACACCCTCGGCAAAGCGCTCCTCCCCAAGGTCAAGGACCTCCCAGAACTCGGCACGATCCATTATCATCGCGCCTCGTACAACGGCAACCACTTCCAGGTCCTCCTCCTGCCACGGCCCTGGGGTTTCGACATGCAGGAGACCTGGCACGCCGGGTCGATGTGGGCTCCCACCACGCAGACCGCTGTCGACTTCGAGGAATACTCCGGCCGCACCGGCTACGCCTCCAACATCACCGGCGCCTACTATGCGGGGCGCCTCGCCGTTCTCGAACATCTCGTCGGCATCGGACGGCAGGCCACCGTCATCGTCGTGCGCGAGATCACCGACGAATATTGGGCGCCCTTGGGCGTGTGGCTCATCCGCGAGACCATGCGGCACGCCATGCAGAACAGACCCTTGGTGTTCGACGACCTCGCGGCCGCGGTACGGCACGTCACCCGCTTCTCCCGCGTCCAGGGATGGAAAGAGAACTCACACTTCCTGGGCGGAGTCTATCAGGCGACGCTGGGGGAGTTCGCCACAGCCACCTGAACCCCTCCGGGACGGGGCCGTGGCGAGCGCGACGACCGCCACAACCTTGAAGAGCCGCCATCCGCCCTCCGGACCTATGTCCCTGCGTGCCTTCCTGTCGGTCCTCCTGGTGCCGGTCCTCCTCGCCGGTTGTCTCTCGGAGACCCCCGCCGAGACGGCCGCACCCGAAGAGCCGCTCGTGGAACGGGTCCCACCAGCGGTCTGGCAGGCGAACCTCACCAAGCCGATCCATGAGGCGATCGAGAGCGCCCTCTACACCATCTCCGCCGACGACGGCACCAAGCTCAGCCTCACCGTCCACCTGCCCGAGGACCTGCCAAAGGACACCAAGGTCCCCACGCTCCTCCAGATCACCCCGTACCAGCCGCTCACACTCCGAAAATCGACACCGTTCGGCACAGACTCCGTCGGTCAAACCTCGTGGGCCTCCTACGTCCTCCGCGGCGCCGCCTACGTCGAGGCCGATGCACGCGGAACGAACGGCAGCGAAGGCTGCCTCGACTTCGGTGGCGCGAAAGACCGCGCCGACGCCAAGGCGTTCGTGGAATGGATCCGTGCACAGCCGTGGAGCGACGGCGTCGTCGTCACCGACGGCGTGAGCCACCCGGGGATGGGCAGCGTCGTCGCGCACGCCGCGGTCCCCGGCCTCACCGCCGCGCTCGCCCACGCGCCCGTCGTGAGCTACTATCAGGACGAATGGCTGCAGGGCGCCAAGTTCGAGGACCAGTTCAACGGCCCCGCCTACCAGGCCATCGAGCTCGCCCCGCCCGCCTACACCGATCCTGACTCCGCTGCCGCACAGGCCGCGCCCTGCACCGGCGAGACGACCCTCGATTACACCCTTCCCGAAGGCACGTTCACCCCGGAATGGGCCGACCGCGACCTGTCGCGGCACACACCTCAAGAGAAGATCCCCATCCTGCTGACGCATGGGTTCGTCGACCACAACGTCCACCCCGACCACACCCAACTCTACTGGGACGCCCTCCCGGACGACCATCCCAAGCACCTTGTGATGGGCTGGTGGTACCACAGCTGGCCCGACATGACGGACCACCCGGCGAAGAGCAGCGACGACACGCTCGCGTCCTTCGACGATCTGCGCCACCGTTGGCTCGACGCCACGCTCTTCGGGCTCGACAACGGGCTTTGGGCCGAGCCACGGGTCCTTGTGGAGGACAGTCGCGGCACCTGGCACGAAAGCGACGACTGGCCGCTCTCCCCGAGCGAGACCACGACCTGGTACGGCAGTGCGGAGGGCGGGCTCGGCGACGGCGAACCGGCCGAAGGCACGGCCACCTACACCGACCGCTTCCCCGCCTACCGCGGCGAATGGACCGACGCGAGCGTCACGTTCCGCTCCGAGCCGCTCGAAAAGGACATGCTCGTGAACGGTGCACCCACGGTCGACCTCGTCGCCTCGAGCAGCGCGACGAACACCAAGTGGGTGGTCTATCTTCTCGACGAAGCGCCCGACGGGACCTGGAACCGGATCACGCATGGCTACGCCGATAGCCACAGCCACGGCGGCGAGGACAAATGGCTCGCCATGGAACCCGGCGCCGCCTACGAGTGGGTCGTGAAGCTCATGCCGATCGCCACCGTGGTCGAGGAAGGCCACCGCATCGTCCTTCTCGTCGCGAGCCAGGACTCGCGCAACCTCATGAAGCCGGACGGCACCTGGAACTGCTGGGACGACCACCGCGACCCGCAGGGTTGCCACGACCCGAGCGGGATCGTCCCCGCCGAGAGCGTCGGTCGCGCCGAGAACACCATCCACCTCGGCCCCGACGGCACCCGGGTCCACTTCGCCTGGGCCGACCCGGAGACGACGCAGAAGGTGCCCTGGCCCGCCGTGTGACCGAGCGCTCAGTCCCGCTGCGCTTCATCGGTCGGCGTCCAGCGCTCGTCAGACCGAAGCTCTTCGAACCGCTTCTGGAACTCCGCCGCCAGGTTCCCCATCGTGACCGCCGCCGCCACCAACGCCACCGCCGCCCACTCGGTCGCAGGGAGCGCCTCGAACGGCTCTCCCCGGTATTGGTGCCACAACGCCTGCACGAACGTGTCGATGACGAGGAAGAGGAAGAAGTAGCCGACCGCCATCCCGGTGTACTTGAGGCGCAGCTTTCGACGCTCGGAGAGCCGGAACATCACACCCGCACCGCCCCTGGCGGTCAAAGAGTGACCGGAAGGTCGCGACAGCCGCGTCCGGACATCGCCGTCCCGTCCCGGCCACATGCGGCAGGCCCTGCCGGTTCGGCCTCCACATACCCACCCGGGCACCGAACGTCGTCCCTCTCCGCCGCCTCTTCAACACAAAACGAATAAATAGGCCATCCAAGTCCCACGGGTCTGTGGCTCTCCGTCACCGGTCTCGTCGCGGCCGAGCGGCGAAGGGCCCATACGTCCGAACGGAGTGACCCCACGATGTCGGAGACGGCGACCACCATGACGACCCAGACCGCGACCCAGGATTGGGCGGCGCAGTATCCCAAGCCCACGAAGACCGCAGCCGAGCTGGACAACTTCCACACCGGCTCGACCGGCCGCGTCGACAGCACCAAAGACCTCGACGCCGCGGCCATGGAACGGCTCCTCGACGAGCACCTCCCCCACCTGCCGCAGGCGCAGACCTTCCGCTGGGACGCCGACATCGACGGCATCATCGTCCGCCTTGTCACCAACTCACGCCACCAGTTCGACTTCTGGGTCGAGAACTGGAAACCCGCACCCCCCGGCATCAAGCCCCACGGCTTCCTCTACTCCGTGAACGGGATCCCGGACAAGGAACCCCACGCCTACTACTCCCCCGACCGCGACACCGCGCTTTTTGTCAACACCGAATACTACGGCCAATGCAAATCATGGGCCCTCGGACTCGCCGCGGTCGTCCTGGAACGCAAGTTCAACACGCACAGCATCCACGGCGCCGCCGCCTTGATCGGTGGCAAGGGTGTCGTCCTCATCGCGCCGACCGGCACCGGCAAGACCACACAGGTCAATCGCCTCATGCAGCACCCGCAAGGCAAGGTCGTCGGCGACGACTGGGTCTACATCACGGTCCCCAAGGACATCGGACCGGAAGAGCGACTCCACGTCTACCAGCCCGAACAGGCCCTCTACGTGCGCACCGAGAACGCCGAGGCCGAACCGTGGCTCATCCCCATCTTCGACAACTGCCGCCTCGAGAACGTCGTCACCACCAAGGGCGGATGCGAATCGCCCTCCTGCGACGCCGGCAAGTGCATGTTCAACCTCGGCTACGACTACTGCTACTGGGGCTTCGGCAACTCGCGCGCCCTTCTCCCCCGCGAATGGATGAAAGGCCCCGAGAAGGTCGGCGACGTCGCACCCATCGACCTCATCGTCATGCTCCGCCGGGACAGCGAATCCCCCGCCATCGAGGAACTCGACGAGGACGGCCTCATCGAACTGCTCAAGGAAGGCAAGACGATGATCCGCCCCGGCGCCGGACCCAAGGAGAAGTGGGGCACCTACAAATCGGAACCGTGGTACAACCCGTACCTCCTCGCCCCCGACCACGACCGGCAGGAACAGTTCTTCCGTGAGGAAGCGCGCCGGGCCAAGTGCATCGTCATCAACACCGGCCTCGAGAGCGAGACCATCGACCGCAGCTACCGGCGCATCCTCGAATACGCCGGCGTGGAAGAGTAGTCGGGCGGACCTCGACTCTCGCTCCTCTTCCCTCGCCTTTCTTTTTCCTGCTCTTCTTTTCTGAGGGTCTAACACCCTCGTCCGGGTCATATTGGAAACGGCGTTCTGTCGGATCATGGAGCTGGAGATCATGGAAGCCGAAAAAACGGGATGAAGAAGAGGAAAAAGGAGAACGGGAGCCCATCAAGACCGGCTGCGCGGGCGACCTGCCGACCGTGGCCGGCCACCGCTGCCGCCGCCACCCTGACGACGGCCGCCACCGCTGCGGCGCGGACCGCCACGACCGCCACCACCGGTGCGCCGGCCACCGCCGTTGCCGCGTCCGCCACCACCGCCACCGTAGCCGCCCTGGCCACCGCGGCGCGGGGCTTCCGGCCGGTGCTCGACCGGCCGGCGCTCGCGGCTTTTCACCGGGTCCGGCCCCGGCCGCTCCGGCAGGGAGGGTTCGAGGTGGAACGGGTCGATGCGGGCGCCGGTCGCGCGTTCGATGTCGCGCATGTCGCGCGCCTCGTCGCTCTGGACGAACGTGAACGCCCGTCCCGCGCGGCCCATGCGGGCCGTCCGGCCGATGCGGTGCACATAGGCGTCGGCGCCGTCCGGCAGGTCGAAGTTGACGATGTGGCTGACCTCGGGGATGTCGAGACCGCGCGCCGCGACATCGGTCGCGACGAGGATCCGGGCATCGCCTTGGCGGAACGCGGTGAGGGCGCGTTCGCGCTGACCCTGGGTCATGTTGCCCTGCAGGGCGACCGATGACCAGCCGCCCTTGTCGAGGCGCTCCGCGAGGCGGCGCGCCAGATGCTTCGTGCGGGTGAAGACGATGGCGCGCTCGGGCAGTTCGGCGTGGAGGACGTCGATGAGCACGGTCTGCTTGTCGCCCTTCTCGGCGCGCAGCCGGAACTGCTCGACGAGGTCGGCCGTCGCCGTCTTTGCCTCGACCTTGACCTCGAAGGGACGGTCGAGATAGCGCTCGGACAACCGGCGCACCTCCTTCGGCATCGTGGCGCTGAAGAGGAGCGTCTGGCGCTTCTTCGGCATGTCCTTCATGATGCGCTCGACGTCGCGGACGAAGCCCATGTCGAGCATGCGGTCCGCCTCGTCCAGGACGAGCGTCTCGATCCTGTCGAGCCGCACCGTCCCGCGCTCCATGTGGTCGAGCAGGCGACCCGGGGTCGCGACGAGGATCTTTGCCCCGCGACGGCCGAGCGCGTCGAGCTGGTTGCCGAAGCCGGCGCCACCATAGATGGCGACGACCCGGAGGGCCGAGCCGGCGGCGAGCTCGTCGAGCTCTTCGGCGACCTGGATGGCGAGCTCGCGGGTCGGCACCAGGACGAGCGCGATGACGGTGTTGTCATGGCGCTCCCGGTGCGCGTCCACCAAGGGGACGCCGAAGGCGGCGGTCTTGCCGGTCCCGGTCTGGGCGAGCGCGATGAGGTCGCGTCCGTCCAGCACGGGGGGGATGGCGAGCACCTGGATCGGGCTCGGGGTCTCGTAGCCCTTGGCCGCGATGGCATCCAGGGTACCCGGGAAGAGTCTGAACTGAGAGAAATCTTGCATTTTGTTGTTGCCTCTTAGGGGCCGGACAAGAAAAGGAGCCTGTCGCCGGTCCCGCACAAGGCGCAAAGGCGGGCGGTGCAAAGGGCGACCGCGCCCGCGGACATGGATTCACGATCAGGTCTGGCTACGCTCCGGTGAGGAGTGCCACTATATCACGTTATGGGGCAGGGCCAGGTCTCAACACCACAACCGGATCTCGCCTGTCTCAGGGAAGCTAAGGGCACGTCTTTCTGCGACGCGCAATGCGCTCCACGCCGTGACGGTCGCGCTCAGCACATCCTGCGGGGTCACCAATCCCAGGCCACCGAAGCTGCGCGCCGGGCGCAACCCGACCTTGTGCAACAGTCCGAGCCGCTCGACGAGGCCGTCCCATGTCGCCTGGGGCCGGACAAGATGGTCCCGGTCGGTCTCCTCCCGCAGGAGCGCATGGAACGACAGCTCCGGATGCACCTCCACGATGCGGTCGTCCACCTGCGCCGCCGCCTGCGCCTCTTCCATCCGTTCGCGAAGCGACCAGAGACGTTCGGACGGTGTCGGCCAACCCTTCGCCGTCGCCTCGCGCACCGCCTGGCTCCGGTCCGGATAGGTGAAGAGCACAGGTGGGGGCGCGAGGTCGATGCGATCGGCGACGGGTCCGACGAAACGCCGCGCGGAGATGTCGCACGCACGGCGGCCCTTGTTCTTGACGCCATCGGGGTCGTCATGGCCGAGCGGGACGTCGACCGTCACGACTTCCGCATCCTGAGCGCGCGACAACAGATCAGGGAACGTGCGGTGCCGTTCCATGGCGTGCAGATGGCCGCCCTTGAGGAGCACCAGGACCCAGCCACCCGCTCGCGCATCGGCACCCGCACAGAGCGTCATCGGCCCCCCGACCCAGCGACTGGCCAAAAGCTCTGTCCCCGCGGCGTCCGACGCATCAAGGCGAAGGTGTTCCATCGCACCAGGCGACAAACCACTTGAACGGCACCCTCTTCGCCGGGTCGTGACCCCGGAACCTCACGGGTACGGCCTTCTTCCCGGACTCGTGCACACCGGCCTCTTCACCGCACTCGCCTTTTTCCTCGCCCATTTTGTCGGCCCCTTCGGTGTCGAGGCCGCGGCGCTCGGCGTCGTCCTCGGCGTCCTTGCCGGGAACCTGTACTCCCCAGAGACGACACTCGGACCTGGCGTCCGATTCGCCGGCAAACGGGTGCTCGCGTTCGCCGTCGTGCTCCTCGGCCTGCGCGTGTCGGTCCAGGACGTCCTCGGACTCGGCGGTCGCACGGCGCTCCTCGTCCTCGGTGTCGTCGTCACCGCGCTGCTGCTTGCCTTCCTCATTGGTCGCCTGTTCGGAGTGCCACGCCCCATGGCCGCCCTCATCGGCGCCGGCACCGCGGTCTGCGGCGCGTCGGCCATCGCCGCCGTCCGCAATACGGTCGGCGCCGAAGAGAAAGACGTCTCCTATGCGGTGGCGGCCATCACCGCGCTCGGCTCCATAGGCCTCCTCGTCTATCCCGCCGTCCAGTTGGCGTTCCACCCGCTCGACGCCACCGGCTTCGGGCAATGGAGCGGCGCCACCCTGCACGCGGTCCCACAAGCCATCGGCGCGGCCTTCGCCGGCGGTGGCATCGCCGCAGGCGCACCCGCGACGGTCGTCAAACTCTCGCGCGTGGCGCTTCTTGGACCCGTGGCCATCGCCCTCGCGTTCGCCTTCAAGCGCCGCGGTGAGAAAGCGGCTGGTACATGGCTTCCCGTCGAGGTGTGGGGGTTCCTGCTCCTCTTTATCCTCGGCTCCATCCTTCCATTGCCCGCCGGGCTCCTCGACGTCGTCGGCACCATTGACCGCATCGCGTTGGTCTACGCCCTCACCGCGCTCGGATTGCAGACGCGGTTCGGTGATATCCGGCAAGCAGGTACGGCTCCCCTCGGTGTCGCCGTCCTGACCTGGCTCCTCGTGGCCGGTGGAGTGTTCTTGATGCTGCGCGTCGCTCCGTCCTAGTGCGATGGCGCGAGCGGATCGACTCAATCAAGTAGACGCGTTAAAACAGTGATAAAGGAAGGAAGAAGAGGAAGGGAAGAGAGGACGATGTCCGTGCTAGAACGCGCAGCCGTGGTCTTCGTTCAACCGCTTGGCGAAGTTCTCGTTGTTCCCCGCACGGCTGACCATATCCGGGTGCGTGCAGACGTCCCACGCAGGTGGTGTGAAGAACGCCTCGGCGCCGCGCTCGATGGTCGACAGTTTGAGGACGCTCTCGGCCGGGTCGATGATGACCGGGTCCGACACCGCGGCCGGCAGGTAGTCCTCACCGGTCGCCGAGATGCGCAGTTCCAGTTCGTGACCCGCAGGCAAGAGGACATCGAACGCCTCGAACTCCATCTTGGCGACGATGGCCTTGCCCGGCGTGACCGGCTTCATCGTATTGCCGCCGTCGGCGAAGCGCAGGTCCATGACCGCGTGCCCGAGGCGAAGGCCGTCGGTCTTGTCGACGAGTTCGGCGAAGAGCTGTCCACCGGGGCCCGTGGGGGTGACCGTGGCGTGGAAGCGCGGCGTGCCGACGATGCGGGTGTCGTTGTCGAAGCCGGGGAAGGTATAGACGACGGGTTCTCCAGACTCCTCGAAGCCGAGCGTATTGGACGCTGGCTTCACGACCGGGTCACCGGTCGGGCCCGCGCCCTGGACGAGCTCGCCCTCGGAGAGCTTGATCAGGTTCCAGGTGGCGTCGGTCGGCGGATAGGTCGCTTCGATGCGCCACGCCCCCTGGTTGTCCTGCACCTCGGCATGCAGCGGCGGCTTCGTACCGGTGCCCATGAGGTAGTGGTCGAACCATTCGAGGAGATCCTGCGCCCAGTCGAAGCGGACAGACTCGGGGAACGCCTCGCGTCCGCGGCCCTCGCCGGCGTTGACGTGCTCGCTCGGGCGGTCTGGATACATGTGGTTCCACTGGCCGAAGAGCCCCTTCACCTCGATGCCCTTGCCTTGCAATTGCTGGTAGGCCGGGAAGGCCATGTGAGGGTCGACGTTCCAGTCCTGCAGACCGTGGATGAAGTAGACGCTGCCCTTGTAGTTCGCAAGCGCCCGGTCAAGGAAATAGCGTTCCTTCCAGTAGTCGTTGACCTCTGGGGCGGCCCAGTCGCCGGTGGCGTAGGCGGCGGCACCCACGGCGGGGCCGAGCGCATAGTCCTTGCAGAGCGTGTCGAGGTCGTCCTCGTCGAACTCGTTCACCGTCACCGCCTTCGTCGCGTCACCACCGAGGATGGCGAACGCGTTGACATCGGCCGAATCGATGCCGAACGTCCCGTAGACGACATTGTGCATGATGGGGCCGCGGAACTCGGCCGAGCCGTTGCGCCACATCAACTCGTGCATCCCGATGAGGCCCGAGATGGGGACGATCGTCTTCAGGTGCTCGTTGCCGAACATCGCCGCCTGCCAGGGGGTCGAGCCGTCGTAGCTGCGGCCGATGAGACCGACGTTGCCATTGGACCAGTCCTGCGTGCCCAGGTAGGTCACCGCAGCGTCGATGCCGAGTTGTTCGCTGAGCCCCATCAGGTCCATGCAGTGGTTCGCCTGGCCGGTGCCGAAGACCGACACCTGCGCGACCGCGTAGCCCTGCGGGACGAGGTTCTCGATGAGGAAACCACCGAGGCGGCGGGCCGGGGTGGTGGCGTCGACATCGCCGTCGGAGTAGTAGGGACCGATGTCGGCGACGACCGGCACCTTCGTGCCTTCCGGTACATCGGGGAGCCAGAGGCCCATGTGGACCTTGGCGTCCTGCGTGATGGCCGCCCCGCCCTCGTCGAGCGGGAGCGCCACCGGGACGTCAATGGAGAGCGGCTCGAGGATGTTGTAGAGGCCGCCGGCCAACGTGTGGCTGTAGGAGCTCGTGACGTTGAAGGGCAACAGATTGCGCTCGAAGACCGAGGTCAAGGCCGATCCGTCTGTATCGGGCGTCTCGGTCGGCGTATCGGAACCGAGACAACCCGCGAGCGTCGTGAGAACAAGGAGCAGGCAGATGACCGGCTCGGCACGCAGGGACATGGGGTCGACATGAAGGGCGGCGGCTCTTAACGGTTGTTGCGGACCGCCGGGCCCCGGGGCCGCCGTGGGTCGGAAGGGACAACGGGAGGGCGACCCGGAGGACGAGAGCCGGTGGCGCCGACGAAAACCGCATGCTCCACCGCGTATCGGTCGTTTCAAAAGGCGAGATGGGGCAGGAGCCGCTCGGCCACCACAGGATCGACCCGCGCCTGGAAAGCCGCTGCGTCCACCGGGGGCTTGACCTTGAGGTCCACCGCCGTCTTCTTGCCGATACCGGGAAGCGCCTGCCAGGTCCGTACAGAGGTGCCCCGCACCGGGAACGGGGTGACGAAGCCGGTGAGCGAGCGGAACCCATGGTCGGTCACAACGACATCGTGGAACGACTCGAGCGGCACCTCATAGCCGACCCCGACGAGGATGGCGTAAGTGCCGATGGGCCGACCGAAGGTCGTGTGGCCGTCCCGCGTCTCCATGAAGACATCCTGGAGGACCGTGCCGACCGGGTAGAGGCGCTCCAGCATCGGCCGGTCAAAACCCTCCCGCACCTTCTTCTTGAACGACACGAAATCGTGGTGCGACCGCTGCGGCATCGGCTCCATGCCCTTCCTGGACGGGAGGATCTGGCGCATGTTGACGCGCCGGACCAGGAGCCCCTCCGCCAGTACACGCTCCAGGAAACGCAGGTTGTAGCCGTTCGTCTCCTTCGACTCCCCCGGAAGACCCGAGATGAAGTTGAGACCCGGCAAGACCCAGGGATGACCGTTCGGACCACGCGCCCCACCCTCTTCGTTGAGAAGACGGATGGCCGCCATGGCGATGGTCTCGTCCGCGTTCAGGTTGTTCGCCGACTGCACGGCAGGGTCCATCGACTCCAGGCCGAACGCGGCGATGTTGCCGTCGGTGCCATGCTCGACGAGCAGCCGCGTCACCTCGCGTGACTCGTCCGGCCATTTGGCGATGACCGTCGGATTGCCATTATCGATATGCAGGACACGCAAATCCGGAGCGGCCCGACGCACACCCTCGAGGAGGCGTCGCACCGCATCGGCATCCGGCCGCGGGTCCGGATCGGTCCCCACGCCCTTCGCCTTGTAGGACCAGAAACAGGCCTGACCCCCGAGACGGAAATTGCGCACCCCGAGCGCGGCCAGCCGCGCGACCTCCTCCTCGATGCGCGCCTCGTCCCGATACTTCGGCATGCCCTCGAGCGGCTCCATGCAGAACCGGCAACCACCATCGACGAACCGCGCGCAACCCGTATAGGTGTCCAGTTCCGCGGTGAGCGGTTCTGGATGGTCCGGATGCTGGACCACCAGGTCGGCCCCCAGGAGCGCGAAGCGGTCCCACTCCGCGGGAGTCCGCTTGCGTTGACCGAAGGGGCCCGGCGGCTCATCGCCTGTTGCCATCGTGGTCAAGAGGTCGAACAGGAAGGCGTCGGAATGGTCGGGACATTTGCGGTCCAGATGCGGCTCGAGTGGACCGAGGCCGAGAAGCGGCTTGCCGCCGCCCTCGCTGAACCCGAAGCGGGCGCAGGCGCCCGCCAGGATGGTGAACGCCCCACGCTGCTTGGCGCCCCGCAGCACCCGCGACGCCTCGTCGCGCGTGATCGGCGATCCGCGCAGATATTTGCCCGGGACGACGCAGGACGCGAGCACCACCACGACCTCGGCGTCTAGCAGCCTGGAGAGCTCCTTCGGCCGCTTGCGCACCGCGTCGATGGTGCCATAGAGGATGTCCGGGTCGGCCGCGTCGGCGACCACCGCCGCATCACCTTCGAGCCCTGCCGCCCGTGCCGCACCGTATAGGTAGCGCGCCTGCGGACTCAGATAGGGCGGCACCCCGAACTGGGCGGGCTCGTCGACATAGCCGTCGAGGATCGCGACGCGGGGCACGGGTCCGCCTCTCGGAGCCGAGTTGATAAGGATATCCACGCCGGTCCCGCCCCCTCGCGAGGAGTTTTCCAGGCCCGGCCCATGTCCCGCCTCGGACACATCTCGGGCTCTGTTTCTCGCCGCTCCACAGGCGCGCCCTCCAGGATACAGGAACACAAACCTTCTTGCCCCCCGCCCCGTCGCCGAATCCGTGCTCATCGCACGTGCCTTCATCTTCGGCGTGTCCCCTCGCGCCGCCCTCGCCGTGGTGGCGATCGCCCTCTCCGTCGCCTACGCCCTCGTCTCCGCCGGCGTCCTCGACGTCCTCGGGACGACCGGCGCGGCCCTGGAAGAAGATCGCGCCAACCCCGGCCATGTCCTCTATTCCCCAGACGGCGGCCCGTTCGACGCCTCCCTTTCCCCACCCGGCTCCATCCTCGTCTACCGGACCCTACTCGACGGCGTCCCTGTCGCCACCGTCGACCCCTGGCCGTTCGAAGACGAACGCCTCGTCGCCGGCCCCTACCTCGGCAATGTCGCCACCGATTGGGAACATCTCGATTTCGCCAACGCGACCTCGATGGCCGCCTACGACCATGGACCGCTCGACGCCCTCCTCGTCCATCCTGACGACTACCGGACGCTCAGCGGGACCAAGGTGCGACCCGTCGCTGCATACATGCCCGGCGCCGAGGCGCCCGATACGACACTTGCAAGAGCCCCATGGCAAGGCCTCGCCGCGTTCTATGAAGGCGGCGCCGGACAACTCACCGGCGGACTCATCCTCGTCATCCTGGCAAGCGGTGCCGTCGTGTCGCTCCTTGCCGCCGGGTTCGTCCACCTCGAGGTCCTGGCGCGACGTGGGGACCTCGCCACGCTGGAAGCGCTCGCCGGCGCCGAACGCGCCCGACGCGTCGTCCTCGGGCGAACGATCACCCTGGTCACCACCGGGATCGTCATCGGACTCGTCGCCGCGCTCGTCACCCTGCGGGTCGCGGGCAGTGCGCTGGGGACCCCTCTTCGGCTCGGCCCCCTCGCCCTCGTCCTCGCCCTCGGAGCCGCCGCCGTCGGTGGTGTCCTCTTCGGCACCTTCGCCGGTTGGCGCGCCCTCGCCCGCGACCCCGCCGCCCGTCTTGCGGGGAACCGCTTGAGCGCGCGCCGCTTCCCCGGCCCCATCCGTTTCCTCCTCGTCACCCCCCGGCTCAGCGCCGGCGTCTTCACCGCGACGCTCGTCACCGCCTCCATCCTTGCCGTCCTCTCGAGCGCCTCCGCCGTCCCGACACAACTGTTCCAGACCGATGCAGACAGCAGCGTCGTCGTCGAAGGAAGCGACAATCCGCTGCGCGGCACAGCCGACCGGGTCCTCGGCACCCACGGGGCGACCTATACCGGCGTCCAGGCTGCAAGCCCCGAGACCTACGCCCCCACCGTTCTCGACGGCCGACCGGTCATGGTCAAAGGCGTAGACCTACCGGCGTGGCGCGATTGGGGAAGCCCACGCCTCGACTCCGGCGCCTGGCCTACTGGACCGGGCGAAGCGATGGCCGGTTGGCGCCTTGCCCGCGCACTCGACCTCGCCGTCGGCGACACGGTCGTCATCCCGGCAAGCTACCGCATCGGCATCGAGACGGTGCGCGTCGTCGCCATCGTCGACGGCACGAGCCTCGAGAACGACGAACTCCTTGTCGACCTCGACACCGCCGGGCGCCTCGCCGCGTTGCCGCAGGACAAGGTCACCATGGTCCACCTCCGCCTCGACGACCCCGAGGCCGATGTGCACGCGCTCATCCCACCGAGCGCGGTCGAGGTGCTCTCCATCCGCGTCTCGCCGCAACCGCCGGTGCCGCTCACGCCCGCGAGCGTCGAGATCGAACTCGAGAACCGTGGCCCAGAAGCGGCGACACGGACCTTGGCCGTGCGCGTCAATGACGTGGTCGTGGAGGAACGCACGGTGACCCTGCGATCCGGCGAAGCGCGCAACGAGACCGTCCGCTTCCTCGTCCCCGACACCACCAAGGTCAAGGTGGAGGTCAATCCCACGGCCGAGAGCGAGACGCAACGGGGCCATTTCGACCTCATCATGCCCGACACGACCGTGCGTGGTGAGCCGTTCTCTCTGCGCGCCCGTTTCGCGTCCGGGACGCCGGTCTCCAACGCAGGCGTGCTCGTCGACGGCGACATCTATACCGCCACCGACGCGAACGGCCGTGCGACGGTCACGTTGGACGAAGACGGCCTCTACACGATCAGCGTCGTGCGCGGAAGTGGCGACTCCCAAGCGCGCGCCGGTCGGACCGTCCTCGTGCACGGACCGGAATGGCGGGACGCGCCCCGGCTGGTCGTCGAACGCATCTTCTTCAACGCGCCGACACCGGTGGACGGCGACACGGTGCGCATCCGCGCCGAGGCGAGCCTCGCCAATCTCGGCGGAGCGGCTTTCGACGGCGACATCGGCTGGAGCTTGGATGGCGAAGAGCGGCCCCCGGTGCATCTTCGGCTGAGTGCGGCCGGAAGGACCGTCGTCACCAGCGAGTTCACGACGACCTACGGCGACCACACGGTGGCGCTCCTTGGAACAAGCCGCACGTTGACGGTGCGCGACGACCGTAGCCTGGAATCCGAGGGCAGCGTGAGCCGCGTCCGCACCGTCGAGGACGTCCTCGCCGAGAAGGCACAACGAGGGGGTGGCACGACGGCCATCACCGACCCGTCCCGCGCCTTCCTTGATCGTGTCTTCGCCGACCTCGACACCGCGAGCTCATTGGTGCTCATGGCGACACTGGTCCATGCCGGGGCGCTCGTCTGGGTGAGCGTGGTGCGCGAGGTCCGCGAACGCAACGGAGTGCTCACCACCCTCGAGGCGCTCGGCGCGACCCAGACACAGACGGCGAACCGGGCGCTCCGCGACACTGTCGTCTCCACCTTGCCGAGCATCGCAGCAGGGCTTCTCGTCACCGCTCTCCTCCTTGCCATCGGCCGTTTCTTCGGCTTCCCGCAGGCGTTCGGCCACACGCTGCCGACCGGCGACACATTCGGCCTGCTCTTCCGCACCGGGGTCGTGCTCCTGCTCATCGCCCTCGTCGCCGCCCACTATGCCGTACGCACCGATCCCCGGCCGCGCGCACGAGGGGGGCCGCGACAGCCGCTCGACGAACTCCTTGCCGGGGAGACGCCATGAGCGACCGGCCCGCCATGCGGGTGCGTGCGCGTGCCAACGCCACAGAAGAGACACGGAGTTCGCCGTCGCTCCGTTTGAACGACCTGCCCCTCGCGCTCGTTCCTGCTGTGGTACTCGTCGTGTTGGTGATCCTTTCTCCGCTCGTCGGGCTTCTCGCGATCGCAGTGGCGGCACTCGCCGCTTTGCTCGCCTGGGACCAGACCCACGATGCCGGATTGTCGCTCCTCGCGGCCGGACTGGCGCCCGTGCTCCTTGTCGGGCTCGGCCACGGGTTCGCGTTGCTGATCGTCCTTGGAACCATGGTGGTCGCACAGCGTCTCGCCGCCCCCGGTCTTCTGGCTTTTGGTGGCCTCCTGGTCTTCGTCCCGGGAACCATCGGCATGATCGTCCCTCCGGTCGTCCTGGCCCTCCTTGCCGCCGGACCGCCGGTCATCCGCTCTGAACGATTCGGGCTGCGCTTCCAACCACCCTATCTCGGTTGGGTTCTCGCTGCTGCAGTGGCGGTTCTGGCGCTGGTCACCGGGGTGGCGATATGGCTCGTCGTCGTCGCACTGTCGGCCGGTCTCGTCAGCCATGTCTTATCCCGACAACCGGCCAATATTCGTATCGGCCGTTCGTTTTCCAGTGGCGCGCTCCTCCTGGCTGCATTCCCTGCAGTCGGTGCATTCCTGCTTGCCGCCCTCGACCGTGGCCCCACCCTCGAAGCCGTCCCGACCCTCCTCTCCGCATGGGGTGTCGTCGCACTGGGCGGCCTCGGCATCCTCGCCGGGCTCGGGATCGAGACCGCGTTCCGCACCACCGGGCGACCCGAACGCGAATGGCTCCCCCTCGCACTCCTCGGCCTCTTCTGGACCGCAGGACTCGCCCTTCAAGGCGCGTTCGACGACGCGATCCTCATCGTCGGCACCACCCTGGCCTTGGTGGCCCCCATCGTGGCGGTCGGCGCGCGCCGCGCCGGGCAGACCGGCATCCATCCAGCCATTGTGAACCTCGCCACGGCCGCGACCGTGCTTCTCCTCATCCCACTTCGCGTCTTCTTGTGACCGCCAAGGGTCATATCGATGTGCTCGTATGGGATACGCAGTTTCCCCTCTCCACTCCTGTTCCGTCACTCGGCGAAACCCCAACGGTTAAAAAAGACCCTCGCCTGCCGGGAGAATCAGCACGGGTGGCTCACTCATGTCCGAAAAGGGTGTCTCCAAAGAGACGAAACTTAGGTTCGCAGCTTTCGCAGGGGTACTCCTGCTCGTGTCCGGTCTTGTCATCGCCCTGTTCGATGAAGCGCAGGCGGTGACGGTCGAGGTACAGGATTTTTCGGCGAACACGGGTCAATCATCGGTCACCATCAACGTGGATGTGACGATTCCTGACAACCGCAGGACTCCTATCCAAGAAGTGCACGCGGTCATCGAACAGGATACGACCACATCACCTTTCACCTCATCGATCACCAAAACCTCTTCGACACAGGTCACCCTCCGATCCGCGGCCACTTGCACTGCGCCAGTGCAGGGATGTACGACCGCGACGAGCCCCGCGCTCTCTGACCGCCGAGGCTCGGCGAGCACCGCCATTACTGCCCTCGGTTTCGACAATTTTTACGCGAACGAGGTCGGGACTGGATATCGTGTTCTACAAGAATCTGGGTATTGGGCGGAATGTAGTCCATGCCAGGTGAATAATCCTGGATACGGCTACGAGGTTGGACCTGGATATGGGTACTTTGGAACCGGATATCTATCGCCTCAGGTGAACACCGGGTATGGGTACGGTTATGATGGGACCGGTTCCCTCATCATGCGATTTACTGTAACTGTCGCTCCGGGGTCTCTCGGTGCGGGGAACTTCTGGATTACATTCGTTGCTGATTCGGGTTCTTCAACACTTGGCGAATTCAGCTCGGTCGCTAAGCCGTTCACCGTCTCCAGCGCCGGAGGCGGCGGTGGCAGTGGCGGCGCTGGCGGTGGTGACGGAGGCACGGGTGGCGGAGGACCCCCCACATCCGTCATGGTGACCGCGAACAACGTGAACCCGACCGGTTTCGCTGTGGCTGCCTACCGCTCGACGGTGGCGAGCCTCGCGGCCGACGGCAGCCTCGTCATCAACATCCCGGGCGACCCCCTCATCGGGGAGATCACCTTCGTCCCCGGCTCGGACCTCACCAATGCCGACATCACCATACAACGGTTCACGGCCGACCAGCCCCCGGCGGATGTCGGTGACCTGCCCTCAGGCGTAACGGTGGCTGGATTCATACAGATCACCGTTTCCACCGGCGGCACGAACCATGAGGTGACGATCGCCCTCACCATCCCTGAGGCCGACGCCGGTGACCCGGACAAAGCGGTCCTCATCAAGTGGGACGGCGCGGGTGACGAGTGGACCCCCCACGGTCGCATCGCGCTCACCCTCGATGGCGGCGTCTACAGTGGTACTGGAACCGCACCGTGCTGCTCCTTCTACGCGGTCGCCTTCGACGAGGGGGACCCGACCGTGACGCTTGATGCACCGGATGGCGAACTCTCCGGTACCGTCCAGCTCACCGCCACAGCGGACGACAATCTTGGCGTCCAGCGGGTCGAGTTCTGGGCCGGCGACACCATGCTCGGTGAGGACACCTCCGAACCGTGGAGCCTCGATGTGGACACCACCGCCCTTGCGAACGGTGACCACACGTTCCGCGCGGTCGCCTACGACCATGTCGACAACACGGCCGAATCGTCCCAGGACGTCACGGTGCAGAACGATGAGACCACCGGACCGGATGGCACTGATGGCAAAGATGGCGCTCCCGGTGACGGTGACGGCGGCTTCAACTTCGGTGTGCTCCTCCTGGTGCTCATCGTGCTCGCCGTGATCGGCTTCGCCGGCTACTACTTCTACAAGCAACAAGGCCAGAAGTAGGCTCGAGGACGCTTCTCTTCCCTCCCCTTCATCCCCTCTTCTTGTTTTTCATACGACCGAGCGGTCGCTGAAGCTGCCGCTACTTTTTTCGCGAGACAACAAAATATCCATACCCAGCAGAAAACGGTCGTCCTAAGCCGTGCGGCCCTTCCGGAACGTCAACCGCTTCTTGAAGAGATAGCCGAGGTTCTTCCAGCCGTCGCCCCAGGCCTCGAGCTTGACCTCGCCGGTCCGTTCCTTGTACTCGATGGGGATCTCGATGGCCTTGATGTCCTTGCGGCAGAACGCCTCGACCTTGATCTCCTCGGAGAACGGCATCCCGTCGGAGAAACGTTCGAGTGGTGTCATCCTGTCGAGCACCGAGCGACGGAAGATCCACATCCCCGATTGGGAGTCGCGCACGCGCTTCCAGAACAACGACTGGAGTGCCAGGGTGAGGACACGGTTGCCGAGGCGGTTGCGGAACGACATCGCACCCTGGTCGAGGTGGCCGAACCGATTTGTGGTGATGAAATCGAGGTCGGAATCCTTGAGGATCTGGATGTACTTGTGCACCTGGTCGAACGGATACGTGGTGTCGGCATCACCGGTGACGATGATATCTCCGTCCACGTCACGAAACCCGGTCTTGTAGGCGCGGCCATAGCCCTTCCGGGGTTCGACGATGACGCGGGCGCCGCGTTCCGTCGCCTCTTCCTGAGTGCGGTCCTTCGAGGCGCCGTCGACGATGACGAGTTCCAGGTCCCAGCCGCGCGAGCGGAACGCCTCCCGGTCGATTGCGTCCAAGGTCGGTCCGATGCCCGCTTCCTCGTTCAATGTCGGGATGACGACCGAGACCTTCATGCAAGACCGGCCGATGCGACCCCACCTATAAGATCGGAAGAGCG
>JAHWKR010000003.1:0-101863 GCA_019347805.1 Methanobacteriota archaeon
AAAACGTCTTGAGGTGCTCTCTTCCGACTTACGACGATCCCTACAATAGAAAAAACGAACAGTCCTGCTAACAAAATAAGATTGTACTCAACAAGTTTAAAAAAGGATTCATGGTAGTCAATTTGCCATCTATACATTTTATAATAGATTCCGACAATAAGTCCGACGCCTCCTGCCGGCAGAAAAACGCTCACGTCTTGATGGAAGTACACTAGACCGGCCGCGACGACCACGAAGGAGCAGAATGACCATAGAAGCAACCAAAGAGGCCAAGTGGTCTCAGGACTGCTCGGTAGGATCGTCACGGCAGAGATCGCCAACAGCACGAAAACCCCGAGTGCATACCACTTCCTCCTCGTCGAATCGATCATGCGAGGAGTCACTGCACCGATCATGCCTTTTCTTCATATATTCATTTGGGCAGGCATAGCCGCAAAACCAACAACATGGGGCGGATGGGGTCGAAGAAGCGATAGGACTCAGATCTTCTTCTTCGTCACGATGGTCAACACGTCCTGGTCTTCCAAGACGTGGTCCAAAGAGACATGCTGTCCGTCGAACTTGGCGCTCTTGCCCCACACCTGCGCATAGCGGAACAACTTACGGAACTCGCGGTGCAGGTGGTCGCAGACGTCGCCGACGGTGGAACCGCGCGTGATGACCAGGGGTTCCTCGTAATCGGTCTCGCCTTTGTGCGGGCGGAGGTAGACGCGGATGAAGTCGAGGATCTCGAAGGCGGTGTCCTTGAGGAGGTCCATGTTCATGCCGGTGATGGCGGAGATAGGGACGACGCGGAAGCCCTGCGCGGAGAGTTCCTTGACGTTCTCTTGCAGGTCCTCTTCGGGCAATAGGTCTGACTTGGTGAGCGCGATGAAGCCGCGCGTGTAGACGCGGTTGCCCGCCAGCTTGTCGATGAGCTGGTCGATGGTGATGTCTTCCCGGATGACGATGTTGGCATTGACGACCTTGAACTCGCGGCAGATGTCCTCGATGTAGTCGTCGTCCATGTTGGTCAGTTCGACCGTCTTGTTGATCTTGAGGCCGCCGCGGTCCGATTTGACGATCTGGATGTCGGCCGGTTTCTGGTTGAGCCGGATGCCGGCGTCGTAGATCTCGCGCAGGACCACTTCGAGTTCGTTGGGGGAATAGGCGTTGACGGTGATGAAGATGAGGTCGGAACTGCGCGCCGCCGCCAAGACCTCCTTGCCGCGCCCTTTCCCCGATGCGGCACCCTTGATGATGCCGGGCATGTCAAGGATCTGGATGTTGGCGCCCTTGTACTCCATCGAGCCGGGGATGACGTCCAGCGTCGTGAAGGCATAGGCGCCGACCTCCGACTCGGTGCCGGTGAGCTTGTTCATGAGGGTCGATTTACCGACCGAGGGCAACCCGACGAGCCCGACCGTGGCGTTGCCCGATTTCTTCACCGCGAAGGACTTGCCGCCCCCGCCGCCGCCCATGAGGCGCTGTTTTTCCTGTTCTTGCCGGAGCTTGGCGATCTTGGCCTTGAGCTTCCCGATGTGGAACTCGGTGGCCTTGTTCTTCTGCGTCTTGAGGATCTCTTCCTCGATCTCCTTGATCTGCTCCGCGATGGTCGCCATGGGCATCGTGTCCGTACGGACAGGCGGCGGACGGCGGGCGGACGGGTATAAACCCTTCGCGCATAGGCCGCTCCGGCTTCCCTTCCGGGGACCGGCTGAAATAGGCCGCCGTCGCGGCCGACCCGAGGCGCACTTCGCCCCCACGCTTTTCACGGCGTGCTCGCTCGGCCGCCCCGTGGAAGCCGAAGCGCCGGACGGCACCGCATCCGCAGGTGTCCTGAGCGGGGCGCCCGCGGTCCGGGCCGAGCGGCTGTCGTTCGGTCCGTCGGGCGGTTCGGGTCCGGTGCCGATCGACCGGTTGTCCTTCACCGTCGAACCAGGCGAGACGCTCCTCGTCGCAGGGCCTTCGGGGACCGGCAAGAGCATGCTGTTGTCACTCGTCGCCGGGCTCGGGTCCACCTATTCCGACCCGCAAGTCGGTGGGCACCTTGTCGTCGCATGGCCGGAAGGTGTCGACCCCGGGCCACTGCCCCGGCCGCGGCCGGGCCGTGTCGGGTTCCTGCAGCAGGAACCGGGGGACGGTCTTCTCGGTGTCGACCTCCTTTCGGCGCTCGCGTTGCCGCTCGAACTCCTCGGCCTGGGCCGTGACGAGACCGCCGACCGGGTCGGACATGCGCTCGAGACGTCCGGTCTCATGGAGATGGCCGAGCGCGAGGTGTCGACGCTCTCGGTCGGAGAACGCAAACGCGCCGCGCTCGCCGGCATCGAGGCGCTCGACCCTCCCCTTGTGCTCTTGGACGAGCCGCTCGCCGACCTTGACCCGCCCGGCGTGCGGCACCTCCTCGACGACCTTGCGCGCATCCACACAGCGCGCACGGTCCTCGTCGCCGAGCACCGCATCGGCCCGCTGCGCGCCCTCGCCGACCGGGAACTCCATCTTGTCCCGAGCGCCGCCAGACCTCCTCCACGTATCTGGACCCCTGCCATCGCCCGCGGCCCCGGCGGCGCGGAACCGGCCGTGGTCGCCAACAGCCTCAGTATCGACCGCGGCGGACGGCGGCTCATCGATGATGCGACGTTCCGGCTTGGGCCGGGTGTGTGGGGACTCCTCGGCCGCAACGGTGCGGGCAAGAGCACCCTGCTTTCGGTGCTCGCCGGTCTCGTCGCACCGACCTCCGGAGCGGTGACGGTCGCCGGCCGGCCCGTCTGGTCGAGGGGCCTCCGCGTGTCGCGGCGCGAGACGCACGAGGTCGGCCTGCGGCGGACGTTGCAGGTCTGTTTCCAGGAACCACGCGAGGCGTTCTTCGCCGCGTCGGTGAAGGAGGAGCTCACGGCCCCCATCGAACGGCTCGGACTGCTGCTCGGCCATCGTGCCCGCAGCAAGGTCGAGAACGGATTGGAGCAAGCAGGATTGACTCATCTTGCCGAGGTGTCGCCGCAACGACTCTCGGGCGGCGAGGCGCGACGGGTGCAGACCTTGGGCGCCCTCCTCGTCTCCCCGTCGGTGCTCTTCCTGGATGAGCCGACGCACGGATTGGACCCGGTGGCGCGGGACGCCTTGCGGGCGAACATCGCGGCGTTCGGCCGCGCGGGCGGCGTCGTCATCGTCGCCACGCATGAACCCGCTTTCCTCCCCGCGGGTG
The DNA here is from genome assembly GCA_019347805.1 of Methanobacteriota archaeon. GTDB lineage: Archaea > Thermoplasmatota > E2 > JACPAO01 > JAHWKR01 > JAHWKR01. The sequence goes on from JAHWKR010000003.1 coordinate 3,185, forward strand.
CGGAGTGGATCCATCTGCCGGGCGACGGGCGGGTCATGGTCGGCGACGCGGCACGACCGGGCGAACCGGGACCCGCCAAGGACGGCTACGTCGTCCCGGATCCGCTCGCCCCGGAGACCACCGCCCTCCCGGAAGTGCGGCCGTGACCGGTCCCCACGCAGCCCCTTACCACACGCCGACGGTCTTCCCGCGCATCCTCTTGGCCGCGGCCGCGACGCTCGTCGCCCTCATCGGCCCGGCCTGGGGCGTGGCGGTGGTCGCGGCGGCGGCCGGTATCGGGCTCGTCCGAAGCGGTGCCCACGCGACGGCGCGGACGACCGGTTGGATGGTCTTGGGGCTCGTCGCGGCGACCATCGTCTTCCAGGCGGCGATCCTCGTGCCGTTCGTCGGCCTCGGTTGGTTGGAGGCCCTCGGGGTCGGTGCGGCCTTCTCGGCGCGGCTCGGCACGGTCCTTCTTGTCACCTCGCTGCTCGCGGTCGCGTTGCCGCCGCGCGCTTGGCTCGCCTCGCTGGCGCGCTTCCCCCGTCTGGGGCTTCTCTTCACCCTGGTCTTCCGTCAGGTGCCCGACATGGCCGCCGAGGCCGAGCGGGTGCGGCGCGCGCAGCGGGCACGCGGCCTGCTCATCGGGCGTCTGGTGCCGGCCCTCGCCACGGTCGTGCCTGTGATGTCGCGCACGCTCGAGCGGGCCGACCGCATGGGCCGGGTGCTCCTCCTTGCCGGCTGGGGACGACCCAGAAGAGAACCGCTCGTCCGCCCGCGCTTCCACGTGGTGGACATCGTCTGGATGGGGCTCGCCGTCGCCCTCCTCGCCGGCCTTTTCCTGTTCTGACCCCCACATCTCAAGCCGACTTGATTCTCTTCAAACAAACTTGAAGACCCCTCGCCCTCTGCCACCGCCATGGCCCCCCTTCGGCCCCTTGCGTCCCCCCCGCTCCGGGACGACCCGAGGCGCCTCACGCTCATCGCGGCCTTCACCGCGCTCGCCATCGCCGGCCGTATCGCCTTCCTCTGGGCCCCCAACATCGCCCTCACCTATTACGTGGTCTTCTTCGCCGGGGTCGTCCTCTGCACCCGCGCCGGGGCCCTCGTCGGACTCCTCGCCATGACGGTGACCAACCTCATGCTCTCCGGCCTCCACCCGGTGCTCTTCGCGAACGCCCCCGCCATGGCGCTACTCGGCGTCGCCGGTGGTCTCCTCCGACCGCTCTTCGTCCGCCCGGCAAAAGACCGCACCGGAAAGGCGCTCCGCGTCACCGTGCTCGCCTGCGTCGGCCTCTGGGGCACCCTGCTCTTCTCCCTCACCACAGACCTGCTTGGCTATGCCCTGCAATATGGCGCTACCCCCGAAGGACGCGCGATCGGCACCGCCGCCCTCGTCCCCTACCTGGTCGCGGGGCTTCTCTTCAACCTCGTCCCTGCCGTCGTGAACGCCCTCCTCTTCGCCACCCTCACGCCCTCGCTCCTCGATGTCCTCAGACGCGCCGGCCACCTCGGCCCCGTGCCCGCCACCGACACCCGCACCGTCCTCGTCGAATCCTCCCCGGGTCGCCACACCCGTCTGGTCGACCACCAGCCATATGAGGAGCCGCCTGTCTCGCCCGCCCGTGGCCCTGCCGCCCCATGACCGGCTCCTGCTTCGTTACGGCGAGGTCGGGCTGAAGAGCCGCGCGGTGCGCGTCCGCATGGAGAAGACCCTGCAGCGGCAGCTCGAGGACGCCCTTCTGCGCGAACGCTCGGAAGGCCTCGTGCGGCGCGGACAAGGACGGCTCTTCATCGAGACCGGCGACATCGCCACCGCCTCGAAGATCGCGGAGCACACCTTCGGCATCACGACGTTCAGCCCGTGCGTGCGCATCCCGACCGATTACGATCTCATTCTCAAGACCGCGGGCGAATACGCCGCCGAACATTGGCCCGAGGGGGCGAAGCGGTTCGCACTCCGTCCGCGAAGAAGCGGCACCCATCCCTTCACCAGCCAGGACGTCGCCATCAATGCCGGCTCGGCGGTCTATGTCGCCGCGAAAAACAAGGGCGTCGATGTCTCGGTCGACCTCGACAAGTCCGAATGGGAGCTTTTCATCGAGGTGCGCGAACGGGACACCTACCTCTACCACGAACGCGTCCCCGGCCCCGGTGGCCTGCCCATGGGCACGCAGGGCCGCATGGTGGTGCTCCTCGATTCCGCCGACGCCGCGGCGGCCGCCTACCTCATGATGCGGCGTGGTGCGGCGATGCATCCCATCTATTTCCCGCAGATCGTCGGCACGAAGGCGCGGCTGGACGCCCCGAAGAGCGTCGATGACGACGACCATCCGGCGCTCCACCTCCATCGCGCGTTGCGCGAATGGAACGCACCCGCCTTCATCAAGCAGTGGTGGCTGGACGACGAGACCGTCGAGAGCATCACCGGCGACCCTGTGCCGGACGATGGCGTCCCGCTCATCCGCACCATGCTCGCCGCCGCTTCGGCCCATGCCCATCGCGTCGGCGCGCAGGCCATCATGACCGGCGAGACGGCAAGAAGTCCGTGGGCGCCGCGTCTTCCCGAAACGGTAGGCGCGGCAGACCTTCCGATCCTGCGACCGGTGATGGGGTTGACCCGCCCGGTCATCGACGACTTCCGTGAGATCCTCGACCTGCCACGGCTCTCCGGAACGAGAGAACGGGAAGAGGAACGTGCTTACACGGCAGGGGGACGACGCGAGGCGCGTTCGCGCAAGCGCGACGAGACCGTCAGGCCCGTGGAGGGGACGGCTTGGGACCCGTGGTGATCGTCGGCGCGGGGGCCATCGGCCTCTGGTCGGCGGCCCGGCTCGCACCGGTCACCGAGGTGTGGCTCTTGACGCGGCCCTCGCGCCTGCTCGGACTCGAAGGTGGCATCCGGCTCGAGACGCTCCCGGACGCCGACCCGGACGGGCAAGGCGGCGACACGACGGTCCCCCCGGAGCGCTTCCGAGCGGTCGGTGACCCCGCCGACCTTCCCACCGAACCGGATCTCATCCTGGTGGCGACCCGCGCCTATCAGACCCGCGATGCCGTCGAGGCGCTCAAGGAGGCCGGCATCCGGCCCCGCATCGCCATGACCCTGCAGAACGGCCTCGGCAACGCCGAGGCGCTCGCCGCCGCCTTCGGCGCCGAACGTGTCGTGGTGGGGACGACCACGCATGGAGTGACCCTCCTGGGACCGGACCATGCCCGGCATGCCGGAGCGGGCGACACCCGGGTCGGCCCGTGGGTCCCGGCGGCGGCCGAGGCCACCAGGAAGATCGCCGCTCTCCTCGACGCGGCCGGCGTCCCCACCGAGGTCGTCGACGACCCGCGTCGCATGCTTTGGCTCAAGGTGGCGGTGAACGCCGCCATTAACCCCCCGACCGCCATCCATCGCATCGAGAACGGGGTCCTCCTGGACGGTGGCCCTTTGGAGGCGGACCTGCGTGCTGCCGCCCGTGAAGTGGCCGACGTGGCACAGGCCGAAGGGGTGGACCTCGCCCCGGAAGAGGCCGAAGCGGCGGCCGTCTCAGTGGCGCGCCGCACGGCGCGCAACCGCTCGAGCATGCTGCAGGCCTTGCTCGCCGGACGGCCGCTCGAGACCGATGCGATCACCGGCGAGGTGGTCCGGCGCGCGGCCCGGCATGGCATCGATGTACCCATCAATCGGCGCCTCCTCAGCGAGCTTGAGATGTCGATGCGAAGCCGTGGCCATTGACGCGGTTTGGACAAGACTGCCCCTCCCCGGGGCCACGATGGCGCTCCACGACGCCAAAGGTTCTTGACTGGTTGCCCCATGTTCGCATGCGACACCCTGGTCGGACGTTTCCCATGTCACTGCCCGAGCTTGACCGCATGAAGAGCATCCAATACAAGGAAGGGAAGACCACGATGGAGGAGCAGGCGTGGGCCGGTTCCCTGTTCCGCCGGCTCGTCTCGGAATGTCCCCATGTCGACGACCGCGACATCGTCTCCTTGTTCCGCTTCGGCAACGAGGAGCTCATCACCGCGACCGCGCACCGGCTCGAGTACAACGCCACCCACCCTCCTGACGGTCCCGGCCGGACCTCTGAGGACGCGTGAAGCGCGCGCTTTGCGTGCCATGACGGCTGACGGCCCGCTTATATCCCACGAAACGGTCTTTCCCCCTGAGACCGGCCGAACGGGTAGGACCTTCGCCGGACCAGAGGGTAGGAACCAATGTCTCACGAACATCTCCAGCACGCGCGCCGGCTCGCCGTCGTCGCGCTCGTCGTCCTCGGACTCGTACCGCTCGGCACCCCGGTCCTCGCCGGCGACAAGGAGGGGGGCCCCGAGGTGCCGAACACCGAACTGCACGATGGATGGATCCACGTCCCCACCCATCCACTCTCGCGTGTCTTCTCCGCCACCACGTTGACCGGCATCACGCACGACATCCTTCCCGTGCGCGGCCAGTCGCCGTTCGAGCTGAAGCCCTGGAGTGGCTCCGGCCTCGGCACCTGTATCGGCGCCACTTGTGTGCAGACCGGTGACTTCGACCTGGTCTTCCTGCGCGAGAACAGCGACGGGACGACGACGCTCGTGGAGCGTCATGTCAATGTCGGGGACGAATCGGGCTACGTCCCGAAGGACGCCACGCTCGCCATCGTCTTCCTCACCACGCCGACCCTCGACCCGGGCGTGCGCGGCCATCACTATCTCTACGCGGAAGGCAACCCCGGCAGCGATGTGGTGCCGCAGCGCTCCTAGACGACACTATCGCGACGCCGCGCTCTTCTTCGGCCGCAGCTCGGGCCCCCAGCGCGTAAAAAGGTCGTGCGCGACGTCGAGCTGGTCGAGCGCCTTCCCGACCACATGGTCGACGAGGTCCTCGATGGTGCTCGGCCGATGATAGAACCCGGGCATCGCCGGGACGAGGCGCGCCCCCGCTTCCTTGAGCGTCGCCCAATTGCGCAGCGTGATGAGGTCGAGCGGCGTCTCGCGCGGCACGATCACCAGGCGGCGTGATTCCTTGAGGCAGACGATCGCCGAACGGGTCAGCAGGCTGTCTGCGTAGCCATGGGCGATGGCCGCGGTGGTCTTCAAGGACGCCGGGACGATAAGCATCCCGTCATGCCGGAACGAACCGGAGGCGGGCCAACCGGCCGTGTCGCTCTCCGCATGCAGGACGACGTCTCCTGCGACCTGTTCGACGCGCCCGTCGAGGTCGAGGGCCATCTCGTGCCGCGCCACATGGCGCGCGCCGTCGGAGACGATGAGATGGATCGTGTGGCCCGCCTGGGCCAGCACCTCGAGGGCACGCACGCCGTAGAGGACCCCGGAGGCACCGGAGATCCCGAGCACATAGACACCCATCACAACACCCCCCACTCGCTCGCCGCGGCGACGGCCGCGAGGAGCACGAAGCCGGTGTAGCCGTTGAACGTGAAGGCGGCGCGGTTCACCGAAGCGGGATCGGTCGGCACCAGGGTGGCATGCTCGTAGAGGAGCAGAAGGCTGACCCCGGCGAGGCCGACCCAATACCAGGCGCCGAGCCCGGCGATGAAACCGACCGCCGCGAAACAGCCGGCGGTGGCGATGTGGAAAAGCGACGAGACGACGAGCGCGGTCCGTTCGCCGAGGTCGGCGGGGATGCTGTGGACGCCGTTCGCGCGGTCGAAAGGGACGTCGAGGAGCGCGTAGATGATATCGAACCCGGCGACCCAGAACATGACGCCGAAAGCCAGCAACAAAGGCACCGTCATCTCGACCCACCCACCCGTCACGGCAAGCCACGCGCCGACCGGCGCGATGCCGAGCGAGACACCGAGGACGATGTGGCAGGCCCAGGTGAACCGCTTGGTGTAGGGGTAGAGCAGGAAGACCGCGAGCGGGATGGGCGACAGACGGAACACGTAGGGATTGATGAGGTGGGTGCTCGTGAAATAGAGCAGGGCGAAACCGACCGTGAGACCCCAGGCGACGGCCAATCCCAATCGCCCGGATGGCAGTTCGCGTCCTGCGGTGCGCGGGTTGCGCGCGTCGATCGCGCGGTCGACGATGCGGTTGAGGCTCATCGCCGTCCCGCGGGCGCCGACCGCCGTGAGGGTCACAAGGAGCGCGAGCGACCAGGTCGCCTGCCCCGGGGCGAGCAGGATGCCGATGTAGACGAACGGGAGCGCGAAGACCGAGTGCTCGACGCGGATGTAGCGCAGGACGTCACGCAGGGTCGCCATGGGGACGAGGGGACGACGAGGCTCTGGCGCTGATAAGGGCGTCGGTGGACGGCGACTATTCCGTGCCGGTCTCGCTCTCCTGGGTGGGCAGGTCCTTGGCGGTCAGCTCGTACTGGACCTCCTTGATGGCCGTGAGGACCGCCACGACGCCTCCGAAGAAAGCTGCCGGGGCGACCGTGATCTTCCACTCGCCGGGCACGGCTGGCTCATCGTAGAAGTTGATCGTGTAGAGGGCCGGATCGAATCCACCCGCGTCCCGACAATAGGCCGGGTCGTCGTGGGCGTGGCTGTAGTCGGTCTTCTTGTTGGCCGGGTCGATGAGACTCACGTGCGACTGACCGCCGCAGGCGACCGGCACGATGACGCCTTTCAGGTAGGTGGCGTCCTCGGGGACGGTGAATTGGCGCACCGGCGGCGTCGGTGTCACGACGTTCTGTTGGAAGGCCGCCTGGAAGATGAAACCGGTCGGGAAGAGCTCCGCCTCCACCCCGCCGACCGACTCGTCGACGTAGTAGGGGCCGACATACCCGCTCGACCGGCCCATGCTCATGGCATGGAAGATGACGTCCTCGGAGACGTCCGTCGTCAGGTCGTAGATCCAGAAGTGGCTGAACCAGCCCACCGCGGGGACGTAGTTGTAGCGCAGGAGTTCTTCCCCTTCCGCGGTGACACCGGTGATGACAAAACCGGGGAAATCCCCTTTCTCTGTATCGATCTTCGACGCGTAGGCCGCCGTCAGCGTGAATTCGTAGTTGAGGATGCCGTTGTCGTTCCAGTTGAAGAGGAAATCGAGCTTGCCGTCCCAGGTCTTCCCGTCGGTGAGGGGGAAGTCGTACATCCAGTCCCAGTCGGTATCGAACGCCGAGGTCTGCAGATGCTCCTTCTCGATACAGCCGAGGATGGGCAGGTCGAAGACCACCTCGAACTTGGCGGCGTTCTGGCTCGTCGTGGCGACCGTGTAGCAATCGCCGCCGTCATCGACGACCATGGTGACGATGTGCTCGCCGTTCTGATCGGCGTTGCCGTAGTAGATGTGCTGCTCGAAGACGTCACCGACCTCCCATGTCGGGGCAGGGAGTTCGTCCTCGGCGGTCAGGTCGGTACGGAGGTCACGGCCGGTCTCATCGAGGACCGCCTTGGCGCCGCAGACATCGGTGGCGACGCACTTGTCGGCCTGGGCCTTCACCTCGTCCATCGGCGCGTCCTCTTCACCGACGCAGCCGGAGAGGGCGACAAGGGCCAGGACGAGGACGGCCAAGAGAGGGCGCACGCGGGACATAGGGCGCGAAGGGAGGACGGTAGGAGAAAAGCGTTGTGCCTGGACAGAAGTACAGGGCAGCGGGTCTGCGGGAGGTGAATGGATGGCGCCCATGCTCGGGACGAACGGTTCAGAGGTCATTGCCGTCGTGGGTCTCTGCCGGCCAAAGTCAGGTCCATAAGGGCGCGCCAGAGAGGACTGAACGTCTTCCCGCACCTCGTCGCCGACCGACACCAGGGACGCGATGCTTCCGGACTCCCATTACCATCGGCCGTGCGTGGACTCCCGCGACCAGTCTGCGGAGCGACGCTGCAAAGGTTTTTGAATAGCTGAGAACACCAGGGTGCGCCGATAGTCCACCCGGGTGGTCGCATGGTGTGCACGTTCAGACGCAAGGCCATAGAGGTCGTTCCGGACAGGTCGCCGGGGGTCGTCTGATGCCGCCCATCACCTCTAGGGGGTCTCTGACCGTCTGCGGCATCGTCCTTGTGATGCTCATCGCCGGTTGCACATCGCCCGCGGCCAAGCCCTCTGCACCACCCGGTCAGGACGCGCCTCTCGATTGGGTCGAGCGCGCCCTTCCTAACGGCGACAACCACGATCACCTCGACCACACGCATCACGTCGGTCTCTCGACACCCAACTTCGAGATCCTCGGCTGGGATCCTCTCCTCACCGATCACATGAGCGCCCAGGCGGGCGGATACGAGTGCGGCGACCTGGCGACGAAGGACGGTCGCACGCTCGCGGTGGTGCATTCTTTCACCAGCGACGTCGCTTTCGTGCTCATGGATGTGACAGAGCCGACCAAGCCCGAAAAGATCGGTGAGCTCGTCATGGAGAACACGCATGTCTACGATGTCGTGATGACGCCAGACCAGAAGTACGTCCTCCTCGCGACGAGCCCCCTGGGCCAAGTGGACGACGGCACCCTATTCCGTAGGCCGATCGAGACGGGGTACACCGCGCGTGCTTCTTTCGTTGACGCGTGCACGGGAACCACCCGCCCCGTCGGCGGCCCGGCGGCCGCCCTGCCGTACCACTCTGGTGTGGTCCTCGTCGACATCAGCGATCCGGGGACACCCGCCATCACGGACTTCCGGCCGCTCCCCCTCCTGGGCGGCCACAGCATCGTCGTCCGGGATTTGGGCGGCGAAACGATCGCGCTTGTCTCGGTCTCGAGCGGGGATCCGGTGACGAACTACTACGCCTTCCTCGGCATCCAGGCCACAGCGCTCGGTGATCGGCTGGAGACCTACTCGATCTACGAGACCGACCCTGTGGTCGAACCCTTGGACGGCATCCCCTATGTCACCGGCAGGCCCTATGGCCACGAGGGATCCCTGCACGTCCATCCGGGGACCGGCGGTCACATCGCATACCTGGCCGACGGCACGTACGGGGTCACGCTCCTCGACATCACAGATCCGCGCGAACCCCATGCCATCGGCCACTGGAACGACGCTACCGAGATTGCGAACCCGGACCCCTCGGAACACTTCGCCCACACAGTCCTCCCCATCGACACCCTGTGGGACGGCCGCCATTACTCGTTCGTGAGCGAGGAATGCACCGCCAGGCCCTCCGAGACGCCCTCGTGCCTGGTCTACGTGCTCGATACGACGGACCCCGCCGCTCCAAAGCTCACGGGCGCGTGGACGCTCCCCACCGAGGTCGGCGGCTGGACATGGCCCACGTTCAGCCCGCACTACATGGCGGTCATCGACCGCACGCTCTTCGTCGCGCACTTCCACGCCGGCCTCTGGGCGTTCGACGTGTCGAGCGCGGAAGCCATCGCCGACCTTACTCCCGTGGGCGTCTTCCTCCCCGAGCATGACACCGGCTACGAGCCTTCCGGGCGGTTGTTCGAGGAGGTCAACCAGCGCCCGCTCGTTGCTGACGTGCTCCCGTACGGTGAGAACCTCGTCACCTTCGATGCCACATCAGGTGTCTATGTCCTCCGCTTCGACCCCACGAGGCCCGCGCCCGCTCCGGAGCCGTGGCCGCTGAGGATTCCCGACGCCAGAACATAACGGACCGATCGGAGGACCTTGCATGAACACGGCACGCCAACTCCTGACCATCCTCATCCTCGGCGTGCTCTTCGCCGGCTGCCTATCTCCGGACAACACTCCACCTGACGACGACCCGGAACCGGCCGTCGACCCCCTCGACCTCCTCGAATCCGCCTTGGCCGACGGGCATGACCACAGCGAGGTCGCGCTCCATCCGGAGGTCGCTTCCGGCTTCGAGGAAGTGACCCGCCTCTCGCTTGACGGAGACGGCGCGCAGCGGGTCCCGATCCTTGAGATGGACGCGACGCCAGGATTGGCGTTCGTGGCGACGCAGCGACCACATCCCGGATTCATCGTGCTCGACACCTCTTCACCGCGGGACCCGGAACAGATCGGCCGCTATTCGGCCGGCACCCCTTACGTCGCCGACGTGAAGACGACCCCCGACGGCCGATGGGTGTTCGTGGCGACCCAGCCGGAGACACTCTTCGCGACCGTGTTCGGCAAGCCCGGTGCCCCGACCCCGACGCCTGGAGAACCGGCGCCCTACGCGGGCGATGTGGGCATCCACATCGTGGATACGAGCGACCCGACGGCGCCGAGCTTCGCCGGTCTATACGCGGGCGACGCGACCGGGTACCACATGCTGACCCTGACCGAGATCAGCGGTGCGACCTATGTCATGGGCACGACGTTGTTCGCGGGACACGTGGACATCCTCCGGTTCGAGACCACGCCAACGCCCCATCTGGTCCCGGTGTCGACGTTCCATCCGGCCGTCCATGACGCCGCCCTGACCGCCGAGAGCGCCGGACGCTCCTATATTCCGGAAGCCCATGATATGACCGTGGCGCCCGACCCGCTGGAGGGGTTCCCCCTTTTGTCTGTGGCCCATGGTTCGTTCGGGCTGTTCTTCCTGGACCTAAGCGATCCGTCGGCGCCACGATATCTCGGTGGCTGGAACGACGGCCCGGGTGGCCCGTACGGCATCATGTTCGCCCATACCGTCCGCGTCGTGGAGGTCGAAGGGACGCGCGTCGCCTTCGTGGCCTCCGAGGCCCTGTCGCACGACAGACAAGCGCCGGCCTGGGTCGTGGACGTCACCGAATTCAATGCGCCCAAGCTGCTCCACACGTGGACGCTCCCGGGTGAGCACCCCATCACGGAACATTACCTCTACAGCACCCACAACATAGAGATCGTCGACGGTCGCGTGTACATGGCACATTACCATGCGGGCCTCCTGGTACTGGACATCTCGACGCGGGAGCGGGCCGCGGCGCCGGTCCTGGAGGCGTTCATCGTCCCCGGCGGCGTCGAGACCGTCCCGTTCTTCGCCATCGACTACAGTCCGATGGTGTTCGATGTCTTCCCGGTCGGGGACGTGTTCTACGTCACCGATGTCACAGGTGGGCTACGGGTCGTGGCTCGGACGGAGGCGGTGGGGTGATCGGCAGCCACTCCTCACCCCACCTCCTCATCTGCTTGCTCATGCTTGTCGTCGCCTTGGCGGGTTGCAATGCACCTGCGGAGAAACGGGACGCACCCGAAGTACCTGACAAGGTCCTGCCTCCCGGCTGCGATCCTGAACACGCGGCGGTCCCGCACCTCGCGGACGGTCGCGTCGCGACCTCCGAGGTCGTCGTCATCCCATGCCTCCTCCGGCTCGGCGCGCGCTCCTTCGAGCCAACGATCGGCATCGCCTCCGATGGTTCGGTCTTCGTCTACCCGGTGCGGCATCCCTTCCCGGGCGAGACCGCACGCATGGCCCGAAGCACCGACGAAGGCGCGACATGGGAGATCCTGACCCCCAACACCAACGAAATTCCGACCCATCCGTACTCACTCGACCCATATCTCTACCTCGACCCGACGACGGATCGTATCTTCGCTGACGACCTGATGATGGCGCCTCCGACGTGCGGGATGATGTCCATATCCGACGACGACGGAACCACCTGGAAGCATGGCCCGTCAGGCTGTGCGATCACCGACCACGTCACGATCTTCGCCGGTGTACCGACCGTGTCCACGACCTCTGACTATCCGAACGTCGTCTACCGCTGCGGGAACTCCGGCGGCGGATTGAACCGGTACTCGACGATGGTGTCCTGTCAACGCTCCCTCGACGGCGGCACGACCTGGATGCCGCCAGGTGAACCTGTTTTCACTTTCGGACCGGGATTGACGGGCAGGCTTCCGGAGGCTTCACCGATCGCTTCGTGCACAGGCGGCATCGGCCACGGTGCGACCGGCGCCTCCGGCACCGTGTTCATCCCGCGTGGTCACTGCGGCCAGCCTTGGCTCGCCATCTCGGACGACGAGGGCGCCACTTGGGAGCGCGTCCAGGTCTCCGAGCTCGGCTCGAGATGCACCCCGTTCGAAGGGCCCGGTGGTGATTGCGACCACGATGCCGCGGTCGCGGTAGATGCGGCAGGGAACGTCTTCTTCGCCTGGATCACGGCCGAACGCTGGCTCGCCCTCACGCACTCGACAGACGGAGGCCATACTTGGAGCCCGGCTCAAAACATCACCGCACCCGGCGTGGAGGAAGCGGCCTTCGTCGAGCTTGCAGCAGGGACCGGCGGAAGGATCGCTGTCGCGTACCTCGGCACGGCCGACAGCCCACGACCGGACTTCGAACTTGACGCGTACGCCACGACGGCATGGGACGGCTACCTCGCACTCAGCCACGACGCTCTGGCGGAAGTCCCTCTCTTCCACTCGGCGCGCCTCAACCCCATCGATGACCCGCTCATCCGGGGTGACTGTGGACCAGGAGCTTGCGGCCGGCTCGGCGACTTCATCGACATCCGGATCGCGCCCGACGGCGCCCCTTGGGCGCCCTTCGTGGACGCTTGTTTCGAGGAATGCCGCGCCGGTGGGCCGCAGGACGGGAACGAGGGGCTCGTCGGGAGGTTGTGGGGTGGGCCAAGCCTCCGGCGGGTGTAGCGGAATCGGGTTGCCTCCCAGGGCGCCAGTAGGGCCACGGGGCGTATACCTCAAAGCGCTTCTATCCGTTCTCGTTCTCTCGTGCGCCGTTGGCGTCCCGGGACTTACGGCCAGAACTTGCTCTTCTTCTCGGGGTATGCCCCCAACCCGAAGTCCTGCCACCGCGCCTTCACCTTCTCCCGTGTGCCGTCGTCCATGGCGATGACATCGGGCCATGGGCGTGGATGCCCTTCCTCGGGCCATTTGGTGGTGGCGTCGATGCCGATCTTCCCGCCGACGCGGTGCAACGGAGAGGCGTGTTCCAGGTCGTCGACGGGGAAGCCGTCCAAGAGGACGACGTCGCGGGCGGGGTCGTAGCAGTGCGAGGCCACCCACATGACCATCGACGGGTCGTGCACGTCGACCCAGTCGTCGACGACGACGATCATCTTGGTGAACATCATCTGGCCGGTGCCCCAGATGCTCTGCATGATCTTCTTCGCCTGCCCGGGGTAGCGTTTCTTGATGCTGATGATCATGAGGTTGTGGAAGCCGCCCTCGATGGGCATGTTCATGTCCACGACCTCGGGTTGGGTGAACTTGAGAAGCGGCAGGAAGAGGCGTTCGATGGATTTGCCCCACCAGGCGTCCTCTTGCGGCGGGACGCCCACGATCGTGGTGGGATAGATCGGGTCGTTCCGCATCGTCACGGCGGAGCAGTGGAAGACGGGATATTCGTCGGCCAATGAATAGTATCCCGTGTGGTCGCCGAACGGACCCTCGGTGCGCAGCTCGCCGGGGATGACGTGGCCTTCAAGCACGATCTCGGCGTCGGCGGGGACCTCGAGCGGCACCGTCTTGCATTTGACGAGCGGCAACCGTTTCTTCCTCAGGAAGCCGGCGAAGATGTATTCGTCCAATCCCTCCGGCAGGGGGCATCCGGCCGCGAACATCGTGGCGGGGTCGCCGCCGAACGCCACCGCGACCGGCAAGGGCTTCACGTCTTTGCCGGCCTGGGCGGCCTCCCAAAGATGCTTGGCGCCGCCCTTGTGGAGGTGCCAGTGCATGCCGGTGGTTTTCTTGTCGTAGACCTGCATGCGGTAGAGTCCCACGTTGCGGTCGCCGCTTTTCGGGTCTCGGGTGACCACTTGCGGGAGCGTGATGAAGCGTCCGGCGTCCTGCGGCCAGCACTTCAACACCGGGAGTCGGGTGAGGTCGACGTCGTCGCCTTCCAGGACCACTTCCTGGCACGATGCCTTGCGCACCGTCTTGGGGGGGAACGACAGCACCTCCTTGACGACGGCGAGTTTCCCGACCGCCTCCTTGAAAGACTTGGGCGGCTTGGTCTTGACGAGCGAGACGAGATGCTCGCCGATGCCCTCGATGTCCTCCGTCCCCAAAGCCAGCTGCATGCGCTTCGGCGAACCGAACGTGTTGATGAGGACGGGGATCTCCGAGCCCCTGACGTTCTCGAAAAGCAGCGCCGGCCCGCGCGCCTTGGTCACGCGGTCGGTGATCTCGGCGATCTCCAACACCGGGTCGACCTCCGCCTGGACGCGGACGAGCTCACCGTTCTCTTCGAGGACGCGGATGAAATCCCGGAGGTCCGAATAGGCCATGGGCAGGGCGCGCGACAGGTCGGCTCGTTAAATAGCTTGGTGGGGCTGAGACCATCCCTCTTCAGGACGGGGTGTTTCTCGTGGCCAAGCGGCGCCGGCTCGGGGTGATAAGCACGTGGGGTCCTTCGGCCCCCGGCCGCTATCCGATTGACGAACCCTTATAGTACCTCCTGGGGAGAAGGTCACGTTGGACGGATAGATGGAACGTTCTCATTCGGCCCTTGATGCGGTGGACCGGGCGCCTGCGCCCCAGTCCAGCGGAGGCCTCTCCGTCCGTGCGTCTCCGGTCCTTGTCACCACCGCTCCGGACCCGTCCGTCCCGCGTCCTGATGGCGACCCCTCGACGTCGTTCGGTGTCCGGCTCCGGCGCACCTCGAAGAAGGTACGGCAGACCCTTCTTTCCGACAAGATGGCCGTGGCCCATGTCGTGATGTTCATCATCACCGCCGCCATCTTCCTGCCCGCCATCGCCGTCCTCTTCGTCTACCTCGACGACACCGGGGAGAACCAGAAACCCCCCACGGGCGCCATCCACATGCGCGCCCAACAGACCCTTCTGCAACTCACTTCTTCGAAGGGTCTGACGGAGAGCGGGAAGACCGACTGGAACAACTACGGTGAACCGTGGACCGGTGCGACCGACCACAAGCTCGACGAGGTCGGCCTGGTCTCCGATGACGGCCGGGTGCTCTCGTACGACAAGATCCGCATGATCCAGCAGGGGCGCATGCAGACCTCCGTGGCGAACGGCTTCCTCGATTATCCGGAACTCAAGTCCGTTCTCAACATGGGCGACCGGTACGACCTGCGCATCCGGTCCTATCCGGTCGTCACCTCCTCGGTCGGCAACCCGTACGGCTCGGACCCGATCCAGGGCAAGCACGTCGGTTATGTGGCTGCGCTCACGAACAGCGAGATCTCGGTGGGCACCGACGACTTCGGGTTCCCGACCGCCCGCGCCACCGCCGAGATCGAGGCCCTCAAACTCCTCAAACTCACGACAGATCCTTCGAGCGAGACGAACGGCTTCGATGCCGATTGGTACCAGCCTTGTTGCACTTCCAGCTCCCCGAACGCTTATTCCGGTGCAGCGGTCATCGAGGGCGATGTCATCGCCACCACGTCGCGCACCTATGCCACGATCGAAGAACCGCTGGTTCCTATCCCCTACCTCGACCACTTCTTCGATTCCTACTTCAAGCTCGAGGACGGTTCCTACCGCTTCGACGCCCTCGTCTTCGGCTCTGACGTCGACCTCACCTTGTGGAACACCGACAAGGCGCGCGCCGCCCTGACCGCCTTCCTCGATTCGGGTCGCGCCATCGTCTTCCTCGGGTCCACGACGACCGCCGAAGGGCTCGTCAACAAGTGCGGCGCCACCGCCGATTGCCTACTCCGGGACGAGGACGCCCACGCGCCGTTCACCACCCCGGACAGCACGAACCCGATCCTCAGCACGCCGAACAAGCTGAACCACCAGTCGTACGACAGCAGCACCGCCGGCGGTGACTGGCCGATCTGTGACGACGACCGCAACGGCTTCATTCCCATCCTCATGGTGAGCGGGTCCGCCTCGTCGCCCGGTTGCACGGAGGTCCAGAAGGTCATGCTCGGCATCACCGCCGGTGACCGCTACGACAACGGCGGGACGCTCGTGCTGTCCGCCTACGACGTCACGAAGAGCACCATGGCCAACAAACACGAAGCGGCGCGCTATTATTCCAACATCCTCAACATCGCCCTCCTGCGCGCGGCCTACATCGATTTCGGCCCGTCGCTCCCGGACCAGGCGCCGGTCGAGCACGCGGAGCGGATCCTGCTCATCGAGTTCCCGGACGGCACCAAGATGGACCTCGCGCTGCAGGTCTATGTCTGGCGCACCGGGTGAGGAGGCGCCTTGGCGGCGGCCACCCTCGGTCTGTTCACCTTGCAGCTTTTCGGCCTTCGGCCTCGCACCGCACCGGACCGTCGCTTTCTGGAACGGCCACCCTTGCGCCACCGCACCGTCGGCCCCCTACTCTGAGGGACACGCCGGACACCCGCCACAAAACGTTAAACCCCACCCTCCGCTCCCCTCCCACAGGTGGACATCGTGCGGACCCCTTGGAGATTCTTCGTCAGCCTCGCCCTCGTCGCCGTGATGGCTCCGGCCTTGCCGTTCCCGGCCGGTGTCGAGGCGACGCATCCGATCGACTCGCGCTCGCTTTGGGGCGAGTGGGGGGAACCGTTCGACGGCGAGGTGCCGGCGGTGAACCTCGTGGTCCTGCACGATGGCCGTGTGCTCTATTGGTCGGGCGTCGAGGCCGACGAGACCGACACCGACCCCGCCCATGCCACGTTCTTCACGAAGACCCCGAAGAGCGGCGAATCACGCATCCTCGACCTCTCCGGGACGACCCCCGTCGTCACCACGCCGACGCCTTCCGACGGCGGCGCCGCCGACCTCTTCTGCTCGGGACAGATCGTTTTGCCCGACGGCCGCGTGGTCGTCGCCGGTTCGACCGAATGGCACACGTTGCCCGACATGACGACCCCCCTCGAGGGCGGTGTGGACGTGCGCGTCTTCGACCCCGCGACCGACACCTGGACGGTGGTCGACGACATGGAGTGGGGACGTTGGTATCCCTCGGTCATCCAGCTCCCGGACGGGAGCCCGCTTGCGATCTCGGGCATCACGAACCTCACGATGCCCCACACGCAGGTCCTGCCATGGGAACGCTATGACCATGTGCACGACCATTGGAGCGAGGTCGACGGCGCGGACCGCCTCCTGCCGCTCTATCCCCGCGTCTTCGTCGTCCCGGGCGGACCGATGAAGGGCGAGGTCTTCTACAACACCGTCGGCACCCTGTGGGGCCCGTTCGGCGAACATCCCGCCGAGGCGACGTGGAGCCTGCAGCAATCATTCGACCCGGACACGAAGACCTGGCGCTTCCTCGGCCCCTCCGTCTTCGGCGCGCGCCAGCACGGCGCGAGCGTCATGCTGCCGCTCTCGAGCGACGACGGTTACGCGCCGCGCTTCCTCACTTTCGGTGGCACGCTCCAGCGTGGTGTCGCCGCCGTCCCGTTCGCGGAGGTCAACGACCTTTCCACCGACCCGCCGACGAACACCGCGGTCGCCACGATGGCGAACGGCCGCTGGCACCTCAACGGCGTCACCCTCCCCGATGGCAAGGTGCTCGCGGTGGGCGGCGCCGCCTACGACAATGTGGTCGTGCACGGACAAGAGAACGTGCCGATCCTGAGCGCTGAGATCTATGACCCGGAGAAAGACCGCTGGCTGGAGACGCCCGAGATGGAGGTGGCGCGCATGTACCACTCGACGGCGGCGCTTCTTCCCGACGGCAGCGTGCTCCTGGGTGGCCACGTGCCGCTTCCGAACCCGTTCACACCGCTCCGGCAGGAGATCCCCGGGACCGGCTTCGCGCCGAACCCGCAGACGGTGGAGACGCGCTTCGAGGTCTACCGGCCGCCCTACATGTTCCGTGGCGACCGGCCGACCATCGACGACGCGCCGGACCACACCCATTATGGCGCGACGTTCACCGTGAACGTGACGACCGACGCCCCGGTCGACTCGGTGGTCCTTGTCCGCCCCGGCGCCACGACGCACGCCTTCGACATGGCGCAGCGCAGTGTGGTGCTCAACGTCGTCCACCAGGCCGGCGGAACATTGACCGTGGAGGCACCGCCGGACGCCACTGTCGCCCAACCCGGACATTGGATGCTCTTCGTCAATGAGGAGCACCCGCTCGGTCCTGTGCCGAGCGAGGCGAGGTTCGTGCACGTGTCCTAGGAACCGCCATCGACCACAGGTGCGTACCGGCGACCAACTCACCGACCGCGACCTCCAACATCGACCTGCTCAAGCCATCAGGGGGCCCGCCAGGGCACAAAGGCTTAAGAAAAAGGCACGGCCATTTCGATACGATGACCGCGGACAGGATTCCGACCGAGCGTCGTAAGGTCCGCCTTACACTTCAAGAGGAGAAGGCCATCAGGCGCTGGGGCTCGATAATCGTCTCCACGCGCGACTGATCACCGAGTTGCCGCTCGACGCATTCCCGCGTCATCTTTATGTGCTGGTCCTTCACCTGTTGCCGACCGTAGCCGAACTCGCTCTGCCGGTCGATCAATCGATGCGACGCATCGGAGAAGTTGTCCACCGCGACCCGGAAATCGATCCTCGGCGTCCGGTTCGTCGCCATACCAGGGGAAGGCGATTCCCAGCGCGGTAAGGATCCCTTCGAGAAAGAGCATCGAGGTGCGGTGGTTCCCGTTTCCGAGGCACTGTGCCCAGACCAGAGAATGAAGGACCTCCGCGACCAGGTCGGCGCCCCGAGCATCTGAGGCCAGCACTCCGCGGAACACCGCCGCCAGACGGTCCGGCTCCGTCGGCTTGTATTCCTCAAGGGCGACCCCCCGGTCGGTCAGATGGATCTGTCGCCGAATAGTACTCCAAGAACCGATCAACGGCTCGTTCGGCGGCGTCAGCCACGGCACATGCCACTCCCGCAGCCCAGAAAACCCTTACCTCACCGCCCTAGGCGCATCTGACAGCCTTACCTAGTATGTATCGACCAGCGCTTGTCCCGAGCGAGGCGAGGTTCGTGCACCTTTCGTAGGTCACGACTCTCCGGCCGCCATCCATCTGCCGGCCCGCCTCAGCGCCGACCTAAGGAGCCCCCAGCCGACGAGCGACGCGACGAGGCTGCCAAGGACGACAAGGTGGACCCCTCGGTGCACGGAGTCGGCGGCGAGGAGCGTCACGGCGTTCACTGGTGAGACCGGCAAGAGCATCGCCAGGCCGAGGACGAGGAAGAAGGCGAGCGCGAAGAGCACCTGCGCCCGGTCGCGGTCGCGGACGGCGAGGGCGATGGCCGCCGCGAGAATACCGCCGATCCACGCGAGCGCGGTGGCGAGGACGGTGATGAAGAAGAGGCCGCTCCATGGGATGGAGAAGCCGTTCAGGGCCAGGAGCCCGAACCAGGCGACGACGAGGAGCGGCGTGATGGCGGTGTTG
Organism: Methanobacteriota archaeon; assembly: GCA_019347805.1. Classification (GTDB taxonomy): domain Archaea; phylum Thermoplasmatota; class E2; order JACPAO01; family JAHWKR01; genus JAHWKR01. The sequence goes on from JAHWKR010000003.1 coordinate 22,216, forward strand.
GCAAGGATCTTCCCTTCCACCACCTGCGTCGCGTTCGCCGGCGTCACCAAAAGCAGCGGCAGTGTCCCCCGTTGCACCTCCTCGGTCAACGAGTCGGCGCTGAGGCCGCCGGAGATGATGACCGGCAGGAAGACGAGGAGTGGGATGAGGAGGGCGTAGACGAACGAGAACTGGCCGGCGGCGATGTCGCCCTCGACGTAGAGCGGTTCCTGGACGAGACGTCCGTCGCGCTCTTCGCGCAGCTCCTTCTCGTACACTTCAAGCGCGTTCTTGACCTGGGTGAGCGTCAGGGTGGCGAGCATGTCCGATTCGGGCAGCACCAGTTCGACGTCGAACGTGCCGTTCTCGTCCAGTGGCCCGCGTACGAGCATCAAGGCGTCGGCCGCCCCTTGGGTGAAGGCGGCGCGGGCGTTCTCGTCGCTGTCGTAGTAACGCACGTCGAGGCCTTCGGCGGCGAGCACCTCGGCCGCGCGGCTCGTACCGTTCGTCGCCACCACCGGCTCGGTGTAATCGGGGATGGCGGACGGGTCCACCAGCGCAGAGAGGCCGACGACAAGGAAGCTGGAGAAGGCGGCGACGAAGACCTGGATGACGATGGCGAGGAGGATGGTGCGTTCGCGGAAGATGCCGACGAACTCCTTCTTGGCGATGGCCCCTAGTGCGCTAAAGGAGACCACCTCCTCCAAGGACCTTCAGGATGGCGAGGTTGTAGGCGGCGTGCAGGAGCACCGCGGAGGTGAAGGCGACGACGAAGTCGGCGCGGCCGCGGCGGGCACCCCAGGCCGAGATGCAGGCGGTCACGACATGCAGCAGCAGTGGGAAGAGGAGCAGCACACCGACGACGAGCCAGGGGATCCCCGCGTCCAAGGCCCCGGCGCCGGCGCTCCCGAAGACGGCGGCCCCGGCGGGCACCTGGAACAGCCCGGTGAGCGAGGCGAAAAGGAACGCCTTCTCGGCGACGAAGAACCCGACCCCGACGAGGGCGCCGAAGAGGAGCATCCGCTTCATCGGCACACGGCCGCGCTGCGCGGCGGCGTAGCTGGGGGCGCCCTTGAACAACTCCTCGACGAACGCGATGGCGACGAGCGTACCCAGGACGCCGGTCTGGACCGGCCAGGCGAAGAGGAACGCGACCAGGAAGAGCTCGGCGACGAGGACGAACGGGATGAACAGCGCCGCCAGCCAGAATCCGCTGCCGAGGCCGTGCACCTGGCGCGCCACGGCGTCGACCGCCTTCGACAGGACCGGCTTCTGGTGGAAGAGGTCCTCTTCGCGGAAGAGCGCCACGCCGAGAAGGAAGAGCACCATGGCGACGAGTGTGAGTGGCACAGTGGCGTAGAGCATCTCGATGAGGGAGATCTCGGAGCCGCGCAGGTCGAGGACGATGAGCGAGATGGGGGAGACCAGGGCGACCGGATGGACCTCGGTGAAGGCCGCCGGAAGGAAGGCGTACATGGTCAGCAGCACGCTCGCGAAGACGGTGAGGAAGGTGAGTTCGCGGAACGAGCGCGCGAACATGGCGGCGATGAACTCCAAAGCCAGGAAGACCAGGACGAGCGGGACGACGGCGACGAGCGACACCCAGCCGGCGCCGATCCAGAGCGCGATGGCCGCCGAGATGCCGAGCATCAGGACGAGGTAAGGCAGGGTCTTGCCGATGAGGATCTCCATCGGTGTGACCGGGGAGGCGAGGAGCGCTTCGCCTTGGCGGCCGAGGCGTTCGCGCAATATGGCGCCGGCGTAGACCTGGACGATGAAGTTCATCGGCAGGAGGAACGCGTAGGCGAGAAGCAGCGAACGGAACGGGAACGGCGGTTGCAGCGTCCCCGGTGTGTTCGGTTCGTCCCCTTGCGGCATGTAGGAGAAACCGCCGTCGATGTCCCCGGATGGTGGCGGAGCCGACGCGTCGCCGCTTGGCGTATCCGTGCCATCGCCCCCTTCGCCTTCCAGCCGGGACTCTTCCTCGTCGGCGGTCTCCCCTGCACGTGGGTCGATCGGCTCGGGAAGGGCACCCGATGTCCCCCCACCGAACGCACCGGGTGCCTGCTCTTCGTAGCTGAGGGTGATGCGCACGGGGAACGCCGCCGTCTGGTCGGGCTCGGAGCGCATGATGAGGTGCGTGTGCGCCTTGACGGCGTCGTCGAGGGCGACGAGCGACGCCTTTCCCTTGTCGGTCGGTTTGGCGAACGCGTTCATGCGGTCGACACCGAGGTCGGCCTCGTCCGCATCCACGAAGGGAGCAGGGTCATCGACGATGAAGACACGGAAGACGGGGTCGGCCTCGAGCGCAGGCCGGAGCGGTGAGTCGGCGGTGACGGCGGCGCGGTAGATGTCGTGGTCGAAGTCGAATCCCGCGCCGAGGACGAACGGCGACAAGAGGGCGCCGAGGACGCCGAAGAGAAGAAGCCCGAGGAGGGTCTTGCGGTCGAGCTGTTTGCGCGTGCGGCCGAGCTCCCCTTTGGCGATGGTGGCGACGCGTCGGAGACGCGCGGCGCTTCGCATGGGTCCGGCGGCGCGGGGCAAGCCATGTCCTCCTAGTTGGCGGCGTGGCGCAGGAAGATCTCTTCCAGCGAGACCTCTTCCTCGCGGACGTCGATGATGCGGCCCCCTTTGTCCTTGACCTGTTCTTCGATGCCATGCACCTCGGCGAAATCGGTCACCGTCATCGCGAAACCGCGCGCGGTCTCCTCGGCGCCCATGAACGGCACGTCGGTGGTCACGGTGTAGCGGGTGCTGCGGGTCGAGGCACGGATCTCGGCCATCGTCCCTTGGGCGATGACACTGCCTTGCCGGACGATGAGGACGCGGTCGCAGATGCGTTCGACGTGGTAGAGGTTGTGCGCGCTGAAGACGACGGTCTTGCCGCGTCGGCTCAGCTCTTGGACCAGGTCGAGGATGTAGGCAGAGGCGACCGGGTCGAGCCCGGAGGCGGGTTCGTCGTAGATGAGGAGGTCGGGGTCGTTGATGAGGCTGCGGGCGATGGCGACCTTGCGCCGCATGCCCTTGGAAAGGTCGCCGATCTTCTTCTCGTCCCGGACATCGAGCTTGAGGGCGGCGAGGCTGTCGTCGATGCGGCGGTCGGCGACGTCGCGTGGGACTTCGTAGAGTTCGGCGAAGAAGCGCAGGTACGACAACGGGGTCATGTCCTCGTAGAGGGGGGATTCCTCGGGGAGGTAGCCGATGCGCATCTTGTGCACCGGGTCCTCGACCTGGAGGCCCCCGACGGTCACCGTGCCGGTGGTCGGCGCGATGAGCCCGGCGAGGATCTTGATGGTTGTCGATTTTCCGGCGCCGTTCGGTCCGATGATGCCGAAGATCTCTCCGGGTCGGACATCGAAGGTGAGTTCCTTCATGGCCCAGTTGGCGCCATAGCGCTTGCCGAGGCCTTCGACCACCACGAACGGGTCGCCGGGCGTCGTCTGGGCATGGCTCGTCGTCGCCCTCGCCATCATGGCGCGACTTGCCGGGAGGAGGCTAATAAAGCAGCGGGGAGGGGTGGAGGTCCGGGGACGGCAGGGGTCCGCCGTGACGGAAGAAGGCCCGTGGGTCCGTTGTGGCCAAGGCCCTAAGAACGTGCGGCGGCCAGACACGGCCCGGACCGAACGCTTTAGGCCACGGCCCGGTTCACCGCATCCCATGCCCATGGCCACCGCGACCGAGCACGACGACCCTGCTCCCGACGTGCACCGGATCCCGGTCGACATCCCGTTCCCGCTCCCGCCGGCGAACGCCACTTACCTGAAGGGGGCGGTGCCGACCCTTGTCGATACCGGCGCGAAGACCGACACGAGCTGGGAATCGTTCGAGCGACAGGCGCGGCGTCGCGGGATCGAGGTCGCGCGCATCGAGCAGGTGCTCGTCACGCATGTCCACCTCGACCATGCCGGCAACGCGGCGCGCATCCATGAGGCGTCGGGGGCCGAGGTGATGGTGCACGAGGCCGAGGCGGACATCCTGGAGAACTGGTCCTCGCTCACCGAAGGACGCAACCGTTCGTATGAGGAGGGATTGCGGCGGGCGGGGCTCCCGGAGCGTCTGCGGCTCGCGCTTTCGCAGCGGGGTACCGATGTCGATGTCATGCTCGATGATTGTCCGGTGGCGCGGCGGCTCAAGGACGGCGACAAGATCGAGGCGGGCGACCGCACGCTCACGGTCCTCCACACGCCGGGCCACACGCCGGGGTCGGTCATCTATTGGGACGAGGAGGATCAGGACCTCTCGCTCGCCATGACCGGCGACACGATCCTGGAGCGTATCACTCCGAACGCGTTGCAGGTGCGGCGCGAGGAGGACGGGGCGCTCGCCACCTATCTCAAGACGCTCGAGCGCCTGAAGAGCATGCCCATCGGGACGATGATCCCGGGCCATGGCCTGCCGGTGACAGGACTCGACGGCATCATCGAGCGGGCGCTCAGGCTCTACGAGGAGCGCAGGGGACGCCTCGTCGGTTTCCTGAAGGACGCGGACGGACCGGTGACGGTGTGGCGGCTTGTCACCCGGGAATGGCCGGATGTGGATGCGGGCAAGGCGTTCCTCGCCACTTCGGAGGTGCTCGGTCATGTCGGCATCCTCGCCAAGGAGGGTGTCATTGAGATCACAGAGCCCGAGGAACGGGAAGACGACGAAGAGGCGGCGCTTCTTCGCCTGGCCGCGCCTGAGGCGTGACGACGGCCTGACCGACCGCTCGGACGCTCACTTCGCCGACAACTGCACGACCGCTCGGACGCTCACTTCGCCGACAACTGCACGACCGCGTCCGGCTCGAGTACGCGGAACGTGAACGACTCGGTGATGTAGAACTCCACTTGGTCCTTGTCGTGGTAGGCGTAGCCGACCGACAGGTCCTGTCCGACGGTGAGGATGAAGTCGCCGCCGCGTTGCGACAAGAGCAGACCGCCTTCCAGTCCGGGCGCCATGACGATGGGCCCATCGACGATCTGTCGTTCGATGTGCTTGCGGATGGGATATCCGCCTTCCCCGGCGACGCGTGCCAGTTGGTTGTATTCCTTGACGCCGAGGGCGAGGGCGTAGGGTCCGGCGACGCCCGCTTCGCGCAGCTTGCCGGCCGCCTCCGCGATGGAGTCCGGATAGCCGGTGCCGTCCTTGGGCAGGCGGACCGGTTTGTGGCTGGAGGAATCGACGAGGCCTTTGATGCCCGCCTCGGGGTGTCCGTTGAAGATGGCGGAATCCTCGGCGAGGGCGATGCGTTTGGCCGCCTCGGCGACCGGTTCGAGGTGCGCCTCGGCGCCACGGGCGATGTAGTCGAGCTCGAGCATCGGCATGACGATGGGGGTGCGGAACTCGACGAGGGGCTGCACCTGCCGGAGGCCGCCCTTGACGCCCTTGACGCGGTCCTTGTCGAAGAGCGCGAGCCGCCCGGTGTTGTAGGCGCTGTATTTCCAGCCGTGGGGTCCGTCGAAGTCGACGAGCTTGCGCGCGGCCAGGTAGACCTGGAACACGCTCTTCGCTTCCTGGTCGATCTGTTCCCACGCGTCTGGCGTGACAGGTGCGATGTTGCGTTTGAGGAGGTCCATATGATCAGGTCCTGAGGCTGCGGATGCGGAGGGAGTGGTCTTCTTCGGTGTGCTTGTCGGACGCGGAGGCGTCCCGTTCGGCCCGGGCACCGGGCGCCTTGGCGGTATCTTCCGCGGCACCGTCTTCGCCGGTCGCCCCTTTCGCCTCTTCTTCGGCCCGCAGTATGGGCACGTCGGTGAAAAGGTAGGTGCGCATCTCGTGGTCGAACTCGGGACTTCTGCGGCGGATCCATTCCAAGGTCATCATGGCGTGCTCGATCTCCTCGTCCTTGTTGTGGCGGAGGATCTCGCGCAGCTCGTCGTCCGTGCAGCCGTCCATGCGTTGTTGGTACCAGTCGATGGCCTCGAGCTCCTCCATGAGGGAGACGATGGCGCGGTGCATCTCGCGCGTTTCGGCGGAGAGGACCTCGTAGGGTTCGTGGTACGTTTCGCTACCGATGGGGTCCACCCCGTGTCGTTCCCTGTCCGCGCATGTGCAGCGGGTGGCGACGACGGGCATCTACTTGACCGCTTTGAGGGGGGAAAAGGAAAGGGGATTGACATGGATTGGAGTGCCAAAGCGACGCAAACCCTAATTTAGGGCGCCCTTTGAGGGGCCTCTATGCGCGCCCCGACCCTTGCGGTCCTCCTCGTCTCGGTCCTGTTCGCCGGTTGCGTCTCGGACGCCCCGGCCAAGGTCGATGGCGATGCCACCGCATTCCTGCCGGACTGGTCGGAACGCGCCCTGCCGTTCGGAGACGACCACGACCACACCGACCCGTTGCAGCATGCGAACCTGTCGACGCGCAACTTCGAGGTCATCGGCCGCGACCCGCTCGCGAGCCCGCATTATGACGGCAAGAGCGCCGGGGGGTACCTGTGCGGGGACGGCGGCGAGACGATCGACGGCCGTCGCCTCGCCATCGTCGAGAGCCGCTCGGAGGTCGGCTTCGCGGTCGCGGACGTCACCGATGCCACGGCACCGAAATGGCTCGGCGAGTTGGTGATGAAGTCGACCTATGTCTATGATGTCGGCGTCGTGCCCGATGGCCGTCATGTCGCGCTCGTCACCTCGAACGCCAAGACACCGTCTGCGCCGGCCACCGCATCGACCGCGGACCTGCTTCGGGAGACCCCCGAGGGCCTGGTCTACGATGGTGTCGTCTGGCAGGCGCGCTGTGCCGACGCGCCGGTCCCGCTGCGCTGGGCGGTCACCGAGGACCCGCTTCCCCGCCCGGTCAGTCTTCTCCTTGTCGACATCTCGGACCCGACGCAGCCGACCGTCGTCGACCAACGACCGCTTCCCGGCTTCGGCCACTCGGTCGTCTCCAAGATCATGGACGGCCGTACTTTGCTCCTTGTCGGCACCGTGGCGAGCCCGAACGCACAGCAATGGCAGTTCTACGAGGTCTTGCAGACGCCGCTCGGCGGCCGGCTCCATCATGTCTCGACCTATACGGCGCCCCCGGAGCCGGACCCGCAGAGGCGGGCGTCGGCCATCGGCGGCCACACGGACGGCTGGATGCAGAAGCATCCGGCGACCGGACAGAGCTTGGCCTACCTGGTGGGCGGTCCTTGGTTCATCGTGCTCGACATCTCCGACCCGGAGACGCCGAAACGGCTCGGCATGTGGAGCGATGTGGTCGCGGGCCGCGAAGGGGCGGTCGGCAATCTCCACTCGGCCTTCCCGCTCCGCGAGCTGGTGAACGGCCGCCACTATACGGTCATCGGTCCCGAGTTCGGTGGCCATCCGGATGGCATGCCGTCAGGCGTCGTCTGGGTGCTCGACACGACCGACCCGAACCATGTGTTCGAGGTGGCGGCGTGGACGCTTCCGCACGAGGTCGACTGGTCGGGGACCTACATGTTCTCGAACCACTATCTCACCGCGTGGAACGGGACCGTCTTCGTCAGTATGTACCATGGGGGCGTCTGGGCGCTCGACCTGTCCGTGATCACACCCGGTGCGTTCGTGCAGTTGCCCTCCGTGGGGGTCTTCATGCCGGTCGACCCGGAGCTGGAGAGCGCCATCACGTTCCGCTGGACGCCGACCTTGGAGGAGGCGTTGTCGTTCGACGACGGGACGCTTCTGACGTTCGATTCCATGACCGGACTGTGGACGTTCCGCTTCGACCCGTCCGACCCGGCACCGCCGCCCGCGCCTTGGGAAGTGCCGCCGGTCGACTGAGTCCGCTGGGTCGCTCGGCTGGGGCCGGCGGAAGAAGACGACGGGGGTCGGCCCGCCGGGGTCCGTCCATCAGCCCCGCGTCTGGACCCCGTGCCGTTCCCCGCGCCGTTCGAGGAACGCGAGCCCGATGGCGCCGAGCGCCAGCGCCGGGCCGACCACGTAGAGTGAGAAGGTGAGGATGACGAGGACACCCGCACCGATTGCGGCGTCGGTCGCCTTCTCCTGCGCAAGACCGCCCGCGGCAGCGATGGCGATGACGCCGACAAGCGCCGAGAGGCCTCCGAAGAGCCATGCGGGCTGGATGTAGGGTTCGAACCCGACGAGGCCGAACATGATGGCGATGCCCCAGATGAGCGTCACGACACCTGCGGTCAGCATGAGGAGGCTCGAGGAAATCGGTTTGTCGGGGGCCTTTTGATGGGTGAGGGCGGCGTCCCGTGCGCGTCGCGTGCGCGGCATCATGATGAGGCCGAGGGCGACCAATGAAAGGAGTGTGTTGGTCCCGTAGAACCCGAACGAAAGGATACCGAAGATGGCACCAAGAACTGCGAAGCCGGTGCTGCGCTGGGATACGGCCATGTAGGCGAACAGGCCCGTGAAGACCGAGAACGTAGCGACGTACCACGGCATTGTGAAAGCCAAGAACGCCGGTGCGTTCGCGCCGACACCGAGACCCGTCGTGACCTCGAGGATCGCGGTGAGAAGACCCACCGCGGCGACCAGGTAGAGCATCATGGCGCCATAGAGCACTTTGCCCGGCCACAGGACGTTCGCGGAGCGCTCGACCTTGCCGCTCTCGTGCTGTCCGGAGCGCGCGGCGGCGGTGCGATGTGCGAGATGCTCGGGGTCGGGCATTGGCCTTCGTCGTCTCTTGCCTTTCCGAGGACCAAGTAGGTTGCGGCCGCGCGCGGGTGGAGGCGTGGACATGGCATCGTACGTGGTCATGTCGCCCCGGTCCCGAACGTCTTATAGCGAATTCGCGGTCGCCGCCCTGTGCCCCCCGACCGCAGCGAGGCGGCCCCCCCGGAGGACGAGGCGGATCTCCGTGCGTCGGAGCGTCCATGGCCGGACCATGTCGCGCTCAAGTCGTGTCCGCATTGCGGTGCCGAGATCGGCGAGGGGCACTATGTCTGCTGGAACTGCTCGAACGATGTCCGTGCGCCGCCCGAGTCTGAGATGTACGCCGAGCTCGAGACGATGCTCGCCCGTCGGGAACTCGACCTGAAGGAGCGCGACCGGCGCTTCTGGGGCTGGGTCTTCGTCGGGCTCGTCATCGCCGGGGTCGGCTCGTTGTGGCTCTGGACCCGTTGGTGGGGGATGGCGGTGCTGTTCTTCGTGGCCGCTTTCTTCGTCGGCCGCGCGTGGTACCGGTCGCACCAGAGCGCCCGGCGGATCCGGAGCGCCCACGACGTCTGAGGGATGGCAGACAGTGGCGAAGGGCGACGCCCCGCAGGGCCCGCTCGCCCGGGTCCACGACCACGACGGAATCAGGTGTCAATGTGCCCGCGATGCCAGGCGAGGACCGTGTCGGCGATGTCGCGGTGGTCGTCGATGCGCTCGAAGACGAGATCGGCGGCGTCACGCACGGCAGGCCCGGTCGGTTCCACGGCGACGCCGAGGCCGATGTTCTTCCAGACACCGGTGTCGTTCACGTCGTTCCCGATATGGGCGACCCGCCGGGGGTCGACGTCCTCGCGTTGCAGGAAGGCGTGCAGGTTGCGCCACTTGTCGAAGAGGGGGCGCACTTCCCCGGTCACCACGCCATCGCGGACGACGCCGTGGGAGGCGATCTGGTCCTCGATGCCGAAGGCGTCGGCGAGGTGCGCGGTGATGAAGTCGGGGTTGTCTGTCAGGACGGCGACGCGCAGTCCGGCCTCCTTGAGCATCGAGACGGCGGGTCCGATACCAGGGAACCAGGTGCCCTGCCGGAGCGCCTCGCGCACCTCGCCGACGGTGCGGCCGGCGAGGAAGGCGAACTCGATCTCGAAGCATTCCTCGAGGGTGATCTCGCCGCTGCGGAAGCGCTTGTCGTGGTGGAGCACCTCTTCCTCGAAGCCGAAATGGCGCGCCACGAGGAGGAACGCGGTGCCGTCGATGAGCGTTCCGTCGAGGTCGTAGCAGACGAGGTCGAGTCGGCCGTCGGCCATCGGGCCGCCGATGGGGCGGACCATCAGGTGCCTTTCGGTCCTGTCGTTCGGGTCTCATGTCGCCGTTCCGGGTTCTTCCGGTGCCGATGTCACATACCTGGCGTCGTCCCGACCGGAAGGCATAACGCTTCCGCCGCGGAATCCTGGTGTCATGGGTCCCGACCGCGGCGTCGAGCCGCTTCCCGTGGTGCTCGTCCACGGCGTTCTCGGTCAGGAGCTCCTCTACTGGAACCTGGTCCGCGCCCGGCTGGAGACGGAGGGTTTCCAGGTCCTCGAGGCACCGCTTCCCCGCCTGGCCCTGGGTCGGTTGACCGATGCGGGCGTGGCGTTCGGCGACATCATCGACGCGCTCCTGGACGACGTCGGGGCGGAGCAGGTCGACGTCGTCGCCCATAGCGCGGGAGGCCTTGCGGTCCGCCATGCCCTCATGCAGGACGGGCACCGCGACCGGGTGCGACGGCTCATGACGCTCGGTTCGCCGCACGGCGGCACGCGGCTCGCCCATCTCGTGCCCGGCTTCGGCATCGCCGCGGACGTGCGGCCGGGCAGTCCGTTCCTGGCGCATTTCCTCGACGACCCGACCCCGGGGCCGACCTGCTACTCGGCGTTCTGGACCCGCTTCGACGGCATCGTCATCCCGAGCGAACTGGCGCGCCTGCCGTCGGCGCCGAACGTCGAGAACGTCCGGCTCGACCGGGTCAGTCATTGGGGGTATCTCTACAAGCCACGGGTGGCACGGGTCTTGGCCGACGAGCTCCGACGCGGCTTCGTGGGCGGGGAGCGGGAGATCGTGAACGGCCTTTTCACACCGCGCTCCGGGACGGGCGCGGACGCGGTACCGGCCTGAGAATGGCCTTGCAGCCGTCCGGTTGCCCACGTGGAACACCTATCTACGAGACTACCGTGCGCCGTCGTGACGCACATGGGTGCGGTCGGAGGTACTTGTTTGCGACGGATAGCGGTCATCTTACTGTCAGGCCTGTTGGCGATCACATTCTTCCCGACCCAGGGTTCCGCCCATGAGGGCGCCTTCCCGGTCGTCCTCCTTCATGGTTGGACGGGCGATGGCGACTCGTTCCGTGAGATGGTGCCGAAACTGGAGGCGCAGGGGCTCGCCGTCCTCGATTTCGACCCGGCGACCGCCGGGACCCAGGCGCTCAGCTACGGACCGATGGCGGCAGGTCAGCATGTCTCCTACATCGCGGGAAAGGTCGTGGAGGAGGCGATCCTGGACGCGCTCGCGGCGGCCGGTTATCCGGCGGACCAGAAGGTCGACGTCATCGCGCACAGCATGGGCGGTCTCGTGGCGCGGTTCCTCATCGAGCAGCCGGGTGCCGACGTCGACCATTGGTCCGCCTCGAGCGGCTGGTACGGGGACGGGACCCCGGATGTCCGCTCCGATTGGGCGGCGCGCGTGGACGACCTCATCATGACCGGGACGCCGAACCATGGCACCTGGGAAGCGTGGGTGCCGAGCACGATCGGCGGCTTCGGTGACTGGAACGCGGCAGGTTCCGACATGGTGCCGGGGAGCACGTTCCTCGAGCGCATGGGCTACGCGGCGCCCTCCGGCGAGCACTATCATGCCATCGGCGGGGACCCGGCCTACCTGAACTTCCTCAAGTGGGACTACGACGGCGACGGGTTCTCCCGCGGGTTCGATGGTGTCGTCCCGGCCGAATCACCCTACGTCACGGGTGCGACGATCGACTACGTGGACGGCCATCATGGCGCGCTGCTTTCGGACGACGACGCGCTCGACCTCATCATCGAGTTCCTCGGACAGACGAGCGTCGTCGACGGGATCGGTGGCGCGTCCCTTGCCGGGGACGCCGTCGTCCGGCTCGAGTACCTCGATGTCGTGCAGGACCACGACGGCGGTTCGTCCGACGAGATGGTCGTGGACGTCTATGTCGATGCGGACGGATCCTTGGGACCCGCTGGTTACACGAACGCGGGCCGGCACACGTTCTCCAAGGACGGTCCGTTCACGGTCGACTGGGGGGACACCGGTCCCACCTTCGCATCGGTCAAGGTCCCCGGTACGTCGCCCCTTCTGGATGTCAAGGTCGTGGTCCTGGAGGACGACACCTCGTGGGGTGGCGGCTACGAGGCCGTCTCGACGCACTACGTCACGAACATCCTCCTGTCGGAGGACATCGACGGCATGGATTTCTATGCCAAGGGGGCGACCGACTCGAAAGGCGGCACGAACACGGTGCGCGTCAGCGTCAACGGCGTGACAAGCGACGTCGGCGAGACGCGCGCGGTCGAACTCGGCCTCGAGAGATCCTACGTGAAGGACGACCACGACTGGGGCAAGGGCGAGGTGACCTACTACCTGAACGCGGGCCGCGTCGGCTACACCTCGCAATACAGCCGGGGTGAGATCGGGGGCACCCACTATTCGCGTGACTCAGGGAGCTGGGTCGACATCGGGTCGCACAGCAAGAACGACGGCACCGTCGAGGCGGAGCTGGTGTGGTCGGGACGCATGCTGGAGGACGCGACGCTGCGCTTCGACGTGACCTATTGGGAGGACGATGGTGGTTGGAGCGGTGCGGACGGCGGCAACATGTACTACCTGGAAAAGTCGCTCGCACAGTTGTCTGACGGCACGTCGCGCTACAAGGGCACGAGCCTGTCGGATTACGACGTCTACATCTCCGTCGTGAAGTACGGTCCCGGGGAATCGCCTGCGCTCCAGATGGTGGAGGAGATGGACGCTGTGGAGAACCCTGTCGGTCTCCTGCCCGACGGTCCGGATGACCCACCGTTCGGACCGATGGACCCGCCGCTCTGAGACCGACCTCCTCTCTTCCCCTTTCTCTCTCCTCTGCTCCTCTTTTCAGACCGCTCTCACGCCTTCTGTTCCGTGAGAAACGGAAAATCGCTCACAGGAACGGGTGTCCCCGCACCGAGAGCAGCCGTTGCAGTTCGTATTGGATGGCGGCGCGTACCCGGTCGTTCTCGCGATGGACGCGCTCGCTGTCCGCGGTGGCCTTCGGGTCCTTGCCGAGCTCGATGGGCTCGAGGAAGCTGATGCGCCATTTGGCGGGGCGCGGGAAGAAGTTGACCGGCATGGGGAGCGACAGGTCAAGAAGCTCCTCGTACGAGTCGATGCGCGCGCTCGAGGGGTTCGCCTCTTCGCCGCCGACGATGGCCACCGGGACGATGGGGGCGCCGGTCTCGAGCGCGACGCGGATGTAGCCGCGCGCGAAATCCTGCAAGAGGTAGCGTTCGTTCTGTCCTTTGAAGGCGCCGCGTTCGCCCTCGGGGAAGATGAGGATCGCTTCGCCGCGCTCGAGGAGCGTCCGCATGGTGTCCTTGCCGACCTCGAAGAGGCCCAATCGGGCGGCGAGGTCGCCGATCTGGGGTCTGCGGAACCAGGTCTTGTGGGCCAGTCCGCGCACGAAGCGCCCGCGGGCGTCCTTCATGGCGAGCGCGGTGTAGGCGTAGTCGAGGCCGGTCCATCCGGTGTGGTTGGCGGCGAGGATGACGGGGCCGTCCGGCACACGCTCGATGCCTTCGACCTCGAGCCGGCTGTAGAGACGCAGGAGCTTGAAGAGCGGTGTGATGCGCGAGACGAAGGAGGGGTCGAGGCGGTCGTCGAGGTCGACCTCCCGGGTCGGCGAGGGCGTCTCGGGGCGTTCCGCTTGGTCGTGCGAGGTGGGAACGTGGGATGGGGCTCCGGTGGGCGTGCCGTTGGCACCGGGACGGGGCCGGTCCCGCGCCTTCGTCGCCTGCCTGCCTTCTGTCTTCTCCATCGCGAGCGGGAACAGCCGGGGGCCTCCATATGGACTTTCCTGGCGCGGGTGATCGCGACGACAGACTCACCAGCATGAGGACATATTGGCATGGGTGAAACATGTCATATAGGTGGCCGCGGGAAATCCACCCGCGTGGTCCCAGGCGCCCCCAGGCGCACCTGGACCTTCCTGGCGTTCGCCGTCGTCGCGTCGATGCTGCTTTTCGCGGTCGGTCCGGCTTTTGCGGGGAACCATCAGGACAAGGGCCAGGGACGGTTCCGTGTCGATGCCTTCACCGAGGTGCAGGTGACCGACGGGACCATCTCTCCGATCACAGTGGATCCCACCACCTCCGATCCCGGTCCTCGTGCGTTCGACAACATGGACCGGTTCCGTTTCAACACGCGCTACACGAACACGCGTCACGTCCTGTTCCTCGATGTACCGTCGGCGCAGACCGGCCAAGGGGCGTCGAGCCTCACCGTCCAGGGGGTCTCGCACCAGGTCGCGGATTGGATCCACATCCGGCAAGGCGGCGCCAGCGCGTTCGTGACGGTCGAACGCCAAGGGGTGTACGACAGTGATGCGGTTTCCTACACGGCACCAGGTGGGGCCACGCAGTCGAGCCAGGGTACGGTGGTCTTCAGGTCCTACGACAAGACGTCACCGAGCGATGGTGGGACGACGAGCACATGGTACTGGATCTATGATGCGGGACAGAACCGCTACTGGTTCGACCCCACGGACAAGGACTTCACCAACGGGAACGGTGAGGTGAGCGTCTGGCCGATCTCGAAATCGTCGGCGACCCACTACGTGTTCACCCATGGGACGAACACCTTCGGGGTGTCGGGTGTGGCGGGTTCGGCGACGGACTATGTCCCCACGGTCCGGCTCGGTTGGTTGGACCGCCCGGGACCGGGTGGGGGGCATGACCACGACGCCTATGTCCTCGTCGATTTTGCGAGCGGAACGCCTGCGGACACCTATTCATACTCGGTACAGGGGACGATCTATGACACGGTGTAGGGAGACCCCTCTTGTCGTATCCAGACGGCGCAGGGCGCGCCCGACGCGGTGGAGCCGGATCGCCATCGTCTTCCTTTTCCTGTTGCCGTTGTCGGCCTCACCGGGTCTGGCATTGCTCGATGTCTCTGTGACGGACGCGACCGTCGCGCAGGTGACCGCGACACCGACATCGAGCGACCCGGGCCCGGTCCTCCATTCCGCGGCGGACGGGCTCGAGTTCTCGAGCGGCCTGACGGATATCGCCGCGGCGTGGTATGCCGAATACTCGCTGGTGACGAACAACACGTCCGCCCAGGGCGCGACCGTCCAAGGCGTATCCCATACCTTCGCGGACTGGTTCTATGCCAAGCAGGACGACAATCCGAAGTATTCGACGATGAACGTCACCGGGGTGTACGACGCGGACGCCGCGGCCTACACCGTGCCGTTGCTGTTCACCAAGTCGTCCCAAGGTACCCTCGCGCTGCGTTGGTACAACGGCACTTCCCCCACGTCTGGTGGGACGGATGTGACGATGTATTGGGCCTATGACGCGGTGGAGAACAAGTATGTCATCGGCGCCTCGAAGGACCTGTCCCTCGAGACCCAGGTCGCGCCGATCACGGCGACGCTCCAGACGACCTATGAGCGAACGATCCAAGGCAACGACTATATCGTGAAAAGCGTCGCCGCCGCCGGCTCCGATTATGTCCCCACCCTCATGCAGGGCCACCATCTGCCGCTCGTCTCCTTGCCACTCAGCCACACCTGGTATCCGCTCATGGACCCGCCGCCCGGCGTCCTGCAGGACGATTACGACTTCACGCTCCGCGTCACCGTGGTGGCGATCTGAGGTGCGGGTCGTGGTCCGTCAGATCATGTCGTGTGTTGCCGTGGCGACCATGGTTCCGGTCGCTCGGGGTCACCGCTGACGGCCCTTTCGGACGACGCTTCGTCGTCTCCTCTTCTGAGGACGTCTGAAAGCAGGGGTTTGTCGACTTCCCCGCGGCTTCGAGGATGCAGACGAAGGTTGATATATCGAACGAGGAAAGTGACCGCTGTCCCGACCGGGTGGGTCGTCAGGAGATCAGCCATGCACACCAAAAACGGCGTCGAACGGTCCTGCCGTCGCCTTTTCTCATCGCCCAAGAGCAGCTTGACGTTCCTCATGGCCCTCGCCATCGCCTTCGGGCTGGCCCTCGCTCCGGCGACCCATGCGGCGACGAGTGGTACCGGGACGGTCTCGGCCACGGTGGGTAAGTTCGTCGAACTGTCCGTGACGGACGCCACGATCGCCGCGTTCAGCGCCAGTCCGACCTCGAGCGACCCCGGGCCGGTGGTCAAGGACAACACCGACCATTTCCGTTTCTCGAACGTCTTCTCGAACACGCGCGCGATGTTCAGCATGGACATCACCTCCGCGACGGACGGTTCCGCATCCGCGACGAAGACGATCCAGGGCACGACACACACCATCGCCGATTGGGTCTACCTGCGCCAGGACGCGAACCAGAAGTATGGCACCTATGAGACGACCGGCGTCTACGACGCCTCCGCCGCCTCCTATACTGCGCCCGGTGGTTTCACCAAGGACTCCCAAGGGACCTTCCAGATCAAGACCTACGACAAGGACAGCCCCACCGACGGCGGCGACAGCACGATCACGGTCAACTGGATCTATGAATCGGCTGGCAACCGCTACTATTTCGACGCCGTCGACAAGGACTTCACGAACGGCAACGGCGAGGCCCAGGTCAATCCGTCCTCGAAGACGGACCAGGCTTCGGGATACACCTACACCGCAGGGACCAACGCTTATGGTGTCACTTCGGTCGCGAACTCGGGCAGCAATTATGTGCCGACCGTGCGCATGGCGTGGCAGGTCGACTATTCGACCGCGGCGTCCGTCACGAAGGATGCCTACGTGCTCATCGATTTCCCGAGCGGCACTCCGGCGGACACCTACAGCATCACCTTGACCGCCACGGTCACGCAGTTGACGTCGTGAGGGCGTAGGACCCGGCGGGAACGATCGGGCACGGTCGACCGTCGGGACGAGGTCGACCATGTCCCCACAACATCGTCCGGCGCATCGGCCCCTGGCGCGACGCCAGGGCGGAGCGCCCGGACGGCGTGTCGCTTTCGCCTTCGTCCTCTTCCTCTTCTTCGGAGCCCTCGGACTCGGTGTGCTCCCACCGACCCAGGCCCAGATCGGCACCACTCCAGGTAAGGTCGACGCGGGTCCATTGGTTCGCGGGGCGACCGCGACGGCGACCTTCGAGGTGCGCAACGGTGGCACGGAGGCGATCACCGTCGACCTTTCGACCGAGGGCGACCCGTATGGTGCCCTCACGGTCAGCCCGACCGAGGCGACCGTCGCGGCTGGCGGCACGACGACGATCACGGTGACCATCCATGTGCCCGCGAGCGCCGCACCGGGCCGCCACGAAGTCTCCGTCGTCGCCGCGGAGCGCCCCGAGCGGTCGGGCAACACGGCGTTCGCCGCCGCGCGGACGACGGTGGTCTATACGGTCGCGGCCGCCGACCTCGCCTATCTCGATGTGCTCGCTGACGGCACGGTGGTGAGCAGGCTGGTGAACGGCCACGGGACGGAACGGACGATGGACCTCCATGTGCGGACCTCGTCCAGTGGCTCGACGGTGCAGACGCTTCATGGTGCACCTGCGTCCGTGGCGGCGGGCGCGTCGCATTTCCACGGACTCGTCCTCAATCCTTCTGCCCATGCCGAGGGGCCGTACACGCTCGCCGTGAACGGCACGGTGACCGGCGGCGATGGGCCCGTGACCTGGAGCCGGACCTATGCTCTCACCCGCACGTCGTCCGGCTTCATGCGCGGGAACGTCACTTCTTCGTCCGCGCCCAGTGGGGGCGGAGGGGGCGGAGGTGGAGGCGGCGGAGGGGGCGGTGCACCACCCACCACCCCGGATGTGAAGCACGAGAACAAGACACCGCTTCCCACGACCAAGGTCTTCCAGCAGACCGTGACCGGGGTCGCCACACCACAAGGTACGACCTACACCTCCACATCCCAGACCCTTCGTGCGAACGACGTCCTCGCGGTCTCCGTCCTGGACGCCACCATCGAAGAGGTGCGCCTCGAGGTGCGACAGGATGTGGAAGATGCGCGTCTTGTCTTCACCGACCACACGACACCCCCGGAAGCGACCGACCTCCCTTCGACGGTCGGGTTCGCGCGGCATTTTCAGATCAAGGCCTACGACGGTGATGCGCTGCTCCCGAACGACGCTCTCGAACGGGTCCTCTTCCGTTTCGTGTTGGAGTCGGACGCGCTCGCCGAGGGCGGGCTCGACCCGGACGATGTCGTCCTGGTGCACGAGTTCCCGGGCCATGGCTGGTTCGACGAGCCGACGCGCTACAGCGTCGCACCGGACGGTCGGTACAGCTTCGAAGCGGAGATGCGGAGCCTGAGCGTCTTCGCCGCGGTCGACCGGAACACGGTCCCTGAGGCGTTCGTCACTCCGGCGCCGGGCGAGACGGGGTCGTCGCGCGACGTCGTGCCGCCGCGCGTCCTTGCTTTCGAGCTCCCCGAGGGGCCGCTCGAGGGGCCGGTCGACATCCGGTTCGTCGCCGAGGATCCTTCCGGTCTTGGTTCGGTGGTGCTTTTCGTCGATGATCGGCGCCAGACCAAGGTGCGTGCACTGGATGGTCTCCTCGAGTTCGACACGACGCTGCTCACCGACGGCGCCCACACGTTCCACATCGTCGTCACCGATGGCGCGGGCAATCCAGCGAAGAGCGAGCGGCTCGAGCGGACGGTGCAGAACGATGCCGTCGTCCCTCCCGCTCCCGAAGTGTCGACATGGGCGGCGGCCATCATCATGGTGGTGACCTCATTCGTCTCGTTCGCCCTCTTCGTCGCGACCGGCTGGGTCTGGCACAAGGTGCGTCGGCCGAAGCGGTCGCGGCGCGGCGGGTCTGAGGAGCCCCGTCCGATGCCCGGGACCCTGGCAGACGAGGGACGTTAGCGCAGCCTTTAGGAGTGGAAGCGCGCCATCCGCGCCCATGGCCCGTCCCTCGGCCGTCGCCCTGGCCCTGACCCTCCTCGTGGGGCTCTTCGTCGTCCCGACCATCCATGCCGACCTTGGTGTGGACCGTCAGACGTTCCAGTTGGGTAAGGTCGACCCGGGTCTTGAGACGGTGCGCTTCGTCAATGTCACGAACAAGGGCACGAGCGAGACTTCGGTCGTCGCGCAGGTGGAGTGCGCCTGTGACAGGTGGGTGACGGTGGAGCCTGGTTCGTTCACGCTCGCTGCC
The DNA here is from genome assembly GCA_019347805.1 of Methanobacteriota archaeon. GTDB lineage: Archaea > Thermoplasmatota > E2 > JACPAO01 > JAHWKR01 > JAHWKR01. The sequence continues at coordinate 41,117 of JAHWKR010000003.1, forward strand.
GGAGCCACCCAGCAAGTACGGCTCGAGGTCGCGGTCGGTCTGGAACCGGACCCTGGTATCCACGATTATGATGTCCGCTTCACCGAGGTGACGGATGCAGCGAGCGGGGGGACGGCGAAAGGGGCCATCGGCGTCAAGCTCAACTTCTTCGTGCGGACAGCCGGTCTTTTCCTCACGCACACCGGCGCCCAGGGGGAGACGCTCTACGATTTGGCCGACGACGGCACGTTCGGGTTCAACCTGGTCAACGGGTTCGAGGAGGGGCTCGACGTCACGGTCTCCGGCGCGGTCTCCAGGGACGGCGACTCCTATGAGGTCGGTCCGGTACGTTTCGATGCGGAACCTGGAGGCGACGCGGCATCCTCCAACCGGCACCGTGTCCAGACCGGGATCACGCCCGATTCGGAGCCAGGGATCTATGAGCTGCGGTTGATGGCCGAGTGGTCGAACAAGGAGACCGGGGAGACGGGCTCGGTCGGTCCGCGCACGGTCCACATCAACATCGGCACTTCGGCGGAGCTGAGGGATTTCACCGCCACGGTCGAAGGCGACGCGGTCCGCTTCACTGGCACGATCGTCAACACGGGCGGCACGACCATCGAGGCACGTATGGTGGTCGAGGTGCGCGAGGGCGGGAACCCAGACCTGTCACGGCTCGAGAGCGACCTCGTCACCATCGCCCCGGATGGCGAGAACACGCGTGACCTGCTGTGGGAGAACGCCCGGGAGTCGACATACTCGGCGACCGCTTATGCTGTTTTCAAGACCGCAGGGGAGGGAAGTGCCTTCTTCGCCGAAGGCCCAAGGAGCGGCGAGACGGGCTTTGTCGTCGGTGACCCTGAGGCCGACGGGTCGCCCGAGGGGACGGAGGGCCCTGCCGACGACGGACGCGACTTGACGACGACGATCCTGGTCGCTGCGGGTGTCGGACTTCTGGTGGGCGCCGCGGTGGCGTTCGTGGCGCTGCGAAAACGGGGATGAACCGCCTCGCCACCCGCGACATTGTCGACCGGTGCATCCGGCCCCTGCCCTGACGACACTCGCCCGTAAGGTTGATATATCGACCCTATCCAAGGTTCCCTTTCCCAAGGGTTGCCATGAGGATCTGACGGGTCCGAAGATCCGGCCTCCCGGTATTCCGACGACTGGCGGCGATCATGATTCCTTTACTGGCGATACAAGGCGGCGGGGCGCTCCTGGTGATGTCCGGATGGCTCACTTTCTTGGCCAGCCGCTTTGAACTCGGACCGGTGTCGACGCTCGTCGCGGCGATGGGCCCCTTGCCTTTCTTGTCGTGGATCTTCTCGTCTTTTGTCGTGGGGATCGTACTGGTCGTGGCAGCGTCCCGACCGGGGACGGCTCGACATCAGGTCCGCTATGCGACCGGTAGCACGTTACTGGCGTCAGCCGCAGAAGCGCGGACCGCCACGTCAACACGATCTGGCGCAGGTTCTCTGAACGACCCTTCGGCGGCGCTCCGGGTCTTCGAACGGGTCATGGCCGGCTCCATGCAGACGGTCCCCAACGGTGACACGTCGTTCGACATGGATCTCAAGGACATGGACCGGACATCTTCCGCGATCGAGCGCCGGATCGCGGACACAAAGATCCGTTTCGCCCTCGGCAAGATCTCGGTGGAAGCCTACCACCAGGAGATGGACACCTTGGACATCGAGTGGCGTCGCGCCCTCGGCCTCGTCGAACTGCGCGGACGACACGCGGGCGCCGATCTGATCCGGCCTCGGACGTAGGTGTCCGGGACCGAAAGCTCATCAAGGCGACCCCGGCTCCCCCGGTCCGTGCGCCCCGGCACGCTGGTCGAGTTCAAGGACGGCCTGTTCGGCATCAAGGCCCCGCAGAACCTGGCGGTCTTCCTGGAGCGGAAGAAGCGAAAGAAGGATTTTTTCGTCGTCCTGCACACGGTGAAGGGGCGGAGGGAGGTCAAACCGCAGCAGGTCTCGGGCCGTCGTTTCACGGTCGAGGTCGACCCGGGTCTCGACGAGGAGGAGATGACGGCGCGGCTGAAGGCGCTCATGCAGGAGGCGACAGGCGGGACGTTCGAGGAGAAGCGGGGCTCGGAGGGGGAGTTGGACGAGCGCACGGTCTGGGAGCGCGTGGTCGGCAAGCTCGACGGCCCGGCGTCGGTGGAGGACGTCGCACGGGCGTGGCAGGGCGAGGAGCCGACGAAAGGCGACGTGCGGCGCATGGGCGAGATGCTGGAGCGTTGCAAGCGCACCGGTGTCGGGTTCTTCGAAAGGCGGGAGCGGGGCCGTTGGGAGCCCATCCCTGTGGCGGCGATGAAGGGCTTCCACGCCGCCATGGAGGCGGCCAATCGTTTGCGCAAGCGGCTCGTTCGGACCGTGGTGGTGGAGGACGATTCTGGGGAACCGTGGGAGCGGTTGGAGGGTGTGCCGATCGCTGCCGTCGAGTTGGAGGACGAGGAGCGAACGTTACTCGAGGCGTTCGTCGACGGCATGGAACGGTTCGTCCTGCATGACCAGTGGCCGGACGACGTCACGCCGCCCGGTGTGCCGGTGCACACGCTCCTTGGCCAGGGGTGGCATCGTTTTCTCGAATGGTTGGCGCGCGATTGGACGGGTGCCCAGCAGGTCACCGTCTCGTCGGCGATGGTGCAGTTCCTCGTCGACTCCGGGATGCGCACCACACAGGACACCATCCGGCTTATCGCGCGCCGCAAGGTGCTCGCGGCCCCCGATTTCGATTGGGAGACGCCGGAGGAGATCGAGCGGTGGGCGGAGCGGTATCGTGAACCGGCCGTGGAGGCGTCGTCTGACCCGTCGTTCTACACCGTGCGGAGCGACCTGCGCGAACTGGAGACGTACACCATCGACCCGCCGGACGCCAAGGACTTCGATGACGCCGTCTCGCTCATCCGGCACGACGATGGCGCGGCGACGCTCTGGGTGCACATCGCGGATGTCTCCCATTATGTCGAGAAGGATTCACGGCTCGACCATCATGCCAGACGGCGGGCGACATCGGTCTACCTGCCGACCGGCGTCCTGCCCATGCTGCCCCATCGGCTCTCCGACGACCTTTGTTCGTTGCGCGAGAAGGTCGACCGGCTCGCCATGTCGGTGCGGCTCGAGATCGACCCGGCCGGGGACGTCGTGGCGTGGGAGCCGTGCGAGGCGGTCATCCGGGTCGACCGCAACCTTTCCTATGGCGAGGTGGACCGCATGGTGGCAGACGGTGTGGAGCCGTTCGCGGGCCTCGAGGCGCTCGCGCGGCTCATGGGGACGCGCCGCAAGGGGCTCGACATCGAGACCGGCGAGTTGCGCATCCGGTTCGCCGAATCGGAGGCGATGCGTGTCGCGCGACGCGAGGGCCTGGAACCGGAGTCGGTGCCGGAACCCGCCGAGGCGACCCCTGCGCTGGAGGAACCGCCGGAGGACGATGTCGGGCTTTCCATCCAGATCAAGCGCAGCTCACCGGCGACGCGCATGATCGAGCAGTTCATGGTGGCGGCCAACGAGGCGGTGTCGCGCTTCGTCCATGGCGCCGACGTCGCGGTGCCCTATCGCTGCCATCCGCTTCCCGAGCGCGCCAAGGCGGAGCGGTTGAACGGCCAGGCCAAGACGATGGGTCTCGAGGTGCGCATCGATCTTCCCGAAGAGAGCGGAGGATCGGACGAGGCCGACGAGGACGCGGAAGAGGAAGAGTCGGGCCCGAGCATCCTGGACCAGTTGAAGGGCGGGAAACTGCAGCTCGGCGGTTTCGCGGCGACCGAGACGCTCGGCAAGAAAGAGGCGAAGGACGCAGAGGACGAAGAGGCAGAAGAGGAGGCGGACCTGGCACCGGCCATCCGCGGTCTCGCGCAACTTTCTGCGGAGGAACGCGCCGCTTGGCTGCGGCCGTTCCGGGCCGCGCTCGAGGTGGTCGAGGGCATCAAGGACGAACGCATGCGCGACCTTGCCTACTTCAAGGTGCTCTCGTCGCTCGGGCGCGCGTTCTACACGCCGCGCAACCTCGGCCACTTCGGGCTCGGGTCGACGAGTTATGCGCACTTCACGAGCCCCATCCGGCGTTATCCCGACCTCGTGCTGCATCGCCAGTTGCGCTGGGTGTTGCGGAAGGACAAAGGTCTTGATGTGTCCCAGGAACCGCCGCACATGGCCGCCTATCTCGAAGACCTCTGCGCCCACTCCAGTGCGCAGGGGGAACGCGCGGAGCGCTTGGAACGCGACATCCTCTCCTGTTGTCTCACGTTCGAGTCACGCCGCCAGGAATGGAGCGGGGCGCTCGGTGGCATCGTGAGCGGCGTGACCGCCGGGGGTGCCTTCCTGACGCTTCCGGGCAACCTCGAGGCACGGGTCGCGGTGCGCGACATCCCCGGCGGGCCCTACGAGGTCGACGAGTATGACTCGATGCTCTTCAAGGCGCGCTTCGGCGGGGACAACGTCGAGGAGGAGGAGCTTGATCTCCCGCTCGATTGGCGCGAGATGGAGGACCCCGCGACGGGCGAGATCCGTGAGGTTCGGCTCAAGCTCGGCGACCGCCTGCCGGTCACCATCTCGGAGCGGGATTTCGTCGACGGGAAGGTGCGGGTACGGTTGACATCGGGCGGATAGGCCGTCACCGTTTTCACCCACGAGCGGCTGCGCCGGTCGTCCATGCCCGCCTATCCCGACCACGGCACGTTGGCGAAGGCGCACCTTCTCGCTTTGTTGTTCTTCATCGTGGTGGCGGCGGACGTGACCCTCGGGGGTCCGCTCCAGTCGACGGATCCGAAGGTGACGGCGTGGGCCTTGGAGGTGACCGATGAGGGTTCCCGCGCCTTCGCCCGTGGTGTTTTGGCGGCCCCGGGACACACCGAGGTGGCGCTCGTCCTCCTGGGGATGGGGGTCGGCTTCTGTCTCTGGTTGGGCGTGTCGCGCAACGCCTGGTTCATGCTTTTTCCGGCGGTCGCGGGCATGCTCCTGATCCCGGCCTTGAAATTGGCGTTCCATCGTGCACGGCCGTCGACGATCATCGATACGGGGGCCTTCCCGTCGGGCCATGTCTTGAAGGCGGTCTTCGTCACCGGTCTCGTCTTCGCTTTGTCGTGGGACGCGTTCGTCCGGCGGAAAAAGGGCTTCGTGGGGGTCGAGCCGAGACCTTGGTGGCCGCGGCTCCTGGTCGGACTCTGGCTCTTCGGCGCGCTCATCACCATCCTCGGCCGCGTGCTCGGTCTCGTCCATTGGTGGACCGACACGTTGGGCGGAGCGCTCCTGGGGCTCGTCATGCTCACCGGCACGTTGTTCCTGCATGCGACGCTCCCTGAGACGGCGCGCGAGGCGGAGACGGACGAACTCGTCACCGGGCGTTGATGAAGGCTTCCACACCCGCTACGGCTCATCCGTGCAGGAAATAGAGATGGTGCATCCCGGCCGCGGCACCAGCGATGGTGGCCCAGAAGAGGAACAGGACGAGGCGGCCACGCCACTTGGGGTCCATCGGAGCGCGCGAGGTCCGGTCCGGTATTTGAGCCTGGGGGCCGCTCGTCCGTCGGGGGGAACCCTTTTCCGGGGTCCACGCCGACCCTTGTGCGATGGCCGGCCGTTCGCGCGCCCCACTCGTGGCCGCCATGGTATTGGTCGTGCTTCTTGCCGGTTGCACATCGGACCAGGACCGAAAGGGCGACGGGGCGGAAGGGGCGACACCCGATACCGACGGGTCCACCGGAGCGCCCCCTACGCCGCTCCCTTCGTCGCTGCCCGACCCGGACGGTTCGCGCCTCGACAGGGCATGGTTGCACAACGGTTCAGGCCTCATGGCGCCTTCGGATGGGGTCCTCATGGCGTTCGGTTATGCCGCACTGCCGAAGACCGTGGAGGTCCACACAGGCTACGACGGTGCCGAGCCGTCCATCGGGGTGACACCGGAGGGCAACCTGTTCGTCATCGCCGGCACGCAGACGCTCCGTTCATCGGACGGTGGCCTCTCCTGGGAGGTGGTCAAGCGCGACCCGATCACCGCCGACCCGCTCTTGTGGGTCGACCGCGACACGGGCCGTGTCTTCACCGTACAGCTCTATGTCGGCTGTTCCTATCTGCACCACAGTGACGACGAGGGCGAGGCGTGGGAGGTGAATCCGGTGGCGTGCGGCTTGCCGGTCAACGACCATCAGAAGATGACGACGGCCCCACGGACGGTGGCGAACCCCACGGCTTCCTACCCCAATGTCGTCTATTATTGTGCCAGTCAGATCGCGGCCGCGCAATGCTCGGTCAGCCAGGACGGCGGCAAGACCTTCGTCGGCACCTTCGCGGTGCCACCGGGCCAGTGCGGCGGGGTGCATGGAATGCCCTGGGGGGCACAGGACGGGATGGTCTATCTGCCCTACATCTCTTGCTCGGGTCCGGCGGTCGCGGTGACCGAGGACAACGGCGCCTCGTGGACGGTGCGCGAGGGCCCGCCCGGAAGAGGCGGGGGCGGCTTCGACCCCGATGCCGTCACCACCCCGGACGGCACGCTCTATCTCATGTACACCGGCTCGGACCATCTGCCCTACCTGGTGCGGTCGAAGGACAAGGGGGCGACCTGGGACGGCCCGTTCGCGCTCGCTCCGGAAGGCGTCGGTTCGTCGGTCTTCGCCGCGCTCGCGGTCGGTGACGACGGCCGCCTCGCCGCGACCTATGTCGCGACAGATGACCACAAGGGGCGCCCGGATTCGGCGCCGGCGAACGCGACGTGGGACCTCTACATCGCGATGACCCTCGACGGTGATGCTGCCGATCCCTGGTTCCTGACCTTGCAGGCGAGCAAGGACCCCGTGCAGCGTGGGCGCGTCTGCACGGAGGGGGCGCAGTGCGACGATGCGCGCAACCTGCTCGATTTCATCGACGCGACGGTCGATCATGAGGGGCGGGTCTATGTCGCGTCGACCGACGGTTGCACGTCGCGCACCTGCACCGGTGCGGACGGGACGGCGGCCTCGAGCAAAGCGGGCGAGACGACGGTCTACCGCATCGACGAGGGGCCGAGTCTCTTGGCCAAGCGTCCGTGGCTCATGCCGCTCGGCGACGGCGAGTGAGACGGCCAAGCATGCAGAGCCTGCTGGCCGACCGAACATCATCGATGGAAATAGGCCACCCAAGGCGCGGAAGGGCCAACGCCGATGAACGCCGACATCTCGACGTTCTCCACAAAAACCTTATAAACTTCCGTTCGGCCTCATAGCGTGGTCCCCATGAAGTCCCTCTGGTCAGTCGGTATGGTGTCGCTCCTTGCGCTCGCGCTTTTTGTCGCCGCGCCGGTGCAGGCGATGTACGAAGACGTCGAGTTCACCGTGGTCCTTGAGGATGGCGAAGGCGACCAGGGCGCGGTCGCCGGAGATTTCTATGACGTCCGTGCGCTCGCCATCGGCGAACCGGGTGACGAGACGCTCGTCTTCAAGACGACCGTCCAGGACGCGTCCGACAAGCAGGACCAGTTGTCGTCCGTCCGCGTCGACTTCGAGGTCAAGGGGGCGAGCTATTTCTTCAGTTTCAAACCGGACGGCACCAAGGCGGACGGCAAGGCGGACTCCTGCTCGCTCGCCGGCAATGATGTCTTCTGTGTGGTCAAGTACGCCGACATCGACGGCGCCGAGCCCGGTGACACGGTCTCGAAGATCACGGTGGCGTCGAAGTTCGTCACCGACGCCGACACCGCGACCACGGAGACCACCTACACGATCACCGGTGGCGAGGTCGCCCCGACCGTCGAAGAGGTCGACCTGGACGACGCCGAGGCGGTCATCGACGAGACCTTCGAGGAGGCGGTCACCAAGACCGTCGTCTACACCTGGGAGAACACCTTCGACGCCATCGAGATCGCGTTCAACGTGACGGTCGACAACGGCACCCTCGACGTCAAGATCGGGGCGAACAACACGACCCTCGCCGGCAAGTCGTTCGATGACGCAGAGAGCGGTGCCCTGCCGCTCGACGGCGCCCCGAAAGGCGAGTGGACCATCAGTTTCGCTTACACCGATTTCGTCGGCACGGTCGCGGTCTCCGTCACCGAACTGTCCGGAGCGGACCCCACGGACGGTACCGGTGAGCAGGTGGACACGACCGGTGGCGAGACCGCCACCAATGGCACGGCCGACCTCGGCGGCAAGGAGACCAAGGACTCACCCGCAGTGGGCCTGGTCCCGGTCGCGCTCGTCCTCGGCGGCCTTGTCGCCCTCAGGCGCCGCCGCTGAGACCCGCTCTGTCCCTCTTCCCTTCTCACCCTCTTTTCTGCGCTGCGATCTCGCCATATATGCGCGCCGCGGCCTCGGTCCCGCGGAACAGGTTCTTGAGACGGAAGCTCTCCTCGGGGGCGTGCATGTTCTCGTCCTTGTGGCCGAAGCCGACGAGGATCGGGACCACGCCGAGCCGCTTCTGCATGTCGGCGACCGCCGGGATCGATCCGCCTTCCGGCAGGAGCGCGGGCCGGTTGTCGAACGTGTCGACGAGCGCCTTCTCCACCGCGACGAACATGGGGTGGTCGGGGTCGGCGCGCACCGGATGGCCAAGGTTGTGCAGCTCCACCGACACGCGGACCCCTTCGGGTGCCACCTTCTTGAGGTGCGTCGCCACCAGTTCCTTCACGCGGTGCGGGTCCTGGTCGGCGACGAGGCGGCACGACACCTTGGCGTGCGCGGTGCGCGGGATGACCGTCTTGGAGCCTTCGCCGATGTAGCCGGCGCGGATGCCGTTCACCTCGAAGGTCGGCCTGAGGCCGGTGCGTTCCGTGGGGGTCCAGCCTTCTTCGCCGAAGAGCGCCGATGCGCCGGTGTTCTTGAGGAAGACCGCGTCGGGGTCGGAGACCTCCTTCAGGCGTTCCCGTTCCTCGGCGGTCGGTTCGACGACATCGTCGTAGAACCCGTCGATGAGCACTTTTCCGCTCTTGGGATCCTTGCAGGTGGCGAGCATATGGGCGAGCGCTTCGGCGGGGTTCCACACGGTGCCGCCGAAGATGCCGGAATGCAGGTCGCTGCCGGGGCCGTCGACATCGACGAAGAAATAGGAGAGTCCGCGCAGGCTGTAGGTGATGGCGGGCTTGTCTTCGCCGCGCATCGGGGAATCAGAGACGATGAGGAGGTCCGCACGCAACCGGTCGCCGGTCTTGTCAAGGATCTCCGCGAAGTGGAACGAGCCGACCTCCTCTTCCCCCTCGAAGACCATCTTGAGGTTGATCGGCAGCCCCCCGCCCGACTTGAGCCATGCCTCGGCGGCGTTGATGTGGCAGATGAGCTGTCCCTTGTCGTCGGTGCTGCCGCGGCCCCAGATGCGGCCCCCTTCCAATGCGCCTTCGAACGGCTCGTGCACCCAGCCGTCGGACTTCTCGGCGGGTTGTGTGTCGTAATGGCCATAGACGAGAAGCGTCGGCGCGTCGGGCCCGGCGTGCAGGTGGTCGGCGACGATGCCGGGATGCCCGGAGGTCTCCACGAGGGTGACGTTCTCCATGCCGGCCTGCTCGAGGCGCCCCATCAGCCATTCGGCCGCCGCGCGGACGTCTTCCTTGTGCTTGGGATCGGCCGACACCGAAGGGATGCGGACGAACTCCTGCAGATCCGAGACGTAGCGGTCCTGTTCCTTCCCGATGTGCTCGAGGACGGCGGAAAGGGCCGCCTGCGGGGTCGAGGCCTGGGGCATGGGTGGGCGCATTCCGGCACTTGGCTTGATGGTTGCGGAGGCGGCGGTCGCATCCCAGGCGTCCAGGATCGCCCGGCTCGACGACACAAGGAGCGCGACCCGGCCGAGAACCGCATATACCCGCCCCCCTATCGGCGCCCGATGCCCGGCCTGTACTACGAGGAGTTCGAGCCCGGCCGGACCTACCGGCACGAGCCGGGCCGGACCATCACGGAAGCGGACAACGTCCTCTTTTGCAGCCTCACCATGAACACCCAGCCGCTCCACCTGGACCATGAGTGGGCGAAGAACGAGAGCCCGTTCGGCAAGCCGGTTGTGAACGGCATCCTCACCTTCGCCCTCTCGGTCGGCCTGAGCGTGCGCGACCTCACCGAGGGGACGCTTGTCGCCAACATGGGCTACGAGGACCTGAAGCATCCCGCCCCGGTCTTCCATGGCGACACGGTGCGGGTCTCGAGCGAGGTGGAATCGAAAAGGCTCACCTCCAAGCCGGGCCGTGGGCTCGTGACGATCCGCCATGTCGTCACCAATCAGGACGGCACCGAGGTGTGCAGCTATCGCCGAACGGTGATGGTCAAGACCAAGGACCCGTCGCTGGTCAAGCAGGAGGGCAAGGCGCTATGAAAGAGGACCAGGCAGAAGGCACCGCCCTGCCGTTGCGGCTCCGCCGCACCATGCTCTACACGCCCGGGACGCGCGGCGACCGGCTCACGAAAGCGTTCGCGGGAGCGGCCGACATGGTGGTCGCCGACCTCGAGGACGCGGTCGCACCAGACGACAAGGAGCAGGCAAGAGAGACGGTGCGCGCGTGGCTCGATGACACCGCCGAAGAGTCGGCCAAGGCACACGGAGCCGGAAAACGCACCCCTGAGCGTTGTGTCCGCATCAATCCGTGGGGCACGCCGCTTGCGCGTCCGGACCTCGCCGCCGTCGTCCCCGGGCGCCCGGACACCGTCGTCGTCCCCAAAGCGGAACGCTGGACCGACCTGGTCGTACTCGACCTGACACTCGAACGGATGGAGCGGCAGAACGGCATCGAGGTGGGCACCATCGAGCTCGTCGCCATCATCGAGAGCGCAGCGGGCGTGCTTGCCGCAGAGCGGCTCTCCCGCGCGACCTCCCGCGTGACCGCCCTCGCGTTCGGCGCAGAGGACCTCGCGGCCGACATCGGCGCTGTCCGCAGCGCGGGCAACATGGAGGTCTGGTATGCCCGCAGCCATGTCGCGATCTGCGCAGCACGCGCCGGGCTTCAGGCCATCGACCAGGTATATGTCGACATCAAGGACACCGAGGGGCTCGCCCGTGAGACCGAAGAGGCGCGCGCCTTGGGCTATCGCGGCAAGATGATCATCCATCCCGCCCAGGTCGCACCGGTCCATGACGCCTTTCGACCCAAGGAAGAAGAGGTCGCCGAGGCGCGTCGGCTGCTCGCCGTCGTCGAATCGAGCGGCATCGGCGCCGGGGGTGTCGTCGCCTTCGAGGGACGCATGGTCGACCGACCGCTCATCGAGCAGGCCCGCCGCACGGTCCGCAGCGCTGATTCGGTACGCTGAGCCCGCCCCCGGGCCATAGGACTCATCTACGACCCCCCCATCCCAGGGCCGATGGCCGACGCCGACCGCGACGACCGCAACGTCGCGATCCTGATGGACTTCGAGAACACGAAGGACGCCAACCTGCAGAAGATCCTCTCCCATGCGGCAGCATACGGACAGGTCATCATCCGGCGCGCCTATGCCGACTGGACGCGCCACATGAACGCGCAGAACCGGCTGCGCGAGTCGGGTTTTGAGGCGGTGCACCAGTTCACGACCGGCTCGGGGACGAAGAACGCCACCGACATCAACCTGACCGTGGAATGCATGGACCTGCTCTGGTCGCGCCCGGTCGACGTCTTCGTCCTCGTCACCGCCGATTCCGATTTCGCCAAACTCGCCATGCGTCTGCGTGAGGGCGGCAAGCAGGTCATCGGCATCGGCGCCAAGGCACGCGTCGGGCGCGCCCTCGTTCAGGCGTGCGACTCTTATCTCTATTATTCGGAAGGCCCGGAAGGCAAGGGGCGGGAGCGCGGACGTTCGCGCGAACGCAAGGGCAAGGAACCGAAGCCGAAGGAGACCGCCCAGCCGGCCGCCAAGAAGGCGGCGGTGCTCACCGACAAGCACAAGGTGGTCCTCAACTCGCTCGAGGCGGCGGCCGACGAGGAGGGGTATGTCTACGGCAGTCCGCTGCACCGCAGCATCAAGCGGCTCTATCCCGATTTCTCGTACCGCGACTATGGTCATGGCACGTTCCGCGCCTATATCGACTCCCTTTCGCCGGTCATCCACACGGAGACCGACCCGGAGCGCAGCGATTTCCTGGTCTGGATCGACGAGGCCTACGAGGACATGGCGTGGGAGACCGTCGAGGGGGAGGAACCGGCGACGCCGGCCGCCGCCGCGGCCGAAGGCGTCGTCCTTGCCGAGGATGTGCAGGACCGCATCAATTCCGATTGGGCGCGTCTTGCCGGAAAGAGCGGCCGGTTGCCGGCGAGCCGCGCCGGCAAGGTCGTCGCCGAGGAGTATGGGGTCGACCGTCTGCAGGACACGCCGCTTGCGAGCCTCGATGCGGTGCTCGCGGCGGCGCCGAAACTCAAGAAGCGCTGGAAGCGTGAGAAGAACACGATGGTGCGCCTGTCGTGAAGATCGCGCGGGTCTCTACGGTACCCCCGTCGTCGCTCTTCGGCCTCTTGACGGTGGCGACCGCGTTCCTGTACGACATCCGGTTCTTCGGTGAAGCGGGGTTCCTGGACATCCTCCCGGACGTGGTCGGATACACGCTGTTCCTCGTCGCCGGCCTGCGCCTGCGTCACCATGAGGGATCTGTCGCGCATCGCGTCGTGTGGTCCACCGCCCTTCTCGTCCCCCTCGGCCTCTTCGAGCTCGCCTTCGGGCTCTTGGCCGGCCACTTCGGGCTCACGAGCGGCGGGTGGCAACTGGGATTCTTCCTCGCCGGGACGGCGGCGGCCATCCTCGAGGTCGTCCTGGTCTGGTCGCTCGCCGGATATGTCGCCGACCTCGCCCGGCAGAACGCCGCCTTCGGCCTCATCGGTCGCGCCGTCTTGCGTCGCAACCTCTTCATCGCCTATGTCGTCGTGGCGTGGCTCATGCCGCCGCCCCAGGTCTTCCGCCTCGGCGAGACCATCGTCCTCGTCCTGGGAGCGTTCGCCGTGGCCCTCTTGGCGCTGCTCTTCGACGAGACCCGCAAACGACTCAGCGCCGCGGAACCCCCGCCCGCGGAACGGGGCCGTTGAGGCCCCCGGACCCGAAACGGCTTCAGCCTCTTCCCCTTGCCGCGCCGCAGGATGCCCCCCGACCCCCATGCTCCGCTCCGGGACAATGTCCGTCTGCTCGGCGACGTGCTCGGCCGGACCCTGCGCGAGCAGGAAGGCGCAGCGCTCTACGAGCTGGTCGAGGCGGTGCGCAAGGCGGCCAAGGAAGCGCGGACCACAGGCGGGCCGTCCGAGGCGCTCTTGGCGCGGCTCATGTCGTTGGACACTGACGATGCGGTCGCCGTCGCGCGCGCCTTCGCGCAGTTCCTGACGCTCGCCAACATCGCCGAACAGCACCACCGCGTCAGGCGACGGCGGGAGCACAGGCGTGCCGGTTCACCGCCACAGCGCGCTTCCTTGCCGGAGGCGTTCGCGCGGCTCCTCGAGGCGGGTGTGGCGCCGGAGGCGTTGCATCGCGCCGCGGTCTCGATGCGGCTCGAACTGGTCTTGACGGCGCATCCGACCGAGATGACGCGGCGGACGCTCGTCCGCAAGCACCAGCGGGTGGCGCGGCTCCTTGCCGAGCTCGACCATGTCGACCTGGTGGCACCCGAACGGGCGGCGCTCCATGAGGCGCTCAGGCGCGAGGTGCTCGCCATGTGGCGCACCGACGAGTTGCGCCGCGACCGGCCCACACCGGAAGACGAGGCGCGTGCCGGCTATGCGGTCATCGAGCAGACGCTCTGGGAGGTCCTGCCGCGCCATCTGCGCCTGCTCGATGCCGAGTTGCGCACCCTGGTCGGTGAAGGGCTGCCGATCGATGCCGCACCGTTCCGCATCGGTTCATGGATCGGTGGCGACCGCGACGGCAATCCTCGTGTCACGCCCGAGGTGACGCGGCGGGTGCTGCTTCTGGCGCGGTGGCTCGCTGCGGACCTCTACCTGCGCGACCTCGACGCCCTTCGGGACGAACTGTCGTTCCAGGACGCGAGCGCGGAGTTGCGCGCGGTCGTGGGGGATGTGCACGAGCCCTACCGGGCGCTCTTGCGCACCTTGCGCCGGAAGCTCGTCGCGACACGGCGCGCCATCGAACGGCGCCTTGACGGCGAGGCGCCGGTCGCGGCGGAGACGGTGGAGCGGGCGGCGGACCTGTGGGAACCGCTCCATCTCGCTTGGCGTTCATTGCACGAGACCGGTGCGGGGCTCGTGGCGGACGCACGGCTCCTCGACGTCCTGCGTCGGATCGCCTGTTTCGGGACGACGCTCGTCTCGCTCGATGTGCGTCAGGAGTCGGACCGGCATGCCGAAGCGGTGGCGTGGCTCGCGGAAAAAAACGGAGTCCAGGATTATCTGGAACAAGACGAAGAAGGGCGGCAGACCTTCCTCGTCGAACGGCTCGGCACCCGTCCTGATGTCTCCTGGTCCGAGGCGCCGGACGAAGTGCGTGATGTCCTCGAAACGTGTCGCATCATCGCCGAGGACGGTCCGGAGGGTTTCGGCGCCTATGTCATCTCGATGGCGCGGCGTCCGAGTGATGTCCTTGCGGTGGTGTGGTTGCAGGAGGTGGCAGGAGTGGCGCACCCCTTGCGGGTCGTACCGCTTTTCGAGACCGAGGACGACCTGCGTCATGCCGGCGGGACGCTCGATGCGCTGCTCTCGGTCCCGGCCTATCGCGACATCGTCCGACAGGCGGGTGACCATGTCGAGGTGATGATCGGCTATTCCGATTCGGCCAAGGACGCCGGCATCCTTGCGGCGTCGTGGGCGCTCTACCGGGCGCAGGAGGAGTTGGTGGCGGTGGCGCGGCGCCATGGGGTCCGTTTGACGTTGTTCCATGGGCGTGGGGGGACGGTCGGGCGTGGTGGCGGTCCGGCCCATGCCGCCATCTTGGCGCAACCGCCGGGCTCGGTGGACGGTACGTTGCGGGTCACGGAGCAGGGTGAGGTGGTGCAGTCGCGTTTCGGTCTGCCCGGCATCGCCATGCGTTCGCTCGAGACCTACACGACCGCTGTCTTGGAGGCGACCCTCGCACCGGCCGATTCGCCGTCACCGGAGTGGCGCGCGGCCATGGAACGGCTCGCCGAATGGTCCCGTTCTGCCTATCGCGAGGTGTTGCGTTCGGACGGTTTCGTCGATTATTTCCGCGCCGCGACGCCGGTCGAGGAGTTGGACCGGCTCAACATCGGCAGTCGTCCGGCCAAGCGGCGCGGCGGCGGCCTGGAGAGCCTGCGCGCCATCCCGTGGGTCTTCGCCTGGACGCAGAACCGGCTCATGGTACCGGCGTGGCTCGGTGTCGGCGATGCACTTGGGCGGGCGGAGGAGGAAGGGCTCGAGGGGACGGTGCGCGAGATGGCCGACGGCTGGCCGTTCTTCCGCACGCTCCTGGACCTTTTGGAGATGGGGCTTGCCAAGGCGGACCGTGGCGTGGCGCGGCTCTATGACACGCGGCTCGTCACGGACCCGACGCGCACCGTCGGCGCCGATCTCTTCGCTCGTTTCGACCAGACGTTCGAGGCGGTGCAGAAGGCGGCGGGACATGGACGTGTCCTGGAGGACAATCCGGTCCTGGAGCGCAGCATCGCGGTGCGCAATCCCTACGTCGACCCGCTCAACCTCTTGCAGGTGGCGCTTCTGGAGCGTGTACGGGCGTCGGACGACCCGCGGCTCGTCGAGGCGCTCCTGCGCACGATGGGCGGTGTGGCGGCGGGGATGCGCAACACGGGTTGATCACGACGCCTGGACATCGGGGAACCAGCGGAACCGTCCTGTCCACTCGACGTCGGGGACGACGAGGCCGGCGGTCTGCGCGTCGGCACAATCGGTCACGCCGGTGACGAGAGCGGCCGGGCTGTCTTCGCGCAGGCTGCATTCGGCGATCCCGGCGAGGGCGGTGGTGTCGACGGTGTAGTCGATGTGGCCGACGCCGTACGCGTTCTGGTGCCAGAAGCGGTTGGTGCCGGTGATGCGGGACTCGACGGCGGCGTCGACCTTGAAGGCGTGGTCGACCTGCGTCCGGTCGCGCGCGGTGCCGTGCGCGGTCGTGAGGCCAGCGGGGTTGGCACGTATGCCGAGGCTCTGTTCGCCTTTGACGACCGGCCAGTCCGCGAGGGTGAGGAGGACGGCGAGTTCACCCGGCATGGCATGGGCGATGGTCTGGTAGAAGTGGTTGTCCGCGTCGTCGTCGGCGCCGGGCACATCAGGGGCGTCGATGAGGATGTCGATCTCCCCGGCGGAAAGGGCCTCGCCTTCGATGGCCGCGTCTTCGCAGTGATAGAGGACCACGAGAATCGCCGCGCGGCCGCTCGCCACGGGCAGTCCGAAGAGCCCTTGGGCGTCGGCAGGGACATAGCCGCTCGGCAAGTGGCGCGCCGCCTGTTGCGGGTCGACGAAGAACAGGACACCGGCCTCGCGGCAACCGGTGGCGTCCAGCACCACATCGTCCGGGATCCCGGCCGTCGCGGACCGCTCATCCTCGTCACGCGCGTCCGACTGCGCCTCGGTGCAGCCTGAGAGCGGGAGGACAAGGAACACAAGAAGGACCGCCCGCAGCGGGTGGAACGGACCACGACACCCGACCATGCCGGGGACCAGGCGGTCGCCTCTTCTTCCGGTTTTTGTCGCCGCCCCGGGTCCCGCCGCGCTTTTCCTCTTCTGTCGGGGAGGCCGGACCCTCCAAATGCTCATATACGATGGTACCGGTCTTGAGCCGCCGGCCGCGGTGGCGGCCAGGAGGTGCGTGTGCGCCGGAAAACGGTGGCGACCAGGACGGGGTCTGTGCTCCTCGTGCTCTTGTTCTTGGGCACATCGCACGTCGCGTTCCAGACCGCCGCTCATCCCGGTTCGGAGGACGCCGGCTTCTCGGCCGCCTATCGGCTCGAGGGGGAGGCCTACGACTCTGCTCCGGCTTCGTGCGACCCGGACCCGTCCGGCCAGCACACGACGGTCGGCACGCGGGGCCCGTCGACGGTGGCGGTCCTGCCGCAGGACGGCTGCACGATCTTCTATGACGCGGTCGACTTCCCGGTCGATCTCGCGCCCTCCGGTTTCTGGTTGGGGGTGGCGTACGCTTCTCCGGTCGAGGTCGATGTGCGCGTCGTCGCTGATGGGACACTGGTGGGCCGCGCCGTCGTGACGGTCGACCCGGCCGCACAACCGGACGAGGTCCTGCCGTTCGCCTTCTCGTACGCGGAACCGGTCCCGGCCGGTGTGCGCGCGCTCTACGTGACGTACCGTGTCGTCTCCGGTCAGGCGGACGCCGACCTGGAGCTCGACGCCCTCGATTGGGTGACGGTCTGCAATGCCGCGCCGCGTGTCTCGGCGCTCACCGCGAACGGCCTGGACGGGAGCACCTTCGGTTGGGCGGGTCATCCGTACACGCTCGGGGTGGCGGTGACGGACGCCGACGGGGACCCGGTGACGGTCACCTGGTCGTTCTCGAACGGCACCGTAGGCGGCACATCGGTCTCGCGTTCGTTCGCATCGGTGGGCACCGCGCGCTTCTCGATCACGGCCACGGACGACCCGACGCCGCGCTGTCCGGCGGACGAGGCGCGTTCGACGACGTCGGAGGGATGGTTCGAGGTGTTGCCGGATTGGGTCGCCTCCTCGGACCTCGTGCCCGGGGTGAGTTGTCATGACGGGACCCGCATGGCGTCATGGTCGTCGACGGACACACTGGCGGGTGGTTGCACGTTCTCGGGGGCCGTGGACACGTCCGGGAACGACCGCTTTGTGAAGCGGTTCTGGTATGAGCGGGACGGCACGGAGCTGGCAGGCACGACGGGGACGACCCTTTCGCTGGATTATGATGCGACGACGGTGCCGGACGGCACCCACATGCTGAGCGCCTGCGCCCGCGCGGTGGGCGACATCCACGGCCGGGTCTTCTGTTCCCCCGACTACGTCTATCTGGACACCGATTGCACGAACAGCCCACCGGTGCTTCTGGGCCTCTTGGCGGACGGGATGGGGTCGAACGGCACGAACGGTTGGCTCGATGTCGTCTATTCGTTCTCGGCCAACGCGACGGACCCGGAGGGCGATCCGATCCAGGTCGAATGGACCTGGGACGACGGGCGCACCGGCTCGGGCGACCCGCTGTCGCGCTCGTTCGCCACGGTGGGGGACCACAACACCACGATCGGGCTGACGGATGACGTTTCGTTGCGCTGTCCGGAACTCTTCGACATGTCTTCTTCCGGGCCGGCAGGGCCTTTCCGGGTCCTGGACAACGTGACCGTGGTCCTCGATGATCTCGTGCCGGGCACGAGTTGCCATGCTGGCGAGGTGGTCGCTTCGTGGCAGCCCGACGATGTCATCGCGGGCTCGTGCCTGGTCCGTGCAAGCGTCTTGGGCGACAGCGAGGAGACCTCTTTCATCGATCGGTTGTCGTTGCGGGTCGACGGGGCCGTCGTGTCCGAGGTGGAGGGGCGCGAACTCGCCATGCCGTACGATGCGACCCTGGTCGCCGACGGCTTGCACTCGCTCCAGGCGTGTGCGTCGTCGTCCCAGGACAGCCAAGGCCGCCTCTTCTGCAGCGGCGGCTATGCCTATCTCGATGTGGACTGCACGAACCGAGCGCCCGCCTTCACGGGGTTCTCCAACAACGGGCTCTTGGGGGGCTCCAAGGGCTGGGTGGGCCATGATTACGTCTTCTTGATGTCGGGGCTGTCGGACCCGGACGGCGATCCGATGTCGGTGGAATGGAGCTGGGACGACGGGCTCGTCCAGACGGGTCCCGAAGTGACGCGTTCCTTCCCGGCGCTCGGGACGACGACCGCCACGGTCCGCCTGGTCGACGACCCGAGCGTGCGCTGCCCGGAGATCCAGTCTTTGTCGGTCCAGGAGGACGCGCCCGCGTTCGAGGCGATCGGGGACCTCACGGCGGGTCTTCGTGACCTCGGCGCGGGGACGAGTTGCGACGACGGGCGGCTCGTGCCGTCATGGCGGGCCGAGGACGTTCTGGCCGTGCGGTGCGGGATCCAGGTCGTGACGGACCTGGCCGGTCAGGCGGAAGCGATCCTGTCCGAGGTGCGTGTGCGGATCGACGGGACGACGGTCGGGTCGACGACGGACCCGCTCGGTTCGGTGGCATACGACGCCGCCGTCGTCGCGGACGGTCCACACCGTATGGACGCGTGCGCGACCGCTGTCGGCGATGTGCATGGGAGGGTCTTCTGCGGAGGGGCCTATGACTACTGGGACGCCGATTGCACGAACCGGCCCCCCTCTGTGTCGGGGTTCGCCACGAACGGCATGGACGGGGGCCGGTTCGGCTGGACCGGTCATGACTACTCGTTCACGGCGTTCGACCCTGTCGACCCCGACGGAGACCCTGTGACGGTGGAATGGACGTGGAGCGACGGGACCGTGCAGAGCGGGGTGAGTGTGGTCCGGTCGTTCGTCTCCGGCGGGAGCCACACGGTGTCGGTGCGGCTCTCCGATGATCCGTCTGGCCGATGTCCGCTGTTCCCGTCGCAGACGCTGTCGCTCCATGGCCCGACCTTCGAGGCGATCCCGGAGTTGCGGCCGTCTCTCCTGGGTCTGGACCCCGGGACGAGTTGCGACCTCGATCACCTGCTCGCGTCGTGGGGGTCGCAGGACCGCATCCTCGTGCGTTGTCCCGTGGAGGCGGCGATCACGGCGGCGGACGCCCACCTCGGCCTCATCGATACGATCGATCTGCGGATCGACGGCACGCCGTTCGTGAACACGACCGGTGCGTCGTTCATCGGGGGGGCCTTCCGGACGGTGGACCACGGTGCGGGGCTGCATGTGCTCGAGGCGTGTGCGACCGCGACGGGGGATGTGCACGGCCGGGTCATGTGCAGCGACCCGTACGCGTTCGAGGCGCTCGATTGCCGCAACGTCGAACCGCTCATGGGCGATGTCGTGGGCGACGGCATGGGGCAGGGTTCCGTGGTCTGGCGCGGGCATCCCTACGGGTTCCGCATCGGAGCCTTCGGCGACCCGGAGGGCGACCCGGCGACGGTCGAGTGGCGGTGGTCCGATGGCCAGGTGTCGACCGGGACGTCGGTCACGCGCTCGTTCGCCGCGACAGGGACCTATACGGTCCTGGTGTCGGCCCGCGACGACCCGTCGGCCCGCTGTCCGGGCGCCCCGACCGGCGCGGTGCCGGTCCGGTCGTTCACGGTCTCCGTGGTCGACGATTGGCAGGTCGTCTGGTTGTCCCCGGGGGCCGATCAGAGTTGTGCGGCCACGCTCACCGTTCCGACGAACGGTATCGATGACGTCATCGCCGGACCGTGCGCGGTGCAGGTACGTGCCAACGTGGGGGACCTCGCGGTCTCCCCGTATGTGCGCGGATCGGTCTTCCTCGACGGGGTGACGGTCCACCATGAGGCCGACGGGGACCTTGGTTTCACCTACAACAGCTTCGACCATCGGTCGGGGGAACGCGTGCTGAAGGCGTGCTTCCGCGCCGAGGGTGATCGTTTCGGCCGCTCCTTCTGCAGTACCGACTACCCTTTCTTCAACGTCGGTTCCCCTTAGCGACAGGCCGCTTACCGAAGTCGGCTCGCCTCGGCGACAGAACGCTTTTCAACATGGTGTCGGATGCCCTTGTCCGGGGTGCGTCCCCAGGGTGGTCGTGCAGGTGCTCCGCAGCGTCGCGTTCGTATGTCTTGTCTTGATGTCCTCGGCCTTCGTCGCCGCGCCTTCTGGGGCGCACCTCGGCAACGACAAGGACCTGGACGACCTGGATCGCCTTCAGGGCGAGGATTACTCCACTCCGGACGCGGTGTGCGACCCGGCGGCCACGGATCACACCTATACCATGGTGCACGAAGGCGAGTGGGGGGTCCATATGCCCTATTCCGGTTGCGGCGTGACCTATGACACGGTGACGTTCGACGGTGACGCGAAGCCGACCTGGTTCCGGGTGGCACGCAACAACGTCGATCCGCTCATCATCGAGCTTCGCGTGTTCGTCGCCGATCGCCTGGTCGCCCGGGGGGAGTTCCAAGGTTTCCAGTCGGGGGATTCGCCCCTTCTTCTCTACGGCTTCGCGGAATCGTCGACCATCGCGGCGGGGACGTACGAGGTGCGCATCGAGTACGAGGTCGTACGCGGGCCGCTGTGGCACACGCTCTTCCTTGATTATGTGCAATGGGAAGTGGAGAACCCCTGCAAGAACGCCGCCCTGCCACCGCCCTCGCCCGAGGCGAACGGTGCGGGTGTCGACCGCAAGACCGGCTGGCGCGACCATGTCTACACGTTCTCGCTCGAGGCGTACAAGGACCCGGAAGGGGACCCGCTGACGTTCCAGTGGGTGTGGGACGACGGGGTCGTGCAGGAGGGCCGCATCGCCGTGCGCGCGTTCCAGGAGACCGGTCTCCGGACGGTGACGATCACGGTGTCCGACGACCCCATCGCCCGCTGCATCGACGGCTCGCCGCGCGTCACGCAAGGGGCTTACGGCTTCACGGTCGTGTCGGAGGCATGGTCGACGTCGTGGAACGATCCCGACCCTGGCAACAGCTGCATCAACATGGTGCAGGTGCGTTCGGCGACCCCCTATGACGTCATCGCCGGGTTGTGCCGGCTGCGCGGCTCGGTGACGGTCACACCGCTCGTCTCCAAGAGCGACGTGCGGGCGCAGTTCCGTCTCGACGGCTGGCCCTATGTGGGTGCCAGCTTCGGCACGGAAGCGGAACGGCTCTACATCTCACCGCTCGTCACGACCCAGTTCCACACCCTGGACGTCTGTTTCCGCCTCGTCTGGGACGTCTACGAGAGGGAGTACTGCTCGGAGGAGTACGTCTTCCTGAACGTCGGCCTCTAGGCGGTATAGCGGATGTCCGCGCCGTCTGTCTGTGCGCGTGCGAGGAAGGGAGCGGCGACGTCGGAGCCTGTGGCGAGCCCTTGCCGGGTCTCGTGAGGGAGCGTGGTCCCGGCGTAGAGGCGGGCGTCGACGATATCGTCACGGATCGACGCCATGGCGTCGGCCTCGCCGGGGAAGAACCAGGCGACGGTGGTGGTGAGCGCACCGAACAGACAGCCGTGGCCGCCGGACCAGGCGGGTGTGGACGGCGTCGACATGAGCGGTTCCCACTGGGGGTCCCATAGACGCTGGATCGTGGTGACAGGGCGTTCGCGCCAATAGGTGTACTTGGCGTCCCAGCAGGCGATGCCGGCATCGGTCACCGCGCCGGCGACGCTGGCGAGCACGCGTTGCGCGTGCATGCCGGTGAGTTCGTGGTCGATGACCGCGGCGAGCGCGATGCCGATGGCCCGACCGGGCGGGAGCTCGGTCCACGGTCCGAGGTCCCACTTCTCGGCGAGGGCGACCTGTGCGGGAGTGAGCGTCCGGGACGTGTTCCAGAGGTGTTCCAGTGCGGCGAGATGCTCGGCCCCCTCACATGCTGGAGGCGGCGGGACAAGATAGCTGGATGCATCGTCCAGAAGGAGGGGCCGGACGTCGCCCCAGACGACGTCGTCAGGTGGCTTGTAGGCGGGTGGGGTCTCTTCCCAGGCGCAGGGTACGATGTCCGGGTCGGGACGTCCGGCCCCGTCCCAGATGGCGAGCGAACCGTCACCGGCGCGCATGTCGAGCACCTTGCGGCCGACGGCCGCGCCGAGGGCGTAGCCGGCGTCGACGTCGCTGCGGTAGTTGGCGCCTGCGACGAGGCGCGATTCGAGCGCGAGGGCGAGGATCTCCTCGGTGGTGCCGTTCGGTGTCACCTTGCCGGGGAAGAACTGGTCGAGGAGGAAAGCGGCGGCTCCGGCGGCCGCGGCGTGCTCGCTCGGGTAGGAGGGCACGTCGCGCTCGCGGACAAGCGGGCGCAATGTCGGGTCGATGTGGTAGGGGGCCGGCCGGAGGTGGCAATACTTGTGTTGCCAGGTGAGCACCATGGCGTCATGGATGGCGGTCTCGAGGATCCCGAGCATGTAGGCCATCCGGGGCGGGGTGCTCGTCTCGCGCAGGCTGAAGAGCCGGATCACCTCGATGGCCTTCTCGGTCCAGAAGCGGCCCGCGACGCCGTCGCCGTCGACGATGACCGCCTTGAAGGTCTGGAAGGGCGTCCGGTTGTTCTGGTAGCCGTGCAGTTCGATAAGCTCGTGGGCGGTCTGCGGCTCGGAGAGGGCGGGAGGCGGCGGCACGGGGAAATCGGCGGGGTCGACCCACCAGGTGCGCCAGGTGCCGGCCTCGGGGTCTTCGTCGAAGGTGACGGCGCCGGAGTCGGCGAGGGCCTGTGCGAGGGGGTCTTCGGCGCTGCAGCCGGGGTCCGCTGTCGTGCCGGGCGGCGCGTAGGGTGCGCCTGTGGTCGTGGGCAAGAGCGGCAGCACGAGGAGTGTGCAGAGCAGCGTGAGCATCAGGTCTTTGGGTCGCACGTCGTCCACCGGCCTTCCACCACGGAGCGGGCCGAGGTAGGGACCACGGTATGGGCTACTTGGTCTTTGCTCCTTGTCGGTGCTACGGGGAGGGGCGTGGGGACGGCGACGGGGACGGGGTCGCGGCGGGGTGGATGGGGGACCGTATGTCCAATATATCGATAAGAGGCCAAAAATAACAGCCATAAGGAGTGAAAGATGGTGCGGACGGTGGCAAATTCCTGACAACCTTTTTCATGCACCTTACGTGTCGGGGCCCAAGACCGGCGACGTGGCCACGTCACGGGGCGACCCCGCGTCGGCCGGCGGTAGGTGCGTAACATGATGCGGAAACTGGCAGGGACGGTCCTCGTGGCCACCCTCATGCTCTTGATGCCTGTAGGACCGAGCGCCACGGCGCACACCGGTCTCGGTGGCACGGTCTACTACCTGGACGAGTTCGCGAAGATCCAGGCCGAGACCTACAACAGCGTCGACACAGGCTGCGACCCGGCGCCCGACGGCGGCCACATCATGGTGGGCGGCTACCACGTCCCCGATCCGCTCGGTGTCCAGTCCGCCATCCTGCCCTACAAGGACTGCAACGCCATGTGGTGGGACGTCAAGAGCAACCACCCGATCGAGTTCACGCACGTCCGGCTGCGCGCCATCACCGATTCGCTCTCCGCGGACACCCCCCTCGAGTTCACGTTCCGCGTCCTCCTCGACACCGACCGCCCCGACGTCAACGTCGTCGCCCAAGGCCCGATCACGATCACCGAGAACGACGGCTACCAGACCTTCGAGTTGCCGACCCGTGTGACCGTCCCCTCGCGCTACCAGTTCCAGACCCTCAAGATCGACTACCTGCCGACCGGCAGCACGCCCGGCGACATCGATGTCTGGGTCGACTGGATCGGCACGGACAAAGGCTGCAAGAACCTCGCCCCCTACCTGCTCACCCTCCTCACCGACGGCATGGTGAACGACCTCATCGGCTGGGCCGGCCTCGACCCGGTGACCGGCGACCCGTTCACCTACGACTTCACCATCGTAGGCGCCCAGGACCCCGACGGCGACGCGTTCACGCTCGACGTCGTCTGGAGCGACGAGCGCCCGGACGACACGATCACGAGCAGTGAATATTACGGCGGCCTACAGACCGTCACGCGGGCCTTCGACCTCGACGACCCCACCGCGTTCATCACCGACACCGTCGACTTCCTCGTCCGCATCATCGACGAGCCGATCCGGACAGAATGCGCTGAAGAGGTCCTCGCGGCCCTCTACGAGACCCTGCCGAAGGACTTCCTCGTCATCCCCGACCTCGTCGCCGACATCATCTCCCCCCTGCCGGGCTTGAGCTGCCATGACGGCTACCTCGCGACGACCTGGCACGACTCCGGCCTCGACCAGATCTTCGGCGACTGCGCCATCTCCACCAACGTGAAGTCCGCGGGACTCCCCCCGGGTTCCATCGTCGCCGAGCTCAGGATCGACGGCCAGACGTTGGACCAGCAGGTCGGCAGTGGCCTGACCTTCGACTTCGACTCCAGCATGGTGCCGGAAGGTCTCCACTCTCTCGAGGTCTGCTACTCGGTCATCGGCGACAAGTATGACCGGGACTTCTGCACACCCTCCTACACGTTCGAGAACAACCAGTGCATCAATCGCCTCCCGGCCGTGGCCGGGGTCACCGGCGACGGCATGGTGGAAGGCTTCCACTCCTGGCTCGGACGCCCCTACACGTTCGAGGCCGCCATCCACGACCCCGACGGGGACCCGGTGACCGTGGAATGGATCTGGGGCGACGACCACACGTCGAGCTTCGGGACGCAGGTGGAGAAGTCGTTCTACACGGCCGGCGGACATCCGTTCCAGGTGCGCCTCATCGAGGATGTCAGCGCCCGCTGTCCCGGCGCCCCCACCGAGGAGGTCATCGTGCACGGCAACATGGTCCACGCGGTGGCCGACTGGATCCCCGAACTGCGCGCGCCCCGCGAGGGCTGGAGCTGCATCGGCGAACGCCTCGTCCCGACGCTCCCCGGGGCCAGTGACGACATCATCGCCTCGCGCTGCAAGATCAGCGGCGAGGTGACGACCAACGCGCCCGGGATGACCAGCATCGTGAAGGGCTCGTTCCTCATGGACGGCGACGTGCTCTGGAAAGGCAGCTCGAGCCTCATCTCGACGATCTACGACAGCCTTCATCACAGCACGGAGGAACACACACTCTCGGCCTGCTTCCAGGCGGACGGCGACAAGTACGACCGCGTGTTCTGCAGCGAGGGCTTCACCTACCTGAACATCGGGCGGTGAGCAGGTCCACGGGAGGGAGGCGCCTCCCTCCCGGAGCCTTTCCCCCACGACCGGGGGCCGGGCAACGTACTAATACCCTGAGTCCCAGTCCCAGCCGGCGCGGTGGCGCCACGTGGTATGGAGGTGCGAGACGTGTCATGGGACCCTACCGGAACCGTCCGCCCCGGTCGACGGGGACGAAGGACCATGAAGGTCATCGCCCTCCTGTCGGTCCTCCTCGTGTCCCTCATGGTCCCCGGCGCCACGGCCGCCACGAACGAGGCGCCGGTCGCGGCCCTCACGGTCACCCCGGTGGACGACAAGACCCTGGTCTCGCGCACGTTCTCCGCAAGCGGCAGCGCGGACGCAGACGGCAGCATCGTGCGCTATGTCTTCGATTTCGGCGACGGCTCCTCCGCCGTCGACACGAGCGCGGCCGAGGTCACCTACAGCTACGGGACGCCCGGCGTCTACAACGCCACGGTGCGGGTCTTCGATGACCAGGGCGCATCGAGCGGCCTTGCGGCCGTCGAGGTCGTCGCGCGCAACCGTCCCCCGACGCTCCAGGACGTCACGGACAAGCTGGTGGCCGAGGACGACATGCTGCAGTTCGCCCTGCAGGCGTCCGACCCGGAGGGCGGGGCCGTGTCGTTGCGCGTCGGACCCCTGCCGTCAGGCGCCACGTTCGCGGACGGCGGCGACGGAACGGGCACGTTCACCTGGACCCCTGACTATGATGACGCCGGCTCCTATGACCTCGTGGCCACCGCGAGCGACGGCTTGGCGGAGACGACCGACGCGTTCACGATCTTCGTCAAGAACAAGGACCGCCCACCGAGCATCCTCCCCATGGGCACCATCAAGACCCGCGAGGACGCCCGCGTCGAGGCGGTACTGCGCGCCACCGACCCCGACGGGGACAAGATCCGCCTGTCGCTCTCGAGCAGCCCGCAGATGCCCGAGGCCTCCTTCACAGACCGCGGCGACGGGTCGGGCCTCCTGAGCTGGCGACCACCGGTCGGGTCGCAAGGTCGCTACGACGTGGCGCTGACCGCTCGGTCCAACCACCTCTTCGCCACCGGCACCTTCCCCCTCCATGTCGAACCCGGCTTCCTGCTTGAAGGTCCGGTCGCGCTGGAGACCGCACCCGGGACGCCCGTCGTCCTGCGGGCCAACCTCACCAATCCGTTCCCCGACACCGAGGACCTCATCCTTTGGGCCACCGACAGCGCCGGTTGGGACCTGGTCGCGCCGACGAACGCGACGTTGGCACCGGGGGAGACACGGGTGTTCGAGGTGCAGGTGACGCCGGGTGCGGACCTGCCGTCCTCGGACGTGCGGCTGCACGCCGTCTCGAGCCTGTCCCCGGCCTCGACCCTGACGTTCACCTGGACCGTGCACGTCCCGGTGCTCGTCGACGTCGTCCCCGACAAGGCCCTCTACCGGGCGATCGACATCGCCGCGGGACCGATCGCCGGCCGGGTCCACCTCAGCTATCTCGACGGCAGCCCGGCCGATGTCGACCTCGTGCGCGTCGAACAACGACCGGGCTTCGTGTCGGCCGCCACGAAGAGCACCGTCACCGCCCTGAAAGAGACGACCGCCACCTACCGCTTCACCTACCATGCGGTGGTCCACCCGACCGCCTACCTCACCGGTTTCCACGCCATCGAGGTGACGCTCTCCCGCTCGACGGAGACGAGCGTCGCCCTCGTCGGCGGCTACACGGTCCAAGTGGTCTGAAGGTCAGCGCACGGGCACGATGCCGCCCTCGATGCCGCGGTCGCGCGCAAGGACCACCTGATAGCATTGCAACGTGCGGGCGCGGAAGCCACCGGCCGACGAGAGCAGATAATATTCCCACATGCGCTTGAAGGTCCCGTCCTTGGACATCGAGAGGTCTGGCCATCCCAGTTGGAATCGTTCGTTCCATGCCATGAGCGTCCGGTCGTAATGGGCACCGATGTTGTGAACATCCTCGACGACGAACCGCCCCTCGGCGGCGCGTGCGATCTGACCGAGCGTCGGAAGATGGCCGTTCGGGAAGATGTGGCGCTCGATCCATGGGTCCGGGGCCCGCACGCGTTTTGATTGCGCGATGGTATGCAGGAGCAGGAGACCACCGGGGGCGAGGTGCCGATGCGCCACCTTGAAGAACGTGCGATGGTTCTTCGGACCGACATGCTCGAACATGCCGATGGAGACGACACGGTCGAACGTCTCCTCGGGCATCTCCCGATAATCGGTCTCGCGGATCTCCACCGGTAGCCCTGCGCAGCGTTCCCGCGCCGCCACCGCCTGTTCGTGCGAGATGGTGACCCCGACCACCTCGACATCGAATCGTTCGGCGGCGAAGGTGGCCAGGCTGCCCCAGCCACAACCGATGTCCAGCACGCGCATGCCGGGCTTGAGTCCGAGTTTCTCGCACGACAGCCGCAGCTTCGCCTCCTGGGCCGCGTCCAGGTCCTCCACGTCCTTCCAGTAGGCACAACTGTAGACCATCCGCTCGTCGAGCATCGACTCGAAAAGCGCCCGGTCGATGTCGTAGTGGCGCCTTGCCACCTCGTCGGCCTTGCGGCGCGACTGACGGTTGAAGAGGCGCGACTTCAAGGCGGTCGCGAGTTCCGGGGCCGACAGGTGGACCGCCTTCCTGAGGTCCGATGACAAGAGACGATGGAAGAACATGTCGAGCCGCTCGCAGTCCCACCAGCCCTCCATGTAGGCCTCCCCGAGACCGAGGCTGCCCTGGGTGAGCGCGCGGTGCCACAACCGCTCGTCATGCACCTGGATGTCCCATGGGCGGTCCCCGCCGATCTCTATGTCCGCCTGGGCGAGGATGCGGGCCGCCTTCTTCCGGGCGCGTCCGTCCCCTCTTCGCGCCTCGCCGTTCGCAGCGGGACGAGGGGGCTCCGCACCGGAGCGGGCAGGGTCGAGCGCCAATGTTTGTCTTGCCACGGAACGGGCGGAAGGGGGAAGCCGACTTCAATATTGGAGCAGACATATCACCCCTCGCTGAAAAAACCGAAGGGCGAAGATGCCGCGTGGCGGTATGTCCAGACGATCCCCTCGACCTACGCTACGCTCGGTCTCGGTTCATGACCGAACATCCCGTCGTTCCGCTCAAATGACCGTCCCGTGCTTCCGCTCCGGCAACGGGAAGTCCTTCTCGGCATAGAAGTGGAAGCGCTTGGCGATCTCGTCGCGCAAGGTCGACGGCGGCACGATGAGGTCGACGATGAGGTCGTTCGCCGTGACATGGATGTCGATGTCCTTGCGGTATTCCTCGCGCTTCTCCTCGATGAACCGCTCGCGCTCCTCAGGGTCCGCGATGGCGTCGATGTGGCGCCGGTAGACCGCGTTGATGGCGGCCTCGGCCCCCATGACGGCGATCTCCGCACCCGGTATGGCCAACGTGGCGTCCGGTTCGAAGGCGGGCCCGCACATGGCGTAGATGCCGGCGCCGTACGCCTTGCGGATGACGACGCAGAGCTTCGGGACGTTCGCCACCGAGGTGGCGTAGATGAACTGTTTGCCACGGCGCAGCACCGCACGCTTCTCCACCTCGCTCCCGACCATGAAACCGGGCGTGTCGCAGAGATAGACGAGCGAGATGTTGTAGGAGTCGCACTCGGTGATGAACTCGGCGGCTTTTTCGGCCGATTCGGGGAAGATGGCCCCCGCCTTGTGCTTGGAGTCGTTCGCCACGATGCCGACGACACGACCTTCGATGCGCGCGAAACCCGTGATGAGCTCGGGCGCGTAGCCACCCTTCAACGGGAACCAGCTGTCGGCGTCGACAAGGCAATCGATGACATCGTGCATGGCGAACGGCTTGTTCGGGTCGTCGGGCACGATGGTGTCGATCTCGGCGGGAGAACGCTTCGGCGCGACAGGCGCGTACATCGGCGGCAAGGTCTCCGAGTTGTCCGGGAGATAGGACAGGAGCTTCCAGACAAGAAGCGCCGCTTCCTCCTCGTCATCGGCGATGAGGTCCACCGAACCCGATTCCTGCATGTGCAGGTCGGGCCCGCCGAGTTCGGCCATGTCGATGCGCTCACCGGTCACCATCTCGACCATGCGCGGCGAGGCGATACAGAGCGCCGACATGCCGCGCACCATGATGGAGAAATCGCAGAAGATGGGTGTGTAGGCGGCGCCGGCGACGCACGGACCGTAGAGCACGCTGATCTGCGGGACCTTGCCAGAAAGGACCGAATGGTTGTAGAAATATTTCCCGATGCCGCGCAGGTTGGCGAAGAAACCCGCCTGGTCGGTGATGCGCGCCCCCGACGAATCGATGAGGTAGAGCACCGGTTTCTTGGCGCGCAAGGCGCGCTCTTGCACTCGGATGAACTTCTCGACCCCACGCTCCGCCATCGAGCCCGCCTTCACGGTGTAGTCGTTGGCGATGAAGAAGACGCGCCGCTCGCCCATGTAGCCGGCACCGGTCACCATGCCGTCGGCGGCGAGCCCCTTGTCGACGTTCGCCCAATTGGCGAAGGCGCCGTCCTCGAACGCCGGGCCGTCCTGGAAATAGAGCTTGAGGCGGTCGCGCACGAAGAGCTTCCCGTCGTCGGAAAGGCGCTCGCGGTACTTGGCCGGGCCACCCTCCTCGACCTTGGCAAGAGCGTGCCAGAGCGCTTTCTCGCGTGCTCCGAGCGGCGTTCCGTCGGGAGCGGTCTCCGGCGCGACGACGTCCGCCGTCCGCTCTTCCTGTGTCATGCGGTGACCTCCTGGGGGGTGGAGGTCGTCTCCTTTTCGGGCGGGCCGAGGACGACGACCACGTCGCCCGTGTCGACCGTGGCGCCCTCCGGCGCCTTGAGCGCGCGCACCGTACCCGTCGCGGGGCTCACGACCTCGTTCTGCATCTTCATCGCCTCGAGCACGAAGAGGACCTGGCCCTGTTCGACCGCCTCGCCCTCGCTGACGCGCAGCTTGACGACCTTGCCCGGCATCGGCGGCCGCACGGCGGCACCCTCCGAGCCGACGACACCCGTGGCGCCCGCGGCGATGACCTCCTCGATGCGGTAGGTCGAGACGATGCCGTCCGCCTCGAGTTCGGTGAGCGACAGGCGGCCGACACGGAGCGGGCCGTCCCCGCTGTCCACCGTGACGGTGCGCGGTGCCGGGGTGTCCTCCACGACGCTCGCGATCGTCACCTCGACGCCGTCGACGACGGCGACCTGTCCCTCCTCGGTCTTGGTCAACGTGACCTCATGGAGGCGGCCGTCGATGCGGATGCGCACATGCGTCATCGCTTCACCACCTGCGCCTCGTGCGGGCGCGGATCGCGGGTGACCGGACGCATCTCGACCACACCGCGCGTCTCGACGACGCTGGTCTGACGGTGGTGCAGGATCCGCAGACCACCGAGGGCCGGATGGTCCAGGGCGGCGACGATGGCGGCGACACGGCGTGCCTCCGATCGGTCGACGCCGCTCCCGGCGACCTGTTCGAGGATGTTGCGCTCCTCGAGGAACCGTGTTGTGAGGTCGCCGGCACGGAACGCCTCGTCGGCGAGGATCGCCTTGTGCACCGGGACGTTCGTGGGGAAACCGACGAGACGCATCTCCGAAAGCGCGTCCTCGAGCCGGCGCACCGCCTCGTCGCGGTCCGCTCCGTGCGCGATGACCTTGGCGACCATGGAATCGTAGACCGCCGGCACGGTCCAACCCTGGACCAGCCCATGGTCGACGCGCACACCGGGACCCGCTGGTGGCGACCAGGCGGCGACGCGCCCCGGGCTCGGCAGGAGATCCTTGGCAGGGTCCTCGGCGTTGATGCGCAGCTCGATGGCGTGGCCACGCAGCTCGATGTCGTCCTGCGTGAAGCCGAGCGGCTCGCCGGCGGCGACACGGATCTGCCAGGCGGCGAGATCGATGCCTGTGACCATCTCGGTGACCGGATGCTCGACCTGCAACCGCGTGTTCATCTCGTTGAAATAGAACGCGCCGTCCTCGTAGAGGAACTCGAGCGTGCCCGCGTTCGTATAACCCCCCGCCTTGGCGAGCGCCACCGCCTTGGCGCCGATGTCCTGCCGCTCCTGGTCCGTGAGCGCCGGGCTCGGCGCCTCCTCGACGAGCTTCTGGTGACGCCTCTGGATGCTGCACTCGCGCTCGCCGAGATGCACCACATTGCCGTGGTGGTCGCCGATGACCTGCACCTCGATGTGGCGTGGTCGCTCGATGAACTTCTCGAGGAAGACGTCAGGGACGCCGAAGGCGGCCTCGGCCGTCGAGCGGGCCCCTTCGAAGGCGTCCGCCATCCCGGCCTCGTCGGCGACGACACGCATGCCGATGCCCCCACCTCCCGCGGCCGCCTTCAGCATGACCGGATAACCGACCCCGGCGGCGACCCGCGCCGCCTCGGTGGCGTCGGGGAGGGCGCCCTCGGAGCCAGGGGAGACCGGGACGCCGGCCTCGACGGCGGCCTTCCGCGCGGAGACCTTGTCCCCGAGCCGCTCCATCGCCTCGGGGGACGGACCGATGAAGGTGATGCCGGCCGAGGCGAGGCGCCGGGCGAAGGCGGCGTTCTCCGACAGGAAACCGTAGCCCGGATGGACCGCGTCGGCCCCCGTCTGGAGACAGACATCGACGATGAGGTCCTGGCGCAGGTAGCTCTCGGCCGCGGGTGCCGGACCCAATCGGACGGCCTCGTCGGCCATGCGGACGAAGAGGGCGTCGCGGTCCGCGTCGCTGTAGACGGCCACCGTCTTCACGCCGAGGCTGCGGGCGGCGCGGATGACGCGCACGGCGATCTCGCCCCGGTTCGCCACGAGGATCTTTCGGAACAAGGCGGTTCGGGTGGCCCAACAAGGGGAGGGTTATAAATGGTCGGAGGACGCGGAAACAGGGCTCATCACCGGCTCGGCGGTGGAAAGGACGTGCTGCGGCACACCGTCCGACGCCCCGTTCGCCCCGACCTCGCCGATCTCGCGGCCTTGCGACCTAGCCAGACATATCAACCCCAGACGCGTTTATCCTGCCGATCTTTTTAACCGGTCCCCCGAATGGCCCATGTCTTTTCGAAGACGTGGCGGATGCGTGATGAAACGGCTGACAGCGATATTCCTGGCGCTCACGATGGCGATCGTCCTCAACCCGGGCACGACCCAACCCGCCGCCTCGTCTTCCGACGTATGCGGTCCGCTCGATGTCGCGTTCCTGATCGACGACACCGGCAGCATGGGCGGTGCCCTCGCGACCGTCCAGACCCAGGCCGCCGACCTCATCGCGGACATCGACTCGAGCTCGGGAGGCGACTACCAGCTCGCTCTTGTCACGTACAAGGTGCGCATCGAGGTCGATGAGGACCTGCGGCCCAAAAACGGCGACACGATGTACAACAAGCTGAACACCCTCTTCGCCTCGGGAGGCCCCGGACCCAACGTCAACGTCAATGAGGCGATGAACACGGCCATCAACCGGCTCCCCGCGAGCGGTCGCGACCAATCCGGCGACTTCAACGGCGTATGGCGGGACAGTGCGACCAAGGTGATCGTCATCGTCACCGACGCGCCCCCCGGCGGCTTCGACGGGCGGTACACAAAAGGCGTCGACGACGTGCAGGCGCGCGACCTCGCCTATACCGCCGCGTCGCTCGGGATCCGCATCTCGTCCGTTTTCGTGCCGACCGACGGCAACTATGCCGGCCAGAAAGAGATGATGCAGGAATGGGCCAGCATCACGGGCGGCCTCTTCACGCAGACCGACATCACCGGCGCCGGGACCGGCCAGGCGCTGCGCGACTTCATCGGCGAATGCGGCGGCCCCGGCCTCTGCAACACCCTGGCGAACCTACCGGCCTTGACCGGTGACGGGCTCCTCGAAGGACTCTACGGATGGGCCGGCCACGAGTACGGGTTCAACCTCAGCGAGATCGTCGATCCCGACGGCGATCCGATCACGGTGCAATGGGGCTGGGACGACGGCATCACCTCGACCGGCCTTGCGGCGATCCGATCCTTCCCGCCCGTCGACCCGCTCGGGATCGACCCTGTGGCGCTCACGCTGCGCGTCATCGAGGACGTCTCCGCGCATTGCGAAACCGTCGAGACGGTCACCCAGAGCCTGGTCTTCCGGTTCCTCGTCGTCCCCGACCTGGACGTGCTGCTCTCGCTCGTGCAGGGCCTTTCGTGCGATGTAGGCGAGACCATCGGGACGCGGAGCGACGTGGCGCGTGACTACATCGCGGTCCTGTGCGACCTCAAGGCGACCGTCAACACCCACGGCGCTCCCACCGACATCGTCGACGAGGTGCGGATCTCCCAAGACGGGACGACGCTGGCGAGTTCGAGTGATCCATCGCTCTCCTATCGTTACGATGCGCTCGTCGTGCCTGACGGGGCGCATGACCTCGAGGCGTGCGCGACCGCGGTGAACGACAAGTACGCCCGGTCCTTCTGCTCGACGCCCTACGTCTACGAGGACCTTGACTGCACGAACCTGCCGCCCGTTTTGGGCACCATCAGACTCCAGGGCATGCTCGACGGGACCATCGGTTGGGCCGACTTGCCCTACGGCTTCACCGCCTCGCTGTACGACCCCGATGGCGACCCGCTCAGCGTCCAATGGACCTGGGACGACGGGACGGCACTCTCCGGCGCCAGCGTCGCGCGCTCCTTCGGCCTCGGCCAGCAGGTCGGTGGCGTGTTGCGGGTGGTCGAGGACACGAGCCGCTGTCCCTTCTTCCCGGGCGCCACGATCGAGAAGGCGATCCCGACCTTCAAGGCGGTCACCGACCTGGTGCCGTCGCTCGTGGGTCTCGTCGAAGGTGTGAGCTGCGACGTCGGCGCGCTCGTGCCGTCGTGGCAGGATTTCGACATCGTCGGCGTCTCCTGTCCGGTCCAGGCGGTCGTCGACCTCGGCACCGCCCCGAAGGGCATCCTTGGCACGGCGTCGCTTCGGGTCGACGGTGCGACCATCGGCACCTCCTACGGTGCCACGCAGGTCGGGGCGACCTATCGCGCCTCCCAGGTGGCCGCCGGGTTCCATGAGTTGGACGCCTGCTTCACGGCAGCCGGCGACATCCATGGCCGATCCTTCTGCACCGAGCCTTGGTCGCACTACACCATGGATTGCACGAACGACCTGCCGGTCCTGAAAGCGCTCTCCAGCGATGGCATGGGTCGCGGACTGCTCGGCTGGGCCGGACTCGCGTACCGGTTCGCGGCGACCATCGACGACGAGGACCCGGTCCTCGTCGAATGGGTATGGGACGACGGCACGTCGAGCATCGGACCGGGCGTGACACAGTCGTTCCCGCTCACGGGGGTGCATCCGTTCTCGATCATCCTCATGGAGGACGTCTCCGGCCGTTGTCCGTACGCCAAGACCGGGACCGTGGTGCATGGCGCACAAGCGGGCGAGTCCGGCGCGTTCCGCTTCGAATCACTGCCCGACTGGTCGGTGGCGATGGACCGTCCGGCACCGGGCTGGAGTTGTGCACAGGGCACCTATCTCCGCTCAGCCCTCTGGGGGGACAAGGACTTCCTGGCCGGGCGCTGTTTGGTGACCGCGAACGTCGACACGCATGCGACCATCGCCGATCCGACCATGAGCGGGATCCTGAAGCTGGACGGCAACGAGATCTACCAGACCAAGAAGGCCCTGCTCCAGATGATGTACGACAGCATCAAGCACAGCCTGGACGAGCATTCCATGGAGGTCTGTTACATGTCCCCTGACGACAAGTACGCCCGCGGCTTCTGCTCCGGACCCTATACCTACCTCAATGTAGGGCGCTGAGGCGGAACGACCCTCTTTTCCCGCTATACTTTCTTAAGGTCGGACCCGATTCGTATGCCTCGGGCCCCTGGCCCGGGTGTGTGGCAGGCGATGCATGCGTGGCGTCCGTTCGTCGCAGTGGCTTTCGTGATGCTCCTCTTGGGGGGCTCGCCCCAGCCGGCGGCAGGACATCCGGGTGACCGCGACCCGGTGCTCACGGACGAGGCACGATTGCAGGCCGAGTCCTACCACTCCGCCTATTCCCGTTGCGACCCGACCGGCGACGGTGAGCATACGGCGCCGAGGGACCGGATCGGCGATCGCGTGCTCTTCATGCCCCAGGACAATTGCTACGTCATCTTCTATAACGTCGATTTCCCGGTCGGGGCGACGGCGAAGGCGTTCCGTGTCGCGCCGCAATCGAGTGGGGTCACGGTCGAGATGCGGCTCTTCGTCGATGGTGTCTTCAAGGCCGTCGGTCGCTACTCCACCGACCCCGCGGGGGGCTCCTTGATGACGGTCCCGTTCTCTTCGGCGTCGCACTTCGATGCCGGTACGCACACGATCCGGTGGGAGATGCAGGTGGTGCGGGGCGAGTATTGGCAGAACAGCTACACCGATTGGATCTCGTTCGAACTGGACTGCATGAACGCGGCACCGCAGCCGACGCCCACGACCGACGGGCTGGCGGGCGGTCTCGACGGTTGGGCGGGGTACGACTACACGTTCCGGGCGGGCGACCTGGTGGACCCGGACGGCGACCCTTTCACGGTCCATTGGCAGTGGCCGGACGGTTCCAGCTCGGTCGGGGGGAACGTCACCCAGCGCTTCGGCACCCTGGAGGACACCACGCTCATGGCGCACGAGGTGACGATCCGTATCGTCGAGGACGTATCGGCGCGTTGTCCGGACGTCGGCCCATTGGAGACGGTGCACGGTCCTTGGACCTTCACGACGGTGCCGGGCCTCGTACCCCTTTTCGTGGGGCTCGGCCCCGGTGCGAGTTGCAACGGCGGGCTCGTCGTACCGAGTTGGCGCTCGGACGATGTCGTCCTGGGGGCGTGCACGGTCGGCGCGACGGCAGACACCTACGGCGCCACGGAAGGGGTCGTCGGCAACGTGACCTTCCGTCTCGATGGCGCCGAACTCACCGTCTCGTCCGAGGCGCCCCATGAGACGGTCGTCGATGCCGTCGCGCTCGGAGGCGGGGACCATCTTCTCGAGCTCTGCGTCGAAGGTGCCGACGACAAGTATGGCCGATCGTTCTGTGGTGCTTCCTACGCGTTCCGGGCCATCCCGTGCACGAACGCGTTCGCGCGTTTCGACCGTGTGGTCGCCGACGGTCTGGCCGGTCTGCAGGTCGGTTGGGCGGGACACGACTATACGTTGACCCTTTCAGGCGCGGCCGACCCGGATGGCGACGCGGTGACGGTACGTTGGGCATGGGACGACGGCTCGTCGCTCTTCGGCACCACCGTCTCACGTGCCTTCCCGTCCGGGGAGCATCCGTACCACATCGTCCTGGAGGAGGACCTTTCAGTGCGTTGTCCGGACGCC
The DNA here is from genome assembly GCA_019347805.1 of Methanobacteriota archaeon. Classification (GTDB taxonomy): domain Archaea; phylum Thermoplasmatota; class E2; order JACPAO01; family JAHWKR01; genus JAHWKR01. The sequence continues at coordinate 77,908 of JAHWKR010000003.1, forward strand.
GGTGTCGTCCCGGCGCGCTACGGGGCCGACGCCTTGCCGCCCCCGGACATCTTGTCGTTCCAGGCGCTCTCCGACTGGTCGCCGGTCTTGACCAACCCGCGCCATGGCCAGGGCTGTGTCTACACGGAAGCCTATCCCGGTCTCATCGCCACCGGCCAGTTCATCATCGGCTCGTGCCGCATCCAGGCGCAGGTCACGACGGGGGCGCCGGGCGTACAGGTCGAGGGGACCATGTTCCTCGACGGGAACACCTTCGCGACGCACGACGGGCCGGCGTTCTGGGCCTGGTACGAGAGCTTCGAACGGCCGACGGCAGAGCGCACGATCGAGGTCTGTTTCGAAGCGACGGTGGACAAGTATGGACGCTCTTTCTGCACGACCCCCTACTCCTTCATGAGCATCGGGCGCTCGGGCGTTTAAGGCGCCGGGGGTCGTATGCTGAAAAACCCTTTATCCCGTGACCCGGTTCGAGACCCGGTGGCGCCCCGCTTCGGCGGGGGCTCTTGGAGACCCGGTGCCGTGCACGCGAAGACCCTCTTGGTGGTCCTCATGCTCATCCCGTTCATAGCGTGGCTGCCGCCGGGGCTCGCGGACCATTGTACGCAGGCGGCGCCTTATCTCGTCGAGGACGTGGACGACGCGGTCGACGACCCGAGGGACAGCGACCCGCGTCTGCGTCTCATCTGGGACGGTGCGGCGTGGGGGTTCGACACCACGGCGGTCGATCCGGACGGCGACCCGCTCGGCTATGCCTACCGCACGTCGGATTCTGATTGGGTGTCGATGCCTGACGGCAACCTGTCCTGGCTTTTCGACCTTGGACTCGTCCCAGGGGAGACGCTGCGGCTCGGGTTCTGGATCCGTGCCATGGACGACCCGACGGCGCGCTGCACGGACGCCTTGCCCGCGAGCGTCACGACGTCCCGTTCCGTGGAGGTGCACCATGCGCCGACCGTCACCCAAGAGACGCTTTCGGCGGGGGAGAGTTGCCATGATGGCGAGGTGCTGCCGTCCTGGAACCGGTCGGACATCATCGCCGGCGGATGCGTCCTGCTGGGTCGCGTATCGGGCGACACCATGCCGGCGGGCGTGGTCGACACGGTCGTCCTGGCCATCGACGGCACGCCGCTGCGTTCGGCGCCCCGTGCCGACCCCACCAGTTTCGACCATGTCACCACCGACGTGCCGGACGGTCCGCACACGCTCGGTCTCTGCGCTCGGGCGTCGACCGACCCTGCGGGGCGGTTGCAGTGCGGCACGTCCTATGACCACCTCGACATCGATTGTACGAACCCGCCGCCGGAGCTCGCCGGTGTCGTCGCCGACGGGCTGCTCGGGGGTCCCTATGGCTGGCTCGACCTGCCCTATGTCCTCAAGGCGTTCGCCTACGACCTGGACGACGATCCGGTCTCGGTGTCGTGGGCGTTCCCGGACGGGACCCAGGTCGAGGGGACGCAGGCGACGCGCACCTTCCCGACGCTCGGGATCCACACGGCGGCCATCACGCTGCAGGACGATGTCTCCGAGCGCTGTCCCTATCTTTTCGACCAGACGATCACGGAGACGCGCATCGTGTTCCAGACCGTCGCCGACCCGGTGACGCGCATCACACGACCGGGCCCCGGTTTCACGTGCGACCTGAACGAGGTCTTCCCGTCGTTCTCGGAGGACGCCATCGCGGTGTCGTGCGAGATCGAGGCGGAGGTGGAGCTGGGGGTCCTGCCGCCGGAGGCGGTCGAGCGCGGCACGGTCTATCTGAACGGTTCGTTCTACGCCAAGGCGGACGGGGCGTCCGGGTTGCGCACGTACTACAATACGGCGGACCGTGCGGAGGGGATCTATGGACTGGAGGCGTGCTGGACCATGCAGCGCGACAAGCACGCCCGTTCGTTCTGCAGCGGCGAGTGGTCGTTCCGGAGCATCGATTGTTCCAATCGTGCGCCGACCGTCGGGACCGTCTTCGGCGAGGGCCTGGACGACGGTTTCACCGGATGGGTCGGACGCGACTACGTCTTCGACGCCTCATCCAGCTTCGACCTCGACCGTGATCCGATGATCGTGCAGTGGACGTGGTCGGACGGCCTCGTGCAGACGGGCAGTGTCGTGACCCGTTCCTTCCCGTCGCCGGGCGCCTACGAGGTCACATTATCGTTGAGCGACGACCCGTCGGAGCGCTGTCCGCTCATGCCTTCCTATGCCACCACCAGCGTGGGCCCGACGTTCCTTGCCGTCCCCGAGTGGGAGCCGGTCCTCGACCAGCCGCGCTCCGGCCGGAGCTGTTACGGGGGTCTGTGGACGATGACGTGGACCTCGGAGGATTGGATGAGCGGCCGCTGCGCTGTGCAGGCTTCGGTCTCGGGTGTCGACGACGCGATCAAGGGCCTGGTGCAGGGTGAGCTGCGGGTCGACGGGCGGGCGTTCCATCGTGGCTCTTCGGTCGTCTTGTCGACGGTCTACGACAGCACCTCGTTCACCACGGCGGGGCACGTCATGGACGCTTGTTTCCGTGCCGAGGGGGATATCCATGATGTCCATCACTGCACGCCGGAACATCCGTACCTGAACATCGGGACATAGGGGCGAGGCAGGAGGCCGACCAGCACGACCGGCCTATGGGGTGCCTTCCGCTTCGGTGAGTTCCTGCCGTAACGCCCAGAGGAGCGACAGGTATTCGCAGGGGGCTCCCTCCGGTTCCGCTCCGCGTTCCGTCTCCCGGCACCAGGCCCCCACCGTGACGTGGGAAGTGGAGACGCCGAGATGGCGGGTCAGGGCGCGCGCCAAGAGACGGTAGGAGACGCCGGTCTCGTCGTGTACACGACGTACGGCCGTGCGCAAGGCCGGGTCGGCGCCGCGCGGCGCGGCGCCCGGTGTGAAGCGCAGGTCGCAGGCGGTGCACCGGAAGCTGCGTCGTCGCGTTCCGTCACCCTCGCGGAAGCCGTGCGCCACGACCGGGTCGACGGAGGAGCATGTGGGGCATGGTGGAGCTTCGATGCTCTTCGGCCGACCTACAGGCGACACAGGCGACCATAGTGCGCAATGGTAATAAAGCCACTCACGCGTCGATGCGCGCGTGGCGAAGATGGACGCGGCGGCGTTGGAAAGGCTGCGCATCCTCGACCGACTCGGTGCGGTCATCGGAGAGGCGGTCCAGGAGCTTTACAGTGCGGTCGCCGCGCACCCGGACAGCGGTTTCCATTTTCCGACCGGCCGCGAGGCGGCTTTGCAGGTCGGTTATTCGGTGGAGGATCTGGAAGCGGTGCCCGAAGAGGTGCTCGCGCGCTTCGCCGGTGTCGGTTGTCCGCTCGCTGTCGCGGCCCTCGTTCCCGGGGACCATGTGCTGGACCTCGGTTGTGGGGCGGGGACGGACCTCTTCGTCGCGGCCCGTCGCGTCGGTCCGGACGGCCGTGTCGTCGGGCTTGACATGACCACCGGGATGGTGGAGTGGGCACGTGCGGCGGTCGAACGTCACAGGATCGGGAACGTGACGGTGGTGCCGGCGCGCATGCCGAAGTTCCCGCCCGATCTCGGTCCTTTCGATATAGTGGTGTCGAACGGCGCGCTCAACCTGGTGCCGGAGAAGGAGATGGCTTTGAAGCGTGTGCACGCTCTGTTGCGCCCGGGTGGACGCTTGGCGCTCGCCGATATCGCGCTACAGCGTCCGCCGTCCGCCGCGTGTCTGGCGGATGCGAACCTGTGGGCCGAGTGCCTGGTGGGTGCGTTCACCGAGGAGGCGTATCTCGACACGCTCGAGACGGTCGGGTTCAGCGATGTGCGGGTCCACGCCCGGCACGACTATTTCGCGTCGAGCCCTTCTGTGGCGACGCGGGAGACGGCGCGGGACCTCGGCGGCTTTGCCTGGGTCGTGAGCGCGCGCAGGTCTTGAATTGTCCCCCGAGGTTACCACGAGCGGAGGGTCTACGCCTTCCGGAAGGGGACTTTCCGAGGTCGGAAAGGTCTTGTTTTTCTCGATCCTCGTTTCCGGCACCTTCGGGTTTGATGCTTTCCCGCACGTCTCCTTCCGCGCAAGACAGGGACTAATCCTCGACGCGACTACAGGGGACCTATGCCCCAAGAGACGCAGATTCGGACGACCGCGACGAAGGAAGGCGTCCTGCATGCGGTCCAGGAGATGTACACCGGCGTGGCCACCGGGTCGCGAGACGACCTGCATTTTCCGGTCGGTCGTCCGGCCGCCGAGTTCGTCGGCTATCCGAAGGAAGTGCTCGACGCCCTGCCTCCAGGTGCCGTCGCGGGTTTCGCGGGTGTAGGCTATCCCTTCATGGTGGACGCGGTCCGGCCAGGCGACACGGTCCTCGACATCGGCTCGGGGAGCGGGACCGACCTGCTCATCGCCGCGCGCCGCACCGGTCCCGAAGGACGTGCCTTCGGCCTCGACATCACGGACGCCATGATGGCGAAGACCCTCGGCCACATCGCGGAAGCGGACGCGCACAACGCCTTCGTCCTGCGCGGTGACGCCGGTGAGGCGATCCCGTTGCCGTCCGAGAGCGTCCACACGGTCACCACCAACGGGGTCATCAACCTGATCCCGGACAAGGCACGCGCGTTCGCCGAGGCGTTGCGGGTGCTGGTGCCGGGTGGACGGTTGCAGTTGGCGGACATCGTGGTGAACGCCGCCATCCCCGAGTCGGCGCGCAACGACGGCGAACTCTGGGCCGCCTGCATCGCGGGGGCGGACCTCACGTCCGTCTATCTCGGCGCCATCAGGGCCGCCGGTTTCGTCGACGTGGAGGTGGTCCGTCGGCTCGACTATTTCGCGGCGGCGCCACGGGAGGATTCACGCCGGACGGCCGCCCGGTTCGAGGCCGAGGCGCTCGTCGTCTCGGCGCGCAAGCCCGACGCGTGAAGGGCGGCGAGACGGCGCTCGTGCGGAGGGCCCCTTCGGCCCTCCTCTGTCCCCTCTCCACCTTTTCTTTTCCCGACAAAAGGAGCACATGAACATGGCACAAGAACAACAACAGATGATGAACGGGGTCGACGTGGGCAGACTCGTCAAGACGATCGAGGCGGTCAAGGCGGACCCGGACCTGGCCCGTTTCCGCTTCCGTGCGGAGTCGGTCTGGACGGGCGGCGGCAAGACGGAGACGCAGATCCAGGGCTTCTACGGGACGGGTCAGGAGGACACGTCGCGCAAGGAGCCGTTCGTCCTTGTCGGCGACGAGCCGCCGGTGCTGCTCGGTGGGAACAAGGGCCCGAACGCGGTGGAGACACTGCTACACGCGCTGACAAGCTGTCTGAGCGTCGGTTTCGTCTACAACGCGGCGGCGCAAGGGATCCGGGTCGATGGCCTGTCGTTCGAGACCGAGGGGGACCTCGACCTGCGGGCGTTCCTCGGGATCACCGAAAAGGTGCGGCCGGGGTATGACAACATCCGGGTCACCTACCAGGTCGATGCGGACGCGCCGCGCGACCGGCTCGTCGAGCTCTGCAAGTATGTCCAGGAGACCTCTCCGGTGCTCGACATGCTGCGCAACCCGGTGAAGGTCGACGTCAAGATGGCGGACTGAGCGAAAAACGGGACCACCCGGGTATCCTCTCTCGCCCGGTCCTGCTTCTCTTTTCCCGCTCTCTTCCCCCCCGGCCCATCCTGATGTCCTGGCGCCTCGCACCGACTCGACAGGTAGACCTCGGAGCCGCCGGACGGCACATGTGAACGCACCGTCTCCCCCTAGGGGAGAGTGTCCTCTATAGGCCCTTCCCCACGCCTTTTCTTGCTGGGGCGCGCTCTTTCTCCTCAGCATGGGTCAGCCGAGCCGACAGGTCCGCTTTCTCCTGGAAAACCAGGTGCCGGAAGCCACAGTCAGGGGCTTGCCACACACTGACAAGGACCGGAAAGTATGAATAATACAAGTCCCTCATATGGCTCAACCGGCCAGTCCCTCGGACCTCCCGGTGACGCCGACCCCGCTGCCCTCCCCAGCATGGTGAGACACAACATGGCGCTCCTCGAGAACATCGACATACAGGCACCCGTCCGCGGCCGGATGGACGAGATCCTCACCCCGGAGGCGCTCGTCTTCGTCGCCGACCTCCACCGCACCTTCGAGAGCCGGAGAGGCGCCCTCTTGAAGGCGCGCAAGGAACGACAGGCCGCCTTCGACCGCGGTGAACGCCCCGGCTTCCGGGACGACACCCGCCACATCCGCGAAGCCGACTGGAAGGTCGCGACCACCCCCTCCGACCTGCAGGACCGCCGCGTCGAGATCACCGGACCGACAGAACGGAAAATGGTCATCAACGCCCTCAACTCGGGCGCCCGCGTCTTCATGGCCGATTTCGAGGACTCCAACGCCCCGACGTGGGCGAACATGGTCGACGGCCAGGTCAACCTCAAGGACGCCGTCGGCGGCACCATCTCGTTCCAGAAACCCGACGGGAAGACCTACGAACTGGAAGACGACCCCGCCACCCTGGTGGTCCGCCCGCGCGGCTGGCACCTCGACGAGGCCCACATGACCGTCGACGGAAAGCCCGTCTCCGGCGCCCTCTTCGACTTCGGTCTCTACTTCTTCCACAACGCCAAGACGCTCGTCGACAACGGCTCGGGTCCCTACTTCTACCTCCCCAAACTGGAGCGGAATGAAGAGGCGACGCTCTGGAACGACGTCTTCGTCCACGCGCAGGAACGGCTCGGTGTCCCCCGCGGCACGATCCGCGCCACCGTCCTCATCGAGACCATCACCGCCGCGTTCGAGATGGACGAGATCCTCCACGCCCTCCAGGAGCATTCTGCCGGGCTCAACGCCGGCCGCTGGGACTACATCTTCAGCGTCATCAAGAAGTTCCGCAACGACCCCGCCAAGGTCCTCCCCGACCGCGCCCAGGTCACCATGACCGTGCCCTTCATGCGCGCCTATTCGCGACTGCTCGTCAAGACCTGCCACCGCCGCGGCGCCCACGCCATCGGCGGCATGGCCGCGTTCATCCCGAGCCGCAAGGACCCCGACGTGACCGAAAAAGCGCTCGCCGCCGTCCGCGCGGACAAGGAGCGCGAGACCCAGGACGGATTCGACGGCACCTGGGTCGCCCACCCCGGGCTCGTGCCGGTCGCCATGGAGATCTTCGACACCGCGCTCGGCGAACGCCCCCACCAGAAGGACCGGTTGCGCGACGACGTGAACGTGACGCAGAAGGACCTCCTCGACACGACCATCCCGGGCGGCAAGGTGACCCTCCAGGGCCTGCGCAACAACGTCGACGTCGGGCTCCGCTACATCGCCTCCTGGCTCTCGGGCCAAGGCGCGGCGGCCATCCACAACCTCATGGAGGACGCCGCCACCGCCGAGATCTCCCGCTCACAGGTCTGGCAATGGGTGCGCACCGGCACGACGCTCGAGGACGGCCGCAAGGTCGACCCGACGTTCGTCAAGGCCGTCATCGACGATGTGATCACCGACATCAAGAAAGAGGTCGGCGAGGAGACCTACACGCGCTTCCGCTTCCCGGAGGCGCGCACCCTCTTCGAACGCGTCGCCCTCGCACCCGACTTCGCCGAGTTCCTCACCCTGCCCGCCTACGAGGTCCTCGAGGCCAAGATCGAGGCCTGAACCCGTCTCTTCCCCGTCCACCATCCGACCCACCCCACCGACCCCCGAGGCACCCCGATGACCGAAGAAGAAGTACAGCGATATCTGCGCGACGAGGCCAGACGACTCGAAAAACAGTGGGAGACCGACCCCCGCTGGAAAGGTGTCACGCGCAACTACACGGCCGACCAGGTCGTCCGGCTGCGCGGCACCGTCCAGATCGAACACAGCCTCGCCCGCCTCGGCGCCGACAAGCTCTGGCACTACCTCAGGAACGAACCCTACATCAACGCCCTCGGCGCCGTGACCGGCAACCAGGCGATGCAACAGGTCCGCGCGGGTCTCAAGGCCATCTACCTGAGCGGTTGGCAGGTCGCCGCCGACAACAACCAGGCGGAGTCGATGTACCCCGACCAGTCGCTCTACCCCGCCGACTCGGTGCCGGCCGTCGTGCGGCGCATCAACAACGCGCTCCTGCGCGCCGACCAGATCCACCTCTCGGAAGGCCGCAACGACATCGACTGGATGGCCCCCATCGTCGCCGACGCCGAAGCCGGCTTCGGTGGACCCCTGAACGCCTACGAGCTCATGCGCGCCATGATCGCCGCCGGAGCCGCGGGCGTCCACTTCGAGGACCAGCTCGCCTCGGCCAAGAAATGCGGCCACCTCGGCGGCAAGGTGCTCATCCCGACCCGACAGCACGAACAGACGCTCACCGCGGCACGCCTCGCCGCCGATGTGATGGGCGTGCCCGCCATCGTCGTCGCCCGCACCGACGCCCGCGCCGCCACGCTCATCACCTCCGAGGTCGACGAGCGTGACCAGGAGTTCCTGACCGGCGAACGCACGGCGAGCGGCCACTACAAGACCCGGAACGGGATGGAACCCGCCATCGCCCGCGGTGTCGCCTACGCGCCGCTCGCGGACCTGGTCTGGTGCGAGACCTCCACACCCGACCTCGACGAAGCGCGCATGTTCGCCGAGGCCATCCGCAGCAAGTATCCGGACAAGATGCTGGCCTACAACTGCTCGCCCTCGTTCCACTGGAAGAAGCACCTGGACGACCGCCAGATCGCCCGCTTCCAGCAAGAGCTCGGCGAGATGGGCTACCGCTTCCAGTTCATCACACTGGCCGGCTTCCACGCCATCAACGCCGGCATGTTCGAACTCGCCCGCGGCTACCGCCTCGAAGGCATGCCCGCCTACGTGCGCCTCCAGCAGCACGAGTTCGACCTCGAATCGTACGGCTACACCGCCACGCGCCACCAGCGCGAGGTCGGCACCGGCTACTTCGACAACGTCAGCCAGGTCATCCTCGGCGAGGACGACAGCACGCTCGCCATGACCGGCTCGACCGAACTCGAACAGTTCCACGCCAAGGAAGCGTTCCTCGGCGAGGTCGACGCCGAGGTCGAGGAACCGAAAGGCGCCGAGAAGGTCGAAGGCCGCGCCGTCACACCGCTCACCGGGACCCGCAAGCGCAACAAGGTGCGCGGGACCTGAGACCGGTGGATCAGGCTAGGCGCTCTTTCTCTTTCCCCTCCCCCCTCCGGTCTCGGTGTCAGGTCCAGCCGCCTTGAGCGTGAAGTGGACCGTCGTGCCTTCACCAGGTACCGATTCCACCCAGATCCTGCCTCCATGTCGCTCGACGATCTTCTTGCACACCGCAAGCCCGATCCCGGTCCCTTCGAACTCGCCGCGTCCGTGGAGCCGGTGGAAGATGTCGAACACCCGTTCGTGATGTTCGGGGGCGATCCCGATCCCGTTGTCGGCGAGCTCCAACCGGTAGGTCCCCTCATCGATCGGCACAGCGCGCACCGAGATCCGGACAGGGACATCCGGTCGACGGTACTTGAGGGCGTTCGAAAAGAGGTTCTGGAACAACCGCTCGAGTTGACCCTCATCGGCCATCACCACCGGAAGCGGGCCCACCTCGATCTCGGCCTTCGCGTCGATGATCCGACGGTCCAATATGTCGAGCGCGCGACGCGCTGCCGCATCCGCATCGTTCGCTGTGGGTCGTCGCCCCCTTGATTCGACACGAGAATACTCAAGGAGATCGTCGATGAGCCGCTGCATGCGTTCAGCACTATCGGTGACGAAATGGAGGTCTTTTTTCACGTGTTCGTCCACATCGCCTCCAAGGCGACGCTCGATCAGTTGGATGTAGCTGCGGATCACACCCAAAGGCTCCTGGAGGTCGTGGCTGGCGATCGAAGCGAACCGTGCGAGCTCCTCATTGGAATCACGCAACCGCTTCGCGTATCGACGGACTTCTTCCGTCGCCTTCCTCCGTGCGGTCTCGGCCTCGGCCGACTGGTGCGCGCTGCGCTCGACCTTCGTCCGGAAGGAGCCGAGGAGTCCGGCCATGACCAACATGAACAGGGCCAAAAGGATCCCGATCGTGAGACTTTCCACCAATGTCTCTCCCGTGCCATACACCGCGAAGAACCAAACGGCGTAGATGCCACCCAAGGAACCGCTCATGAGGCCGGATCGGAGGCCCCAACGAGCGGCGACGATGAGGACCCCGGCGAGGGGGATCAATATGGCCACTCTTTGGAGATCATGGGCGGATCCCAGGTAGCGCGCGATCGCCTCGGCCACGAGGATGGTGACCACCGTCACGCCGATGGCGCTCCAGACGCGCCCCTCTTTCGTCTCTTCCCACAAAGGACGCGGGAACGGAAGGCCGAATGCCAGGACATGGTCATCGTGATGCACGAAACGCCATTGCGTGTACACCACCTTCCGCTCGGCCTGCGCCGGCATGCGCGTGGTGATCCGACGGGCGCGATCGTCGCCACCCGAGACCTCCTTGAGGACGCTCGCCAGCTCGCCGCGGTCTTCTGGATGGACATGATCGACGAGCGCACTGCCCACGACATCCTGCGGGCTGTACCCGAGGTGGTCCAACCAGGAACGGTTGGCGTCGACGATCCGCCCCTCACGGTCGAGGATGGCCAGGATCTTCTCACTGTACGCGAAGAAGAGCCCTTCGAGCTCCGTCACACGTTTCGTGACCATCCGCCTACGCGTCTCCAGGTGGTCGGCGGAACGCCACACCCAGCCTCGGCGTCTGCACCATTTTGCCCAGCCACACTTGGCGCTCATAAAAAGTTCTGCAGAGGACGGACAGGCTTAGGTGGAGATGTCATCCCGATCCATGCGGGCCCCATCCGTCTCGATGGATCCAGGATGACCTGGTGCAGGGCTGCGCCATCCACACGCCCGGCATCTGTCCGTTCTCGCTCACCCGGTACCGTAACTCGACCGTTGCCGAAGGAAGCCGGTGATGCCGACAAGGAGCAGGAGGCCCCAGAACAAGAGTTGCGTCCCGATCTCTGCCGCGAAATCGGTCTCTCTGAGCAGCACGATGCCGGCGTTCGCGACATAGAGCGCACCGATCGCCGCCGTCGCCACCATCACGCCGATCTGGAAGAAGACGAAGAACAGGATGGCGATGACGATGCCGAGCGCGATCGGGATGATGCCGCCCGCTCCGCCCCCGAACTCGAACGGCGTCCCCTGGGTCGCCATGTTGCCGAGCGAGATGCCCAGGAACAGACCCGCGAAAGCGACGAAGATGCGTTGTGCGAAGACGGCGATCAAGGCACCGATGATGGCACCGATGACGATGAGAAGCAGCGCGTGCCACAGTTCGCTTCCGACACCGGAGCGATAGACCATGAGACCGAAGCCACCACCGACGAAGGCACCCAACAGGCGCAGGAGCGTCGTGTAGAGCCCCCAGCCAAGATAGGCGAAGACGAGTCCGACGATGAGCGTGAGGACGGCCAGGGTGATCTCGAGGGCGGCCATGTCACCTGGCAGCGACTCTCTGCGTTTAAGCTGAGTGGGACATATGTCAAAACGAGTAGAGGGAGGACCTGCCCCCGGAACCCAGGGGCGAGGTCGTTGTCTACCTCTGGCGTGCTGTCCTGATTGCGGGTCTGGAGGTAATGGACGCCGAAGCGTCAGGTCCCGTCGACTCCCGATCGACGGGCAGACCTTGCAAAGGAGAGACACGCTCGTGCCTTTGAATCCGTTTCCCGTCCGCAACCACCCAGATGCAGGGTGTATGTACGGAAATGGTCACTGTTCTCGTTGGTAGACGATCTGGGTGTGTCCGACCCCGATGATGTCCCCCGGCTTGATCGGCACGCGGCCGCCGCGCGGGATGCGCGAGAAATTGAGGAACGTGCCGTTGGCGCTGTGGGCGTCGACGAGCGCGTGACCGGTCCGGTCGAGCTGCACCTCGCAGTGCCGGCTCGAGGCGTACGGGTCGTGCTTGACCGAGATGGTGCGGTCCTCGGCGCGTCCGAGCGTCCAGCGCGGATCCTCCCCTTCCAGCACGATGCGGTGGCCGGCCATCGGCCCGTTGACGACGAGGAGACACCCGACACCGACAGGGGAGCGGACGATCTCCTCACCCGTGATGAGGTCGATGGACATCGGCATCGTCTGCTCTTCGACCCGCACCGCAGGGCCGCCTTCCGGCTCGAGTTTTCCCAGGTCACCGATGGCGACCGACAACGCGAAGATGCGCTGGGGCACGACCTGGTACTCGATGACGGGGCCGGTGTCACGGCGGCCATGCATCGCGCGCACGAAACCCCGCTCCTCGAGCTTTTTGATGTGCTTGAGGGCGGACTGGCGCGACATCTCCATGATCTGCGCCAATTCCTCCCCATAGCGGGGACGTGTGAGCAGTTTGAGGAGACGCAATCGCTGCGGGTTCGACAAAGCGTCCAGGTCGCCGGCGATCTCGTCGAGACGATATACTTCTGCAGGGCTCTGTACGGACATCAAGCTCTCGCCGCCTGGCGGAGGGCCTCTGCGAACGCCTTCACCGAGGGAAAGCGGTCCTCTGGTCGCTCACTCAGCCCCCGCTCTATTGCGGCTATCAACGGGAGTGGGATATCTTTTTGGGCGAACACGACCGAATGCGGTGTCGGCGGCGCGCCGTAGAGGCACTCGTAGAGCATCGCGGCGCAGGCGTAGACGTCCGATTGGCGGGTCCCGGTCGACCGGCCGGACAACATCTCGGGCGCCATGTAGGCGCGGGTGCCGGCGCCGGCCTCCTTCGGGTCGATGAGCGTCCGTGTCGATGCGGCGGGGAGCGCGATGCCGAAATCGGACACCTTCGCCTCGCCGTCTGAGGTGAGGAGGATGTTCGAGGGCTTGATGTCGCGATGGATGATACCGGTCGCGTGCACCGCCTCGAGGCCGTCCAGGACGCCATCCATGATGTCGACCGCCTGGCGCCACGGCAGGACGCCCTGGTCGCGGACGAGGTCGAGGAGCGAGCCGCCGTCGATGTGCTCCATGACGATGATCGGGGTGTCCTTGCTCTCCACGACCTCCTCGATCTGGACGACGTTCGGATGCCGCACCTTCGCAGCGAGTCGCGCCTCGCGCAGGACACGCTCACGGAGCGTCGGCTCGTTCTGCCAGCGCTCGAGCGGTTCCTTGAGGACCACGAGGCGCTCCTGCACACGGTCACGGACCAGCCAGGTGCGGCCGCTGCCTCCCTCGCCAAGGAGACGCAGCTTCTCGTAGATCGTGTTCGTGTCGCCCTTCGACGGGACGAGCACCGACGTGCGTGCAAGATGGAGCAGGATGCGCTCCTCGTCGTCGGTGATGCCGAAACGGTCCTTGAGCGCGAAGAGGAACTCACGGTCGTCGTGCAGCGTGCCACGGGCGAGCGACGCTTCGAGCGCGGCCCGATAGGCATCGATCTTCTGCCCGTAGAGCGCCTCCGAAGCACCCGGGGCCGTCGTCTGCCAGCGTTGCGGCACGAGGCGGCGGGCGAACTTGACGAAGGGGGCGACGGTGGCGCCCATGAAGAGGAGACCCAGGGCGATGGGGCCGAACGGGTTGGCGAACGCGAGCGTGCCGATGCCCCAGCCGGCGGCGCCGCCGGCGAACGAACCTGTGATCCCGGCCGCCGTGGCCGTTCCGCGCGCCGTACGCTGGGGGAGGTCGTGGGTACGCCAGTGTGCGAGGCCATAGGCGAGGATCGCGACGGAACCGAGGCGCCAGATGCCGACGGTATTGAGGTTCGGGTAGGTCGTGAGGACGACGATCCCTTCGACAACACCAAGGATGAACGGTACGAGATGGGCCAGTACCACGAGTTGGTTATCACGACGTACTGCCGGAGACCTGGTCGTCCACATCCGGTAGAGCCCGGTCATGACCACTGCGAGCACGGCCGCGGACAGGAGCGCGAAGACGATGGTGAGCAGCGTGGTCGTAGGGGTCGGGGCTCTCTGTGAAATCCCGTAATAGACCACCACGTTGTTGGCGGCAGCGAACGAGACGAAGACCCCCAGGCCCAATCTCAGGAAGCCGAGGCGCTTCCGGATCCGAGGCGTGGCGGCTTTTTCTTGAGCGAGATGAAGTGCGATCACCGCCACGATGAACGAACCGAAGAACGGAGCGATGATGAGCGGAGCGAACCACGTCCCCCACATCGGAAAGAGCGTACCTTCGATCGCGATGGTCCCTTCAAAGAGGGCCTGTGGCCTGACGAACAGCACGAAGATGGCCGCAAGTGCCAGTCCCAGAATGGATGCGGCGAAGACGCGGAGCGTGCGCAAGGTCTTCCCATGCCGAGGGTACTGACTGATGGCGAACGAGACCAGCAGATACCCGAGGGGAATGTTGAACGCGAGAGTCAGTAGGTATAGAAACTCTGCAGTCGCGCTTTCTTGCACCAGGGTCGCCAGGTTGATGAGGACGATCTGGACGCCCCAGAAGAGCGCGAACATGCCGAAGGCCAAAGCGCCGCGACTGCGGCTCTTGCCCCCGCGCAGGGTGACGAGCCCCAGGGCGGCCACCGCTAGCGCGCTCATGAGCGCGAAACCGACAGAGAACTCAGGAATGGTCACGATTCACAACACCTCCGTGTGATAGAGAGGTCCCTTCACTCGACGCACAGCGGCCTGCACGCCCCGATCGTGTAGTCGGAATCGCTTTCCGCGGACAGGAGCCGGAACCCTTCCGTGGCGGTCGTCTCCTGGACTGGCGCGGTGGTCGCTGTCACGACCTCGACCGCGAGGTACCAGGACCCTGTGGCATCGAGCGACGCGGCGATCGATCCTCCGGACGCCGTGCGTCCGGCCACCGAGCCGTCGGGACCGATAAGCGATAGTTCCAGTGCTTCCTCGGACGGACCTTGGGCCATCGTGAAGACGACGCGATCTCCTGCCGTACCGGAGAACGTGTAGACGTCCGCGGTGTCTCCGGCACCCGCGTTCAGTGTACCCCCGAAGCAACCGTGCGGACTCGAAGTGGCACCGACCAACGTGCCGCTCGCATCGGACCCCCCATGGTCGGACGTGATGTCCGAGGTCGAGAGGAACGAGGTCGAGAAGTCGTAGGCCTTCGACCCTTGCTTCGTCCCATCGGTCCTGAACCCGAAGTGGATATCCTGGAAGTCGGCCGCTGCGAGGCCGAAGGTCACGGAACCCCCGTGGGCGCGGAGTGTCTTGGGACCGAGCGAGGTCTCTGGCTCCAGTGTGGAGTCCGTCAAGCGTTCGCCCCCGGCGGTCGCTTGGACGCAGGCGCTTCCACTGGCCTCCGGACCATGAGCATACCAGTCCGAATCCAGGTCCTTCAGATGACCGCTGTACCGGCCAGGGTTCTGCAGTCGTATCGCGGCGCCCTTGGAATCGCCGGCGTCCCTGCCGGAATCGGCGTCGTCTTCCGTCTCCTCCTCCGAGATATCCGAGGAGTGCATGGAACGGGGAACGGCATCGAGTGAAAGATCCACGGCGATGCTGCCCAAGGCGGCGCCTGCGGTCATCATCAACACCGTGATCAAGAGTGCGAGGAACCGTGTGAACGTCTTCATGGCGCCACCCGGGGGGACATGTCCCGTCGAAGGTAATAACGTTGTGGCGGTGCAGATCGGGAGTCGTGGACCAGGCTCCAGGGAGGGTTATAAGCTCTCGACCGAGGGCACATAAGTGTCCGTTCGCTGATTCGCATGCGGCGTTCGGCAAGATGCCGATGGTTTTCCGGCCTCTAAGGCCTTCCGGATCCTTGGGTGCCTTGGGTTGTTTCATCGCATGTGCTCCTGGATCATGAAACTGTGAGTAGACAGAGCGGTCTGCACGCCCCGATGACATAGGGCAGCGAACCGGAATCTCCATCGAGTTCTGCGCCCGCGGCCGTCGTCGCCGTGACGGTCTCGGTCGTGCTTCGCCGGTTGTCGGTGTTCGCGACCGCCAAGTACCACTTTCCGTCTTCCTCCACGTGGTGAGCGATCGACTCGCCTGCCTCAGCCACCGAGACCTCCCCTCCATCAGGACCGATGAGAGCGAACCAGGCGCTCGCGCTATCGTCCACGCCGAGCGTGAAGACCAATCGATCACCGGATCGCGCGCGGAACGAATAGAGGTCGACGTTGTCCGGACCGTTCGTAAGGGCACCTGTGGTGCAGCCATCCATAAGCGGAACGGCTTCGGATGGTTTGCTTCCAGCATCACCGCCGGACCCTCCGTCTCCGCCGACCATCGTCGTGGCGACCTTCCGCGTCTCGAACGAGTATTTTTCGGCCACTCCCTGATGGGGTCGAGCATCATTGAACGCCACGTAGCTGTCGCCGAGGGACGCCACAGCGACACCCATCACGGTCGGGGTGTCCATGCTCGAGAGTGACCACGGCCCCGCCTCCAGGATCCTGTCGTTGATCGAAGCACCACTTGCCGCCAAGCGGACACAGGCGACATCGTCCAAAGCCGGCGGATGTCGATACCAGTCGATGTCCATGCCGATGTGGCCGGCTTCGTACAGCCCGAAGCCCATGAGAAGAGATGCGCTCGACCGGCTGTCGCCGGCGTCGCCGCCGGTGCCTGCATCGTTCAGGAGTCCCCCTTCCGATTCTTGTCCCGTCGCCGCGGGCAGGTAGGGAACCACGGGGCCGACGTACCGCGAGGCAAGATCGCCGATCGCGACGGAGACGAGAAGGGCTGAGAGCAGGATGGCAAGAGATCCACGCATTTCGTATCGCGACCAGAGAACCACCGGGGGGTTATGACCGTTCCTTGCGTGCAACCGCAAGGGATGCAGATACATGTCAGCTAGACCGGGCGGCGGGGTCCGTGTTCATTGCCATGTATCTGCGAAGCGGCATGCTATGCGAGGTCGTCGACTTGCGTCGTCCCTGAACCACCCGTTTGTCCCGCGGACGCATGTCACTGCAGGATGCACAACGGCCGGCAAGCCCCGATCACGTACGGGACCTCGACCGCCTGTGCTGCCTCGGCCTCGGCTGCGATGCCGAGCAGCGTCCCTTCAAAGGTCGCCTGTGAGCCGCCGTTCTTCCCGCCCATCACGTCGGAGACGGCAAGTCGAACGGTCCCGTCCTTGTCGGGTTCGACGACGAGCGGCTCTCCGGGGCCGACCGAGTCGATGGCCTTCTTGCCCTTGCCGACGAGCGTGAGCTTCAGGCCGGAGTCGGCGTCGGCGCCGAGCGAGAAGACGAGCCGGTCACCCGCTTGCACCTCGACCTCATAGATGTCGACGCGGTCGCCATTGGCACCGACGCTCCCGGTGGTGCACGGGTCGGAGATCTGCTTCGCAGGTCCGCCCTTTCCGTCGTCGGCCGCGGGCAGGACGTGGTCGGTGGCGAAGGAGTATTCGGTCGTGGTGCCGGACTGCGGGAGCGCGTCGTTGAAGGCGACATAGACGGGGTCGAGCGCCGGGAGGGCGAGAGTGAGCGTGGTCCCGATGTCGGTCGTGGTGACGGTCGTGCCGCCCGATTCGAGGAGCCGGTCGTTGATCTTGGTGCCGCTCGATGTGAGCGAGACGCACCCTGGACCGCTCGTCGTGCCGGCAGGGTATGTGTACCAGTCGGTGTCCTTGCTGCTCAGGCCCGCCGTGAAGGTGTCGAACGTCGAGAGGGTCGAGGCGGTGGCACGTGTGTTGCCGGCGTCGCCGCCGATGCCGCCATCGTCAAGGATGCTGCCGATCGCGGCGGAGGCGTTGGGCGCGGGTGAGCCAAAGGGCTGGCTGACCAGGTCCCCCACCGCCACAGTGAGGAGCAGGCCGACGATGACGAGGGTGGGTGCACGCATGGAAACCGGGGGGACACATCAGCGCTGAGTTGATGACGTTTGCGTGGGTGCAGTGTGCGGGTTACGGTTCAGTGGGCGTCGCGTTTATCTAGGTGAATTTCCGCCCTAATACATATCAATGATGTCGTTTTTGGCTATTTGTCGAGTGGTGGCGACAGGGGGTCCGTCTGGCCGCCACCGGGACGGAACACGCCGCGGAAAAAGCACCCTCCACCAGACAAGCCAAGACAGCAGGACAGGCGCGAAGTATGGTGGTGGGAAACCCTCTTCGACGGACCTTGCGGAATCCTGCTCGGGGAGGTCGAACATCACCCGTCTTTCCTCCCGAGGCTCCCACCTCTATGCCGAGCGTCCTTCCGATGTCCGGGGACGCTTCGTCGCGTAACACGGCGATCATCGGCACAAGCCGCGACCCATCGCTCACTCGCCCATACTCGGGTCAAGGAGCCCTGCGACGGGTAGGATGCTGTTGCATGGGAACCCGCTCAACCGTGCGTGTTCCCGGATGAGTTCTTCGTCCGGTGCCTCATAGACGCAAAAGGTCTTCCCATTGAGGATGAAACTGTGTTCCCAACGAATCGTCGAACCGAGTTCCGCAAGGACGTTGTTCGATTTCCTCGCCACCGCCTTGAGTTCTGCCGGACCCATCTTCTCGATGCCGGGGATGTGTCGTTCGATGAGGAATCTCGCCATTGGCCCACCTATCATCGTCCGGACGACTCATCATCTACTTATTTTTTCTCATCCGCTGCTGGAGTCGTCTGGAGCCCCATCAATCGCTTGTGCAAGGGCGTCCCATGGTCCGAGACGAGGACCACTCCCTCCAGCCGGACATCCTCCGCCACGTCGTCCAAACGGTCGGACAGGCCAGCGAGAAGGTCCTCGTCCCCTTGGTCGGGCCGCACCCCTCGGAGTTCGCTCTCCGCCCGCACAGACCGGTGGAAGTCGATCAGCCGGACCAACCGGTGGACCTGGTCGAAAAAACGGGTGAAGCCCACGCGTTCCTCCAGGCCCGCAAGACGCACGAACTGTTCGCTCGTCGCGTCCCAGACGGCGGTCTCGAACGAGAGCTGGAACAGGTACGGGTCCCGCCCGCCCGACTGTAGCGCGACGAGCCGTTTCGCCTCGCTCGCGTTGCGCACGACACTCGAAAGGATGGAGTGCCGTATGTCCTTGAGCTCCTGTTGTAGCCTCTCGCGTCCCTGCGTCTCTTCCTGATCGTTGCGTTTCCGCTCTGTCCACAGGGCAAGGACGACGCCTGCGAAGACACCGACAAGACCGGACAACACCTGGACCGTGAAATCGGTGAGGATGTCCATGCACCCGGACGCCGGCACGTGCTGATGAGCCTTCCTGAACGGGGGGTCGACCGAACGCCCCGCGGCCTTCCGGACGGACTGTTCCACCACGGCGAGCACGTGCGATCCTCGACGGCATGGCAGGCATACCGCAGGCAATAAGGAAAGGGGTCACCCTGCTTGTGGACGTTCTTCTGCCCAAGACTCTGGCGTGGACCTCCACCTATGGCAGCGCCAGCCGCACGCTCCACACACCGACCTTCTCGTCACGACCGTCGGCCCACGCGGGGAACACACCGCTCGTCGTCGCCGCGATTCCGGTGTAGTCGCCGATGCCGCGCTGCTCCCCGGTGGACCCATCGGGCGCCACGAAGACGGTGAAGTCCTGCGACGTCACGTTCCCGGTCTCGATGAAGTCGAGTTCAGGTCCTTCGGCATAGGCGTGGTAGAAGTGGAAGCGCGGATGGTCGTCGTGGCGGGAATCATAGAACGTCACATGCAGCCGACCGTCGGGGTCGACCGCGGCCCACGGGTAGAACTGCACCGCTCCGTTCCCTACGTCGTCCTGGTTGACGCGCACCGGCTCCCGCCAGGTCTCACCCCCGTCCGGACTCGCGATCGCATAGACGTCGGCGTCGCCGTTGCGCCGGTCATGCCAGACCGCGTAGAGCGCGTCCGAGCCGGGGTCCGCGGTGAAGCCGGGGAGCGTGTGCATGCGGCCGTAGCGGGCGAACGGCGGCACGATCTCCACATCCGCCACCGCCTTCGGGTCGGACCAGGTGACACCGTCGTCGGTCGAGACGATGTGGTCCAAGGTGCCGGTCTCATAGTTCAACCAGAGAAGATGCGCGCGGCCGTCGGGCGTGAAGGCGACCTGCGTGCCGTTGTTGTGCCGGCCGCGCGAGACCACCTGGGGCTCGGTCCAACTCGTGCCGCCGTCGGTCGACCGGGAGACGACGATGTCGCCGATGTCGATGTCGGCCGGGTTGCCGAGCGCCGCCTCGACGCCGCGCAACTGGTCCATGGCGGGTTCCTTCTGCCAGGTCAACACCAGGGTCCCGCTCGTCGGGTTCGCGCCGAGCCATTCCTTGTCGTTGAACGAGGTGCCGAGGTCCGATTCGTGCGTGACGACGACCTCGGACCAGGTGGCGCCGCCGTCGAGGCTTTTTGCGACGAAGACGGCCGATGTCGGGATATAAGCCAGACCGGCAAGGTAGAGCGCACCGTCGGGACCGAACGCCACCACCGGGTCGCTGAGGCCCCGGAACCGGCCGGCGCCGTTGGGGAGCGGGTCGACCCAGGCCGCCTCGAAGCGCGACGCGGTCCAGGCCGTGCCGCCGTCACGGGTCACATGGACGGCGTAACCACCGCCCGAGTTGGCCGCCGAGACCAGGTGTTCCGGGTCCAGCGGGTTCCCGGCGATGGCGACCTCGGACGCACCGACGTCCCCCGGTGTCGTGCGCTGCTCGAAGGACCGCTCCCAAGGCACCGGGAGCACGGTCGCCGTCTCGGCCGGCTCGTCCGCGATACACCCGGCAAGGACCGGGGTCAGCACGAAGAGGGCCAGGAGGGACAGACGGGACGCACGCATGACAAGGGAGCGGGGGCGGGCCCTCAAAAGGGCATCGGTGGACGATAGCCAAGGTCGGGGTGTCGCTCATGTTCCCGAGGCATCCAAAAGCTTGATTTTCCACCCCTGTCTGCCTAGGCCGCCGCTCGTTCCCAAAAGCGCGCGGCGGAGGAACCGAAAATGAACCTACGCATCCTAGCGATGACCGGCCTGATGCTCGTCGGACTCGTCGCTTTCGACGGCACCGCCAGCGACACGATCGAGCTGACCCAGCCTGCGAGCGCCATCTGTGGCGACGGAGGTTTCGGAGACCCCTGCCACTGCCTCGACGGCGTCGATGTCGGCGGGAAGCACATCCCGCTGCCGATGAATTGTTGAGCCTCGCGAAGGGCGCGGCGGCGAGAAGCCTTATCAAGTCCGTCGGCGACTTCCCTCCCGGTCCCATGCGTCCCTTCCTCGTCGCCAGCCTGTTCGCCGTCAGTCTCCTCGCCGGTTGCATCGGGGACGAGCCGTCCATCCCCACGACGGACGAAGACCTCTCCTACACGGTCTTCGCGCTCCCTGAGACCATCAGCGGCATCGAGGCGGTGACCTCGGTCGGGACCGAGGGCGGAGGGACCGGCATCTGGTTCGACGAGGACCGCCACCTCGCCATCTCGGCGAACGGCGGCGCGGGATTGCACATCATCGATGTCTCCGACCCGCTGAACGCGTCGGTCATCGGGCGCCTCGGTGAGATCTATGCGCGTGACGCCGACTTCCTCGAGTACAACGGCACGAAGTACGCGCTCCTTGCCGGCGGCAGGGAAGGCATCCATGTCATCGACATCACCGACCCCACAGAACCGGTCCTCGTCTTCACCGCGGAGGACCACCCGTCGCACAACGTCGCCGCCGTGCCGGGCACACCCTATGTCTACAACGCGCAACCGTTCGTCCGCGACATCCTGGTCCCCAACACGCCCAGTGGTGTGCCGAACGTCGGCCCCACGCCGCTCGACACCGACCGCGGCAGCACCATCCTCGACATCTCGCAGGGCACGAACGGCACCTGGACCGAGATCCCGTTCCCGGCCGACTGGGACGGCGTGCGCCTGACCTCGAACGGTTGCCATGACGTCGTCGTGCGCACCGACCTCGACCGCGCCTACTGCGCCGGCGGCGGCTATGAATACCGCGAGGGCGGCGGCGAGACCTTCATCTGGGACATCGCCGACGACCCGCGCAAGCCGAAGTTCATCGGCATGGTGGACAACCCCTTCATCGTCTACCACCACCAGGCGATCGTGTCCGAGGACGGCACCATCCTTTACATCAACGACGAGCACATCTTCCCCAACTGCAACCGTGCCGACGCCGGTCCGCTCTCGGTGCAGCAACCGACCGCCGCGATGTGGGTCTACGACATCTCCGACCCGGCGGACCCTGAGATGCTGTCTTGGCTGCAACCGGCCGACCCCAACGGCCCCGTCCCGGAACCGAACGGCAACTGCGGCTCGCACTTCGGGGACATCATCGACGGCACGTCGTTCCTCGTCTGGGGCTGGTACCAAGGCGGGACGCTCCTCATCGACGTCTCGGACCCCACCATGCCCGAGATCGTCCAGCAGGTCGTCCCGAAAAGCTCCGTCTGGGACGCGCGCTACTTCAACGGCCATGTCTACGGCTCGGACGACGACCTGTCGGTCTTCCGGGTCGTGTAGGTCGGCTCCGTTTCGGCCCTCGCGGTCCACCATGCCTGAGTGCCGCGCCCTCAGCAGAGGATGCACGGAGTGCCTGGTCACGGAACGTTTATGTCCGCCCGCCTGTTTGCGCCCTGGCACTCCCTCTGTGGAGCGGACTGACATGACCCTGCGCATATTCGTGTTGACCGTGATGATGACCGCCAGCCTTGTCGCTTTCGGCGCTCCCGCCGAGACGATCCAGATCGCCGAGCCGGCACAAGCTTCCTGCATCATGGATCCGTTGGACGGTGGCTGCGTGTCCCTGCCGTGCATTGAGACGCCGGAGGGCAAGACGTGTGTACCTTGTGAGATAGAGATCTCGAAATACGTGGTCGCCGCGTGCCTGATGTGAGGGACGCTCACCACGTGGGACCCCCGCGCGGAGGTCTAACGAAGCGGTTGTGACCCGGCGCTGCCCCACGATGGCTTCCCATGGTGCCCCACAACCATCTTAACAGCCCCTCGCCTTGCCCATCCCAGGTGCGCGCGTGAAAGCCCAGGTCCTTCTCAGCGTCTTCATCGTCAGCCTGTTCGCCTTCCAGACGCCGGTCCTCGGCCATTCGGAGCGCGAGACGACGTTCCCCGACGGCCACGGTGAGGTGCCGGAGTATCGACCGTTCGACCCGAACACGCCGTTCCTCGTCGTCTGCAAGTCCGATTCGGCGGCACGCATCGCCACGTTCCCACCCGGTTCCGTACGCAGCTTCAACGAGTTCCTGTTGCCCTATTGCGCCTACGCGCACATCCAGGCCGCAGTCGACGCCGTCACCACGGCGGGCACCAACATCTACGTGCTTCCCGGGCTCTATCATGAAGAGCCGAGTCGCGCCGAGCCGACCGGCCATTGTGCCGAAGTCGCCGCGAAAAAGAAGCCACTGTCGTATGAGGACCAATACGCCTGTCCTGCGGTGGAGAACCTCATCGCCGTCTTCGGGCACGTCCCGGCGAGCACCGCCGACCCGAACGCCCCCTGCACCACCGAGCCGCTCTGCCGCCTGCAGATCGAGGGCACCGGCCTCCAGCCGGAGGATGTCACGATCGACGCCCAATGGCAAAGACTGAACGGCATCCGTGCCGACCGCGCCGATGGCGTCTACATCCGCAACCTCTTGACCGAGCGCACCGACTTCAACGGCATCTATGTGCTCGAGACGGACGGCTTCGTGCTCGAGAAGGTGGTCGGTCGTTTCAATTACGAGTACGGCATTCTCACCTTCGCGGTCGACCATGGCCTCATCTTCGATTGCGAGACCTACCTGAACGGCGACTCGGGTGTCTATCCGGGCTCCGCGGCCGACCTGCACGGCGTCGACCCGCATCCGGCGGTCGAGATCCATCATTGTGACAGCCACCACAACGCGCTCGGCTATTCGGGGACGGCCGGCAACTCGGTCTACGCGCACCACAACCGGTTCCATCACAATTCGGCCGGCGTCTCGATGGATTCGTTCTTCCCCGGCCATCCGGGCCTGCCGCAGGATTCGTCGCTCTTCGAGCACAACTGGATCTACGCGAACAACGTCAATTACTATGACAATTATTACGGCTACAACGGCAAGGAGGAGGTGTGCAAGAAGCGGCTCCATGAGCGCGACGTCGAGGAGGGTTTCGTCTGTCCCGTCGTGCCGGTCCCGGTCGGGACCGGCATCCTGGTCGCAGGCGGCAACGACAACCTGTTCCGGGACAACTGGGTCTGGGACAACCACCGCTACGGCATGATGCTGTTCAC
>JAHWKR010000003.1:101963-106839 GCA_019347805.1 Methanobacteriota archaeon
CTGAACGACGCCGTGCAGCGGCCGCCGAGCCCGAAGCTCGCCACGTTGGTGCCGTGCGCCTTCTTCGACAAGAAGACCAATCCCCATCCGGTCGGCTGCACGTGGATGGAGACGCCGGACGAGCCGATGGAGCGCCCGTAAGGCACGACCCACTGTTCCAGCTTATAGCCGAAGACCCGTCGACACCTTGGTACGATGCATCCGACCGCCCCCCTCGCCACGCTCCTCGTCCTCATCCTCCTCCTCGCCGGCTGCACGGCCCCCGACGAATCGGACGAACGTCTCACCCGCGACGACCCGCCCGGTTGGATGCGCGAACCGTACGCACCCGAATGCGGCATCACACCCACTGAGTTCACCTGGATCGAGACCATCATGGTCCAGAGGGAGGATGCACGGGAACCGAGCCGCTCCGAGTTCGAGGAGATGGAAAAAGAAGGCCTCTTCCGGCTCATCGACGCGATGGGCCAGACCGCCTCTGGCTCCGTCCTTGCGTGGTGGGACGAAGGCCGATGGGTGGAGCTCCACGACAAGCTCGACTGGCCCGATTGCGCCTTCGACGAAGGCCTCGTGAGCATCGCCAACGCCTTCCTCGCCCACGAGACCACCTCCATGGCGTGGCTCATGCGCATGCACCTCCTCGAACCCGACCACAAGGTAGCATGGCGAGACCACCTCGAGGGGATCGAAGACGGTCTCGCCGATGCGACACTCGACGACCCGGAAGCGGTCGCAGCCAAGCTTGGCGACGACATCTTCAGCATCTATCGCGACGGCCACAACGCCACCGGGCATGGCTTCGTCCACATCCTCCTGCCCGGGAACGCCGTCGGCCATCCTCCGCAACATGGCCAGTATGTCTACGCTTTCGCCCTTGTCGCAGGGAAGGACCCCGACGATTATGAGCGGCAGACCTTCCGCGCCGACGGGAGCGGGGAGACCTTCATCGTGGACGATTACGATCCCCATGCTGACGGCGGCCATATCTATCGGGGCCAACGTATGCTGCAGGGTCCGGACGGAGCCCTATACGACCTCCATGTCGCCCACAACAGCAAGACCTACGCCCGGCCACAGGACGGCGGCGGCGACATCCCGGTCACCGCGGCCGGCATGGAACACACCGACGCCCTCAAAGAAAGCGTCCTCTGGGAAGCGTGGACCCACGGTGCCTTCTATGGCCACCAAGCCGACCGACCTGCCGCCCCGATGTCCTACTGGACATCCGGAGGCGAGATCGGCCCCCGCTGGGTGTGGCTGACCGCCGACCGCGGGTGAGGGGGCACCGGCCGGCCGCATCGCACGTCCGTTTGCAAGAGAACGGGCGGGTCACACCGCTCGGGTCGGCCACTTATCGGCCATATTGTCGGCCAGATTACACCATATATCGGCCAATATTTCGGCCAAGTAGGCTTTCGGCCAACTTATCGGCCATATAGATTCATTTATCAGCCATAACTGCCATGGTTCTCATAGTGCCACCTGATCTCGATCCTTCCCCCTACCGGGTCACCCCCGAAACCCTTTGGCGACCCGAGACGCCACCGCTCCCGCCACGCTTCGCCCTCGACGCCGCCATCCATTCGGACCTGGAGCGCATCGCCCGCGCCGACGAACAGTTGCGCACCGTCCACCTCGATGCCCTCTCCGCCAAGCGCATGCTCGAAGAGACGCTCAGCCACAACGCCTACGGCACGGCGAGCATCGAAGGCAACCCGCTGACCCTCGAGGAGGTCGAGAGCCTCCTCGCCCGTGGCCCGACACCGGAGAACCTGGTCGTCCCCGACGAGCGCGAGATCCTCAACCATGCCGCGCTCATGGAAGACCTCGACGATCTCACCCCGCCGCGCACACCCGAGGACGTGCGTGCGCTCCATTCCCGACTCTTCGAAGGGGTGTTGGAGGACGCGGGGCGCTTCAAGGACGGACAGAACTTCATCGGGCACGGCCCCACCAAGCGCGTCGTCTTCGTGCCCACGCCGCCCGACCGTGTCGAAGCGGAACTCCAGACCGCGCTCGACTGGGTGCACGGCGATGACGCCCACCCTCTCGTCAAGGCGTTCGTCTTCTTCCACGAGTTCCAGGGCATCCACCCGTTCCGTGACGGCAACGGCCGCACCGGCCGACTCGTCAACACCATCCTATTGCACCACGCTGGATATCCCGGTGTCCGCTACGCCTTCCTCGACTATGCCTTCAACGCCGACCGCGAAGGCTACTACGGCACCCTCGCCGAGGTCGAACGGGAACACTACGACTTCACGCCGTGGGTCCGCTACATGGCGCGGACGCTGCGGCGGACGATGGAGGAGGCGGTGGAGCGCTACCGGCTGCGCGACACGCTCCCGCCCGGCTTGAACGACCGGCAGGAACGGCTCGCCCTCTGGTTCGCCAGGAGCGCCCAGGAACATCCCGGCCGTCGGGTCGCCCTCAACGACGTCCACGCCGTCTTCCCGGCGATTCCCGAGCGGACACTGCGGCGCGACCTCGGGGCGCTCGTCGAGGCGGGTGTCCTCCTCCGCGAAGGAGAACGGAAGGGCACACGCTACCGGCTCGCCCCTCAGGCGGAGACCGATCGAGGCGACGGGGCCTGAGCACGACCGCCCGCGTGCGCCCCTCCCCCGGACGGCCGAGAAGTCAATATCGCCTCCACGAACCTCATTAGCCACTGGTCTCTCGTCGCCCCCATGAACCGCCCCCTGGTGCTCCTGAGCGCATTGATGTTGACGACCGTGGGCATCGGGAGCGTACTGATGTCTACAGCGAGCGAATCGAGCAGCGACCCCGCTCTGATGGCCCCCGAGCCTTCCACCGCCATGGACCCACCCCCGCCGGGCGAGCCCGCGACCCCGGAGGAACTGCGGGCGATCGCCGCCCTCTTCGACGACCAGCCGTTCGCCGGAGGACAGAACCAGCCGCGGGTCGCGAAAGCGATGACAGAAGGCACGTTCGTCTTCCTCCAGTTCGACACCTCGAACGGTCAGATGGCGAAGGAGCTTCGCTACCTCGGCTTCGCCGTCCAGGGCCGTTTCTGCGCAGAATCAAGACCCGACGCGGAGATGGGCAGCTTCTCGCATTTCCACCGCTGGTTCTCCCCCGCCTACGGCGCCGGCCACGGCACGGTGCCGGCCGCCGAAGGCTACTGGATGAGCTGGCTCGCAGTGAACCCCAAAGCGCCCGGTGTCGGCTACGGTCTCTTCGCGACCCCGCCCGGCTCGTGCGCCGGCACGACGCCGCACCTGCCGGCCGTCCAGACCGCGCTCGAGCCGACCGACCCGGGTGAAGCCAAAGCCATCGAGGCGCTCTTCGACGACGACCCCTTCGTCGGCGGACAGACATCGCCGTACGCGATGAAATGGGTCGATGAGCGGATCTTCGTCTTCCTCGAACCAGCGGAGGCGGGACCATGGCCCAATGTCGGTGTCGGCGTCGCGGGCGTCTATTGCACGGATTCCCAGCCGACACCCGATTTCACCCAATTCCGCCGCTACAACGCCACTTCATGGGACGAGAGCGCCGGGGGAGAGGCGGGCGATGCCGGCTACTGGATGGCCCGCTACGGGACCGGCGCCGGCTCGGACGCGCTCGGGATCGACCGCGCGTTCGCACCCACTCCGCCCCCTGAATGCGCTTGAGGTCCGACCATGGATATCCCCATCTTCGTCACGATCGTTCTCCTCGTCGCGGGGCATGCGCCGTTCGACACGCAGGACGGGACGACCCACCAGGTCATCGTGCGCGATTTCGAGTATCACGACGGGACCACCGGGACCCCGATCACGCTCGCGCGCGTCGGTGACGTCGTCGCGTTCGTCCACGGCGGCGGTTTCCACACCGCGACCGGGGGTGTCGGCAGTCTCGCCCTCGGCGGGGACGGCCCCGATTCGCCGATCCTCGACGACGAAGGGGACGTCTACGAGTTCCGCGTCACGGCAGCGGGGACGTACACATACACATGCCTCATCCACGCCGAGATGAATGGCATAATCGTCGCGGGGCGATAGGGCCACACCCGGCAGCAGCAGGCGACCGTCTCTCGCGGCAGCTTCGGTGACGCGAAAGGGATGGTGCTGCCGGGATGGGCGAGAGAACGGAGTGAACGAGCGCTCTGCCCGCAGGAGCACGAGACGCGCCGCTAGGCACGTTGAGTGGTGCTGCCGGGATTCGAACCCGGGTCATAGGCTCGAAAGGCCCAGATGATTGGCCGGACTACACTACAGCACCAGAAGGAAGCGTCCGGCCTTCCGGGAAGCGGCCAAACCGGGTCCGGTTCTTAAGCGTTGGGCCCGCCGACCTCTGGCCGGAGTCGAACGGACGCGACCGGTCGTCGCAAAAGGGTGGCCCCGCACCGATCACGGATTCTGACGGTCCCGGCGGTCGCTCGTGCCAGTGCGGAACCGCCCCGTCGGACGTCCGAACAGGCGGACGAGATCGTTCGCCCTCACCCTGCCACTTTGCTGGACTCCTGAAGCGATCCGATCTGATTCATGGCTCACTCCCCGTGCATTCAGCCTCGGCGCGCATGGCCGTCTCGGCATCGATCGAGAGGTTCTGTCGCAGGCTCTCGAGCATCCGCCTTTCACCCGCATCGACATGGCCGTCATGATAGGCGGCCCGTAACTGCGCAGCATAGAGGGCGAGTCGCTCATCGACCGTCATTTGTCCCACCGGTTTCACACCGGGCATGGCCGCGTCAGCCACCCGATCCGCCAATCGCTGAAGGGGTGCCAACGCGAAGAGCAGCAACCCTGCACCGATCCCTCCGAAGGCCCATCCATATCGGTCGGTCAGGTAATTCTCGGCCACGACCGTGACGACGAAGAAGACGGCGATGAAGACGGCCGCGAGCGTACCGCGGTCGATCATCCATTTGACC
>JAHWKR010000066.1 GCA_019347805.1 Methanobacteriota archaeon
GGTCTGGGGGGAAGGGGGCGACGCCCCCTTCCCCCCAGGTCGAAACGAAGCTGACGCTACTTCATCCACTGTGACGGGTCCTCGCGCCTCCCTCGTACTGCCAAGGCCAGCTGCAACGCCTTCTTCTCGACGGCGTCGCTTACCCGTACATGCTCAGCCCGGGCTGCAACGTCTTCTTCTCGGCGATGTGCGCCTGTTTCTGCAGGCTGCGGATCTGCTTCTCGAAACCCTCCGCCTCCTTGTAGAGCGGTTCGACGTTGATCTCGAGGTTCAGGAGCTTGCAGATGGTCTCGATGACGGTCGCCGCCGAGCGCGCGTCCGGATAGTTGGCGTGCGCCTCGGAGAGGATGCTCACCACGGGAAGGTTCTCGCGCTTGCCGATGTTGAGAAGGACGCCGGAGACCCCGGTGATGATGCCGTGCGAGAAGGCGGGGATGTCGCGGTCCTTGATGAGCTTCCGTGTCTCCTTCGTCGAACCGATGGCGTAGACCTCGGTCTCGCCGTCCTCGGCGGTCTCCTCGTCCTCGAGGACAAGACCCTCAGGGCTGATGACGATGTCCGCACCGATCTTCTTGGACCATTCCAGGATGGCCTCGGCGATGGGGCGCACGAGGTGCGGCGCGGGCTGGAACTCGGAGATGAAGACGACGATCTTCTGCTTCTTCCCCTCCTTGTCCGTGAGCTCTCCGCCATAGATGCGCACCGGATTGAGCGGCTCGCCGGCATGGACCACGGAGAGCGTGGGGAAATGCTGGGCGTCCATGATGCCGACCTGCTTGAGCTTGAGCATGTCGATGAGGTAGTTGGCCGCGATGGTCGAGACCAGCCCGACGCTCGGGAAACCGTCCACCACCTTGGCACCCTTCAGGGACGTCTTCGTGAACTCGTGGATCGTGACCTTCGGGTCGTAGAACGGCTCGAAACCGTCACCCGTCACTCGTTCGTCGTCTTCGTCCGACATCCTGGTCCGGACGCCCATCCCGGTGGCCGTCTTGAACGTTCGGATAAAGGGCGGGTGGGCGTCGTGCGGGCCGAGGACGCTCTGTGCCGGACATCATGACCATCGGTACGAGCCGGCCGGTGATCTCGCGCGGCCCGGGACGACCCGGTGTCCACCTAAATACCCCCAGCCCTTGCCGCGGCCCGGCATGACCGACGCCGGCGCTTCCAAGCGCACCTACCAGATCCTCGTCCTCGTGGCGCTCGGCGCCATGCTCATCGGGACCGTCTTCATCCTGGCCGCACGCGACCCGTTCGAGCAGACGCTCAGATCAGGCGAAACAGCGACCGTGGCGGTCATCGACGTCTCCGACCGAGACCCGCTCCACCATCCCTACGAGGTGCGCGTCTTCCTCATCGAGAACGGCACCGCGAACGTCACGCTGCGCATCGAAGGCTCTGGTGATGCGTCGGTGCATGACAAGACCCTGAGCGGGGACGATGCGTTGCTTGAGGTCCACGCACAGGCCGAGCCGGGCGACGAGGTGCGCATCGTCGTCCAGAACGACGGCCCCACCGCGGTGCACGTCACGGGGCAATCGAGCTCGCTGACCGCCTATTGGATCGGTGGAATCTTCGTCGTCCTGGGACTGCTCGGCTTCCTGTTCTACCGCAGCGGGATGAGTTGAGCGTATGCGGTGCCGACAAGTCCTGAAGAGCGGGGAAAACCCATAAAACGTGTCAGTCCATGCCACGCGCATGCGCAGTGGTGCGGCCCACAGGATGCTGTTGATGGCGGTCACCCTCCTGATGTTCACAGGCCTCGCACCGCTCACCGACGCTGAAGAGGTCGTGACCGCCGCATACGACGTGCCGAACGGGCTCCAGCCGTACACCTGTGGCCGGCCGTTCTGTTCCGCGACGATCAGTCTCTGTGGTCCTGATTGGGACGACTGGCAAGAAGGTCTTCTGAACGGACCCGAAGACAACGCGCTCGGTGGTCCGCTCACGACCGGGTTCACCGCCGCTTGTGGGGTCGCACGCGATGTACGCGACCGCGAAGGTCGGGCCGCCGTCCAGGTGGGGGTCGAAAAAATCGCCTCCGAGTGTGGCGACTGTTATCTGGATTTTGTCGTGACCATCGACGACCACCAGGACGTGGACACCTACTTCTCCTTCTGCATCATCACGCCCCATTCGGAAACGTGGCCCGATACCTATTGTGGCCACCGCACGACGGATATCGAACCCGTGCCGGACGCACACGTGGAAGGCTGCGGCACCGGATCCGTCAGTTCGGCTGTCCCGGCGGGCGGCGATGAGACGCACACGATCGATGCGATGGTGTTCGCTACCTACGTCGACGAGAGCACGAGCCAGGTCTGCCTCGGCACGACAGGCGACTTCATCGTCGCGATGAGTTGAAGGTCCCCGCGGCGCGGCAAATCGTTTAAAAGATGACAGCTGGTGTCATGGTCATGCGCAGTGGCGTGATGCGGATCTCGGTTGCGTCGATCACCGCCATGATGCTCACAGGCCTCGCCCCGCCCATCGGCGCCGAAGAGGTCGTGACCGCGGTGTACGACGTCCCGAGCGGGCTCCAGACGTACACGTGTGGCCGGCCGTACTGTGCCTTCAACGTCGGTCTCTGCACGTCGGAATGGGAGGAGTGGGAGGGCGGGCTCCTGAACGGACCTGAGGACGATGCGCTCGCGGGTCCCCTTACCGCCGGGTTCACCACCGCATGCGGCACGGCACGGGAAGCGCGCGACCGCGACGACCGCGCCGCCGTTCAGGTCGGTGTCGAGAAGATCGCATCCGAATGCGGCGATTGCTATCTCGATTTCCTCATCACCGTGGACGACCTCTTAGGTGGCGACACATACTTCTCCTTCTGCATCATCACCGCCAACAGTCCGGACAACCTCGAAGACGACTATTGTGGGGACCAGAATCCGCGTGGGCCTCCTATCATCGACG
The DNA here is from genome assembly GCA_019347805.1 of Methanobacteriota archaeon. GTDB lineage: Archaea > Thermoplasmatota > E2 > JACPAO01 > JAHWKR01 > JAHWKR01. The sequence continues at coordinate 2,920 of JAHWKR010000066.1, forward strand.
AGACCGAGGACCCCAAGGTGGAAGGCTGCGGTTCCGGGTCTGTCACGTCGCCGGTCGAGGCCGGAGGAGGGGACACGCACACCAACGTGGCGTTTGTGTGGGCCACCTACGTCGATGAGACCACCAGCCAGGTCTGCCTCGGCATGACCGGCGACCTCATCGTCGCGATGACCTGACACCCCTTGTTTCCACTGCGACCTGTGGAACCGGGCTCCGACGGTCCAAGGCACATCGGCCGACTTCGGCTGCCCGGGCCACACAACTGATAAATGTCACCCAGGAATCGGCCGGAGCGCCCATGGAGTACGACTACGACGTCGCCATCATCGGTGCGGGTGCCGCCGGGATGTCCGCAGCCGTCTATTCAGGCCGCAGCGGCAACAAGACCGTCCTCTTCGACAAGGACACCCCCGGAGGCCAGACGCTGCTCTCGCCTGCCATCGAGAACTACGTCGGCTTCAAGAAGATCACCGGCCCCGAACTGTGCGACCTCATGGCCGACCATGCGCGCGAATATTGCGACCTCAAGGAGCTGGAAGAGGTCCTCGAGATCGAGAGACTGGAGGAGAACGGCGAGCCCAGCGGCTTCCGGCTCAAGACCGACAAGGGCGAATACGTCGTCGGTGTCCTCATCCTCGCCATGGGCGCCCACCACAAACACCTCGGCGTACCGGGTGAAAAAGAGCTCTCCGGCAAAGGCGTCTCGTCGTGCGCCACCTGCGACGGCTACTTCTTCAAAGGCAAGAAAGCGGTCATGGTCGGCGGCGGCAATTCCGCGGCCCTCGAAGCCATCTTCCTGCACGGCATCGGCGTCGAGACCGAGATCATCCACCGCCGCGACCAGCTGCGCGCCGAGGCCGCCTACGTCAAACAGATCCAGGAAGCCGGTATCAAGATCCACTGGAACGCCCAGGTCAAAGAGATCCACGGCAACGGCACCGTCCAAGGCGTCCAGGTGGTCGACACCAAGACCGGCGAAGAACGCAAGCTCGACGTCGACGCCGTCTTCATCGCCATCGGCATCGAACCGAGCACCAGACTCGCCAAAAGCCTCGGCGTCACCCTGCGCGACGACGGCTACATCACAGCCGACCCGATGACGATGGAGACCAACGTCCCGCGCGTCTACGCCTGCGGCGACGTCCTCGGCGGCGCAAGGCAGATCGCGACCGGTGTGGGGCAGGGCTGCATCGCCGCCCTTCAAGCGAACAAACCGCTCGGGAAGGCGTATCCGTTCTAGGCCGCCGTCCGGCCGAGCGCACGTCTCTTGTGGACCGTCTCCGACAGGGCACCGACCAGGATCAAGCCCTGCGGAAGGAGGACCCAGAAGAGGAAGAAGAACGGGACCAGGTTGACCACCATGACGATAAGCGACAGCACCACAGCCGGCCTCGGATGTCCCATCGCCACCAAGACCGTCGCCGCAACACCGATCGGGACGAACATCCCGTAGGCGATCTCGTAGCTGGGGATGCCGTCACGTTCGACGAAGACGGTGAAGAAGACGACAAGGTAGAGCAAAAGACCGAGGAGGCAGGGCAAGAGTCTCCGGCCCTGCGATGTCGTCACCGGACTGGAATGACAGGGCAGGGTAGAATCGTGCCGGTGCAGTAGACACTACCGGGTTCCCGCTCCGGAGTACCTGGGGGAAGCGGGGACAGCCCCTTCCCCCAGACCCCCTACCCCCGTAGATCCATCCGCTCCGCCTCGACCGACAAGCCCCATTCGTCGCGGGCGATGAAGAAGCGCGCCTCGAAATCGGCCGCCTCCCACGCCTCCAGGAGGACCAGGACGTCAGCCCCTTTGAGCGCCGCCTCGGCGGCCGCCGCCGCCCCCCCGAACAGGCTCGCCGTGACGCCCTCAAGGGTGGCGGTGACGCTCCGTGCGACCGGGCCACGCGGGACGACCACGTCGATCCCGCGCAGCGCCTCTGTCAGACGCTCGCGGTCGAGCTTTCGGGAGCCCCCCTCGGTGGCGTCCGGCAGCAGCCCGATGACGACCCGCCCCGGGTCGAGGTGGACGATCCCTTCCAAGCCGCCGACGGCGAGATCCTGACCCGTCTCGGCGTCCTGCTCGGCGACACCCGTCGAAGGGGATTCCCGTTCCGGATAAGCATAGAGTTCACCACGCTCCATGAAGAGCCCCACCCGGTCGCCTTTTTGCACGGTCGCACCGGCGACCGCGCCACAGGCGTCGACCCTGCGGAGGTCGCGAACGGCACGATCGACATAATCCTTGATGGCGAACAGGTTCCGTTCGAGATGGGCCACCCCGAGCGGGGTGAGGCGCGGCCCGTCTCCTTCGACGATTACATGTCCATCGGCGACAAGTCGTTTGATGTGCTCCGACACCGCCTGGGCCGTGACCCCGAGCCGGTCCGCCACCTGGCGCATGGTCAACCCTTCCTCACGACCGAGCTCACGCAGGATCATGAGGCGCGTCAAGAGGCCTTTGTCGCGGAGCGGATGGCGCTCCTCCGGGACCATGGCGGGACGGACCAAGCAGAGCGGCCAGGGGACCTACCCTTTTGAAACGGTCGGTAGCGGGTCCACATGTCGACGCACATTTCGCCATATCATCCACCGTTTGAAGAACGCTTTTAGCGTCTCCTGTGTGTGACCTGAAAAGCGTGCCGATGCAGAAGTCCTTCCACACACCTCCCACCCGCGGCAGGGAGGGCCCGTCCAGGTGACCATGAAAGACGTGTTCGAACTCGAGGACCTGTTCTTCCGGTACAGCGAGAAGGTCCTCGCCATCGTCGACCAGGACGGCCTCGTCGTCGACGCCAACCGGACCTGGAAGAACCGCCTGGAATACGACCCGCAAGAGGTCATCGGCTCACCACTCTGGGATTATGCCCACAACGAGGATCGCGACCCGCTCGTCAAGACCATACGCGATGCCGCTGGCGACGGGACCGGGCCGAACACCGTGCGCGTCCGCATGCTGTCCAAGGAGGCCCCGCACAACATGGTCCTCGTCGAATGGCGCTTCGTGCCCCGGGACGGATACCTCCTCGCGTTCGGCCTTCCGCTGCCCATCCCGATGGCGGACCTGAGCGATCGTGACCTACTCTTCGAGCTCTCCAACGACCTCATGTGCATCGCAGGGACGGACGGCTATTTCTACGACCTCAACCCGGCCTGGAGCCACACCCTCGGCTGGAGCCTCGACGAACTCAAGTCGCGCCCTTTCCTCGACTTCGTCCACCCGGACGACAAGGAGCGGACGATGAAGGAGGCAGAACGTCTCAGCCGTGGCAACACCGTCCACCGCTTCGAGAACCGCTACCGCACCAAGGGCGGCCGCTACCGCTGGCTCGTCTGGACCGCGACCGGCGACGTCGAGCGTGGCCGCATCTTCGCCGTGACGCGCGACATCACCCATCAGAAGAACGCCGAGGAGGCTCTTCGGGCCAGCGAGGACCGCTTCCGCTCCCTCGCCGAATCGGCCGCCAACGCCATCATCAGCAGCGACACGACGAGCCGCATCACCTTCTTCAACCGCTCGGCAGAGCGGCTCTTCAGGCATCGGGCCGAAGACGTCGTGGGGGAGTCCCTCACCGTTCTCATGCCCCCCGAATACCGTGAAGCCCACCTCGACGGCATGGCGCGCTTCGCCAAGACCGGCCAGACACGTATCATCGGACGCACCATCGAACTGGTGGGACAGCGGAGCGACGGCACCACTTTCCCCCTCGAACTCAACATCGCCCACTGGCGCTCGCAAGGCGAAGACCAGTTCACCGCGATCATCCACGATATCACCGCGCGCAAAGAGGCGGCCGAGAGGGTGCGCCAATACGCGGAGCGCATGCGCCGGTCGAACGAAGAACTCGAACAGTTCGCCTCGGTGGCGAGCCATGACCTGCAGGAGCCGTTGGGGGTGGTGCGGAGCTACGTCCAGCTTCTCGAGCGCCGCCTCGAAGGGTTCGATGACGAACGGGCGAAGAAGTATATGCATTTCATCGCCGACGGCACGGCGCGGATGCAAAGCCTCATCGAGGACCTGCTGTCCTATTCCCGCGTCGGCTCACGCGGCCGCGACCTCGTCCCCGTGGACACCGAGGCGTCCGTGCGGCGCGCCCTCGACCAGCTCTCCCTGCGGATCGAAGAATCCGCTGCGGAGGTGACGGTGGAGCCCCTGCCACGGGTCATGGCCGACGAGGGCCAACTGGAACGCCTCTTCCAGAACGTCATCTCCAACGCCGTCAAGTATCGACGACCGGAGGTCGAGCCTCGGATCAAGATCCGGGTCGGCGGCGGAGAACACGGCATGTACCGGTTCGAGGTCGCGGACAACGGGATCGGCATCGCACCGGAACACCATGACCGCGTCTTCCAGATCTTCCAGCGCCTGCATGGCCGGGGCGAATACGAAGGCACCGGCATCGGACTCGCCATCTGCAAGAAGATCGTCGAGCGCCACGGCGGCCGCATATGGCTCGAATCAGAGCCAGGCGAAGGCACGACGGTCAAGTTCACGCTCCCCGGGGTGGCCGAATGACCGGCGACAACAAGAAGAAAAGGAAAGTCCACTGCCTGCTCGTCGAGGACAACCCCGCGCACGCGCACCTCGTCCAGGAAGGCCTCGCAGAGGTGGATTCCCGCATGGAGGTGACGGTGGTCGAGGACGGCGCCGCCGCCCTCGCCCACCTCAGGGACAAAAGCGACGACGGCCCACCCCCCCCGGACGTCATCCTGCTCGACCTCAATCTGCCCAAGAAGAACGGCCGCGAGGTCTTGTCGGAGCTCAAGAACGACCCCGCCCTGTCCCACATCCCTGTCGTGGTGCTCACCACGTCTGATGCGGAAGAGGACATACGTCAATGCTACGACCTACAGGCGTCGTGTTACCTTGTCAAGCCCTTCGACCTCGACGCGTTCATGGACCTGATGGCGGCGTTCGACCGGTTCTGGG
>JAHWKR010000045.1 GCA_019347805.1 Methanobacteriota archaeon
TGGTTTCGCCCCGGTGCACCAGAAGATGACGTCGGCGGGGATCTCGCTGGGTCGGTCGGTTCCGGCCACGACGACCATGTTCTTGCGCACCTCGACGATCTTCTGGTTCAGGCGCATTTCGAGCGAGAGCCGTTCAAGGCCTTTTTCGATGCCTTGGTGGAACTCGGCGCTCTGGTGGGGGAACACCTTCGGCGCGGCGTCCAAGAGCAGCACGTTGTGAGGGACGTCGAGCTTGTGCAAGAGTTCGGCCGCCTCGCCGGCCACTTCGACGCCGGTGAAGCTCGCGCCGACGACGACGACGCGCAACGGGCGGTCCTGGACCTGTGTGGCGGCGACCTTGATCATGGCGTTGGCCTGCAGGGCGTCACCGACGGAGTAGAACGAGAGCGTGTTCTCGGCGACGCCGGGGACGCCGAAGTCGTTCGATTCGGCACCGACCGCGACGACGAGCGTGTCGAACGGGAGGCGGTCTCCGGAGGCGAGCTCCAGATCCTTCCCTTCGACCTTGGCGGCGCGGCCATGGACGAGCGTCGTCTTGGGCAGGATCTTGTCGAGCCCTTTCGTGACGGTGCGGGGGGTGACGTTCTCGGAGAGCACCTCATGGATGAGGGGCAGGTAGACGAAACGGTCCGTCGGGGCGACGAGGGTGACGTCGCACTTGCTCTCGAGCGCTTTGGCGACGTTGATCCCGGCGAAGCCGGCACCACAGACGACCACCCGCTGTTTTTTCCGTGCGGCCATGGACGTGGCGCGGGAGGGGGTCTCCGATATGAAGGTGACGGATGCCGCGGGGTGTGCCAGCCAGGGACACGTCCGGCCCGCTGTGCAGAAAAGGGGAACGAGAGGGGAAAGAAGGGGTGACGTCTCAGCTCGTCGAGGTCGGGACCTTGCCGCCCATGTCGGCATAGATCTTCATGAGCGGCGTCGGGCTCTTGGTGTTCCGCTCAAGCGCCTTCAGCTTGTTGCGCGTCGTCACTTCGTCGAGCGTCGGGCGGCGCACCTTGTAGAACACGCCCGTCCACATGTTGTCGGTATCGAGCGCGTACTTGATGGCGCCGAGCCGGTCGGTGACATCGTGGTCCTCGGGGAGGTCCTTCGACGTGTTGCGCACCATCTCGTAGGTGTCGTGGAAGGTCAGGCAGGGGCTCATCGCCTGGACGAACGAGAAGCCGGGGTGCTCCATCGCCTCGATGAGCAGCTGGGTGAGCTGCTTGACGTCGGTGGAGATGCCGCGGGCGACGAACGAGCAGTTGTGCGCAAGCGCCGTCATGATCGGGTTGATCGGTTCGTCGGCGTTCTCCCACGGTGTCGTCTTGGTGACGAGCCCCGTGTGGGACGTCGGCGAGGTCTGGCCCTTGGTGAGGCCGTAGATCTCGTTGTCCATCACAAGGTAGGTGATGTTGGGGTTGCGCCGCACGGTGTGCGGGAAGTGGCCCATGCCGATGGCGAAGCCGTCGCCGTCGCCCCCCGCCGCGATGACCTCGAGCTCAGGGTTCACGACCTTGACCGCGGCCGCGGAGGGCAGGGAGCGTCCGTGCACCATGTGGAAACCGTAGGCGTTGATGAAATGCGGGATGCGGCTCGAGCAGCCGATGCCGCTGATGACGGCCAGCTTGTGGGGCGCCACCTGGCGGTGCTGCAGCGCTTTCTGGAGCGCCATGAGGACGCTGAAGTCGCCGCATCCGGGGCACCAGATGGGCATGAGTCCCTTGTAGTCTTTGAGGCTGTATTCCTGCTGCTGTTCACTCACGGACCTGCACCTCCTGCACGTTGAGCAACCGTTTCGCCACTTTCTCGACCGATTCGACCGGGATGAGGCCCGCGGAGGCGACGGCGAGCTTCTCGGGCACGATCGGGTTGTAGGCCTCGATCAGTTGCGCCAGTTGTCCGGTGTAGTTGCCTTCGACCACAAGGACCTTTTTGGCTTTGCGGAGGCGGTCACGGACAGCGAGGGGGAAAGGGGAGAGCATGGTGATGACGGTGCCGCCGACGTGGAGGCCTTCGCCGGTCAGGCGGTCGACCGCTTCGCGCACGGTGCCGGCGATGGCGCCCCAGCCGACGATGACGAGGTCGGGGTCGACGGCGCCGAAGTCGTAGTAGCCGGTCTCGCGCCGGGCGCAGTCCTCGAGCTTGCCGTAGCGCTTGTTGTTCATCGCCACGTGGTTCTCGCCCGTGTAGTTGGGTTTGCCCGTCTCGTCGTGCTCGAGCCCTTCGCAGACGTACATCCCGCCGGGGGTGCCGGGGACCGGGAAGGGCGAGACACCGTTCTCCGTGAACTTGTAGCGTTTGTAGTGCTTCTCGTCCGGCTCGGGCGTGGCGAGGATGCGGTCCTCCACTTCGACAGTGTTCAGGTCGGGGAGGGTGACCCGTTCGAGCCGGGTCGCAAGGGCGTTGTCGGTGAGCAGGATGACCGGGACCTGGTAGTGTTCGGCGAGGTTGAACGCCTTCACGGTGAGGTCGAAGTTCTCGCGAACGGTCGACGGGGCGAGGACGATGCGCGGCGTATCACCGTGTCCGGAGTAGACGGCGGCGTTCAGGTCGCTCTGCTCGTACTTGGTGGGGAGACCGGTCGAGGGGCCGCCGCGCTGGGCGTCGACGATGACGACCGGGAGTTCGACGGTCGAGGCGTGGCCGAGCAGTTCGATCATCAGGCTGAAACCGGGTCCGGAGGTGGCGGTCATCACCTTGGCGCCGGCGAAGGATGCGCCGAGGCAGTGCGTGAGCGCGCTCATCTCGTCCTCGGCCTGGATGGCGGAGCCGCCCCAGGCCGGAAGTTCGCGCATCATCGCCTCGAGGATGGTCGAGGCGGGGGTGATGGGATAGCCGGCGAAGAACTTGCAGCCACCGACGAGGGCGCCGAGGACCAGGGCGTCGTTGCCGGTCATGGCGTAGGCGCCGATCGGTTCCGCGGTCTCGGTGTCGGTGCGGGTGAGGGCGAAGTCCATCTCGACCTCGGGGAGCTTGAGCCCATAGGCGGCGGTGACCGCCTTGACGTTGACCTCGACGACCTTGGCGCCCTTGTGCTTGAACTTCTTCGTGACCGAGTCGGCCAGTTCCTCTTCGGGCAGGCCGAGGAGGCGGGCGAGGATGGCGGCGGCGAGCACGTTCTTGCTGCGTGGGCTGCCGACCTCGTCCGCGGCGATCTTGCCGATGGGCACCGGGAAGAGGTGCGCCTTCGGGACGTCGACGGGGGTGACGGCGTCGGAATCGTAGATGATGAGCCCGCCGGAGCGGAGGTCGTCGATGTGGGTGTCGAACCCTTCCTGGTTGAAGCTGACGAGGATGTCGGCGCGGTCGCCGGGGGTGTCGAGCGGGTGGGCCGATCCGCGCACCTGGTACCAGCAGTGGCCGCCCTTGATCTCGGCGGGGAAGGTCTGGTAGGTGAGGATGGCGAAGCCTTGCTCGATGAGGGCGTCGGTGAGGATTTGGCCGCTCGAGACGACGCCTTCCCCGGATTCCCCTGCCAGGCGGATGGTCGTCGACTTGCGTCTCTTGTCTGTCACGTTCGTTCCAACCTGCTCGTCATGTGGAAAGAGGGTCGCGTGGCGCCGTGAGGTCGAAGACACCGTTCGTGACGGTGACGACGCATTCGGCGGGTACGACGGAGACCGGCAGACGGACCACGCTGCACACCTCTTCCGGTTCGCTGCGCGACCAGAGGAGCACGAGGTTGCTCCCGACGAAATAATCGAGGTCGCCGGCCGCGATCGGACGGATGTCGAGCGTGACGTGGACGGATGCGTCCCCGACCTGGACCTCCGGCGTCGCCTCACCGAGCCCGCGGACGGCCGAATGGGCCTCCGCTGGGGGCGTCGCGTCGGACGCTGGGGTGGGGGACGGTGCGTCGTCCAAGTCCGTCATCGGTCTCGTGCCCGCGGGGGCGGCCGGGACAGGGTCCCGGAAGAGGTCGCTGGGTGGCTCCGCTCTCCGCAACCGGTACTATGAGCCGGAGCTTCATAAATGGGTGTGTCAAAAATCTTTTTTCAGACAGGCTGCCGTAAGGAGGGGCGAGTGTCAAAACGGCCGTTTCATGAGTCGCGGTCACAGCACCCACGGGAGGTCCCCGAATTCCGCAGGAGAGGTCGACAGGTCCACCTTGCGATGGAGTCACTGCCGTATGCCCCTGGGCGGGACGTCGCCGGCCAAAGAAGCTCCGGCAAGAGCGCGACGGGTGCACCGGAGGACATCGCCGCGGCCACGCTCTTCCTCGTCTCGAAGGAGTCGTCGTGGGTGACCGGTGCCGCACTCCTCGTCGATGGTGGCGCACGGTTCCGCTGACGGCGGGCCACCGCAGAACGGCTATCCGTCGTCCTTCTTGCGGTCGAACGGCTCCGCCACAGGCTCCTTCTTGCCCGGCACCCGCAGCGCGGGCCGCTTCGGGACGTCGCTCCCGGTGTGACGGTCATAGCCGTCGAGGCCGACGTCCTTCTCGTACCCCGCCTTGCGCTCGACGGGCGGGAAATGCAGGGCGGCGACGTCCTTGTGCGCCTTCCGCACTTTTTTGTCCTCCTTCTTCTCGGCGTCGTCCGGTGTCATCAGATCCGCTTCTTGGCGATGCGTTCGTCCGGGTCTCCAGGTCGATATTCTTCGGCCAGGGCCTCCACCGCGGCGCGGTTCCGGGCCACCGTCGCCAGGTAGTGCGCCACTTCGGCGTCACGCCGTTTCTTGTCCCAACCGAGACGGTCGGCCATGAGTGTGGCGACCGGATCCACGAGGTCGAGGCCGAGTCCGGCGTCGAGCCCGGCCATCGTGCGGCGCAACAGGACGTCTTCAAGGGTCACGGCCCATTCCTCTTCGATGGCAAGAAGGACCTCTTCGCGGGTGACGCGCGTGTTGGGGTGCAGGAAGCCGGGGCCCTCCTGGAGAAGCGGTGCCATCTCGACCAATCGTCCGATGCGGAAGCCGTAGATGCCGTGCAACCGGTCGACATCGGTGTCGGTGAGGTGCGGCAGGCGCGAGCCGACGAGCGCCAGCAGCGCTTCGGGGCCTTCGCTCCCGCTCCCGGGCAGCGGCGTCGTGGCGGTGCGCGAGACCGACGCGCTCCCGAGCCGTTCGCACAAGAGGTCTGTGACGTCTTCGGAGATGTGGCGATAGGCCGTGATCTTCCCGCCGACGACGGTGACGAGGTTGTCGGGGCCGTCACGGCCGGCATGCTCGACGACGAGGTGTCGCCGCGACACGGCGCCTGTGGTGCCTTTCGTCTCGTGGATGAGCGAACGGATGCCGGCGTAGGCGTAGTGGACGTCCTCGGGCGTCAGGGTCACCTGGAGCACGTTGTTGACCTCGTCGAGGAGATAGCGGACGTCGTCGACCGTGGCGGCCACAGTGTCGTTGGGGCCCGTATAGTCGGTGTCGGTCGTACCGATGAGGTTGAGGCCGTTCCAGGGGATGACGAAGATGATGCGTTCGCCGTCGCCGCATTGCAGCACCATGGCGTTCTGGCAGATCGGCGGCGTGACGAGGTGGATGCCTTTCGTGCGCCGGGTCATCGCGGGGGCGCGCGTGCCGAGCCGGTTGTCGACCTCGGTGACCCAGGGCCCGGCGGTGTTCACGACCAGGCGGCACGGGATCATTCTCTCGTCCCCGCTCAAGCGGTCGCGCACCACCACGGCCGACGCGGTCGTGCCTTCCTGTTCCAGTCCCACCACCTCGCTGTGGGTCAGGACGGTCGCACCGTGCGCGTGCGCGTCGAGGGCGTTCTCCACCACGAGCCGTTCCGGGTAGGACGTCTGGCAGTCCCAGAACAGGAACCCGCCTTTCAGCTCGGGCCGGTCGAGGGTCGGCTCCCGTTTGCGCACCTCTTCCCGGCTCCACCAGTGGTGTCCGGTGCCGACGTTCTTGCGCGCGAGGATGTCGTAGAGGAACATGCCGATGCGCACGACGAACTTGTGACGGCCGGTGCCTTTCCAGATGGGGAAGAGCATCGGCAGCGGTGCGACGAGGTGCGGCGCGATGCGCATCAGGGTGCCACGTTCCCGCAACGCCTCGCGCACGAGACCGATGTCGAGGTGTTCGAGGTAGCGCAGGCCGCCATGGACGAGCCGCGTGCTGCGTGCGCTCGTACCCCAGCCGAGGTCCTCTTTCTCGACAAGGGCGACCTTGAGTCCGCGCAGTGCGGCGTCGCGGGCGATGCCGGCGCCGATGATGCCGGCGCCGATGACGACGAGGTCGTGGACTGGCAGGGCCCCCGCATCGGGACGACGAGGCGCTTCGGCGGGGTTCAAGCGGGCGTGGCGATGGTCGCGCCGCTCAAGGCGTTTTGCATCGGCACGAGGGCACCCTCGACGAGCGGCCTTCAGATGGACTCGACGGCGCCATCGAGGAGCGCCCGGGCGTCCGCTCTTCCGCTTTCCAGGAGGCGACCGATGCGGTCCTGGTCGCGGGTCAGGCGCGTGACACCATGGGTGTCCTTCGGGGCGAGCACCTGCACGCGGACGCCGGGTGGCGGCGATGCGATGAGCGTCTGTGCCTCATGGTAGAGCGCGTGGTGGCGCTTCATGGCCGCGTAGAGCATCGGATAGCGTCGTCCGGCCATCCAGGTGACCGCCCGAGGCTCGCTCGGCACCGGTCCGGGGGTCCGGTTGAAGACGACGAGGATGTCGTCGGCGCCGTCCTCGATGGCTCTTCGGACGGGGACCGGTTCGACGATGCCGCCGTCCAGGTAATGGCCGCCGTTCATGCGCACCGGGCCGCTTGTGACGAAAGGCAAAGCGGAGGTCGCCTTGAGGACCAGGAACGGATCTGCGACCTTGCGCACGTCGAAGTAATGGCACAGGCCGCTTTCCACCTCGGCCGCGGTGACATAAGCGGGGTTGTGTGCCTTGCGCAACCGGTCGACGTCGAAGCCCACCAGTGCGGGGTAGACGTGCCAGAAGAGGTGGTCGAGGTCGAGGAGCGGACCGCGGCGCAGGAGGTAGCGGCGGAAGTTGAGGACGACCGGGTCGGTCGCGAAGGCGAACGTCCGCGTGCCGAGCTCGGCCTGTCCCGCTGTGAACCAGGCGCCCATGGCGCCGCCGGCGCTCGTGCCGTAGACGGCGTCGAAGCGTTCTCCGGCATCCTGGAGGGCGTGTGCCACACCACTCGCGTACGCGGCGCGCATCCCGCCACCTGCAAGGACAAGGGCACGCATACAGAATGGACACCTTCGAAGCGGGAGATATGGATTGTGGTGTCGGAAGGGAAAGCGGGCGCCTCAGTGGGCGGGCCTGGCCCCGAGTCCGGTCTCATGGTCGGGTGCACCCTCTTTCCGCCACGACCGGAGGAGGGCGATCTCCTCTTGCCAAACCGGTGGGCCACCCGGGGTCTCGAGGATGCCGGCGACACCCGCGAACCGTGGGTCGTTGACGAGTCGCTGGAACGGCCGGACGCCGATCGCGCCTTCGCCGATGTTCTCGTGGCGGTCGACGCGCGAACCGAGCCCCGTCTTGGAATCGTTCAGGTGGAACGCCCTCAACCGTCCCAGTCCGACATGGTCGTCGAACGCGGCCAACGTCTTGTCATACCCTTCGTCGTCGCTCAGGTCGTATTCGGCGGCGAAGGTGTGCTGCGTGTCGAGGCATGCGCCCATGCGCTCGTCGCCGACGCCGTCCAGGATCGCGCCGACATGCTCGAACCGGTAGCCGACGTTGGTACCTTGCCCGGCGGTGTTCTCGACAAGGAGCATGGTCGGATTGTCCTCCTGCTCGGAAAGGAGCGCCTGCAACGTGGCGACGATCTTGCGGATGCACACCTCTTCCCCTTCGCCGACATGGGCGCCGGGGTGGAAGTTCAGATAGGGGATGCCGAGGGCTTTGCAGCGGAGCATCTCGTCACGGAACGCCGCGACCGACTTTTTCCACACTTCCTCTTTCGGCGCGCCGAGGTTGATGAGATAGGAATCGTGGACGACCACTTCGCGCAGTCCGGTCTCTTTGATGCCGTCGCGGAACGTCTCCACCTGCTCTTCGGTGTAAGGCTTGGCGAGCCATTGCCGTTGGTTCTTGGAAAAAAGCGCGATCGTCTCGCATCCGATCTCCTGGCCGTTGGCGGGCGCGTTCTGGACGCCGCCGGCGGTGGAGACGTGGGCTCCGATGAGCATCGTCCGTGCCAGTGGTGGTGAGCCCTTGAAGGTTGCCTTCGAAGAGAGTGGCGCGCCTCCGAGGCCCGTTCGGTTCACAGACCGACAGGAACGTGCTGCGAGAACGCCGATGACCTGTCGTCCCCGGGCATCGGTCCTCTCGGTACGAGCGACGCCTCGGCCGACGCGGTCTCGGATGGCCGGCTCGAATATCCGCCGGTGTTGTGCGCGACGACGTGGTAGTGGTAGGTCAACGTCGGCACGAGGCCGCCGTCCAGGTATCGTGTCGTGTCGGCGTCGACGTCGGCGATGGCTTTCAGTCCTTCCGGGCCGTTGCCACGGTAGATCGTGTAGCCGGTGATCGGGTGGACCTCCGCGTCGGGGGCGGACCAGGTAAGGACGATCTCACCGATCCCGTCGCCGGGCACAGCGGTGACATCGGGAGGGGCCCCAGGGCGTTGTGGATCGTACTGGAGGATCGTGTCGAGGGCTTGGCACGTGGAGGCGGGGCAGCCGTAGCCGCCGAAGACATAGGCGGCGTCACCGTTCCAGACCGCGCTCATCAGGTAACTCGGGACCAGGAGCCGGGATGTCATCGTGGTGACGGTGGTGGTCGTCGGGTCATGCCGGAAGATGCTGTCCTGATACGCTCCGCCGTCATGGCCACCGAAAAGATATGCCGCTTGGCCGGACCAGACCGCGGCCATGCCGATGTTCGGGTTCGGCAGGGTCGCCTCCAGGATCGTGAGGGTGTCGGTACGGGGCTCGTATCGGAGTATGGTGTCGAGGTAACCGGTCGCGCCTCGACCGCCGTAGATGTATGCGGCCTCGCCGTTCCAGACCGCGCTCATGGCATAGGCGGGGGTGGGGAGTGTCGTCTCCATCACCGTGACATTGTCGGTGGCGGGGTCGTAGCGGACGATGGTGTCGAGCCGTGCCGTATCGCCGTACCCGCCGAAGATGTAGGCGGCCTCACCGCTCCAGACCGCACCCATCATCCTGTTGATGGTGGGGAGCGTGGCGTTCATCAGGGCGACGTCGTCGTCGGCCGGGTCGTAGCGGACGATGGTGTCGAGGTCGTTGCAGACGATGTCGCCGTTCGGGTCCTCCGCGCAGCCGGTGCCGCCGAAGACGTAGGCGGCATCGCCGGTCCAGACCGCGCTCGCGGCATAGGTCAGCGTCGGGAGCGTCGCCGTCATCGTCGTGATGTCCCCCGTCCCGGGGTCATAGCGCAGGATGTGCCCATCGCACGAGGTGTCGTCGCAGACGTTGCCGCCGAAAATGTATGCGGCCTCACCGGTCCAGACGGAGCTCATCCAGTAGTTCGCACGTGGCAGGTTGGTGGCGGTCTCCATGATGCCGGCTTCCACCTCCACGTTCGCGGAACTCACGGTGATGAGGAGGAGCACCAGCAGGAGCGGCTGGGGTCGGGTTCCCGTCATCGGCATGCGGCCCGTGTGGGATGTAGCACTGGTTATAAGAAGGCTGTCGCAGGCTCAGACCTGCACGACTTCCGTGACGCCCGGGACCACCTGCTTGAGGCGGGTCTCCAGGCCGGCCTTGAGCGTGATCATGGTCATGGAGCAGCTGTCGCAGGCGCCCATCAGGCGCACGGTGACGATGCCCGTGTCGGTGTCGACGCCAAGGAGTTCGATGTCGCCGCCGTCCATGTTGATGTAGGGACGGATCTCCTCGATGACCTCGGCGACCTGGTCCTGCATCGTCACGGTCTCGGGCACGGTCACTCCATGGTCCGCTGAGGCGCGCGACTTGAAAAGGTTGTGGTCCCGGTGATTCATCGTCCCGGTGCTCCTGGCGCGGCCGCCTCACGGCTCGTCCTCGATGCCATGCGACCTGCGCCATTCCCGTTCGGCGCCGAGCCGGATGGAGGGGAAGATGGCGGTCATGTGGATGGCAAGGACCAGGAAAGTGAGGATGAGGCCGAGTCCGATGTGGACGAGTCGGGCGTCACCAAGGGGGAGGGGGTGGCCTGTGATGAAACCCAGCCCCAGAAGGAGTTGCAGGATGGTGAGTGCGGTCAGGCCGCGCGCCATCCCCCTCAGAGCGGTCTCACGGGGTCCCTCCCCAGGCAGGCGTCGCGCCCCGATGTCGAGGCGCACGACCAAAAGGACCACGCCCAGGCCGAGCCAGAGATGGGCCGTCCGCACCCAGCCGACCGGTAGGCCCACGAGGGCGTAGCCGAAGGCGGCTTGGAGCATCATGACCAGGAGGAGGGTGCCGCTCTGGAAGCTCATGCGACGCTCGGCGGGATGCTGGCGGCGTGCCCGGGCGTCCTGTCGTGCGGTTCCGGCGGCCGACGCCACAGCACCGCCGACAGTACGGCGGTTTATGAGCGTGGTCCCGGCCGCTTCCCCCCCCGGCGGTCAGCTTGATAAAGGAACAGGGGCAAATGAGCCATGTTCTGGGACGGGTTCGGAGTGTGGTCCTTCTGCGCCGCGTCTCGAACCGAACCTTGGGAAGTGCCCGATGGTCCGACCTCCGGTCCGCCTTCTCCTCATCGAGGACAACCCCGGCGACGCCCGCCTCCTCGAGAATTATCTGTCGGAGGTCGACCCACCTTATCGGCTCACGTGGCGGCGTCGGCTCGACGAAGGCCTCGACCTGCTGCACAAGGAAGAGCCGGATCTGGTGCTCCTCGACATGACCCTGCCCGATTCGACCGGTGTCAAGACCGTCGAGCGGTTGCGCGCGGAGCATCCGGACCTCCCGGTCATCATCTTGTCCGGGATCGAGGACCCGCGCCTGGCCGTCGAGGCAATGCGTGCCGGAGCGGCGGACTATCTTTTCAAGGGCGCGCTCGACCGGCAGCTCGTCACACGCTCCATCCAGTACGTCCTCGAACGGGCGCGGACAGAGTCGGAACTGCGGCGGACGAACGCTTTGCTCGCGGCGACGCTGGAGGCGACCGCGGACGGGGTCCTGGTCTTCGACAAGGAAGGCCATGTGGAGGGTCACAATCGACAGTTCGTCGAGCTTTGGGGGCTCCCTGAGGCGCTGCTCGAATCGGGTGACCAGGACCGCATCCGAGAACTCCTTCTCGCACCGCTCAGCGAGCCGGAGACGTTCCGCAAGCGCACCTCCGAGACGTCGAAGGGCCATGTGGTCTCGGTCGACACCATCCGGTTCAAGGACGGCCGCATCTTCGAGTGTTACATCAATCCACACAAGGTCGATGACAAGGTCCTCGGACAGGTCTGGAGCTTTCGGGACGTGACGGGAGAACGTGCTGCACGCGCGGCCCTCGAGGCGGAGAAAGAGCGCTTCCGCGGGCTCATGGAGTCGGCGCCGGATGCGCTCGTCATCGTCGACCACGGTGGAAAGATCGTGCTTGTCAACCAGCAGACCGAGAAACTTTTCGGTTACTCGCGGGAGGAGCTGATCGGCACGGAGATCGAGATCCTGGTCCCGCCGCGGTACGCCAAGCGTCATCCTAGGCATCGGGAAGAATATGTCGCCGACCCGAAACCGCGTGCGATGGGCCTGGGGCTCGACCTGGCGGCGTTGCGCAAGGATGGGAGCGAGTTCCCGGTCGAGATCGCGCTTTCACCGATCCAGACCGACCAGGGACTGCTCATCGCGTCCGCCATCCGCGATGTCTCGGAGCGCAAGCGGATCGAGGAGGAGATCCGGCGCAGCCAGCAACTCCTGCAGGAGGCGCAGGCAATCGCCCACATCGGCTCCTGGGAGTGGGACATCCCCACGAACAGCATCGCATGGTCCGAGGAACTCTACTCCATCTATGGGCTCGATCAATCCGTTCCTGTCGATTTCGAGACTTTTATGCGGTTGATCCACCCCGACGAACGGGAGTTGGTGGACAAGGTCGTCAAGGATGCCTTCGTCGCTCAGCACGAGTTCTCCTTCGACCATCGCATCGTGCGCCCCTCCGGTGAGGTACGCGTACTGCATGGCCGAGGCCGGGTCGAGACGGACGATGCCGGGAACACCCTCCGTATGGTGGGCACCGCCCAAGACGTCACGGAACAGAAGCAGGCGGAGGACGCGATCGAGGAGTCGCATCGGCTCATGGCGCGCAACGAGAAGCTGGCGGCGCTCGGTACGCTCATCGCGGGTGTGGCGCACGAGATCAACAACCCGCTCGCGTTCGTCAAGTCCAACGAACAGGTCGTCGACACGCTGCTCGAGCGTCACGCGACAGAGGACGAGGAGCTTCTCGGGCTCATCGCACGGATCCGGGGGCTCATGCGCACGAACAAAGGCGGCGTCGAACGCATCGAGGCCATCGTCCGGAGCCTGCGCCAGGTGGCGCGGCCGTCCTCTGGGGAGCGGAAAGAGGTCGACCTCGTCGAGATCGTGCGCGACACATTGCCGGTCCTGGAGCCTGTGCGGCGCGAACAGAACGTCGAACTCGTGGTCGAGGCCGACACGCGGCCGCTCGTGGTGCGTGTCAATCCCACCGAATTGAGCCAGGTCGTCCTGAACCTTGTCAAGAACGCGCTCGAGGTCTCCCCCCCGGGCGGGGTCGTCCGGATCACGATGGTGGCCGACGGAAGAGGTCGTCCGCGCGTCCAGGTCGAGGACCAGGGTCCCGGCGTGCCGGAGGACCAGCGAGCACAGGTGTTCGACCCGTTCTTCACCACCAAGTCGAACGGTACGGGGCTGGGGCTCTCGATCAGCGCCAAGATCGTCGAGAGCCACGGCGGCGACATCATGTGCGAGAGCGTGCCGGGTAGCGGGGCGCGGTTCGTCTTGACGCTTCCTCATCCGGAGGATGCGCCCAAGGTGGAACCGGAGGCCGATCCGTTGCCGACCCTACCGAGGGCCGCGGAAAAATAGCACGCGCTTTCGGTCTCGGCCGTGCTCTGACGACGAGACGAGAGAAGAGCAGAAGGGAGAAGGAGCGGAAGACCGACTAGGAGAAGCTCTTGCCGCAGCCGCAGGTCGAACTGGCGTTGGGGTTCTCGATCTTGAAGCCGCCGCCCATCAGGCTGTCGATGTAGTCGATGGTGATCCCGTCGAGGAGCGGGGCGGTGTTCGCGTCGAGGAAGAGCCGCACGCCTTTGGTCTGGATCTCGACGTCGGAGCCCTCCGGGGCCTCTTCGAAGCCGAGACCGTACTGGAAGCCGCTGCAGCCACCGGGGTGGACGGTCACTTTCAGGCCGACACTGGAAAGGTCGCGTCCATCAAGGGCCTTCTTGAGTTCCTCGACGGCCTTGTCGGTGACCTCGATCCGGGCTTGTGCCGTCTGTTGAGGGGTCTCGGTCATGGCGGGTCGCCTTGATGACCACGTCACCTTCGTGGATACTTGAACATATGGGTGCTGGACAAGGAGGGAGGGCAGGAACGGGGGTCGGTTTGCCAGGCTCCCACCGCGGCCGCGACCCTCACCCTCACTTTTATACGGGCGCCGTTGCCATGGTCGCCTCGTGGAGCGGTCGTCCCTCACGGAACGCCTAAAGGAGTGTGGCCTCACCGAGAAGGAGGCCACGGTCTTCCTGGAGCTGCTCGTGACCGGTCCCGGCAAGGCGTCCGAGGTAGCCCGGCGTGTCGGCGTCTCCCGCATGGACGCCTACAACCAGCTCAAGCGGCTTTCGGACCGCGGGCTCGTGCGTGCGACCGTGGAGAAGCCGATGCGCTTCGTGCCGCTCTCGATCGAGGACGCCCTCGGCCAGTTGGTGTCGGAGCGCGAGGAGGCGATCCAGCGCATCGAGGCGCAACGGGAGTTCCTCAAGGAACACATCAAGCAGGTCGCCGGCGATGGCAACATGGCGGCCGATTCGACGTTCCGTATCCATCAGGAGCGGCGCACCATCAACTCGCAGATCCGCAAGATGGTCGCCGAGGGGCACGCGGAGGTCCACATCGCCGCCACGAAGCGCAGCATCGGACGCTACGCCTCGGCCGGCGTGCTCGGCGAACTGCGCCATCTTGAGCCGGGTGTGCGCGTCCGGGTCCTGACCCAGGTGAGCGAGGACAACCTGGAGGCGGTCCTGGAGGCGATCGAGGGCGGCGGGTTCGAGTTGCGCCACTCCGACCGCGTGGGCTCCAACCTGGTCATCGTCGACGGGGTGCAGATCCTCAACAGCCTGGTCTTCGATGACGCACCGGGGAGCAAGGGCAAGGGGGACGTGGCGCTCTGGACCGATTCCGCCGATTTCGTGCGCGCACAGACGAGCTTCTTCGAAGAGGCGTGGGAAGAATCGACGCCCCTCGTCGAACGCGTCACCGAACTACGCACCGGGCGTGTCGTCGAACCGATCAAGGCCTACCTCGGCGAGGGCTCGATGTACGAGAAGTTCCGTGGGCTCGTCAAGGCCTACCGCGACGTGCGCCCGGAGGTGGCCGCGCATCTGCTCAAGCAGGGCACGACCTATTCGTTGCGTGAGTTCGGCATCGAAGTGGCGCACATCTTCCAGCTCATCGGCCACCGCATCGGCCAGGAGATCGCCCACGACCTCACCGCGACCGACGCACCGGCCTTGTGGCGCGAGGTGGCAGGACTGTGGGAACGCGAGGGCTTCGGGCGTTTCCGGAAGCTTCCCAAACAGGAGAAGGAGGCGCTTGGCGTGAAGAAGGCAGGCCCGCTCCTTGTCATCCATGACAATTTCTCGGCCCGTGGGATGCCCAACGTGGGACGCCCCTTGTGCGCGGTCGACGAGGGCATCTTCGCCGGGCTCGTCGAGACGCGCCTCGGCCGCGGCTGCCGGGTCAAGGAACTGAAATGCATCGGCACCGGCCACGACCATTGCCTGTTCCATGTGCGCTTCCCGGACGAGGACGTGGTGCGCGAAGAGACGGCCGCCTTGACCGCGCGGGCGAGCGCGATGGGGCGTTAAGGCCGCCCCGCGTCATCCTTGCGGCGCGCGACGTGGGGCAGGAGCCACCCCGTTCCGAGCGTGATGAAGGCGGTCCCGGACCAGAGGATCGGGTCGAGGAGGAGCCCGTTCGAGAGACCCACGACCGCAGCGGCGGTCGGAACGAGGAGCGCCGGCCAGCGGGCCTTCGAAACGGATCGGCGTCCGAGGAGCGGCCGAGCAACGCTCTCGCCGCTCGGTTCCTGCCGCACGGCTCCGACCACCTCGCGCATCGCCCGCGCACGCCCGGCGGTGGTCCATCTTCCTGTCGCGAACGGGCCGGTCCCGATGTGGCCATTGTGCGATACCGCCAGCCGGTACAGTCCCGGTCGACGGGCAGCCGAACGGCGGCCTGCTCACTATGTGGGGACGTCAGGCGTGGTCCTTCGCTTTCTCCTCCAACACCGCGTGCGCCGCCGCCAGGCGGGCGATGGGCAACCGGTAGGGAGAGCAGGAGACGTAGTCGAGCCCGGTGCGGTGGCAGAACTTGACCGAGTCGGGATCGCCACCATGTTCACCGCAGATGCCGACCTTGAGCTCGGGACGGGTCTGCCTCCCGAGCCGTGTGCCGGTCTCGACGAGCCGTCCGACGCCGCGTGCGTCGATGGTGGCGAAGGGATCGTGCTCCATGAGCCCGTTCTCCTGGTAATACGCGAGGAACCCGCCGGCGTCGTCGCGCGACACGCCGAGCGTGGTCTGGGTCAGGTCGTTCGTGCCGAAGCTGAAGAACTCGGCGCGCTCGGCGATCTCGTCGGCGGTGAGCGCCGCGCGCGGGATCTCGATCATGGTGCCGACGAGGTAGTCGACCCGTGTCCGTTTCTCCTTGAACACCTGTTCGGCGACGCGCCGCACCACATCCTCTTGGTGTTCGAACTCGGCGGCGGAGCCGACGATGGGGATCATGATCTCGGGCTTCACCTCGACGCCCTCCTTCTTGACGATGCACGCCGCTTCGAGGATGGCGCGTGCCTGCATCTCGGTGATCTCGGGATAGGTGATGCCGAGGCGGCAGCCGCGGTGGCCGAGCATCGGGTTCGCCTCGCGAAGGCCCTCGATGCGGATGCGCAAGACCGACAGGTCGAGGTCCATCATGAGGGCCAGTTCGCGCTGGTCACGCTCTTCATGGGGCAGGAACTCATGGAGCGGCGGGTCGAGCAGGCGGATGGTCACCGGACGTGCTCCCATGGCGCGGAAGAGACCGGCGAAGTCGTCGCGCTGGATGGGGAGCAGCTTCATGAGCGCCTTGCGCCGCTGGGTCTCGTCCTCGGACAGGATCATCTCCTGCATGTGTTCGATCTTGCCGGGCCCGAAGAACATGTGCTCCGTACGGCAGAGGCCGATGCCTTCCGCCCCGAAGGCGATGGATGCGATGGCTTGGTCGGGCTGGTCGGCGTTGGCGCGTACCCGCATGCGACGCACCTTGTCGGCCATGTCGAGCAGGCGCGCGAAGCGCGTGTAGACGGGCGCGTCCTTGGCGTCGAGGGTCTTGTCTACGAGCACCTGGACCACCTCGCTCGGGAGGGTCGTGAGTTGACCCTTGATGACCTCACCCGTGAAGCCGTCGAGCGAGAGCCATTCGCCCTCGCGGACGACATGCCCACCGACGCTGAACGCTTTCGCCTGGTAGTCGATGCGGACGGCGCCGCAGCCGGCGACGCAGACCTTCCCCATCTGGCGTGCGACGAGCGCGGCGTGACTGGTCATACCGCCGCGCGCGGTCAGGAAGCCTTCGGAGGCGTGCATGCCGTGGATGTCCTCGGGGCTCGTCTCGTGACGCACCAGGATGACCTTCTCGCCGCGTTTGTGCCATTCGGCCGCCTCGTCGGCGGTGAAGACGACCCGTCCGGTGGCGCCGCCCGGCCCGGCGTTCAGGCCTTTGGCGATGATGCGGCCACTGGTCACGGCGCTCTGTTTCTCTTTCGGGTCGAAGACCGGGCGGAGCAGTTGGTTGAGCTGGTCGGGGGCGACGCGGCGCAGGCAGGTCTCCTCGTCGATGACGCCTTCGTCGAGCATGTCGAGGGCGATGCGGACAGCGGCCATGCCGGTGCGTTTCCCGGTGCGCGTCTGCAGCATGTAGAGCTTGCCGCGCATGATGGTGAACTCGATGTCCTGCATGTCCTTGTAGTGCGCCTCCAATGTGCGCGAGATGCTGACCAGTTCGTCGTACGCCTCCGGGAACTCCTTCTTGAGGTCCGAGATGGTGTGCGGGGTGCGGGTGCCGGCGACCACGTCCTCGCCCTGCGCGTTGGGCAGGAACTCCCCGTAGAACCGGTTCTCGCCGCTCGCCGGGTCGCGCGTGAAGGCGACCCCGGTGGCGCAGTCGTCGCCGAGGTTGCCGAACACCATCATCTGGACGTTGACGGCGGTGCCGAGGCCGTCCGGGATGCGGTTGAGCTTGCGGTAGGTGATGGCGCGCTTGTTGTTCCAGCTGCGGAAGACGGCGGTGATCGCCTCTTCGAGCTGTTGCATGGGATCGCTGGGGAACGGACGGCCGGTCTCTGCCTCGACGAGCGCGATCATTTCGTGGGTGAGTTCGCGCAACGCGTCCGTGTCGAGGTCGACATCCTCTTCGACGCCCCGGTCGGCCTTCTTGTCGTCAAGGAGCTCCTCGAAGCGGGCGTGCGGGATGCCGAGGACGACGTCGCCGAACATCGTGACGAAACGGCGGTAGGCGTCGTAGGCGAAGCGGCCGTCGCCGGAGCTTTGGGCGAGCCCTTGCACGGTCTCTTCGTTGAGGCCGAGGTTGAGCACGGTGTCCATCATGCCGGGCATGGAGACGACGGCACCGGAGCGCACCGAGACGAGGAGGGGGTCCTTGGGGTCGCCGAACCTTTGTCCCGCCTGCGATTCGAGCACGGTGAGGGCGCCCTTCACCTCGTCCATGAGGCCGTCGGGCATCCCGTCGTCTTTTTCGAGATATTCGAGGCACGCCTTCGTCGTCACGGTGAAGCCGGCCGGGACGGGGAGGCCCAGACGCGTCATCTCCGCGAGGTTGGCCCCTTTTCCCCCCATGAGGTCCTTGATCTCGGCGCTGCCTTCGGAGAAACTCAGGACGCGTTTTTTCATGACGGTCTGCGGCATCTGGGGCACCTCGGCGACGACCACGGCTCGGCGGGACCGGTCAAAGAGCTTGTCGGTGACCGGAGGCGGGTCGGGACGTCGGGTGCGGGGACGGGGGGTGGCGTAGAAATCGGTGTCGGTGTCCGGTGTTGAGACGGACACCATGGTGCGATGGATGGCCCCCGTCAAGGGGCGCTACGTGTCCGCTGTCTCGTGCTCGACCCGGGCGTAGAGATGACGGATGGTCTGGAGCACCATGTCCACCTCGTCCAGTTGGCGCTCGATGGGCCGCCCTTCGGTCTCCTCGCCTTCCTCTTGCCCTGGTAGTGGAGGGAGCTGCATGGCGCCGCCGCGCGTATGGAGGTCGTCCTGGGCGATCGTGCGCATCGCTTGATAGTAGACGTGGTTGAAGACGCCCCACCCCGCCTTGTGGCCCATGCGGCATGGCACGCGTTCGACGAGGAGTTTGTCCCAGATGCCGTCGAGCGGTAGTTTCGAGCGATAGGCGACGGGGCCTTCGCGGTCGATGATCGTGTCGTGGACGACTGCGCCGTCCTGGTCGGGGGCGGGGTCGTCGGTCCAGTTGGCGGCGAGGACCTGCAGGATGTGATCGGACGAGGTGGGGTCGACGTCGAGGAGGAGGAAGAGCTCGGGACGGGTCTCAGAGAGCGCGTCGCGGACGAGCTGTGTGGCGCGCGTATAGTTCCACGGCAGGACGAGCGGCTCGAGTCGCATGTCGCGCTCCTCCTCGTCCCAGCCGTCTTTGAGGCCTTCGATGACCTCGAGGGAGGGGTTCCTTGTCATCCCCGGGCGGGGCCGGAATCCGGCGAGAAGGAGGGTGACCTGAAGCTCCGTCACGGGGTCTGCAACAGGACCGACCGGTTCAGCGTTTCCCCATGTGACATGTCGTGCGATCCACCGGCTCCCTCGCTCGCCCCCTGGCCGGCTCTGTCGGCCGTTCTCCCGACCCTTTTCAAAGGGCCGGTCCGTCCCGTGCGGGATGGCGGTCGTCCCTGCGGCCGGAGTCGGTGCCGCCCATGGCGGGCATGACCACAGGACCATGATGGCTCCGGTCCGTCGGGATGTGCAACGGAGACGGCTCGGTCTCCTCGCTGCAGGCATCGCGGTGGTCATCGTCGCCGAGGTCATCGGCGGGATCCTCACCGGTTCCCTTGCGCTCCTTGCCGACGCCGCCCATGCGTCGACCGATTTCTTCTCGATCATCCTGGCGCTCTATGCCATGCATATCGCCCGTCGCATGGCAGGGCCGGCGCACAGTTTCGGTTTCATGCGGGCCGAGATCCTCGCGGCGTTCGTCAACGCCCTCCTACTAGGGGCGCTCGGTTTCTTCATCGTCGTCGAGGCGGTCGAGCGGTTCCTGTCGCCGCGCGACGTGGATGGTCTCCTGGTCTCCTATTTCGGTCTCGGGATCATGGTCGTGGAGATCGTCGGCGCCCTCCTGCTCCATCGGGTGCAAGGGGAGAGCCTGAACATCCGCAGCGCCTTCCTCCATCTCATCGGTGACCTTGTGGCGACGGCCGGTGTCGTCGTCTCCGGTGTGGCCATCCATTTCACGGGGGCGACCTGGCTCGACCCGGCGGTCTCCATCGGCATCGCCGGCATCCTCGGGTATTGGGCCTATCGGCTGGTCAAGGAGTCGAGCCACATCCTCATGGAGGGGGTGCCGGAGGAGATCGATCTCGAGGCTCTCCGGAGCCGCCTCCGCTCCCTCAGGGGTGTGCAGGAGGTGCACGATCTGCATGTCTGGACCCTCACCTCGGGTGTCTATTCGATGAGCGTCCATGTCGTCGCCGACCATTGCGACCCCAGCCATGACCTGGTCAGCGACGTCCGGGAAGCGGTCGAATCGGGCTATGGTTTGACCCATGTGACGGTCCAGTTGGAGGACCCCCACCATCATTGTGGGGAGGAGCATGACTAGCGGGTGGGGGGTGCGGGGGGAGGGTGCGGTTCAGCGGGAGGGGGCACGGGGGAGGGTGCGCAGCACCTTCCCCCGTGGCCAGGGACACTGTATGCCGGCTTCGGTCACGACCCCGCCACGACGACGCTCTCGTCGCACCGACCATTGAACCGCCAATCCTCCTTCACTATACTTTTAACCCGGCCGATGTTGGGCGTCCCCAGCCATGGCCGGAAACGTCGCTGAGGTCACCGACGACAACTTCCAGGAATTCATCAAGGACGACAAGCCCGTGCTCGTCGATTGTTGGGCTCCTTGGTGCGCGCCTTGCCGGCGGTTGTCCCCCATCATCGAGGAACTCGCAACCGAGCTCGAGGGCGAGGTCAAGTTCGGCAAGCTGAACACGGACGACAACCCGTCGACGGCGCAACAGAACGGCATCATGAGCATCCCGACGATGCTCGTCTACAAGAACGGCGAGAAGGTGGACCAGCTCATCGGTGCGCTCCCGAAGGCGGAGATTCTCAACACCTTGAAGAAGCACACCTGAGCTTCGCCGTCGAACGTCGACAAGCCACGCCGCCTGCATGGCGCGAACGGACTTCCTGAGCCTTATGGCCCCTGTTCTGCGTCATCGCCCTCCGTCACCGTTTTCAGCCGTCGCCATCCGAACGACAGGAAGATGACACCGAGGAAGAAGGTCCATCCGACCGTCAAAAGCGCTTCGAGGAAGGCGGCGGGTGAGAAGAAGAGGCCTTGTGACACCGAGATGAGGGCGAACGGCAGAAGGAAGAGCGCGCCGACGATGATCATCGCGATGGCGCCCCGTTTCGACGGTCGTGTCGTCTCAGGTCCCACCGCCCGCTCGTACGCGTCCTGCTGCGCCGTCGAGTGGTCGTCTTGCATGGTCAATACTCGGTCGGCACTTCACGCAGCACGGTGGTGATCTCCTCGAGCGCGCGGATGTAGCGGAGCGCTTTCAACCAGGAACCCTTCAGTTTGAGCATGCCGCGCATGACCGCGGTGGTCTGGGTGAGGTGCCCTTCTTGGATCTTCATGTAGGTGTTGTAGTCGCCGTGCACTTCGAACGTGGCGGGTTTGTGAAGGCGGTCGAACTCCTGTTTCGTCCCGGAGTAGAGGTCGATGATGCGGCCGTCGTCGAAGGCGACGTAGAAGACCTCGTCGGCGTGGTCAGGGACCCCGCGGACGACGCAGAGGACGCTGGCGCGGATGCCGCGGGTCAGCTCGGCGAGGCGGCGGTCGTGCTCGACGTGTTCGCGTCCTGCTTCGACCCACTCTTTTGACAGGTACTTCGCCATCTCGGTGTTCGCCTCGGGCGTCTGGTTCAAGAAGTCTGTGGTCTCGCGCCTGTCCATCCCGGGTCCGCTTTGGAGTGACTCCCGCTTTTCCGTTTTCCCTGTCGGCAATGGATGGAGCGGCCCCCTGTTCGGAGCCTCGAGTGCGGGTCCGGGGCGGACATGTGGGGCGGGCGCGTCGACGTGGAACGAGACGGTCGCTCTGCAGCCGGCGACCGTGTCGTCCCATACCTGCACCGCAGGAAAGCCCATCTGGAGCGCGATGCGCATCGGTTCCATGTGCGGCCTGACCGCATCGGAGGAGGGCGGTGGAGGGGAGACCGCTTCGACGGCAGCGGGGGCCGATCGCGCCATGGCCCGGCGGCGCCGTTCGGCGTGGATCTCGTCATAGGACGCGATGGGTCGCCAGGCGAAAGGGTTCATCCGGAGTTGGCACGAGCGCCTCTTGGACCTCAAAAGGATGTCGAAGGGCCGCATCAGGCGCGCTCGGAGACCGTCGCGTCCGGGCGCAGGGTCTCTTCGTCGAGCAGGTCCTCGAGCACCTTGGCCAACCGGTCGGGCGCTTCCATGTGGGGCGCGTGGCCGACATCGTCGAGGGTGACGACACGCGGAGCGGGGAGATGTTCCTTGAGCCGTTCGAACGCTTCGGGCGGGACGAGGCGATCTTTTTCTCCCCACACCAGCCCCATTCCTTCAGGAAGGCGCTCAAGGTCGGCCGGTTCGAGGAAGTCGTCTTTGGTCGTCGACCGGAGCAGTCCCTGGTAGGAGGGGGAGCGCATCGTCTTCAGCATGGCGTCGATGACCTCGATGGGCAGGTCTGGGTCGTCGGCGTAGAGGAGCGAGAGGAGTTCGTCGACCTCCTCGTGGGTCTTCGGCGTGAGCAGTTCCCGTTCCCGTTCGACGCCGTCGTACCAGGTCCCTGCCGTGTTGATGAGGATGTGGGGTCCGCAGCGTTCGAGGATATGCGGGGCGTCGAGGACCGCGCGCGACATGAGCCAGCCGCCGAGGCTGTGGCCGACGAGTCGCACCGGACCTTCCGTCTCGTCGAGGATGCGTTCGAGGAGGTCGCCGAGCCAGACCCGTGTCTCCTTGTGGGTGAGGTGGTCGCGGCCGGGGGGAAGGGGACCGCGTCCGGCGCCCGGGATGGCCGGTAGGAGGAGTTCATGGCGCGGCAGTGCGCTCTTGAGGCAGCGGAACCAGGAGACGGGCGCGTCACCGAGGCCATGGAGGACGACGACCCGCCCGATGGGCTTCTCGAGCGCGGCGCGCCGCATGACGAGCGCTTCGGCGTCACCGCCCTTGCCGCAGGTGACCTCTTCGTAGCTGTGTCGGACGAAGGACCCACGTTCGGCCACGGTCGCACGGACGGCGCTCCCGTTCAAAACACCTGGCCCTCGCGCTCGGTGCGCGAGCGACGGTCCCGACCGTCGGGGGTCCCTCAGGTCGGGCCCGGACGCTTCTCTTCCTTTTTCGCCTCGTCCGTCCCGTCCTCCTTCTTCGTCTCGGGTCCACCGGTGAAGAGGCCGTACTTGGTGAGGTCGTGCATGCTCCGGACGAGGATGACACGCAACCCGCCGAGGGCGAAGAGCAATCCGCCGATGACGGCGACAAGGATCGCGTCCGGGGTGCGTCGGAACAGTTCGGATGCGAGTTCGCGCAGGCCGAGCAGGATGCCGGCGTCGACCAAGAACGGCAGCATGATGCGGTTGTGCTTGATGTACTCGACCATGGCGCGCATCAGCTCGACGCCGATGAGGATGGTCAAGACGCCCGTCAGGATGGGCTGCATGAGCCGTTCCACCGAGACACCGAGGAGGCTCCTGTAGAGGTCGATCATCATGTCGGCGAGGCCGAGGAGGAGCCCGATGAAGATGATGACGAGGAGCACCTCGACCACCTTGCCGGCGAGACGCTCGAAGAGGGCGCCGCGGGCGCTCGGGCTCGAGACGTCAAAGTCGCTCTCGCGTGGCGGTGCCGCGGTCGCTTCGTAGGGCGCTTCGTGCGCGGCGGCATGTGCGTGGGCGACGTGGAGCGGGGGCGCGTCGGTCGGCTCGTGCGGCGCGGAGGCGGTCGGACCGCCGCCGGCCAGTCTTGGTTCGCGCGGCTGGCGCTCTTCGGCGTCCTCCTGGTGCGGCACCGGCCCGAGCCGGCGTTCCAGGTCGCGGTCGATGTCGGAGCGGGCCACCTCCCGCCTCGGCCGCGACAAGGTCGGGAGCGAGCGCAGGAGCCGGCTGAGGTCGCCGAGGTCGTCCCGGACGGCGCGCCAGAACGCGGGTGCATAGATGGCCGAGAAGAGGATGCCGGCGAGCACGACGGCGATGAAGAAGACCTCGTTGTCGCCGCGATAGGGCGTGATGCCGCCGACGATGAAGCCGGTCTCGTCGACGATGAACCCGAGGCCGATGCCGTACATGATGGCCGAGGTGCGGGCGATCTGCCGGCCGCGGTAGTGCAAGGCGAGCCAGCCGGCGACGAGGAGCAGCAGGATACCGAACGCGATGTGGTGGATATGGTAGCCGCCGACGATGACGTTGCGCCCGATCTCGAAGGTGATGTCGCGGGTGCCACCGGAGTCGGCGCCGCGACCGACGCCCCCGAAGAAGGTGACGTAGAGTCGGGAGCCGAGGAACGAGATGAGGAACGACACCCAGATCAAAAACGGCGTCGTGTCGCGTTTCTTGGCGAACTCGCGCCGCATCATCGACGGGAAGACACGGACGGCCTTCCTCACGGTGGGCTTCGTCTCGGAGCTACCGGGGGCGGCGGGCGCGGGTCCCACGGAGCGGACTTACGGAGGTGGAGCATATAAGAGGTGGACCGTGTGGGCGTGGGGGAAGGTCCGAAGCGGCTGGCCCCGCATCCGTGGAGATGATCACAAGCCTCCTTCAGGACACCCGCTTCCGTGCGATGGCCAACCCGTCCCGCTCCGGGCTGTGGCCGGCGAAGAAGCCGTGCAGGAACGCGGTGTCGAAGCCGTCGGTCTTGGCGAGCCGCTCGTTGAACGAGCGCACCTCCTCGAAGCCGGCGTTGTCGGCGATGAGCAGGCCGCGCGGTTTCAGGATGTCGACGAGGTCGGGGAGCACCTGGGCGTAGGCCTCCTTCTCGATATCGACGAAGATGAGCGAGAACGAGTCGGCCATCTTCGGCAACGCCTCGGTGATGTCCTCGGTGTGGACGGTGACAATGTTGTGGTACCCGGCGTCCTTGATGTTCCGCTTCGCCTCCTCGGCGAGCTTGGCGTCGCGTTCGTAGGTGTGGACGCGGCCCTGCAGGTTCTGCGCCGCCTTGGCGAGCCAGATGGTGGAATAGCCCGTGGCGGTGCCGAGTTCCAGGACCTTCTGGCTCATCGAGGTGAGGGTCAGGAGGTAGAGCAGGTTGCCGAGGCTGGGGCCGACGATGGGGATGTCGCGCTCGGCCGCCTCTTTCTCGAGACGTTCGAGGACCGGCCCCCGGTCCGGGACAAGGCTGCGGAAATGCTCTTCGGCGGCGGCCTGCTCCATGGCGGGCATCGGGCGCGCGAGCCGATGACGTCTCTTATCCGTTGCGAAGGGGCGCCAGGGACATTCACTCCCGGCACTTATAAGGCGGTCTCAATCGAAGAGCTCTTTCTCGATGTCGTCCGGGTCGGTGGCGCCGTCCCAGTCCATCCAGCCGTCGTCGCCCGTGCCGGTGAGGATGAGCCAGATGGTCCCGTCGGCCACCTCCACAGGGTAGGTCGCGACCTCGATCCCTTCGAAGTCGGGGCTCTTGCCGCTTCTCACGTCGAAGCGCCAGCCGTGGGCGGGACAGGTGACGCAGGCGCCGTCGATGTGGCCTTGACCGAGGCTCTCCCGCATGTGGGGGCAGAGGTCGTCGATGGCGTGGAAGCGCCCGTCGATGTTGTAGACGGAGACATGGCCGATGTCGGTGTGGACCACCTGGGCGCTGCCGGGAAGCAGGTCGGCGACGGCGCAGACGGCGATGCGGGTCTCCACGCCTGCGGCTCACGGTGCGTCCATAAGAAGGGTTCCGGTGGGGGCGGGGACTACTTCCGGCCATCCCCCCGCACCGGTTATCAATGCCCCTTCGGTGCCTTCGCCCATGGCTTCCATGGTCCAGGGGACGGCGCCGGCCGGCCTGCGCAACCGCCGTTTCGACCTCCTCACGCTCTTCGTCGACGACCTGCCGAGGATGGCGCGCTTCTATCGCGACACGGTCGGTGTACCGACCCCGTGGGACGGCGCAGCGCCCTTCGCCGAGTTCCAGCATCCCGGCATGCGGTTCGCGCTCTTTCCCCGGAAGGCGCTGCATGATGCCTTGGGGGTGGAGGCGACGTTCCCCGCCGGACGCAACGGGACGTTCGCGTTGTCCCTGATGTTCGACGACCCGACCGAGGTGGACGCCGAGTTCGAGCGCCTCTACGACCTCGGTGTCCCGATGGTGTACGGCCCCCGGGACGAGCCGTGGGGTGTCCGCTCGGCGATGGTGCAGGACCCGGAGGGCAACCTCATCGAGCTCGGCGCATGGTTGCCGGAGGCGGGATGATTCACTCGTTCCACATGGTGTCCGGCCGTTCCTGCTCCTCGTCATCGACGATGACGTCGATCCGTTCGTCGAAAAACGCCATGAGGCCCTGGATCTTCAGCGCCTCGTGGAAGGGCGATCGGTAGCTCCAGACGATGTCTTCGTGCCTCTTGCCGTCGACCTCGACGTGGTGATAGCTGGCGAACCCTTTGTAGGCGCAACCGGTGGTCTTGTCACTGGTTCGCAGAAGACCGAGACGGACGTCGGTGTGCGGCAGGTAGTGACGCACGGGCAGACCCGTTTCGAAGAGCAGGACCGGACGTCGGCTGTCGGCCACCGTCGTGCCGTCGATCTCGATGACGACATGGCGGTCGCTCTGCCGGATGTCGATGCGATGGCCAGGGTCGTGCGGGTGGACGAAGACCGGCTCGTCCTCTTCGTACCAGTCGTCCATCTTGTTCCAATCGAGGACGACGTGGTCTTCGAGCCGGCCGGCGGTGTGGAGTGTCGCGGCGCCCTCGATGGTGCGGCCGTCGACCTTCAGGGCCCCGCGGCGGGTCTCCTCCGAATCGCCGTCGCCTCCGGCGGGCCCGAACGTGAAGAGGTCCGCGCGGGTGTCCTCCTTCGGGAACGCGTAGGCGAACGGGAAGTGCTGGTTGTAGACGAGGATCGCGTTCTTCGAGTCGGCCACGAAGGCGCCGCCGACCCGCGCCCGCACGCGCTTCGGTGTCGGTGCGACGCGTGCGACCTCGCTGTAGCGGAACTGCGTCGTCTGGGCCATGCCACCGGGAGAGGCCGGAACCGCTAATGGCCGTTTCGGGTGACACGTCGGCCGTGGACTCCGACGTATCACCGTATGCGGAAATGCGGGTACCGCTCGAATTGCGGTGGTCCGAACCGTACATGGTCCTGCTCTTCGAGCGTGTCCAGGTCATGCGCCGTGACACCGAGGACGCTCATGGTGTACACGCTCACCGTGCCCGCTTCGGGCAGGCCGAGGAAGTAGCTGCGCTCGATGGTGGACGATCCGTAGCGGACCTCGCGCTCCTGTACGAGCCCACTTTGGCGCAGATCGCCGTGCAGGTGGAGTCTCTTCGTCTCAGGGTCCACTTTGACGAGGCGCAGGTATGCGTCGTTGTGGAACAGGATCATCTTCCTTGGAGTGCTGTTGTTCTCCGCACCATGCTCCTCCGACGGCGGATCATAGCGTTGTGTCGCCATCGGGACCGCCAGCATCCCCAGACGGTCCCAGTAGGTGAACGCCTTGTGCTCATGCAGGGCCGCACTCTGGCTCCATCCGTCTGCGGGGGAGAGTTCCAGGACGTCGGCGCGGACCGGCTTCGCCTCGTCACGGATGTCGAACAGCGAGACCTGGAGCCGACTCCGGTCGAGGCCGGTGCCGTCCTCGCGCGGACCCATGCCGATGGTGAGCAAAAGCTCGTCCGAGAGCGGATGGATGTAGGTCGAGACGCCGGGGATCTCCAGCTCGCCGAGGATCTTCGGTGCGCTCGTGTCGGTGAGGTCGAGGATCCAGAGCGGGTCGATCTGTTCGAACGTGATGAGATAGGCACGGGTATCGGTGAAGCGGGCGCTCCAGAGTCGTTCCCCCGGGGCGATCCCTCCGACCATACCGGTCGGGACAAGGATGTTCCCATCCGGTTCTAAGAGCACGAGATGGGTCATCATGGGCTCCCGTTCAGCCTCGGAAAGCCACCAGCGCCCCCAGGTCCCCGTTGTCGCTGCGACACGGAGGGTGCCGTCGTGCACATCGATGCCGAACGAGTCCTGGACGATTCCCGGCAGGCGTCCGCTCGCCCGCGGCACGACGTCAAGGCCGTCGAGGTCGAACCACTGCAGGTCGGTCGCCTCTTCGATGTCTTTGTTGTCCCAGAACCACCA
>JAHWKR010000046.1 GCA_019347805.1 Methanobacteriota archaeon
TCATCCCGATCCGCAACGTCGCGATGTCGAAGACGATGGTCGCCACCGCCATCTCCATCGCCATCATCTTCGTCGCCACCATGATCATCGTGGCGCTCTTCTACCGCATCCCGCCCAAGGAGGCGGAGAGCCTGGCGCCGCACGCCGCGGCCGACCTCATCGATTCGGGCGAGATCCGCATCGTCGCCCGCCCCGCCCCCACCCGAGCCGAGGAATAGCCGGGTCGGCCGAGGTCCCCCTGCCTCCACACTTTAATGGACCCTGCGACGTCGGCGCGGAACGGCACCGAGGTGCGGAGACGGTCGGATGGCGAGGAAGAGGCGGCGTGGACTGAAGGGCCGGGTGGTCGTGGAGCGGGTCCCGCTCGAGGATACGCCGGTCGCCCCCAGCCGTCAGAACCGCATCTTCTTCACCATCCTGGTCCTCGGGGTGCTGGCGCTCTCGTTCCTTGTCTTCGAGCCCTTCTTGGTCTCGGTCTTGACCGGTTTCCTGCTCGCCTACCTCTCCTATCCCATCTATCGCTTCTTCCGGGCCGTGCTCCGTTTCCGCAGTGTCGCGGCGCTGGTCTCCCTGCTTTTTATCATCCTCATCGTCATCGTGCCGTTCGCCGCCCTCACCGTGGCGCTCGTCGATGATGCGACCGATTTCGCGGGGGAGCTGCGTACCGCCGACCCGCCTCCGTTCGTCATCGACGCGCTCGATTTCTATGCCAAGACCAATGTCGAGGACCCGGACAACGCCACGCAGGTGCAGGCCGAGAAGGAGCGGTTCCTCGGGGACCTGTTGCAACAGGGGGCCGACTTCCTCGTCGGCATCGTGCCCGAGTTGATCACGCTCATCGGGGACTTCCTGCTCGGGGCGTTCATCGTCTTCTTCATCATGTACTACGCCTTCGTCGACGGCGCCGGGATCGTCAGGGGCCTCAAGTACACGCTCCCGTTGCCGCCCCATCAGACCCGTTTCCTGTTGCATGAGACCGGGAACGCCATCGACGCCATCTTCGTGGGTCAGCTCTTTTCCGCGCTTCTGCAGGGTTTCCTCGGGGGGGTCGGTTTCTGGCTCTTCGGCATCCCCAATTACATCTTCTGGGGCGCGATCATGTCGATCCTCAGTCTCTTCCCGGTCATCGGCGCCTTCCTGGTGTGGGGACCGGCAGGGGCATGGCTCATCGCCACCGGTGACGCCACGGACGGGGTCTTGCTGCTCGTCTGGGGTGCGGTGCTGGTCTCCAACGTCGACAACATCGCCAAACCGATCCTCATCGGCGATCGCGCCGACATCCACCCCATCGCCGTTCTCATCGGTGTGCTCGGGGGGCTCGTCGTCTTCGGGCCCATCGGCTTCGTCCTCGGGCCGCTCATCCTGGGGGTCCTGACCGCCGTGCTCAAAGTGTGGAACGAGGAGTACCACGACGCGACGGGTTGGGTCTATCCGACGCGGACGCCGGTGCCGGAGGAGAAGGAGCCGCCCGAGCGGCCGCCACCCACCTGAGATGCGGGTCCGCCCACCGCGGCGGGGGCATCGACGGGTGAACCGTCGGGAGGTCCGTTCCGGCCGGATGGCCGTTGTGGACGACGCCGCTTCCCACCGGCTGTCATGAAGGAGGATGCCTTGTCAGGTCCCATGTCCGTCTCCCGGCTCCTTGTCATCGCCCTCGTCACCATGCTCGTGCCGCTCTCGGGCTGCTTCGACGACGGCGGTAGCGAGAAGAAGGACGACGTCGCCGAAGAGCAGACCGCTCTTCCGGTCCTCGCGCCCCCGCCTCTCAGTGAGGTGGTGTTCGCCGCGGCTTCGTGTGAACAGGCGGCGCTTCTCGTGCCTGTGGATGCGGAGCGCGTCGCCGCCTATCTACCCGACGGCTATGCGGTCTACCGGGACGACTCGGGTGTCGCCTGGTTCGGGGCCTCGTTCACGCACTGCCCCTCCTTCGTCAAGGACGGCTCATACGTGCGTGACGACCTGCACCTTGCCGAGGCCGGGATCATCATCGCGAGCCCCGACGGGACCGGCGGGATCCACGTCTATCAGTTCCTCACCACGACGGACGCCGACCGCCTCGGTCGCGACCTCGGCCTGCTCGGCGCGGCTGGAGGTCACCTCGAGGCGACCGCGTATGCTCCCGAAGGGGTGCTCCCGGTCGGTGGCCACAACGGTGCCGCACCCTGGCCTGGCCTCTCGGTGTCGTTCGAGGCGACCGCCGCCCAGGCCGTTGCACCCACACCCGGCATCGACCGCATCACCTGGTGGCATGAAGGTCCGGATGCGACGGTACGCATCGCCTACGCCTATTCCGCTGTCTCCGCCGCGCCCGCCCAGGGTGTCGTGACGGTGGAGGAAGGGTCGCCGTTTTCTGACATGTTCGGTGCTACCGAGGCCGACGCGGGTGGGTTCCTCTTCGCGCACCGGTTCGAGGCGACCGCCGCGCATCACGTCGCCGGAACGTGACGCCGCCACCGACACGCATGTAAGCCTCATCGGCTCCCCCTCGCTGCGTGCGGCGTGAACGGCTCGTCCTTCTGGGTTGTGCCTTCGGGGTCTTCCTTTCCGCCATCGAAGGGACGGTGGTGGGCACCGTGATGCCGACCATCGTCGCCGAGCTCGGTGGGCTCAACCGTTACGGTTGGGTCTTCAGTGTCTACATGATGCCCGCCGCGGTCACCATGCCCATCTGGGGCAAGCTGTCCGACATCTACGGCCCGCGTCGCCTGCTCCACATCGGCATCCTGCTCTTTCTGACCGGTTCGGTGCTGTCGGGGTTCGCGCCCACGTTCGACCACCTCATCGCCTTCCGGCTCATCCAGGGGCTCGGTGCGGGCGCCATGTTCTCCATCCCGCTCACCATATTGGGCCACGCGTTTCCCCCCGAGCGCCGCGGCCATGCCCTCGGCATCGCCTCGTCGGTGTGGGGCTTCAGCGCCATCGTCGGCCCGCCGGTCGGGGCGCTTGTCGTGTCGCTCGCCTCGTGGCGTTGGGCGTTCTGGTTGAGCGTCCCGTTCGGGCTCGCCGCGATGGCGCTCGTGCAACGCGGCTTCGAGGAACCCGAGGCGCGTCCGGAGCACCGGCTCGACATCGCCGGTGCCGCGCTTCTCATGCTTGGCATCGTCAGCATCCTCCTTGCCGCGCAATCCGGCAAGGACGCGGACGCCATCGTCGGGCTCGCGTGGCCGCATTGGGCCGCCCTCGCACTCGTCGTCCTCGCGTTCTTCGCCTATGTCGAGACGCGGGTCAAGGAACCGGTCGTTCCGGTCCCCCTTCTGCGTGAGCCGCTCTACCGCGTCGCGAACGGCACGATGTTCTTGATGGCGTTCACCGTCTTCAGCGCCATCGCGTATGTGCCGCTCCTTGTCCAGCGCGGGGACCCCGGGAACGTGTTGCGCGCGGGGCTCAGTCTGATCCCGCTCTCCATCGGATGGACCGCCGGGTCGATGACCGGTGGGCGGCTCGTCGCAAAGATCGGGGGGCGCACCTTGGCGATGGCCGGGGCGTTCTCGAGCCTAGTCGGTTTCCTCCTCGCCACACGGTTCACACCGACGAGTGCGCTCTCCTATGTCGCACCCGTGATGTTCGCGATCGGTCTCGGGATGGGCGCGAACAGTCCGGCGCTCCTCGTCACCGTCCAGAACCACATCGGCCACGGTCGGCTCGGCGTGGTGACATCGAGCATCGCGTTCTGGCGCCATATGGGGGGCACGCTCGGCATCGTCCTCCTCGGGGTGCTCGTCCCCGGAGAACAGGCCACCACAGCAGCGCTCACCGCGGGTGTCCAGCATGTCTTCATGGTCGCCGCGGCCCTCGTCGCAATCGCGGTCCTCGTCATGGTCCGGTTGCCGGTGACGATCCACGCCACGCCGACGCGTCCCCATCCCGTCGCGACCGCCGCGGCGCCCATCGACGAAGACATCGCAGCGTCCGGTCGATAGGTTCAAGACCGGACCCCGATTGACGCGGAACGACCCCTTCTGTTTCTCTCATGCGGGCATGGTCTAGGGGTATGACAGTAGCTTCCCAAGCTACTTGCCCGGGTTCAAATCCCGGTGCCCGCATACATCCCTTGCGCCCCTTCGCGGGCGCGAGGGCGGGATGATGCGCCCACCGGCAGGCGCCGCCTTCGGCGGCTTCCCCGGTGCCCGCACTTCACTCCCTTCGGTCGCTCGTGCGGCCACCGGAACTGCCGTCACTCGCTTCGCTCTCTACGGCGACCCGGTGCCCGCACTTCACTCACTTCGGTCATTACGGTGCGGCGCTTCGCGGCATCTTCTGGTATTCGGTCATCGGGACCGTGGGGAGGTGCAGTGCGCCCATGCCGTCGGGGTGCGCTCCGAAGGTGAACGCGCCGGTCGGGTTGCCGAGGCCGGGATAGGCGAGTTCGTCGGCGGCGACGCCGTAGAGGACGATCTCGAGCGTGTGGCCGGCCTGGAAGACGTGTTCGGTCGGCAGGAACGGGAGCGTGACGTCACTCGGGCCGGTGACGGCGTTCCAGGTGTCATGTCCGTCCTCGTGGGCGAGGTTGAACATCCCGTAGCTGACGAGCGCGGTCTCGTTGGGGCCTTTGTCGAAGAGTTGCGCGGCGAGGTAGGCGTTGCCTTTGTTCTCGAGCGTGCCGCGGATGTGGAGGGCGGGGATACCGGAGACGGCGAGGTCTTCGCTGAGCGTGTAGGAGACGCGCAGACGGTCGATGTCGACCGGGACCTGGCCCGGAGGTGCGGTCGGCGTCAGCATCAACGTGGCGCCTTTCGCCGTCGATTCGTCGGTGGACATCGTGCCGGCGGCAAGA
This sequence comes from Methanobacteriota archaeon, assembly GCA_019347805.1. Taxonomy (GTDB): domain Archaea; phylum Thermoplasmatota; class E2; order JACPAO01; family JAHWKR01; genus JAHWKR01. The sequence continues at coordinate 4,775 of JAHWKR010000046.1, forward strand.
TCGGGCCAAAGGAGGGTCTCCCCGAGCACGGAATCAGGCCAAACTTCTGCCTGGCGAACGGTGCCGACGTTGGTGGCGATCTCGGCGGCGGGCAGGCCGTCGAAGCCGAGGTCGACACCCTTCACGTACTGGTCCATCCAGCCGAGGAACATGATCTCTTCATCGGCGCGGGTGGGGTGTTGGTGCACCCAGTGGCCGAAGAGGCCGAGCTTGGGGGACTGGATGTCGTTGAACCAGCCGGGGATCATGGCGCTCTTGACATTGGAGTCCTCGAAGCCTTGGGTGAAGAGGACGGCGGCGGTGACCTGGTCGGCGCGCAGCTTGAAGTCGCGTTCGCGATAGTAGTCGTCGTAGACGGCGCGGGGGTCGTTGGCCCGGCCCACGAGCGTCGGGTCGCAGACGCCTTTGTGGATGTTGTCGGCGGCGGTGGCGGGGTCCGAGTAATAGTCGACGTAGTATTGGAGGGAGGTGAGGTCCGGCTTCATCGGGTCGATGGCCGGGATGGGGGGCATGTCGGTGAGCACCTGGTAGGCGACCGGGGAGAGCGTGTTCTCGCCGTTCGGGACACCGCCGTGGTGCCAGTCTTCATAGGCGTTGATGACGGGGGCGACGGCGATGATCGCTTTCAGCGCCTCGGGGGCCTGCACCGCTGCGGCGACAGGGGTGGTGCCGACGTAGCTTTGGCCATAGAAGCCGACCTTGCCGTCGCTCCATTCTTGGCCGGCGACCCAGTCGACGATGAAGACCTGGTCTTTCTGTTCGTTCTCGCCCCACACCTCGACGCAGCCGCCGGAGAGGCCGAAGCCGCGCACGTCGACGTTGACGATGGCGTAGCCGCGTTTGGCCCAGTCGTGCGTGAAGTATTCCCACATGGCCGCCTTGCCCGCGCTTTGGCCGAGGCGTCCGGTCTGGCCGTTGTAGGGGCTGGAGCCGATGATGGTGGGGAACGGGCCCTCACCTTCAGGGAGCGTCACCTCGACCCAGAGCGGTGTGCCGTCAAAGCTGTCGATGTAGAAGCCTTCCGGGTCCTGGATATCCCAGGTCGGCATGCTGAGTTTGGTGAGGTCGAGCCGGGCGGCGAGGCCGTCGAGGGGGCGGGCGTCGTAGACCACCTGGATGGTGGTGGCGGTGCCGGCGCCGAGGGCCTGGATCTTCCATTCGCTGCCGGCGGGGTCGATGGCGGCGAGTCCGGAGCAGGCGTGGGCGCCGCGGGTCGCGGGGATGTTCCAGGCGTCCAGCGCGTCCGGGTTGCAGCGGCGCCGTCCGGTCTCGTTGTGGGACATGTAGGTGCGGATGCTGAGGTCGTCGGCGATGGTCGCTTGCGCGGAGACGAGGGTGGTGCCGTTGGGGACGGTGATGACCTCTTTGAAGGGCAGCTTGATGTCGGTCCAGCGCAGGATGGCGCCCGTCGCGTCCTCGATCAGTTCAGCCCCAGCGGGGACGCGGATCTCGTCGATGGCGAGTCGGGGCTGGGCCCCGGTGGGGGGGTTCTCTGAGTCGTCGCCGAGGCAACCGGCGAGGAGCGGTACGAGGAGGATGAGGGACACCACGGCGACGCGCATAAGGGGCGGCTTCCTTTGTCGCCTCATATGGCTTGTGGTGGAAGGTTCAGGTCATCGATGGAAGGAAAGGGACGGCGAGTTGTGTGGTTGTCTGGCCAACAAAAAAACGACATCCCTTTTGGACGTGGGCCGATTGGCGGTGGCGTATAAGGAGGGTGTGCAGAGCGGCATCGGGCACGATGCAGACGACCGTCATTCTGGACGGGCAGGCCACCCAAGGCTGGGTCCGACTCGAGCGGAGGCGTCGCCTTGCCGAACTGGTCCTCGCGTTGGCCGCGGTCACCTACCTTTCGCTCCTCGTCGGCGCGCGGCTGGGTACCGAGATGCTCCTTCTGGGCGGCTACGTGCTCATCGCCGGGGCGGGTCTGCACCAGTTCTCCTGGGAGCGGCGGCAGCTCGGCATCCTCGCCGAGGGACTCCCGCACCTGGCCGTACCGGCGCGCCGGATGGCGGCGTGGGAGCATGGCAGCCTCGTGTTCCTCGTGTCGATTCTCTTGATCTATGGGCTCCACGCGACCGGTCTCGTCGCGCTCGACCGGGTGCTCCTGGTCCTGGGCCTCATGGTCTTGGCTTGGTTCCTGGTCACGCTCGTACGGTCCACATCGGTGACGCGCCTTCTGGAGGCGATCGATTGGCGCCCGGGTGAACTCGTACCGTCGGGTTCGTCCGTCGTGGCGCCGTTCGTCATGCCGCTCGTTTTCGTGATCGGCACCGGACTCTTCCTCCTTCTGACCCCAGGCGAACCGGGTCTCGTGGAGACGCTTGCCACCTTGGCGTTCGGTGCGGCGGTCATCGGGGGGCTCTCCGCCTTCCGGAAGCATCGTGTGGCGCTCGTCTCGGCCGCACCACGTTCTTGGGAGGTCTATGGCTCGGACGCGTTCCTGTGGGGCTGGGAGCACGCCAGCTACACGTTCGCCCTCGTGACCTTCAGCATCGTGCTCGGGATCCGGCGCAGCGTGGAACCCCACGGTGGCCCGCTGACGCTCGCCTGGCTCTTCGTCACCATCGCGTGGGCGGTCATCACATGGTTGCTCGTGCTGCATCACCGGCGGCGGCTCGTCGCGGTCTCTCCCGGGGTGGTCTGGGACGATGCGCCAGTCGTGGAATGGGACGCGCCTGTCGGATCGCCGGACCGGTAGGCAGCGGACCTGACGGCGCCATGACCAATGGACCTTTGCCGCCGTGGATGTTCAAGCGCGGAGGCCGTGGACCGCACGCATGACAATACCCACGTTCACCACCACGATCGGCGGGTCTGTCGTCGACACCGCACCATGTGCTGGTGGTCGCCGTTCTGGTCCCGGACCCGCCTCCGCACCGTCACGATGCAGGGCGGGAGAAGGTGTCCCAAACCGGTGGACTTCTAACCGGACACAGGCTGCCGCCCCTCCCCCCATCGGGAGGACATGGCAAAGATGAAGGTCGAAGCCAAAGCGGACGCGGCGAAGAAGACCAAGGACGGCGTCGTCGCGGTGCCGCTCTTCGCGAAAGAGAAGGGCAAGACCCCGAAGCTCGAGGGGGTCCAGAAGACGATGGACGACGCCTCGGAGGGTCGCATCAAGGCGGCCTATGACGACGGGGCGTTCACCGGGTCGAAGGGCGAGACGCATGTGGTGCGCCTGAGGGACGTCCGCTTCCTCCTCGTCGGTCTCGGTGAGCGCAAGAAGGTCGACCTGGAGGCACTGCGCCAGGCCGGAGCGGCCGCGACGAAGCGCACCAGGAAGCTCGAGGCGAAGCGCTATGTCTCCCTGCTCCACGCTGTCGAGCTCGAGGCCAAGGAGGGCGAGACGGCACCGGATGTCTCCGAGCGGGCGGAAGCGGTCGCTTTCGGCTGTGTCCTCGGCGCCTATAAGTTCGACCGCTTCTTCAGCAAGGAGAAGAAGGAGAAGGACGAGAAGGACGAGACCGAGGTCGAGGCGGTCGTCTTTTCCACGACCGGCGCGGAGACGAAGGCGGTCGCGAAGGGAGCCGACCGCGGCCGCATCATCGCAGAGGCGACGGCCCTCTGCCGTGATTTCGCCAACTCGCCGCCCAACGTGGCGACGCCGAGATGGATGGCAGACCAGGCACGGCGTGTCGCCCGTGAGGGCGGGCTGCGCATCAAGGTGCTCGGCAAGCCGGAGATCACGCGCCACAAGATGGGCGGCCTGCTCGGTGTCTCCCAAGGCTCCACGGAGCCGCCGCGCCTCGTCCTCATGGAATACAAGCCGAGGAAGGTCTCCGCGAAGCCGTGGAAGAAAATCGCCTTCGTCGGCAAGGGCATCACGTTCGATTCGGGCGGCATCAGCATCAAGCCGAGTCCCAGCATGGACGAGATGAAGTTCGACAAGTGCGGCGGTTGCGCCGTCGTCGCGGCCATGCAGGCCATCGCCGCGCTCAAGCCCGAGGTCCATGTCATCGGGGTCGCTGCGTTCTCGGAGAACCTGCCGAGCGGCAAGGCCTACAAGCCGGGCGACATCCTGCGGATGGCGAGCGGCAAGACGGTCGAGGTGCTGAACACCGACGCCGAGGGTCGTCTCATCTTGGGCGACGCCCTCTGGTATGTGCAGCGCGAGAAGCCCGATGTCATCATCGACTTCGCGACGCTCACCGGCGCCATCGACATCGCCCTCGGGAAACCCTATTCCGGTCTCATGGGGAGCGACGACGAGCTCATCGACCGCCTCTACGAGATCGGCAAGCGCTCCGGTGAGAAGCTGTGGCGCATGCCGCTCGGCGACGAGTACCAGGAGATGATCAAGGGCACCTATGCGGACATCAAGAACATCGGGGGTCGCGGCGGCGGGGCGCTCACGGCGGGCCAGTTCCTGCGCAACTTCATCGAGGAGGACAAGGTGAAGTGGGCCCATCTCGACATCGCCGCGACCGCTTGGGGCGATGGTGACAACCCCTACACGCCGAAAGGGGCGACCGGTGTCGGGGTGCGGACGATGGTGTCGTTCCTCGACTCGCTCCTGGATGGTCGATGAAGCGGTATCCGCACACGCTGAAGCGGGACGGGCTTTTTTCGAGCGGCTGGACCCTCAAAGGTCCGGTGATGACAGGGAAGTTCCGGCCTGCGACACGCCAGGGACCCGGTGTCTATCACAGCACCGTGCTGCGCATCCAGTACGACATCGCGCCCGACCGTCGCGTCCAGGTGCGTTTCGCCACGCCGCGGCTGGCGCGCGGGGGCCATCGGCTCATGGGTGAAGCGCGTCTTGGCGGCGCGGACCGCGGGGTCGAGGTGCGTTCGAGCGACCCGGACGAGGGCGTCGTGCGTGTCGCCGCCAAGAAACAGGGGGTCTTCCGGCGGCACATCCTGCTCTATGTGCCGCCCGCACGACCGGTCGCGGTCTTGCGCCGTCAGACCAACCGTTATGATGTCGACCTCGACGCGGAGGCGTGCCGGTGGTTGGGTGCGGCGGGGCCTGCCGAGGAACGCAAACGGCGTGTCTATGAGGCGGCGGTGGCGATGTTCTTGGCCGCCATCCTCGAGAATGGGCGTCGTGAGGGTGCCGCCTTCGCGACGGCGGGCGCCGGGGCCGCGGCGGGTGTCGCAGCGGGTGCGGCGACGCGGGCGGTCGTGACGCGCGTGCAACGGGAACGGGTCCGCAAGGACAAGGAGAGAGAGGCAGAGGCCGAGCGGGAGCGGCACGGACAGGGTCCGGAAGGACGGGACGAGCATGCCGGCCCGTCGTCCTGAGGCGGTGTTGCGGGAGGCGGCCGGTATGGTCGCCGACCTCGTGCCGCGGGCCTTCTGGTCTCCGGAGGCCGATGCCGCGGTGGCGCTACCCGATGTCGTGGTGCCGGTGCATGTCCGCGACCGGCGCTGGGTCTGTCCGGCGCCTGGCGCGGTCGACCATTGGGAGACTGTGGCGACGGGTGATCCATGGGGTTATCTCGAGGCCGAGGGTGAGGGCCTCTGGGTCGGCTTGCAGGTCGAGGGGCCGGTCGCGGTCGGTCGCATGGAGGGGCTCTTGGCCCAAGGCAATCGCGACAGGCTGGGGCGTGCGGTCGATGCGGCGGCACGCATCGTGGGGGAGTCGACGACCGCTGCCATCCAGGTGCGCTATCCGCCGCATGGACGGTTCAGTGAGCGGGTGCTCTTGGGGCGCGTCGTGGAGACGGACCAGTCGGGGCCGGGGGTGTTCCATGGCGTCATCGAGGCGGCGCGGACGGTCCGCCCACGCCGCCCCGGCACGGTGACAGGGATCCGGTTCTGTCGCATCCATGTCGACCCGACCGAGCGTGAGGCGGTGAGAAGGGCGGTGCGCCGCATGGTGCGCCTGTGGCAGGCGGTGTGGCGGCTTCCGGAGACGCGGGGGCCGACGCCCACCAAGGAAGAGCTGGACCACCGGTTGCGCCGCCTCTACAGGGATTCGTTGCGGCTTCTCATGCAGGAGGACCCGCGCAGTGCGGGTCGGGTGCGGGCGGAGGCGCGCCGGCTGGCGCGTGCTTATCGCGACGCGGCGCGGGCGCGTCCGAAGCTCTTGGACCAGATCCTGGACCGGTTGGGCATGGTGGAGTAGCCACTTCCGCGGGAGGCACGACCGGTCGTCCGACAGGAATGGCACAGGACTACTTTCACTCCCCTCCCCTCGGTCCGCCTAAGTGGTGGCGGGACCTTCTTTCCATGGGAACCACCCGAAGGAGCCGAAGCAGCGGTCCCAGTGGATGCGTGAAGCGCACCGCATTCGTATAAGAGACGGACGCCACTTGCATCGGCTCCCGGGATGCACTCCCCCGTGGCCCTGGCGGGCCCGGGGTCCCGTTCGATAGAGGGAACCGACCGTGGCCATCGCACTGTCCCAGGAAGAGCTTGTCGCGCAGTGGGAGAATTTCTTCCGCGATTACTACAAGGACCGCATCGAGGAGGCGGCCCTCGATTGGCCCGACACGCGCAGCCTGGTGGTCGACTACAAGGACATCGACCTGCGCGACATCACCTTGGCCGAGTATGTCCTGGAGCATCCGACGGCGGCCTTCTACACGGCCGAGATCGCACTGCGCATGATCGATGTGCCGGTCGAGCCCAAACCGCGGCTCAAGTTCCGCATCCAGGGGTTGCCGGAGACCGCCACCGTCGACATCCGTGACCTGCGCTCGGCCCACCTCAACAAGATGGTCGCCGTCAAAGGTCTGGTCAAGAAGGTCACAGAGGTGCGTCCGAAGCTCGAGGACGCCGCCTTCCGCTGCACGCTCTGCGGTTGCATCTTCCGCATGCCGCAGGAGGACTACATCCTGGAGGAACCCGAAGTGTGCCCGGAGGACCAGGCGGGCTGCGGCCGCAGCGGGCGCTTCAAGGTGGTCTCGGAGTCGTCGGGTTTCGTCGACCACCAGAAGCTCGAGATCCAGGAGTCGCCCGAAGGGCTGCGGGGCGGCGATCAGCCCCAACGCTTCACGATCCATGTCGAGGACGACCTGGTCGGCACCATCACGCCCGGCGACCGCTGCACGATCAACATCGTCATGCGCACGCAGGGACGCAGGCAGGGCATGCTCAAGCTGACGGAGTTCGCCAAGGTGGGCGAGGCGGTGTCGGTCGAGCAGGAGCACCAGGATTACGACGAGGTGGTCATCACGCCGGAGGACGAGGACGAGATCCTCGCGCTTTCGCAGGACCCGCTCATCTACGACAAGATGCGGGGCTCTTTCGCGCCCACCATCTGGGGCATGAAGGAGGTCAAGGACGCGCTCATCCTGGCGCTCTTCGGCGGGGTCGGCAAGGAGTATCCGGACGGCTCCCGCTCCCGTGGGGACACGCACGTCTTGATGGTCGGGGACCCCGGCGTGGCCAAATCGCAGTTGCTCCGCTACGTCTCGAAGCTCGCGCCGCGCTCCATCTACACGTCAGGCAAGTCGGCGTCGGCCGCGGGTCTCACGGCGGCCGCTGTGCGCGACGAGTTCGGTGAGGGCCAATGGACCTTGGAGGCAGGTGCCTTGGTGCTCGCCGACCTCGGGATCGCCTGCATCGACGAGTTGGACAAGATGTCGAAGCAGGACCAGTCGTCGATGCACCAGGCGATGGAACAGCAGGAGATCTCGGTCGCCAAGGCCGGTATCCAGGCGACCTTGAAGTCGCGCTGTTCGGTCATCGGGGCCGCCAACCCGAAGCTCGGACGTTTCGACCCGTACCAATCGATCTCGGACCAGATCGACATGCCGCCGGCGCTCTTGTCCCGTTTTGACCTCATCTTCAGTCTGAAGGACGAGCCGAGCCGGGAGTTCGACACCAAGCTCGCGAGCCACATCCTGCGCACCCATCGGGCGGGTGAGGTGCACACGCACCGCAAGCATCGGCCGGACGGCAAGTACACCATCGAGGACGAGAACGCCCTCTTCGACAAGATCGTCCCGACGCTCGATGCAGGGTTCCTGCGCAAGTATGTCGCCTACGCCAAGCGCAACATCTTCCCGGTCCTCGACGAGGACGCGGCGAAGCTCATCGAGGAGTTCTACGTCGACCTGCGCAACAGCCAGAAGGAGGGCATCGCGTTCACAGCCAGGCAGCTCGAGGGTTTCGTGCGGCTTGCCGAGGCTTCGGCCCGGGTCCGTCTGTCGGAGATCGCCACGCTCGACGACGCCAAGCGCGCCATCACCATCGTCGACCACTACCTGCGCTCGGTCGGTATGGACCCGGAGTCGGGCACCTTCGACATCGACATGATCGCGACCGGCACGAGCCATTCGCAGCGCGACCGCATGCAGGCCATCATCAACATCATCAAGGACCTCTGCAACGAGAACGAGCGCGGGACGGCGCCGCGCGACGAGCTCTTGGAGCGTGCGGAGATGCACAACATCTCGAAGGAGAAGGCGAAGGCGGCGGTCGACCAGTTGAAGGCGAAGGGGCAGGTCTACGAGCCGCGCTCCGGCCAATACCGGTTGACGACCTAGAGGGGAACCGTCACATACCGGGTCCCGGCAACGCTATATCCGCGGACCGGGTCGAACGGTCCCGGAGCACGCATGATCGCGGCCAAGGAATACCGCCAGGGCGAGGAGATCCTCTTCGCCGCCTGTGACGTCGACTGTCTCGACAAGCACCTCAAGGAAGGGAAGGTCTCGCTCAAGGTCGACCCCGATTTCTATGACGGGGGCCGCATCGACGACGCCGAGTTCGCGCTCGCGTTCCGCCGGGCGACCATCGCCAACCTGGTCGGCGACAAGGTGGTCGGTCTCGCCATCGACCTCGGCTTCATCGAGTCAGGGCAGGTCATCACCATCGACGGCGTGCCCCATGCGCAGTACGCGCTCCTGATGTAGGACCCACCCGTCCCACGGTATGGCGTGACGGTGCCGTTTTGTCTCTTCTGCAGGGCGGAAAACAGCCCGTTTCCGGCCCATGGCGAACGAAAAGCTTATAGCGAGGATTCAGTAGAGCGGCTGACGATGCTCTGTCCTGACTGTGGTGTCGAGACCGAGTCCTTGACGGCCGGTTCCTGCCCGCGCTGCTTCCAGAAGCGCAACGCCCTCGCCGAGGTCGAACCCTACGTCGACGTCTATCTTTGCGCCCATTGCGGGGGTCGGCGGGACGGTTCCGGTTGGACCGACCCCGACGGCCGCTCTGAGCTCGATATGATCGATGGGGCGGTCATCCGGGCGGTCCGGGTCCACACGCTCCTGGAGGTCCCGGAGGTCACCGTGGCCGGCGAGCCGCAGGACGACAAGCACTACGGCTACGACATCATGGTCGACGGCGAGGTGGAGGGGGTCTCGCTCGAGGCCATGGTGGAGACCACCGCGCGCGTCAAGCGCACCGTCTGCGCCTCCTGTTCGCGCCAACAAGGCGGCTACTTCAACGCCATCGTGCAGTTCCGTGGCCGCGACCGCGACCCGTCAGACGAGGAACGGCAAGAGGCGGGCGACCTGGTGGTGCGCGAACTGGACCGGATGCGCCGATCCGGCAACCAGGCGGCGTTCCTCACCAAGCAGGGGAAGGTCAAGGGCGGGCACGATTTCTTCATCAGCGAGATCGACGTCGCGCGCATCGTCGCCAAGAAGCTCGTCGACCGCTTCGACGCCGAACTCACCGAGTCGGCGAAGCTCATGGGTCGGCAGAACGGACGCGACGTCCACCGGGTGACGTTCCTGGTCCGCATGCCCCACTACCGCCGCGGCGACTTCGTGCTCCACCGCGACCTGCCGGCCCAGGTCGACCGCATCGACCGCAAGACCGTGCAGTTGCGCGACCTTGTCTCGGGGCGCCAGATGACGGTGCCGCGCGACGAGATCGGCCGCACAGACGTCGTCGCGTCCCGGGAGGCGGTCAAGGAGGTCCAGGTGGTCTCCGTCGTGCGCGACGAGGCGCTCATCCTCGACCCGATGTCGAACCGCACCTACGAGGTGCGCCTTCCCGAAAACGTCGAGTACGACCTTTCCATCCGCTCGTTCGAGGTCGTCGAGCACGACGACCAATACTACTACGTCGGCCTCCCGCGCCGACGTGGCTCTCTGCCTGTCATCTAGGAGCCCCCACCATGACCCCCATACAAGCTCAGTCGGCCTTCGACCCCGTCGTCGCCCTCTTCAACATGCAGGGCCCCGAGTGGGCGGTCGTCATCTTCCTTTTCCTGTTGCTCTTCGGCGCGAAGAAGATCCCGCAGCTCATGCGTTCGCTCGGTCGTGCCCAGGGGGAGTTCCAGAAGGCGAAGAAGGATTTCGAGCGTGAGGTCCGTGCCGGCAAGGCGGAGGCTTCGGGTTCCACCGAGGCGGCCGTGGACGCCGAGACGCCGCCGCTTCCGGACAAGGATCCCCTCGTCGCCGCCCGTCGGCGCGCAGAAGAGTTCGGCATCGAGACCGAGGGGAAGGATCTCGAGACGCTGAAGAGAGAGATCGCCGAGAAGGTCATCTCCGAGGACCAGGACGGCTGAGGCGGCCGCCGTTGCGTCCTCCGTTCCGTCTACGTCGTGCCCGGTGGTGCGGTGAGACGCGATCTCTTTCGGCCTCTCTCACGCCTGAGGGTCGACACCCGCGACCTTTTTCTCCCGGTGTCGTCGCTTGTGACCGTACGCACCGGTCAGGATAAGAAGCCCCACCATCGCATTCAAGACCAAGTCGTATGGAGTTGGGGGACATGACCGGGATGAACAAGTCCGTGGCCTTCGCGGCCGCGGTCGCGTTGGCGCTCATCGCCCTGCCCGTCCAATCCGCGAAACCGACCGAGGTCGTGGCGTGGAGCAACGGGTTCCCGAGCGGTGAGCACTACAACCTCAACCTGCACGGCAAGAAGGAGGGCTATGCCTGTGAGACGGAACCGTGGGGCGGTTCGGTCTTCGTGCCCGAATACGGCTCGGCCGCCATCGACATCGTGCAGAACAAGCGATCGGACGTGTCCAACCTGACCGTCCACGACGCCTGCGGTACGTTCGACGGCGACGGCGCCCTCGTGCAGCTTCCGGCCGGCGAATACCAGGTCTATGCGCGCATCGTCGCCAAGCCCGCCAAGCACGGCGAGCCGCGCGAGGTCGTGTTCTATCCGAAGTTGAACGCGGCGTGCGACGACTCGGGCACCGAGAACTTCTCGACCGCGACCGATTGCGACGAGTCGTTCCTGCTCGGCACCGGTACGGTGACCAAGGACGGGGCGTTCGACACCGATGGCACGAGCCTGGAGCGGACCACCGATTCCGAGTCCACGAAGGGCAAGGGCGGCAAGGGCGGTTCGGGCGGCGGAAAGAGCACCGCGACGGACATCTCTGCGATGTTCCAGTGGAGCGGTTGGGCCTGCGACCAGACCTACGACACGGACGGTGACGGCGAGATCACCCTCGCCGACGCCCCCGACATGAACGGGGACAACATCACTGATGACGCCGACCTCCGACTCTACCTGGAGACCTATTGCGTCTACCACGGATCGACGTGGGTCTACGACATCGCTGACCTTGTCTCCTACGGCTGGGACTACCAGAACAACGGGGCGAAGCTCGTCCAGATCCGCTTCTATCCCACGGACACGACCGTGTTCGCGTAGGATCGCAAGCTGCCTTTTTCCTTCTTCTCTTTCCTCTTTCTTTTCGCTTCCCTCCACTTCCATGACAGCCTGACAATGGCCGGCAAGGTCCCCAGGAGTGGTCACCGCAACGGCCAAATAGGGAACCTGTTCTGACGCCGAATGTCCCCCTTGGGGGCCTTCCTGTGCGAGAATAGTGTAGTCTGGCCTATCACTCAGCCTTGCCAAGGCTGGAACCCGGGTTCAAATCCCGGTTCTCGCATGTAGCCCCTTCGCGTCCTGCGGGCGCGAGGGTAGGATGGCGTCGGGTCCGCGGCCGTCGGCCGTTCCGGAGCGTGGCGTCCTTCTTTGTTGCGGTCGGCGTATGGTCGCTTTCGCGAAGGTCGTCGTGGCCCGCATGTGGTCGTTTCTCGTTCTGCTCTCCGTCGGCCCCGTGACCCTCTTCACTGTGGTCCCGCGTTTGCCTTCGGCAACGGACGATGTACCGAAGTATGGCCAATTATGGCGAATGGTTAAAGCGCCAGAGTCTCCTCCTGGGCCTGTTCTGGAGGTCGTGCGCGTAAAAGGTCGTCCCCTACCCGACGGGCTCCGTATCCTGTTGGCCATCCTCCTCGTCTCCGTGGTCTTTCAGCCGCCGCTCACCGCCGCCGGCTCCTCGGAAGAGAAGAACGGCGACCACGCATGCCCGGGACCACAGTGGGTCGAAGGGATCGGCAGGGCGTGCCGGCGGCCCGATGGGCTTTGGCAGGTCTTCGATTCGGAAGGCGGACCGATGGGGCTCACGCACGGTCAGGACCCCGTCCCGGCACAAGCCGAGAGCCACTGGCCGTCGGTGCCGCCCCGAGCTCCGAAGTGCGTCGACGCAGGTGATCCGTACTACGCCCATGTCATCTATGCGCGCGCGCACGACGATGCCGACGGGTTCGCCACGATGGAAGCGGATCTGCGCGATCTGATCCATGAGGTGAACGGCCTCCTGTACCACGACGCCACCACTGCGGGCTCAGCGCGCGACTACAAGGTGCACTGCACGAGCGGCGTCGTCACCATCGAGAACGAGGTGCTTCCTACCAACAAGTCGAGCGCCGGCTTCTCCACCATCGTGGAGGACCTGCGCGCGAAGGGCTACGACGATCGCCGGGTCAAGTACTGGGTCTGGTATGATGACACGGGCGCTTGTTCCTGCGGTGGGACTGCGCACGTCTATAATGATGACACGCTCCGCGAGGACAACCGCAACAACGGACGGACCGACACGATATCGATGTACGCCGTCACCTTCGGATATCTCTCACCGCGCATCATGGCGCACGAGAACGGCCACAACATGGGCGCGGTCCAGCACAGTTCACCCAACGCCTCCGGCGGTTTCCACTGCAACGACGGCCACGACGTCATGTGCTACTCCGACGGCGGTACGACCTCCGCATACGACAGCACGGTCTGCGCCACATCGGAATACGACTGCAACAAGGACGACTATTTCCATCCCAAGCCGCCTGCCGGTTATCTCCTTGAGCACTGGAACATCGGCAATCCGATCAACCGGTTCCTGCACATCCCAGGCGACAACACGGCTCCCTACATGGTCGCGGTCACCTGCGCCCCGGACCCGGCCGAGGTCGGCGCCTCCGTCTCCTGCACCGTCCAAGGTGGCGACGCGGACTCCAAAGGCATCCACTACACCCTCGACTGGGGCGACGGGTCTTCGACCAGCCGGCTCCCGAAATCCGGGACGCTCATCCCAGGGAAGACCGCGAGCGCCTCCCACGCCTATTCCACGTCAGGCCTCTTCGATGTGACCGTCACCGCGACCGACGACGCGGCCACGCCGCTCACGTCGACCGCCATGGTCCACACCCAACAGGTCGGCAACGTGGCCCCGGCCATGAAGAGCCTCTCCTGCACGCCAGAACCGGTCGACGCCGAAGAGACGGTGACCTGTTCGTTCCACGCCGACGATTCCTCCTCGGGGGTCCACTATCTCGTCGACTGGGGCGACGGGACGGCCGCCGAACGGGTGCCGACGACGGGCTACCTGACGCCCGGCACGACCGCGTCCGCGGCCCGTTCCTTCTCGTCCCCCGATATCTACACGGTGCGCGTGAACGCCACCGATGACGACCCCGAGCCGCTGACGTCGGCCGACATCACCACCACGGTCACCGTGGAAGCCGCGAACGGCGCGCCTGTCATGCAGACCCTGTCGTGCGCCCCTTCCCATCTGGCCGAGGGGGAGACGGTGGATTGCTCGTTCAGCGCCACCGACGACACCACCGGCGTCTATTATACCGTCGAGTGGGGGGACGGCTCCGTCGAGCGCGTCCCGACCACGGGGCTCCTGGCGTCCGGCTCGACCGCCTCCGCGAGCCATGCCTACTCGGGCGGAGCCGACCCGACGGTGCAGGTGCGCGCGACCGACAACGACCCGGAACCGAAGACCTCGACGGCACTGGCATCGACGCTCACCGTGAACGGCGCCCCCGTCGTCACAGGCCTGTCCTGTTCGCCATCGACCCTGCTGACAGGCGAGACGACGACCTGCACGTTCGCCGCCGAGGACGATTCGACGAGCGTCTCGTTCACGGTCGAATGGGGCGACGGCGCGGTGACGACCCTCGGCGCCACCACCGCCGGGACGTCCCGTAGCGTCGGGCACAGCTACACGACAAGCGGCCCGAAGACCATCAAGGTGACCGCGACGGACGACGATACGAAGCCGCTCTCCGGCAGCGCCACGTTCGTGGTCGAGGTGCAGGACCCGTGCGGACTCCATCGCACCGGACGGCTCACGGTCGGTCTCTTGGGTGTCCAGATGGTCGGGACGAGCGCGCGCGACGAGACCGGGATCCGGTCGACCTGCGCCGGCCAGACGTACAGCCTGGTCGGCTCCTCGGGCTCCGACTTCAACGTCTGTTGGTACGACGGGTCGCGGCTCCTCGTCTGCCACGTCACGCCGGGGGACGAGCATAGCGTCGTTCCGAGCGGCGCCGACCGTGCCCGCGTCGTCCTCTATACGGGCGTCGACGCCACCTATACCCTCGAGGCGTTCGACTAGACGAGCCGCCGCCGACAAGGTCTTGAAGCGTCTCCGGTAGAGGGGATTCGCCGCGATGACGAGTTTATCCCCAGCTGAGACTCAATCTCGTGACGAGTGAACGGGCGGGCCGAGCGGCATCAGGTTCCCAATGCTTATGGACGGCCTCCGTCTCCCGGAGGCCATGGACATCGTCCCGGTCCTCCACATTCAGGACGGTCGCCCGGTCCAGGGCGGCCCCGGCGCGTGGATCCCGATGGACCCCCCCTATCCCGACGGCGGGGACGACCTGCGTGGCTTCGTCCGCCACCTCTACGTCCGTTTCGGGGACGTCCTCCTTGTCGACCTCGGTTCTGGGCCGAACCAGGAGCCGGACCACACGTTCATCCAGCGCCTGGCCAAACAACACGTCGAGCTGTGGGTCGACGCCTTCCCGGAGTCATTGGAGGACATCATGGACCTTCTCGTGTCGGGCGCGGCGCGTCTGACGGTGCGCATGGACACGGTCGACCCGAAGGACCTCGAGGAGGTGCTCGCCATCGCCGAGGGCGAGATCTGGCTCGGCTATTCCTATTCTTCCGACAGCGAATTGGTGGGGCTCCTCAAGAAGATGAAGCCGCATCGTTTCCTCGACCAGGGAGCGAAGGGCGTGGTGCTCGTGGCGCTCGCCCCGGCTGGACGCGCTTCAGGTGCCGACCCGTCGGGCCTGCGTCATCTGCGTGCGCTCGATGCACCGGTGTGGTATGCCGGCGGTGTCGCGAGCGAGGACGACCTCGACGAGCTGGAGGAGGCCGGCGCGGCTGGCGTCTTCGTCGGCCAGGCGCTCCTGCAGGACCTCGACCGTTGGGCGCGCATCGCCAAGTCGCGCGGAAAGACCGAGCCGGAAGAGGAAGAGGCGGAAGAGGAAGTGGACGAAGGTGCACCATCATCGGTGGATGTCTCCATGGGTGGTGGGCGGTCGTTCCTGCCCGGTGTCCTGCCGTCAAGGCCGCGCATCGAGACCGACCCGGACGAGAAGAAGGAGGGCCGGTGACGCAGGACCCGTTCACGCTCGTCGTCACCCATGTGTTCCGCACGAGCGGCAAGAAGGCGATGTCGGAGAACGAGCTCGCCAACCATCTCAGTCTCCATCTGCACTGGTTCTCGCCGAAATCAGCGCGGGGTCTCGTGGCGGGGCTTGTGCGCAGTGGCCATCTCGTGCGCGAGGAGGATGGTCGCCTCGTTCCCGGCATGGACACGTCGCAGGTCGATGTCCCGCTTACCTTCAAGCCCGACCCGGACCTTGCGCTGAAGGTGCCGCCTGCGGGTTCGGTGGCGTCACGACCCGATGCGCCGTCGAAGCCGCCGCAGCGTCCGTCTTCGACCGCGGCGCCGATAAAATCCGCTTCGGATGAAACTCCGGATCAAGGCGACGACGAGGGTCCGGTCGAGCACGTTCAAGGCGACGGCCCGCCCACGACCGTGCAGGGACTTCTGGAGGTGCTCGCCGCTCGGTCGGGGGAGAACGTGCCGGTCTGGGTCGAGCGCATGAACCGCACCGCGCAGCACTGTGGCGACCTCATCGCGCCGGAGGCGGCCTTGCTGCTCGCCGCGGCGGCGGAGGGCATCGACGTGCGCGACTGGGCGCGACCGGTCGCGATGGCGACGGCCGAACGGACGCTTCAGGCGGCGAAAAGGTAGGGGACGAGCAGGAACCCCATGAGGAGCGCGCGCGGGACGCTCCAATGGTGCGGAAGGAAGCCGAGCGGCAGCAGGAAGAGGACGAGGAGCAGTCCGAAGGGGCCGTTGGCGAGAAAGACGATCGTCGCGAGCAAGCCGAGTCCGCCGGCGGCGAGACCCCGGGGCGGGAGGCGGCGCAGCACGCCGACGAGCCGCGGGCCGGTGCGGAGGACAAGCAGTGCTGAGAGGGCGGTCGTGACAAGAAGCCCGGCGACGAGTGCAGCGGCGGCGGTCGATGCGCCGATGCCACCGATCTCGGGGTCGAGCCGTGCGGCGGCGGCGTTCGCGCCACTGCGGGTCGCGCCGAGGAGAACCATCATCACCGTGTTGCCCATCGCGTTCGCGGTGTTGACCGCGGAGACCATGGCGACGTCCTCGATGTCGTTGTCGGGGCTCCTGACGGCACGCCCGAAGGCGCCGGCGGTCGCCGAGGTGAGGCCGGGAAAAAGCGAGACGAGGAGTCCGCAACCGGTGCCGAGGAGCGTCGGCAAGAAGCCGGGGTTCTCCATGGCCCCGGTCGCGTCCGGTGTCGGGTCGTCACCGGTGGGAGGCCCGGCGAGGGCCATCACAAGGAGCGGTGTGCCGAAGAAGGCGGCGAAGGCGGGCAACAAGACGGACCCGTCGCCGCCGAGTGGGCCGGGGATCGAGTGGGGGAGCAGGATGATGCCGGCGGCGCCGGCGAAGAGGAAGAGCAGCGCGGCGTGGCCGGGTCGTCGTGTGCCGAGAATGAGGAGGAGGACGATGCCGAGGACCCCGGTTCGGGTCCAGGCGTTGGGGATGCCATCGAACGGGATGGGAAGGAGGAGGAAGAGCAGGCCTAAGATGGCGGCGAGGGCGCCGGCGGCCCACGAGGCGCGCACGGAGGCAAGGAGCGCGGGTCCGGCATGACCGGCGCGCGCCAGTCGTTGGATGGGCAGGAGGACGAGGCTGGTGTCGTCTTCGGGGAGCGGCGCGGCGAGGGTGGGGACGACGTTCACGATGGTGTGTGAGGTGGCGACGGAGAGGATGAGGAGGACCGCGGCGAGCGGGTCGAGGAAGACGGCGGAAGCAAGAAGGAGCGGGGCGAGCGTGTTGACGTGCAGGCCGGGGAGGAGCCCGGTGCAGGCGCCTCCGAGCGTGCCGGCGAGGACCACGACGGCGAGCGTCCAAGGCTCGGTCATGGCGCATCACCGATGCGGCATCGCCAGCCGGGCCGGGCCGGGTCGGGGACGAGATGCAGCGCCCAAGGACCGACTCCAGCGGGTGGGGCAGGGCCGTCGATCGTGCAGGTGCGCGTGCCGTCGGGCGAGACGAGGACGCCGTCATGGACGATGCCGGTCAGGAGGAGGGTGCGGCCGACGTAAGCGTGGGGGCGGTCGAAGAGGTCGACCCAGCGGATCGGCACCGGGCCCAAGGTCGCTCGGACGTAGGCCTGCGGGCCGGAGATCATCACGCCGGTCACGCCGTCGTGCGCGGTCACCTGGGCGCGGCCGACGATGAGGTCGCCGACGACCGGTGCCTCTTCGGCGCGGAACCAGACCCAGGGTACGGCGTGAGCGACACGTTCGGGTGGGGCGTCGGGCGTGGGTCGTCGGCCTTCGGGGACGGCAAGGCCGCGCGACCAGCCGTCGCCGTGGCGGCTCTCGATGACCTCGAGCCGGATGGCGACCGTGCGGCCCACTTGACGTTCGGGGTCCTCATGGTCGAAGGGTTCGGCGGGATTGAGGAGCGCGACCGCTCCGGAGAGGACGAGTCCGAGGAGGGTGAGGAGGACGAGCGGGTCGACGCGGCGCACCACGGCGGAGCCGTCTGGTACGGGCGCTTTAAGGGTCGGGGTGGTGTTTTGGAATCATCGCCGTCCGTGGCGGACTTCACGTCGCGCTTCTTTCGATGAGCATGATGGTCCAACGACCGGCCACCACGGCACCGATCGAGAGCCCGATGTTGAGCGCGATGTTCAATACAGCTTGGCCGCTGCGGCCGTCGAGCCAGAGGGCGAGCGTCTCGTGGCTGAAGGTGCTCATCGTGGTGAACGCGCCGAGGAGGCCGATGGCGAAGAAGGCGCGTGAGGCGGGTCCGAGGGTGCCCCGTTCCAGGTCGTGGAAGAGGAGGAGGGCGAGGAGGAAGCTGCCGACGACGTTGACGACGAGCGTGGCGTAGGGGAAGGGGCCGCGGCCGAACGCGGCACCGGTCCCGTAGCGGAGCAGGGCGCCGAGCGCGCCGCCGAGGGCGACGAGGAGGACGATGCGCGCCTCGGTGGTCATGCCTTCACGGCTCCACGACGGTCCACTCCTTCGGCGCGGTCGTGATGACGTCGGGGCCGTCGTCGGTGATGAGGATGTCGTCTTCGATGCGCACGCCGCCGAAGCCGGGCAGGTAGATGCCCGGTTCGCAGGTCCAGACCTGGCCGGGGGCGAGCACGGTGTCGACCGCGGGATGCAGCGTGCCGCCGTCGTGGACACTGAGGCCGATGGTGTGTCCGGTGGAGTGGATGAAGCGGCCCTTGAACTCGGTGGCGTCGATGTGCGCGGCGACCTTCTTGTGGACGTCGCCACCCGAGCCGCCGGCGCGCAGGAGGTCGATGCCGATGAGCTGCGCGTCCAGGACGGTGCGGTAGACCTTTTCGTGCTTGGCGCTGGGCTTCTTGCCGAAGTACCAGGTGCGGGTCATGTCGCTGGCGTAGCGGTCGGCGAAGGCGCCGAAGTCGCACAGCACGTATTGTTCCTTCTCGAGCGGGACGTCCTTCGGGTGGTAGTGCGGTTCGGAGGAGCGCGGACCGAAGGCGACGATCGTGGTGAAGCTACGGCCATCGCCGCCGGCGCGCATCACCTCGTAGTCCATGCGGGCGGCGAGTTCGGCTTCCGTGATGCCGGTCTCGAGGAGGTCGGGCACCATCGCGCCGACCTTGGAGACGGCATCGGCGGCCTTGCGAAGCGCCTTGACCTCGGCGGCGTCCTTGACCATGCGGGCCGCTTTCACGGCGGGCGAGACGTCCATCAGTTTGGCGTCGGGGAACAGCTTGGAGATGTTGCGCTGGTTGGTCCAGGTGATCTCGCGCGCGTTCAGGCCGATGCGGTTTGGGTAGTCGCCGAGCGTCTCCTGGATGGTCTCGAGGACGAGATCGTCCTGGCGCACTTGTCCACCGTAGACCTTGACGTCGTAGCCCTTGCCATGCCGTGCCGATTCCTCTTCGAGCGGACTGGTGAAAAGCACCACCTTGCCGTCGGGGAAGGCGAGGGTCGTGGAGCCCTCGAAGAGACCCCCTGGTACCCCGGTGACGTAGAAGAACGACAGGTCGAGGTGGGGTTCGGTGGCGTTGCGGAACAGCAGGACGTCCGGGAGGTCGTCGCTGTGTGCCTTGATGTGGTCATAGATGGCTTTGACCCTTTCCTGGACGAGGCCCATCGGGGCCGGCGGAGGTGGCGGTGGGTGATAAGGGGCGCGGCTCCGGTCGCGGGGCGTGGGCCGTCCTGGCTCCACGGGATGGTGATCGGCCGGCATGCGCTGTGGGACTTGTCCACCCGAACGGGGGCAAGCATCAGATTGCACGGTCCTCAAGAACAAATAGGCGATGCGATTGTCGAGGTGTCAGCATGCCAGGCAACGAAGGGTTGTTGGCGTACCTGTCACGCTTTCCGGACGAGGCGACATGCGTCGAGCAGGTGGTGAAAACACGTTGGGCGGACCTCGGGCCGATCTGTCGATCTTGCGGGGACGCTGGACCGTGGGGTCGGGATGAGCGGTCGCTCCGGGTGCGCTGCGGGTCATGCGGAGGCGGGGTCGATCTCACTGAGGGGACGGTGCTCCAAGACACCAAGCTCTCGTTACGGACCTGGTTCTTGGCCGCTTACCTGCTCGACACCGACCGGCGGTCGACCACGGTGGCGGGGCTGGCGCGGATCCTCGGTGTCGGCCCGGAGGCGGCGCGGAGCGTGCGTGACCGCATCGCCCTGGCGCTCGCGTCTCCTGGGGGGCGGCGCATGTTCGGCTTGATGCGCGAAGAGGTCCGGGAGCGGGAGCGCGAGCCGCACGTCATGCGTCACTGAGTGGTGTCATCGTCGTGGCGAGCGTGCCGGCGACGGCCTCGGTCTCGGCATGGATGATGGTCAGGGTGTAGGTGCCGGCGGGGAGTGCGCGCACATCGTGACCAGCGCCATAGCGCAGGGTCCAGAGGTCGCGTTCGGAGACGACGGCGTCGCTCGCGGCGTCACGATGTTCCAGGCGGTAGAGCGGTCGTGCGGGATCCTCGTCACCTTTCAGCGGGCGTGCGTCGATGGTGCCGCCGTCGAGCTCGGACGTGTCGGCCGACCACACCAGGGAACCGCCGCGCAGTGCAGCGCGTTCCGGTTCGATGAGGATGGTGCCTTCAGGGGTCGAGACGAGGATGCGGTAGGCGTCGACAGGAAGGCCGTCGGTCGTGGCGAAGACGCGGGCCACCCATGCACGGCCGTGTGTCGCCCCGTCCTGGATGAGTTCCACCTTGGCGGGGCGCATTGAGCCACCTCCGGATGCGCCGTTTGTGGTGACGCTCGGCGTGGCCGTGCTCGCTGTCCCCGTCGTGTCATCGGCTTCGTCCGCTTTCCCGTCGGTGCAACCGGACAGCGGCACGAGGGCGATGACGAGGCAGAGAATGAGAAGACGGCGGAGCATCAGGTAGCGTCTGATTCGGTCTTCTTGCCATAAGACGACGTCGAGCAGGCTGCGATGGGCCGGGAGTACAGTGTCCAGGTGGACGAAGGGCCGAGCGGCCCTGGGCGGTCCAGTAGCGGGGTCCGGGCGGACTAGCCCCTGAAGATCGGCCGCAGCGACAATTCCTTGGGAAGCGGCAGTTCGGACGTGGGGTATCCGGTGACGAGGCTGATGGCGCCTTCGGCGAGTTCTTCGACCGTGTACCCTTTGCCCTCCGCTTTTTCGGGGAACGCGGCGTCGATCGTAGACGTGCGGAAGCGGGGTCCGTACTCGCCGCTTGCGGCCTCTTTGTCGCCGACGACGACGATGATCGGGGTCCATTCCTTCTCGGCGTCGCGGATCTTGCGTCCGATGCCTTCGTCGCGGTCGTCGATGTCGACGCGCAACAATGTGCCGGAGAGTCGTGCCGCCTCTTCGAGCCGGTTGGCGATGCCGACGCACGCATCTGTGTGGGCGTCGGAGACGGGGAGCAGGCGGACCTGGGTCGGGGCGAGCCAGAACGGCAGGCACGGTTTGACACCGTCGCGTTTGGCGAGGATGAGCTGGTGTTCCAAGAGCGCGTACATGCAGCGGTCGATGCTGCCGGAGACCGAGGTGTGGAGGACGTAGGGGTGTTGTTCCTTGCCTTCCTTGTCAGTGTAGGTGATGTCGAAGCGTTCGGCGTTCTCGACGTCGATCTGGACGGTGGAGAGCGCGGCGGCCTTGTTGGTGCCGTCGTTGACGTTGAACTCGAACTTCATGACGAAGTAGAAGAAGCGCTCGTCCCACATCTCGATGAGCACAGGGCGTCCGAGCTGTTTGGCGAGCCCGACGGCGAAGTCGCGGTTCTCGTCGAAGAAGGAGCGCACGAA
>JAHWKR010000004.1:0-14057 GCA_019347805.1 Methanobacteriota archaeon
CCCCCACCCCCGTTCACAGCGAAACCTGACTCGAGAAGGTCCACACGTTCATCTGGAGCACCCACTCCTGTTTCGTGTCGACATAAGTGGAGCGATAGGTCTCCTGACCCTCGGCGTCCTTCGGGATGGAACCCTCGTTGCTGTCCTGCACGTCCTCGGTGCCGCATGCGTTGTCGTAATGGCCGCGCACGTTGGTCGGCTCGGACGGAAGCTGGTCCTCGACCTCGGTCGGGACATTCGTGCCGAGTTCATCCGAGTGGCACAGGTCCGCCGGTACCGTCCCCTTTTGGTCACCGGCGTCCACGACTTTCACCTTGGCGCTCCAGTTGCCGAGCGGGCTCATCTCCAGGTGGGAATAGTCATCGATCGTGTAGTTGGCCATGAGCTGGGACTGCGCCTCGGCCATGGAGAAGGCGCTCCATTTGGTGACGTTCGGCGGCGTGGTGAAGTTCCATTGCACTTGGATCTGTCCCGCCGGGATGTCGTTCGGCCCCTGCGGCACCTTGTTGAGGGCGCGATGGACCACCGTCTCGCCCCAAGGCGTGGTGATCTCGAGCTCGAGCTCGTCGCGCGACTCGTTGGTGTATTCGTACTTCCGGGTCTGGTCGTCCTTGTCCTCGGGCTGGTCGTCGATCCAGTCCAACAGGAAGACCACCTTGGTGATGTTCGCCTGCGTGACAGGCTGGAAGCCGACGGGCAGGGTCTCGCCCTCCGGCGCCGGCTTGATGGAGATGTGCTTCCCGCCGACGCGGCCGAGTTCACAACCGGCGCAGAACTTCTGCGACTCCTTGCCGTCGAACCAGCTGACCGACCACTTGATCGGCTCCGGCTCCGGCTCGAGGACGATGACGCCTCCGACCGAGACGACGAGAAGCAGAAGCCCGACCACCGCCGCCACGGCGTCGACCCAGACCATGCGGCGGTCGCGCCGACGGGTGCGGAACTGCTGCTCGGTGATTTTTTGGGGAGCCATGTTTCGGGTCACCAGGGGGCGGTCCGATTGCGAAGGAGTCGGGTGTCCTTTATACGATTTTTGGACGCACAGTGGACGATGGAGCTCGACCCCACCAGGAGAGCGTGCCCTTTACAGGCTGATATATCTATGCTCGCCGGGTCAGAACGAAACGAGCGCGCTATAACTCCAGAGCTCCATCTGGGCGACCCAGACCTGCTCGTCGTCGACATAGGTGGAGCGGTAGGTCTTCTGGCCCTGGAAATCCTTGGGGATCGGCCCCTCGTTCGACTTCCTTTCGGGTCCTGTGTCGCACGTCTTCTCGTAATGGCCCTTCGGGCTCGTCTGACCGGCGACGTCCTCCGGGATCGCCTCCTCCACATCGGGCGGGACATCGGTGCCGAGACGCTCCGAGTGGCAGAGGTCGGCCGGCACGGTGCCTTCCTGGTCACCGGCACGCACCACGGTCACCCACGCGCGCCACGCCCCAAGCGGATCCGCCTCGAGGTGGTCGTACGTGGAGACGGTGTTGTTCGCCATGAGCCCCAGGTGGGCGTCCTGCATCGTGTAGGCGCCCCACTTCTTGACCTCCGGGACGAGCGTGAAGTTCCACTCCATCACGATGCGCCCGATGGCCGGGTCGTCACGGGACAGCGGCATGTCGTTGTCGCGCTCGACGGAGACGTTCTCCCCCCACGGCGTCACCACGGTCAAGCGCAACCTGTCGCGGGAGGCGTTCGTGTACTCGTACTTGTGCTCCTTCCCGTCATCATCGGCCGGACGGTCGTCGACCCAATCGAGGATGAACCGGACACGTGTGATGTTGTCCTGCGTGACGTTCGGAAGCGGCAGAGCGATCTCCGAGTCTTCCGGCGCCGGGTCGAGGTCGAGCCCCTTGGCGCCGACGCGCGACGGCTCACAGCCCATGCACGACTTGAACGCCTCCTTGCCCTCGAACCAGTCGACCGACCAGGTCGTCTCCTCCGGCTCGTGCTCCAGGACCACGACGCCCGCCACCGTCCCGACGAAGACGAGGAGGCCCACCGCTGTCGCGACGGCATCGACCCAGACCATGCGGCGGTCCCGGCGCCGGATGCGGGACCGCTCATCATCGAGACGCGCGACGGTCATCAACCCGGACGGGCCGAGGAGACCAAAAGGAAGATTGGTCAGGATGGTGACATCCCGACGCGGCCAGGCCGTCGAAAGGAAGAACAAGAAGGAAGATGATGGAAAAAATGCTCCGCAGGACGGAGGTGCACCTCACCGAACGGAAAAACCGTAGGTCGCAACATCGTCCCGTACCGCTCCGACACCCCAAGATGGAGTGCCGGTCGACAGCGGGGGCGCTATTGTGAACGGCGACCCGTAAGAAGGAGGCCCTTCCGAAAGCGGGCGAACAGACAGACTATGCGGGGGTGACGTTCTTCGCGCGCGGACCGCGGTCCGACTCCTCGATCTCGAACTCGACCGTCTGGCCCTCGCGGGGCTCGTCGCCCTGGAACGCCGAGTGGTGGAAGAAGACGTCGTCGTCGCTGTCCTCGGTCTTGATGAATCCGAAGCCCTTGTCGTGCACGAAGCGTGCGATGGTCCCTGTGGCCATACAGAGACCTCAAAAAGGGTCCTCTATTTAAAGTCCACTTCGCTAGCCGTGGAATCTTCCGTAGTGCCGCCGAGCCGGCCATCCGCCGTCGTTGAAATGGACACGCCGACAGAACATCGCCTAGGAACGGAAATGGCGCCAACCGAGGCCTTCCAAAGGCCACGGACCCTCTTGCAGGGCGACGAGCCGGACCCCGTCGCCCCGGTCCAGGGACCCCACCGGGACGCAATCGGAACCCACCTCTTGCAACGCCTGGCGCGCTCGTCCGACGCGGTCCGGAGGCAACGCCGCCAAAAGCTCGTACTCGCCGCCGGTCCCCAAGACGACACGCCGCCACTCCGGGTCGTCCGGCCGCGGCTCGCCCCACAACGCCTCCACTGCGCTGGCCACCGGGACCGCCTCCGCCTCGAGCCGCGCACCGAGCCCAGACGCCGCCGCGATGAGCCGCGCCCCACGCGCCAAGCCGTCGGACAGGTCGGTCATCGCCGTCGCCCCGGCAAGCCGCAGCGCCACTCCCGCCTTGAGTCTCGGTGCGACATCGAGAAGCCCCTTCGACACCTCCTCCTCAGAGAGCTCCTCGCGTGCAAGCCGCTCCAACAACGCCCCCTTCCCCCCGACGGGGCCGGTCACGACCAGCACGTCCCCGACGCCACCACCCGCACGGCGCACCGCGCGCCCATGGGGAACGGCGCCCAATGCGGTACCCGACAAGACCGTGCGCCCCGCCTCCTTCGTATCGCCGCCCATGAGCGGGCATTCCCACGTAGTGAGGGCATCGGCCACCCCCTCGGCGACGCGTTCGAGCCAGACGCCACCCTGGTCCCGCGTCGCGCCATACGATGCAAGGAAACCGCGCGGCACGGCACCCATCGCAGCAAGGTCGGAAAGGTTCACGGCGACGAGGAACCGACCCACCGCGAACGGATCGGCCGCGGTGAAGAAATGCACCCCCTCGGCGACAAGATCGCTGGTCACCACCAGGTCTTCAAGGCCGTCCCACGGCACGACCGCGGCGTCGTCCGCACCTGGACCGATGGAACCGCGCGGAAGCGCAGGCGTGGGATGGCCCAGGAAACGCGCGATGAGCCCGGTCTCGTCGACGAGGCGCACACGCTCACCGTCCGTTCTTCGATGCCCGCACGATGTCGATGGCGGCGGTCGGACAGACCCGGTCGCAAAGCGTGCAGAGCGTGCACCGCTCCATATCGGCGATGATGAGACCCTGGCGCAGCTCAAGGGCATCGAACGGACAGATGCCGACACAGCCCGAGCAGTCGAAGCAATCCTCCTCCTTCCAGACGAGGTCGCCCTTCGGTCCCGAATAGACCGCCATCGGGCGTGGCAACGGGGCCCGGGGCATATAGTCTGCCCCTCATAGCGCGGACCGGCGCGCCAAGAGCGCAGAAAAGACAATGATCGCCCCGCCGCCGGGTGGTGGTGCGTGGTGGTGGTACGGAGGTGTCAGCGCCTTTCGGCGCCGGCGGGTGTCGGGAAAAAGACGGCGGGGCGGACGTTGGCCAGAGGTGTGACCGCGGTCAGATGGCGGTCATACGAGCGTGTTCATAAGGTTTATCGTCTTTCGAACAAACGAGAACGAGCGTGGTGTGCTCGCGATGTCTTTCGGGTTGTATCGGGGGGAACAGCAGGTGTCGGTGGCGGTAGTGCGGAGCCGATCATCCGGTCGTTCAACAGCCGCCAATAAAGGCCAAGGTGACGCGACTCTGGATACGGTTCGAACGAGACTCTGGGGGAAGGGCGCAGCCCTAGTTCGGCTCGCACAGTGAAGGCGAACACTGTCGACAGGACTCTGGGGGAAGGGGCGTCGCCCCTTCCCCCAGACCCCCATCCCCTTTCATTCCCACTCAATAGAACCAGGAGGCTTGTCGGTGATGTCGTAGACGACCCGGTTCACCTGGTCCTTCATCTTGTTCGTGATGCGGCGCGAGATGCGGTCCAACACCGAGTGCGGGATGCGCATGTGCGTCGCCGTCATCGCATCGATGGAGGCGACCGCGCGCACCGCGATCGTCTCGCCATAGGCCCGCAGATCACCCTGCACACCGACCGAACGGACCGGCAGGAGCGCCGCGAAGTATTGCCACGGAAGCTCGGTCATCTCGCCCGATGCGACCGCCTTCTCGAGCTCCTCCTCGACGATGGCGCACGCCTCGCGGACGATGGCCGTCCGCTCACGGGTCGGCTCACCAAGGACACGCACGGCGAGACCGGGACCAGGGAACGGCTGGCGCTCGGCGATGGGCAGTTCCAGTTGGCGCGCCACCTTGCGCACCTCGTCCTTGTAGAGGTCGCGAAGCGGCTCGTAGACCGTGAGCGCCATGTCCTTCGGCAGACCGCCGACGTTGTGGTGCGACTTGATGACATCGCGCGCACCGCCACCGGATTCGATCCAATCCGGCGCGATGGTCCCCTGGATGAGGAAATCGGCGTCGACCTCCTTGGCCACCCGCTCGAAGATGCGGATGAACCGCTCGCCGATGATCTTGCGCTTCGTCTCCGGGTCGCTGACCCCGGCGAGCGCTTCGTAATATTCCTCGGAGGCGTCGACGAAGCGCAGGTTGAGACCGATGGAGGCATACATCGCCCGCACCTCCTCCGCCTCGCCCTTCCTGAGGTAACCGGTGTCGACGAAGACCGCGGTCAGCTGGTCGCCCACCGCCTCGTTGACGATGGCCGCGGCGACCGTCGAATCGACACCGCCCGAGCAGGCGATGATGGCACGGCCGGTGACCTTCTTCTTGGTCTCCTCGATGGCCTCCTGGATGAACTCTTTCGCATCGAAGATCATGGAACCGACACCTTGGGGGAGAACCTCTGGCATGGTCGTTTTCGCGTGACCCGACGCCTATATAAGAGCGTTTGGAGGCGCATCCGGCCGCGGCCTCTCGCAAACGCTATCCCCGGGCCGCGCTTGCCGCGTCGTCCGGAAGGACCCCTGTGCCGACCGCCGACCCCGCGTTCTTCGCAGGACACCAGGAGATCCTGCCCCTTGATGCCATCCGCGCCAGACACTTCACCATCGCCGGCTGCGGCTCCCTCGGGTCCCTCATCGGCCGCATCCTGGCCCGGTTGGGCGCCCACCGTTTCCACCTCGTCGACGCCGAGAAGGTCGAGCTCCGGCATCTCTCGCGCAGCGTCTACGCCTTCGAGCATGTCGGCACCAACAAGGCCGCCGCCCTTTCCTTCCAGTTGGGCAAGATCCACTCCAAGGTGCGGTGCGTCACGACCTCGAAAGCGCTCACCGAGGACCACCTCAAGCGCGGCAAGGAGGACATCCTCATCTTCACGACGAGCGACCCGACGCTCCCCAAGCGCGCCCTCGAATGGTTCCGCGATTGGCCCGCCAACGAGCGCCCCAGCATGTGGGTGACCCGCTATAGCGAACTGCAAGGCGGCTATTGGTACGCCGACCTCAAGAACGACATGCCCGACGCGGTGCCCGAGCTTCCCTGGCTCCACCCGACGGGACACGACCAACCGGACGCGGCACGGCGCATCGTCACGACCGCCCACGTCGTCGCCGGCTTGGTCTGCCACTCCATCGTCGACCACTTCATGGCACGGCCGTTCAAGGCGCGCGTCGACGTCGACCTTGAGGCACTGTTGCGCGGCTAACCGAAGACCGGTTCCCGGTCCTTGTACGCGGCTAGCGCACCTGGATCGTCTTGGTGACCGCTCCGTCACCGACGAGCGTGAGGACGTCCACGCCGCGCGCCATGTCGCCCGTGTAGACATGGCCGGCATAGTAGCGGGATTCCCAGGTGTCCGTGGCGTCCGCGAACTGGGCGATCTCCTTGACGTCCGTCGGGTCCGTGATGTCGATGAGCACCGTCCCCGCCGTGTACCAGCCCATCACCATGATCTGGGTGTCCTCGACGAAGCCGCCGAAATGGGAGGTGCACGAGATGTTCTGGCGGGTCTGCTCTCGCGGCGCGTACCAGCCGACCGGCTTCGGGTCGGACAGGTCGGAGATGTCGACGAACCAGAGGCCGCCGTAGGCCTGGTCGGCGACGACGCAGCCGGGCGCCACCGCCGCTCCACCGAGCTCGTCGCCGATGACAAGGAGCGTGTGGTCCTTCGCGGGCCATGCCGCATGATGGATGTTCGTGCCCGGGTTGTGGACGATCTGCAGGATCTTCGGCTCCGCCGGCGTGGTGATGTCCCACACCTGCGTCTCGGTGACGCCCGCGCAATAGGCGCGACCCGCCTCCGGATAGACCGTGATGTCATGGCAGGCCGGCGCCGTGCCCACCTTCGGGGTTCCCAGCATCGTCGGGCCGCGCAGACGGAACTCCTCGACCACGGGTGCGGTGACGTTCGCGAAATCGATGACATCGACCAAGCCGCCTTTTGTGAGGACGTCCGCGCCGACCTCGGGCCGCCTCGGCGATTGCTCCGGTGGCTTGACGCCTTCGCCCGTGTAGACGGAGCGGGAATTGTAGACGATGGTGGTGTCCGGGACGACGACGAGGTTGTGGTACCCGATGGGAAGCCGGTGGACCACCTCCGGGGCGCTCGGCTCGGTGACATCGACGACGACAATCCCCGGTGCGCCGGAGAGCATGGCATAGATGCGGCCGTCCGGGTGCACCATGATGTCGACGTCACGGCTCGGGGTGTCCTCGACGATGGCGAGCACCTCGGGCGCGGACGGGTCGTCCCGCAGGTCCAGGATGACAAGGTTCGACCCGGAGACATAGGCAAGGCCCTCGTGGACGAACAGGCCGTTGCCGACCATGTCGAACGCGGTGCCGTCGCCGAGGGTGAACTCCATCTGGCGCACATGCTCCATCCCCGTCACCGTCTCCGGGAATAGGTAGGACAAGACGCTCCCATCGGGGTCCTCGACAAGCCCGACCTCCGGTGGTTCGATACCGACACAACCGGCGAAAACGACGGCCAAGAGAAGCGCGACAAGGGACACGGGACGGACATGCATGTTCGGGACCTCAGGGCGCGGCCCGCAGGCAGCGCCGACCAAGGGTCCTGTTGAGCTTATAAGAGCCTTGTGGAAGCCAGCAGACCGTCCGCGGACCCGCACATGGTCCGTCGCGTCCCCTTCCCCTTTATGGGCCCGGGAAAGCGGGGGCTTTCCGCACCACTCCCACCGAAGGGGCGCTTAAGATACTCCTTCGCGCTCTTCACACCGTGCACCGGAACCAGCGCCATGGCCTCCTTGCCACGATCCTCGGGATCCTCCTCGGCGGACTCGGCCTCGGTCTCCTTCGGATCGCCACCGTCCTCGAAGATTACACCATCCTCTTCCTCGGCTTCGTGCTGCTCGCCTGGGGCCTCGCCGGCCTCTTCGGGCCGACCCGGCACGTCGAGCGCGAGATGGCCGCAGAGGACGCCTAGGCGCGCGACCCGCCGTCGTCGCCTGTCACGAGGGCGTACGATATGGCGAACTCGGCCAGGTCCGCCGCGTACTGATGGACCCGCTCCAGTGATTCGACGACGAGTCCGAGTCCGAGGAGCGCCTCCGTGTCCGTGACAAGGAGCGCCCGCTCGAGCTCCGCGCGCTCCCGCGTCAAGCGCTCCGAGACCGCGACGACACCGTGTGCCATGCGCCGGTCGCCTTTCAGGAACGAATCGACCGCGGTCCCGAGAAGTCCGATGGCCTCCTTGCCGAGCGCTCCGACCCGTTCCCAGGCGGCCTCGGGCAGGACCAGACCTTCTTCGCGGGTCTCCGTCAAGGCCTCCGCGACACGCACGGCATGGTCGGCGCATCGCTCCAACGTGCGCGCCGCCTGGACGAGGAAGAACGATTCTTTCACGCTCACCCTGCGCTTGCGGACGACGCTGAGGTCGGAGAGGCGGTGCATGTGCTGCTTGCTCAGCATGAGGAACATGCGGTCGACCGAGTCGTCACGCAGGACGACATCGAGCGCGAGTTCCCGATCACCTGTGCGCAACGCCGTGAGGGCGTCGTTCAGCATCCCGACGACGATGTTGTGGAGCCGGTAAAGGCCCGCCCGTGTGGCGAACTGGCCCGGGTCGGCGAGGTCCTGGAGGATCACCTCGTCCTTCTTCTCCTCGACGATCTCCAGGCCCACGGTGCGCCGCGTCATCGCGCGCGCCGAGCCCAACTGTTCCGCAAGAAGCGGCCCCCTCGAGCGCATGACGATCCGGTCGTAGCCGGCAAGGTAGGCGGCCATGAGCTCCCGCAGCGTCTCGGTGGGACCGAGGTCGTCGAGTTGCAGCACGCACTCCCGGAGCCGCCGGCGCTTGACCGATTCCGGGACGATAAGGAGCGTCCCGTCGTCCTGCACATCGACCCCGACGACGTCCCCCGGCTCGATGTTGGCGGCATCGACCCAGCGCTTGGGAAGGCTCACCACATAGGTGGTGCGCCCCGACAGCTGCACCTTGCGGCGCTCCATCTCACGTCCCGCATCCGGGGCCGTCCGTCCGTCGCCTTCCGTCTTGTCCGTCATCGGGGGCATCTCATTTCACGATGACACGCTTGCCGGCGAAGGCGTAGACCGTCTTCTCGGCCATCTTGCAGACGTTGTCGCCGCAGCGTTCAAGATAGCGCGCCACCATCATATAGTGGGCGCACGCCTCGATGTTGCGCGGGTCCTGCGCCATGTATGAGAGACAGACGCGCCAGACCTGCCGGCGCATGGCGTCGCAGCGATCCTCGAGCCGGGTCAACTCCTCCAGGTCCGGTGCCTTCTCGGCCCGGAACGCGTCCAGGACGATCGCCACCATCCTGTCGACCACCTCGGCCATCACCGGCAGGTCGACGAGGTCCATGACGTGCGGCTGCCCTTCCGGCCACGCTTTGACGACGTTGCCGATGTCGCGGCCGTAACGGCCAATGCGGTTGATGTAGGTGATGAGCTTGAGGGTCGCCCCAATGCGGCGCAGGTCGCCGGCGATGGGTTGCTGCAGGGCGAGGAGACGGAGCGCCTGCATCTCGATCTCCTCATCGAGGTCCGCAAGCCGCTCCTTGCGCTCGTCCACCTCCTCGGCGAGGCCGAGGTCGAGCGTCTCGAACGCGCGGACGCCATCCTCCAGCATGCCCTTGGCATGTCCCCACATGTCGGTGACGCGCTCGGAAAGGTCGCTGATCTGGTCCTGGAACTGGTCGCGGGTCATCAACCGAACCTCCCTGTGATGTAGCGTTCCGTAAGCTGCTCGTTCGGGCTCTCGAAGATGCGCCGGGTCGGGCCGTGCTCGATGAGCTCGCCGAGATAGAAGAACGCGGTATAGTCGGAGACGCGTGCCGCCTGTTGCATCGAGTGGGTGACGATGATGATGGTGACCTCGTCGCGCAACTCGAGAAGGAGGTCCTCGATCTTGGCGGTGGCGATCGGGTCGAGCGCGCTGCATGGCTCGTCCATGAGGAGGACGCGGGGTTTCACGGCGAGGGCACGGGCGATACAAAGGCGCTGTTGCTGACCGCCCGAGAGGCCCGTGGCCGGACTCTTGAGGCGATCCTTGACCTCGTCCCATAGATGCGCCTTCTCGAGGGCGTCCTGGACGACCCGGTCCATCTCGGTCTTGCCGACCTTGCGGGACAGGCGGACGCCGTACGCGATGTTGTCGTAGATGGACTTGGGGAACGGGTTCGGTTTTTGGAACACCATTCCGATATGACGGCGGAGCGCCACCGGGTCGACGTCGTCGTCGAAGATGTCGCGGCCGTCGAGGACGATCCGGCCCTCATGGCGGGTGCCTTCGATGAGTTCGTTCATGCGGTTGATGCACCGCAGGACGGTCGACTTGCCGCACCCGCTCGGGCCGATGAGCGCGGTGATGCGGTGCCTTGGCACCACCAGGTCGATGCCCTTCAACGCCTGTGTGTCGCCGTACCAGAAGTCGAGGCCCTTCATCTCCAGGCAAGGCTCGAGCACGCCGGCCTCGACCGTCTTCTCGTGCATGCGGCGGGCACCGGCACGCTCGCGTCGACCTTCGGGTCCCGGCTCCTCCGCCCCGCCACGACCACCGCCCGACCGTCGGGACGCACCTGCGTCCGGGATGTCCAGGACAGACCGTTGTGAGGCTTTCTTGTCGTCGCTCATGCTACCACTTGATCCGTTTGGAAAGACGATGCCGCAGCACGATCGCCGCGAGGTTGAGAAGGAGGGTGACCGCGAGGAGAACGACGACCGCACCGGCAGCGAGCTCCTGGACGGTGGCGCGGGGGTCGCTGGCCAGGAAGAAGATGCGCGTCTGGAGCGGCGTCCCAGGGTCGAGGGGACCGACACCGACCATCGTGGTGTAGACCGGCAGGCCGATGACGAGAAGGGGTGCGGTCTCGCCCGCGGCGCGAGAGAGCGCAAGGATGTTGCCTGTGAGGATGCCCGGCAGGGCGTACGGGAGTACGTGATGACGCACCGTCTGCCACTTCGTCGCGCCGAGGCCGAAGCTCGCGTCGCGGAGCTGGTTCGGGACCGCTCGCAACGCCTCCTGGGAACTGACGATGATGATGGGAAGGATGAGCACCCCCAGCGTGAGCGCCGCGGCGAGCATGTTCGCCCCGACCTGGAGGAAGCGCACGAAGATGGCGAGACCGAGGAGACCATAGACGACGCTCGGCACACCCGCGAGGTTCGCGATGGTCGTCTCGATCATGCGCGTCAAGCGTCCCTTGGGCGCATACTCGTTCAGGTAGATCGCGCCGGCGACGCCGAGTGGCACCGCGAAGAGCATGGTGAAGACGAGGATGACCGCGCTCGCGACGATGGCGTCCCCGATCCCGGTCGTCCCGGTGAGCAGCGCCAAGGGGCTGTACTTGGCGGTAAGGAAACCCCAGTCGATGGCCGGCAGGCCGTCCCACAGGAGCCGGCCGAGAAGCACGGCAAGGATGAGCACCGACATGCTCGAGGCGGTGAAGAGGAGGCCCTGCGCGAGCTTCTCCTTGGTCTGCCGACGCCGAAGGGCGGCGTCCGGTGCGAACGGTCCTGGTGTGGTCACGTCTCGACCTCCCGGTAGCGTCGCACGAACCGTTGGGCGAGGACGTTCATGATGAACGTGAAGGCGAAGAGCGCCGCCCCGACGGCGAAGAGCGACAGGAACCCGGGGCCTTGGTGCGGCGTGTCGCCGGAGGTCTTCTGGGCGATGAACGCGGTCATGGTCTGGATGGCGTCGACCGGGTTCGCCGTGAGCTTGGCCTGCGTCCCCGCGGCCATGGTGACCGCCATCGTCTCGCCGATCGCGCGCGACACGGCGAGGACGAAGCTCGCCGCCACACCCGAGACGGCCGACGGGAGCACGACGTTGCGGACCGTCTCCCACCGCGTCGCGCCGAGCGCCAGCGAGGCCTCGCGCAGATGCTGCGGCACCGACCTGAGGGCGTCCTCGGAGATGGAGGTGACGATGGGCAGCACCATGATGCCGACGACGATCATGGCGTTCGCCGCGCTGAAGACCCCGGCGTTCCCGAACAGGCCGCCGAGGAAGGTGCCGGGCGCGGTGGCGCCCTGGACGAGCGGTGAGATGACCGCGAGGGCGAAGAAACCGAAGACGATGGAAGGGATGCCGGCGAGCACCTCGATGACCGGCTTGAGGAAGCCACGGATCCGGGGGCTGGCGTATTCGGCGAGATAGATGGCGGTGGCGAGGCCGAGGGGGAGGCCGATGAGCGCCGCCCCCGCGGCGACGAGGAGCGTGCCGGAGACGAGCGGCCAGATGCCGTACTGCGCGTTCGCCCCCTCGACCGCGTGCCAGACGTCATGGAAGAAGAACTCCACCGGTGAGACGAAGGAGAAGAACCCCACGCTGTTGTCGAGGAGGACCCAGACGATGGCGGCCGCGACGAAGAGGACGAAGACGCCACCGAGGAAGAACACCCCGCGCATCAAGGCGTCGGCACCACGCGCACCGACGTCGATGCTCTTGCGCCCGAAGAGGGGGACCCCGCGGTCGACAGGGGCTGTCCCTTCGCTTGTCTTCGTCCGTGTCATTGCGGTCCGTTCCGGGGGGATAGGGTCGGTGTGGTTCCACGTGTCGTCGTTCAGGCGCGGCCCAGGCGGATCAGCATCTCCTCCACCTTGGCCGCGTCGAGGGCGACATAGCCGACAGGTTCGATGAGGCGCTGGCCGCCCTCGGCATGGTAGACGTAGGAGAGGTAGTCGGCGAGGATGCCGTCCATTGGGACCCCATCTGTGTACATGAAGACCGGGCGGGAGAGGGGGCTGTAGGTGCCGTCGGCGATGGTCTGGAAGCTCGGGGCGACGCCTTCGACCTTGACGGCGTCGACCTTTCCTTCGTTCGCCTTGAGGTAGGCGAAGCCGAAGAACCCGATGGCGTTCGCATCGCCGGTCAGGCAGGTGACGAGGACGTTGTCGTCATGGCTCTGCTGGACGCCGTCACCGATGCGGGGGTCTTCACCGTGGAGGACCGCCTCGACGAAGTAGTCGTAGGTGCCGGAGTCGGCGTCGGGGTAGCAGAGGTGGATGGGCCGGTCCGGGAAAGCCGGGTCGACCTCGTTCCAGGACCTGGCATGGCCGGTCCCGATGAAGATGTCGTGGAGTTGTTCGACCGTGAGGTCCTCGATGAAGTCGTTCTTCTTCGAGACGACGATGGAGACACCGTCGTAGGCGACGGTCCATTCGACCGGGTCGACGCCGTTCGACCGGCAGATCGCCTTCTCGCCGTCCTTCATGGGCCGGCTGAGGTCGCCGATGTCGACCTCCTTGTTGCAAAGCTGGGTGGCACCGGCGCCGGAGCCGCCGCCGCCGACGCTGAACTTGATGTCGCGGGCGGCGCCGAACTCGTCGGCCCACACCTCGGCGAGGGGGTAGACGGTCGAAGAGCCGGCCTGGAGGATCTGGCCCTCCTCGAGGGTCCCGCCGGTCGCGGTGCCGAAGACGGCGGGGTCGTACTCGCCCGTGGTGCAGCCCGATAAGCCGACGGCCACGAAGGCGAGGGCGACAATGATCGTGAGCGGATGCTTCTTTTCCATGTCTGGACCGGATGGAGACGACGGCCGATGATAGACATGATGCACAGATTCTATGGAATCTATATAGTTCCCTTCGGACGGGAGCTTGTTCTATCTGGCATCTTTGTGTTCCCAGCGGCAGACCCCAAGGACCCCGGTCGGGTCCCTCCGCTTCCACGTGGCCCATTCTCTATATACAAACGTCGCGGAAAGACCCATGGCGATGCTGCGTCGGCCTGCGACACAGGTCCACCGAGACATTTCCAGCCGCTCGGCCGCGCAGGGGCGCGACACTTCGAGTCGTGTCTGAGAACGCTTAATGTAGCCTACGTCGAAGGAGGTCTTGATGGTCGCGATCCGCCGGTCGACGAAGAACGCCCTCATCGGCCTCGCCCTTCTTGCCGGCGGGATCGTCACCCTGAAACTCGCCGCTCTCTTCCACAGTTGGACACTCGTCGGGGTCGCCATGCCGACCGTCTTCTATGGCCTGGTCAAGACCTCCGAATCCCTCCCCGGCCGCGAAGCCCCGCCCGAATCGCGGCGCCGCAGCCACCGGGTCCCGCAGACATTGCGTTGAACCTCACCCCTGGCCT
>JAHWKR010000004.1:14157-87205 GCA_019347805.1 Methanobacteriota archaeon
GGGCGTCCCGTCGCCCCCGTCCCCCGCCCCTCCGGCGTCCAGGCCCCTCCTTCTCGCGTTGAACCTCACCCTGGCCTGGGCGTCCCGTCGCCCCCGTCCCCCGCCCCTCCGGCGTCCAGGCCCCTCCTTCTCAATCGGCCCAACCTTTCGTGCGCTCGACCGCCCGATGCCATCCGGCAAGACGCCGCTCGCGTTCCGCCTCGTCCATGGCCGGCTCGTAGCGCGCCGCCTCCTGCCACACCACCTCCAACTCGTCCGTCCCCTGCCACAGGCCGGCACCGATGCCGGCGAGGAACGCCGCCCCGAGCGCCGTCGTCTCGTTCACGACCGGCCGCACCACCGTCTTGCCCGAGATGTCGGCCTGGAAGCGGCACAGGAACCCGTTCTTCGATGCGCCCCCGTCGACCTTCAAAAGCGCGAGGTCGATCCCCGCATCCGCCTCGAACGCCGCGAAGAGGTCCGCCGACTGGAAGCAGATCGCCTCGAGCGTCGCCCGCACGATGTGCGCCTTCTTGACGCCACCCGTGAGTCCCACGATGGCACCGCGTGCCGTCTCGTCCCAATGCGGCGCGCCGAGACCGGCGAAGGCCGGCACGAAATACGCCCCATGGGTGTCCGGCACCGACTCCGCGAGCGCCTCCGTCTCCGGCGCCGACGCGATGACACCGAGCCCGTCGCGCAACCATTGCACCGCCGCACCGGCGATGAAGACCGAGCCTTCGAGCGCGTACGTCGTCTTCCCGCCGATCTTCCACGCCACCGTGGTGAGCAGCCCATGGTCACTCCGGACCGCCTCCGTCCCGGTGTTGGCGAGCGCGAAACAACCGGTCCCATAGGTGTTCTTGGCCATGCCCGGCGCGAAGCAGCCCTGGCCGAAGAGCGCCGCCTGCTGGTCGCCCGCGATGCCGGTGATCGGGATCTGGGCGCCGAACCATTCGGCATCCGCATGGCCGACGAGCCCCGATGAGTCGACCACCTCTGGGAGCATCGAGAGCGGCACGGTCATGATGTCACAAAGCTGTGGGTCCCAGTCGCCCCGGTGGATGTCATAGAGCATCGTGCGGCTCGCGTTCGACGCGTCCGTCGCGTGCACCTTGCCCTTGGTGAGCTTGTGGACCAGCCAGGTGTCGACCGTGCCGAAGGCGAGCCGGCCGCCCTTGGCGAGCTTGCGCGCGTCCCACGCGTTGTCGAGGATCCACTTGATCTTCGGACCCGAAAAATAGGAATCGACCACGAGACCCGTCCGGTCGCGGATGTAGCCGGCATGTCCCGCGTCGCGGATCCTGCGGCAGATCTCCGCCGTCCTCCGGCATTGCCAGACCACCGCGTCCTCGATCGGCTCTCCGCTTTCGCGGTCCCACACGATGGTCGTCTCGCGCTGGTTGGTGATGCCGATGCCGGCGATCTCCTTCGGCTCGATGCCGGCCGCCGCGATGGCCCCCCGCCCGACCTTGAGCGTCACCTCCCAGATGTCGTTCGGGTCGTGCGACACCCAACCCGGGCGCGGATAGCGCTGCGGGAACTCGCTGTAATCCTGCCCGACCGGCCGCGCCTCCGCATCGAAGACGAAGGCCGTCGAACCTGTCGTCCCCTGGTCCAGCGCCAAGACATATCGACCCGCCATCGCGCCACCGGGAGCCGCCGGGCGGTCAAGTCCCTTTCCCCGGGCCCCCCGATATGCGGACGCGCGCAGACCGACACCCCCATATCCAGGCCACGCCCAATCCCGGGTCGTGAAGCGGCTCGGCCTCCTCACACAGGACTTCCGCGTCCTGCACGAACTCGTGCGCCGCCTCAACTCGCGCGGCGTCCTCTACCGCGTGCTCGACCCGCACGACCCCGTGCCGCCCGACGTCGGCGCCATCCTCACATCGTGGCGCGACTTCATCGAACGCAAGAAAGGGGTGCAGAAACGGCTCGACGGGAACGACGCGCCCAAGCACGGCCGCTTCGACGCGTTGCCCGTCGTCTCCGTGCGGCTCGACGAGAGCGGTGAAGAAGACTACGAGCGCGCCATCACCGAAGCGCGCCGGGCGCTTTCCGGCATCGAATCCTACAAACGGCTCATCGTCGGCATCGACCCCGGCGACCATCCTGGTGTGGCGTTCCTCGGCGATGGCGTCGTCGTGCACACCGCCAACCTACCGGACCCGCTCCATGTCATCGACCATCTCAAGAACTACCTGCCGTCGTTCCCCACCGACGAGATCGTCATCCGTGTCGGGCACGGCGCGCGGCTGTTCCGCAACCGCATCCTCAACGACGTGATGGACCTCAAGATCGAGGACGTCCGTGTCGAGCTCGTCGACGAGACCGGCACCAACCCCCAGATGATCCGCCGGCCGTCGTTGCATGTGACGCGCGACATCCAGGCCGCCATCGGCATCGGCATGACCCCCGGCAAGCCGGTCGACCGCAAGATGCGGCTCGATGTGCTGCCGGGCGAGATCGCCGAGATCCAACGCAAATCGCGCATCCAATCCGACGGCGAGATCACCGTCAACCGCATCCTCGCCGGGCGTGTCGCACGGGGCGACATCACGATGGGGGAAGCGATCCAGGAACAACGCGCGGTCGTGCGCGCGAAAAGAGAGGGCGCCGCGTCCGGCGCTTCGTGAGCGGGTGAAGAAGAGGCCCGCGCGCACCGTGGCTCCCGGAGGGAGGTGGTGTCCGTGGTGGCGGTGGTGGTGTGCGTGCGTCGATCAGGCGCGCGCGGGCCAGGGACCGGCAGGTCCCTTCAAGGGCTTTGATCAGGAGGACGGCGGGGACCGGAGCCCCCGCCGACCGGTGGTCATGTTCGGGCCGTCGGCCCGGGACGGATGTGCGACGTCCCCGTTTCAGGCGGTCTCGTTGCCGGAGCCGCCGTCACCCGTGTCGTCGGTGCTCTCGTCGGAGGTGTCGTCCGTCGTGTCATCACCGGTGTCGTCGGTGCTCTCGTCGGACGTGTCGTCCGTGGTGTCGTCGGAGGTGTCGCTCTCCGGCTCGTCACCGGTCGCGGTCCCTTCCTTCACCGCGTACCAGTGGTCGAGCTTGGCGTCGATGCGCAGGATGTGGCGCTCCATCTGGAGGATGGCGATCTGCAGGCCGAGGGCGCGGTCCTTGGCGCGGTACTGTTCGCTCTTCGTGGTGTTGTTGTCCGCGGCTTCGGCCTCGTGCGCGGCACTCTTGTTCTCAAGGTGGAGCTTGACCTTCTCGGCGTCCGCCTTTCGGCGCTCGAGGGCGGCGATGCGCGCATCGACACAGTCCGGGTCCTCGGCACACTTGCCGTCTTCACCGCGCTCGGACACATAGGCCTCGCGGGCGCTCTGGAGGCGGTCGTGGTACTTCTCGCGGGCGCGCTCCTGGGCCGCCTTGAACGCCTCGCGGGCCGCCTTCTGGCGCTCGAGGAACTCTTCGCGCTGGGTCTCGTTCGAGCGGTCGTACTCGGCACGCAGGCGCGCCTTCTCGGCGTGGTAACCGTGGCGGGCCTCGTCACGTTCCGAGTGGAACGCGTCACGGGCGTCATGGCGCTCGTCCCGGAAACCGTGGGCGTTCTCCCGGTCTTTCTTCCCGGCGGCGCGCTCTTCGCAGCGTTCCTCGGCGGTCTCGTTGTCCGTTTCGGCGCAGCGCTCCTCAGGGGCCTTCTCGGCCGGTTGGCAAGCCTCGCGGACCCGCTCCCTGTTGACCGGGTTCGGGTCTTCGCGTTGGGCGTCCTTGGCTTCTTGACAGGCCTCGCTGTCGTGCGCGTCGGCCAAGACAGGGATGGCGGCGACACCGAGACCGGCGAGGGCAAGGGCGGTGATGAGGGCGAGCAGTCTGTTGTTCATGTGGGTCACGTCCGTTCCGTTGACAGTCTCTTGGATACCCCTCGCGCATATAAAGCGGCTCGAACACTCGTCGAACTTCAGCAGCGGCCGGTAAGCGGCGTCTCCCTGAAGTGACCGGATGCCCGGAGCGGTCGCCCCTAAGGGTCCGGAGCGCGGAAAGTGTATGTACGGAGAGCGGCTCGGCGGGCGAGCAACATGGTGGAGATCCGTCCCTTCAAAGCGCTCACGTACGATTGGGACGAGGTCGACGGTGACCCGGCGAGCGTCACCGCGCCTCCCTATGACGTCCTCACCGCCGAAGAGGTCGAGCGGCTCAAGAAAACAAGTCTCCACAACGTCACCCGGCTCACACTTCCGGACGCGTCGCCCGGAAAGGGCGAGGCGTCGAAGTACACCGAAGCGGCGAAGACCTTGCGGCGCTGGATGAAGGAAGGTGTCCTGACCCAGACCAAGGACCCCTCCCTGTACGTCTACCACGAGACCCACACCGAGGGTGGCGCGCGCAAGACGGTGCGCGGGTTCTTCTCGCTCCTCCGACTCGACCCCGAATACAAGGAAGTGCGACCGCACGAGCGCACCCACAAGGGCCCGATCGAGGACCGGCTCAAGCTGCTCGGCGCGACCCGCATGGACCTGGAGCCGATCCAGTTCCTCTACACCGACAGCGAAGGCTTCGTCCAGCGCACGCTCGAAGCGGAGATCGTCGACGCCGACCCTATCGTCGACTTCACCGACCCCTCCGGTGTGCGCCATGAACTCTGGGCGGTCGACGACGCGGACACCCTGCAAGCGGTGCAGGCTTTTTTCGACGGGCGCAATGTCTACATCGCCGACGGCCACCACCGCTATGCCACCGCCTGCCACTACGCCCGCGAGGCGCGCGATGGCGGACCCATCGACGGCACCTTGCCCTACGACCACAAGCTCAGCCTCTTCGTGTCGCGTGACGACCCCGGCATCGCGGTCCACCCGACCCACCGGCTCCTTTCCGACCTTCCCGCGCCCGCCGAGGGACGCCGGGCGCTCCAGGAGCGCTTCAAGACCGAGCCGGTCACCGTGGGCAGCGACAGCCGGGCGCGTGCCGTGGCGCTCCGGGACATCTGCGAAGGCGTCGATGTCGACACTGTCCACCGGTTCGTCTTCTATTGGGGCGACGGCGAGGCCGACATCCTGACGCTCCCGCACGCCGAGGTCCCCAAAGCGGAGATGGGCGACCGGTCGGACGCCTGGAAGGCGCTCGACGTCTCCGTCCTCCACCACGTCGTCCTGCCCAAGACCCTCGGGGTCGACCAGGACAACGCCGGGGAGCACCTGCGCTACACACGGGTCGACGAAGAAGCGGTGCGCTGGGTCGACGAGGGCCGCCACCAGTGCTCGATCATC
The DNA here is from genome assembly GCA_019347805.1 of Methanobacteriota archaeon. GTDB lineage: Archaea > Thermoplasmatota > E2 > JACPAO01 > JAHWKR01 > JAHWKR01. Next base: position 19,347 of record JAHWKR010000004.1, read on the forward strand.
ATGAACGCGACCCCGCTTTCGGCGGTGACCGCGGTCGCGGACCATGGCGAGCACATGCCGCAGAAGTCGACCTACTTCCAGCCGAAGGCGCAGAGCGGACTGCTTTTCTCGCCCATCGGGTGACCTGCGGCCGCGCCTCGGACGTGCTTCGTCGAGGCGTCGTGGCGGACGCTTCCGGACCCCCTTTTTCCAGGAGGGGCGTCATGTCCTCGATACATAGAAATAGCCTGACCCGATTACCGGCATCGTAGCGGGAAGTGGGGAAAATGTCGGAGTGCCGGTTCTGTTCAAGTCCTGAAGTCGTCAAGTACGGCGTACGCAAGAACAAGTCTTCGTTCAAGCAGATGTACAAGTGCAACATCTGCGGCCGCCGCTTCACGCCCGACAACGGCTTCCTCAAGATGAAGACGGAACCCGAGATCGTCACCGAGGCGCTCGACCTCTACGTGAAGGGCCTCTCGCTCGCCAAGATCCAGGACCATCTCTACTCCCACCACAACATCAAGATCTCCAAGGAAGGGATCCGCGGCTGGGTCAACAAATACGGCACCTTCCAAGGCGGACCCCGCGCCCCCGGCCCCCTCTGAACCCTCCTCTCCCCGACCGCGACTTCTTTTTCGGCCTACCCCCTGATGCCCCATTCTGCACCATGGTGCTCGTTCCGGCAGGCCCCGTTCATCGACCCATCAATGGGTAACAGGTCTGCTCATATAGGCTGAAGAAAAGCTTCAAGCCTGGTCTCGCCCATGCGCTCCATCGGATGCACATGAACCGCGAGGACCCCCGCAGCAACATGCTCACGCATGACATGGAGGCAGGCGAATGAAATCGGACGGGACCGAACGCATGAACGCCCACGGCGAGACCCGGTGGGTCTTCGAGATCACCGACTCCCTTGTCGACCGTTGGCTCCACGAGACCCTCACCATCATCGACGATGAGGCCCCGCTTGACGCACGCGCCCTCAACCGCCTCAAAGAGGCCGTCGCCCTCCTGGGAGAAGCCAACGAAGACGCCGACCTCGGCATGATCGCCGGCGCCCACATCGCCCACGGCATCCCCATGGAACGCATCCTCGTGGCCCTCACCAAGACCCGACTGCAACACGTCTGCCAGATCTGGGGATGGGACGATTCCGGCAGCAAGCGCGTGCTCACCGAGCGCGTCCTTGCGCAACTCGAATGGGCCGGCTACAAGTCGCCGCTCTACGAAAGCGATGAAACAGAAGAGACACGCGACGGCGCAGGCACGCTCACCACACGCACCAACCTGCGCGCCCGCGTCCACGTCGACGCCATCGAACGCGTCGAGACGAACGACGAGGAAGGCCGCACCACCCCCGGCTACGCCATCACCCTCAGCCTGTCGCTCCCGGAACACATCGCCCAACGGGTCTTCCAGGACTACGTCCAGAACGGCACCGCAGACATCGAGTTCCGACCGCTCGGACGACGCCAGGTGCCCGACTACGTGCGGGTGTGAGGCCGCGGCTCCCCTGGCGTCCCAAGGGTCACGTCCTCGATCGGCAAGGGACCCTCCAACCCGACCGGCAGGCTCACGATGAAACATGTGCCGCTCGTGACGTCGGAGGACAGGTCGATGCGCCCGCCATGGCGTGCGACGATCCGGGACACCAGGAACAGACCGAGCCCCGTACCACTGCGCTTGCGGGTGAAGAAGGGGTCGTAGATGCGGCCCCGGTCCTCTGGGCGGACGCCCTCCCCCTCGTCCTCGACGACGAGCCGCGCCCGACCGTCGTCGTGCCGGGTCGACACCCGCACGCGACCCCCTTTCGGGGTCGCCTCGACGGCGTTCGCCACCAGGTTCACCACCACCTGGACCACCTGGCCCTCCTCGAACCCGACCCCCGGTGCCGATCCCAGGTCGCGCTCGATGCGCACATCCCCCAGATAGGCGCCCTCATAGAGGTCCAAGGCGCGCTCGACCGGGTCGGACAGGTCCCCGATGCGCCACTCTGCCGCCTCCGACCGATAGACCGATCTCAGGTCGTCCAGGATGTCACCGATGCGCGACACCCCCTCCAGGGCCACATCCACCGAAGCGAGGATGCGTTGCAGCTCCGGGCCGCTCAGCCCGGTCCGTTCCAACCGCGCCCGGACCAGGTTCAGGTTGTTCGCCACATAGGTCATCGGTGTGCGGATCTCGTGCGCCACACCCGCCAGGAGCGTCCCGAGTGCAGCCAGTCGCTCCATGTCCCCGACCCGTCGCACGGCCCGCTGGACATCCCGCTCGGCCCGCTCACGCTCCAGGATGTTGGTCAAGAGACGGTCGACCTCGACCTCGACCGGTACGCCGGACAGGTACTCCTCGGGCGGGACGTAATAGGGGTTGCGCCCGATGAGACCGTCGACGACGACACGCGGATGGGTCAGGATGACGTCCCGGAGCGTATCCGGCGGGAACGCGCTGCGGTCGTACTGGCACAACACGGTCACCTCACGACCCGCCAGATAGAGGTTCAGCATCGCCTCGTAGCGCATCAAGGTCACTCGGTCCACGCCCGCACCGATGGCCCAATCCATCTCGGCCACCCCCCGCACCGCCGGGAACCCCGATTCCAACGAAGCAAGACGGACGGACTCGATGAACGCCACCATCGCCTTCGGATCGAACGTTCCATCCTGCAGGTAGGCGTCACGCGCTTCCATCAGAACGAGCGCGTCACGCGCGGATTCCGCGGCCACGTCCACACCCGCCATGGCCAGGTTCTCCTCCACCACACGGCGACTTTTCTCATCCGCCAGGAAGAGGACCCGTTCGCCCCGTGCCAAGCCAGCGCGGAGGAAAGCGGTCGCCACTTGACGCCTGCCCACATTGCCCTGGTGGAGCCGACAGAGGTGCTCACCCGGACCGACCCGCGAGAAAGCCGAGGTGAGCTCCTGGAGATCGCCCGGAGTGTCGGGTCCGTGGACAGCCATGACGGACGCCTATCCAAAGAGGCCCCTGATAGACCGTCCTCCCGGTTCGATTGGACATGTCTCGGAACGACCGATTGCCTTGCCGCCTTCGGCGGCTTCGGGCCAGGCGGTGTAGAGAAAGCGTCAGACGCCACCCTCACTCGAGGGTGGCGTGTCGCTTTCTCATGCTCGCGAGGCGGGCGCCGAAGGCGCCTCGCCAGAGCGCTCACTAGAGAAAGCAGACAGAAGCGACCCTCATTCGAGGGTCGCATGCCTCTTTCTCATCTTCGTCGGCCCTGCCGCCTTCGGCGGCTTCGGGCTCGACGAAGTAGAGAAAACGCCGCGCCGCTCACTCGAGCGTCGCGTGGCGTTTTCTCATCGCCACCTCGGTCTGCCCCGTCCGCACCATCAGGTCCGCCACGAAGCCGTCGAGGAGGATCCAGGTCGCCGACTCGAAAAGCGTCCCGAGCGGTGCGAGCTGTTCCTGTTCCGGACCCGGCCGTTTCGCAGGAAGCGCGAGGACGATGTCGGACAAAGCCGCGATGCCGGTCTTCTGGTTGTGCGTGATGGAGACCACGGTCGCCCCGATGTTCTTGGCGATCTCGGCGGTCATGACGACCGGATAGGTCTCACCGGAACCGGAGATGAGGAGCACCACGTCGCCTTTGGCGACCGGTGCGGTGATCGTCTCGCCGATGACGAAGGTCTGGTAGCCGAGGTGCATCAGGCGGATCGCGAAGGCACGCGCCACGAGCCCCGAGCGACCGGCGCCGTAGAGGAAGACGCGCTGGGCGTGCTCCAGGGCGGAGAGGGCCTCCTCGAGCCGTTCGTCATCGACATCGTCCAGGATGTCCTTGACCTGTCCGAGGACGTGGTCGACGCCACGGCGCAGCCGTATTTCGCCCTTCATCGTCATACCCCCTGGGCGGACCGTCGCCTGTTCCATGTCACCCCGAATTGCGGGGCGGGCGATAGCCCTTGTGGCTGGAACAGTACTTGGAGCGGCCCCGGGCGAGGTTCTGGCACGGTGTGCCCGCCTTCGTGAGGGCCGCGCAGCGCGGCTGCCGCTCCTCCTCTACCGCCTCGGGCTCCTTGGCCTTGGCGGCCTTCTTGGCGGGCTCCTTCTTCGGAGCCTCCTTCTTCACCGGCTCCTTCTTGGGCTCCTTCTTGGGAGTCTCCTTGGCCGGCTTGGCCGCCTTCTTGGCGGGCTTCTTCGCCGCCTTCTTGCGCGGCTGCTCGTCGTCGAGGCCGTAGTCGTCCTCTTCCTCCTCCTCTTCGTCCTCGGGTGCCTCTTCACCGGACTCCTTGCGGGCCAGTTCCTTGGCGAGCCGCTGGTCGCGCTTCTCGCGGACCCGATCGAGGATGATCTGCATGTACATCGCATCATGCTCGAGGATGGGCGAATTGGAGATCAGGGTGACATTGTAGTCGTTCTCGAGGATGACCTCGACGAGCGGCTCGAAACGCAGGTCGCCCTTCTTGATGGGCAGGTGGTGGCGCTCGTTGCCGTTCTCGTAGAGGACCCCGGTGAAGTGGAGAAGGTGGTGCTTCAACCCGAGCGGGATGAGCTTGTCGAAGACGTCCTGGAAATCCTCCACGGTGTTGAGCGACCCGTTGCCGCGCGCGTGGATGTGGGCCAGGTCGAGGACCGGCAGGACGTCGGGGACCTCACGGCAGACGTCGACGATCTCGTCGAGCGACCCGAACACCTTGCGCTTGCCCATGGTCTCGAGGGCGAGCTTGGGGGTGTAGCCGTTCGACTTCATGTCGTCACGGAACATGCCGACCACCTGGACGATCCGCTCGGTCGCCTCTTCGGGGGTGCGCTCGCCATAGAAGCCAGGGTGGACCACGCAGGTCTTGGCGCCCATGATGTGGCCCATCTTGGCGGCGGTCATGACCTTGTCCCGGGTGAGATCCAGGTTGCGGTCGTCACCCGCCAGGTTGGTGTAGTAGGGGGCGTGGACATGCAGCTCGACGTCCGCCTCGGCGGCCACCTCGCCCACTTCGGCCGCGTCCTCTTCGGAGATGCGGATGCCGCGGACGAACTGGACCTCGAGCGCATCGAGCTCGAGGCTCTTCGTGTAGATGATGCCGTCCTTCAGCGTCCGCCCTTTGCAGGAGAGCGGGATACCAGCGGGTCCGATCCGGATCATTGGGCCAAGGCGGCGCCAAGGGGGACCCATTTAAGCGTTTTATCCTCGGAGGGGCCGCACGACGGTCCGTTCCAGCGCCGGCACGGAGAGGGTGTCGGGGGGCCGCTCCAGGGACGGGTCCATCGAGCGGAGTGGTGCACAGGCGCATGGCCAAGGCGAGGAAGGGGCCCGTGGGTCACGCCGATCCAGTGTGGCCGGAAGGTGGACGGACGGACCCCGAGGGCCAAAAGCCCGGGACCCCATGACGAGGCGACCTCCTGCGATCGCGCCTCCGTCTCCGTCCGCTCTTCCCCCGCTACGCTCTTGTACCCCGGTGCCGTAGGAAACATGGCGGCGCCCCCATTGCACATCGCCATCCTGTCGCGCAAACGGACCCTTCATTCCACGTCCAACCTGATGCGGGCGGCGCTCGAGCGCGACCATGACGTCAGTGTCATCGACCCCATGCGCTGCAACCTCTCCATGGGCAAGGGCGAACCGCGCATCTACCACGAAGGTGAGACGCTCACCGATATCGACGTGGTCATCCCACGCATCGGCGCCTCCATCACGACCTATGGCCTCGCTGTCGTCAGCCATTTCGACATGATGGGCGTCCCGGTGGTCAACTCCCCCGCCGGCATCTTCCGCTCCCGGGACAAGCTGCGCTCGATGCAGATCCTGTCGCGCATGGACATCGACATGCCGCGCACCTACATCTGCCGCCGCCCGGAGGACATCGACGCCGCCATCCGTTATTGCGGCGGCTTCCCCATCATCCTCAAGCTCCACCAGGGCACGCAGGGCGTCGGCGTGATGATCGCCGACTCGCGCGATTCCGCCGAGAGCATCCTGGACATCTTCTTCTCGATGGGACACATCATCCTCATCCAGCAGTTCATCAAGGAATCGCGCGGCAAGGACATCCGCGCGCTCGTCCTTGGTGACCAGGTGTGCGCCGCCATGAAACGCGAGGCGCGCATGGGCGAGTTCCGTTCCAACATCCATCGCGGCGGGACCGGCCGGGTCGTGCGCCTCAGCGACGAAGAGGAACGCGTCGCCATCCAGGCGGCGGCCGTGTTGGGCATCAACATCGCCGGCGTCGACATGCTGATGGGAAAAGACGGCCCGAAGGTCATCGAGGTCAACTCCTCGCCCGGTTTCGAAGGGCTCGAGGCGGCGACGGGGCGCGACATCGCCGGCGACATCATCGACTTCACCATCGATTACGCCGAACGGGCCCGCCGCGGCGAGATCGCCGAACCCCCGCGCATCGGATAGCGACGGCCTCCTGCGGATGAGCGACACGCCCTGACACCGCGCCCTCATAAGGGAGCGACCGCTTCGCCGCCGCGATGGCGAACCCGCCCGTCCGCGGCAAGGACGACAAAAGACGGGAGCGTGCCGACCAAGCCTCGACGCCGGCCCCGGAACGGAAAAAAGGCGGCGGCAAGACGCGCCCGGCCGAGAGCGGTGTCGCTCCCAAAAGCCCGGGCAAGAAGATCATCGACAAGTCCGACACCAAGAAGAAAGGCCGCAAGCGGACGAGCGGGAAGTCCCCGAACAAGGACATCATCCCCAAGTCGCGCAAACGCTCCCCCATCCGCATCGGCGGGCGCACCATACCACCCGGGACGAAATCGGAGATCCACCTCAAAGTCAGCGAACACTACACGGCGCAGAAGGTCGACATCCCCGTCACCGTCATCCGGGGCCGACGCGCCGGACCCCGCCTCTTCCTCACCGCGGCGGTCCACGGCGACGAGGTGAACGGCGTCCAGATCATCCGCGAGGTCATCGACCAGATCGAGGCCGAGACGATCCGCGGCACCATCATCGCCGCCCCCGTCGTGAACCGGTTCGGCTTCGTCTCCCACTCCCGCTACATGCCGGACCGGCGCGACCTCAACCGCGTCTTCCCCGGCGACCCGAAAGGCAACACCTCGCAACGTTATGCGCACAACGTCTTCAAGCACATCATCAACCCGTGCGACTACGGCATCGACCTGCACACCGCCGGATACCAACGACACAACCTCCCGCAGGTGCGCGGGGACATGTCCAACGACGAGGTGCGACGGCTCGCCAAGGCGTTCGGCGCCGAGGTCATCCTCGACAAGCGCGGCGCCAAAGGGACCCTGCGCCAGGTGGCGACCGACCATGGCGTCCCGACCATCATCTACGAAGCGGGCGAGACGTTCCGGTTCCAGCGCGACGTCATCTCGCAGGGCGTGACCGGCATCCTCAACGTCATGCGCGAACTGAACATGCTCGCCGGCGAACCGGTCCGTCCCCGCTACCAGGTCATCACCAAGACGAGCGCCTGGGTGCGCACCGACCATGGCGGCCTCATGGAGACCTTCGTCCAGGCCGGCAGCGTGGTCCACAAGGGCGAACTCATCGGCATCATCACCAATCCGTTCGGCCAGGAGCGGGGCCAGATCCTCGCGCCCTTCACCGGCATCGTCGTCGGCGTCACCCTGCTCCCGATGGTCAACCCCGGCGCCCCCATCTGCCACATGGTCAAACTCAAGAAGACCCTCCGGACGGTGCGCGAACACGTCGTCCCCGAATCGGTCCCCATCGAAGGCGAAGTGCCGTTCCCCGGCTTCACGCCGACACGCGCACCCGGCGAACCCGAGGAAGAGGAGATCGAGGGTTGAACATGTCCGGACCCGCGCTCAATGACACCTGCCTGGAAGGACTCCGTCACCTCGATGCCCGCCAGCCCGGTTTCCTCGCCGAGATCTACGGTGTCTTCCTCGAGGACGCCGACGAACGGCTCGACCACATCCGCACGGGTCTCGCCGAAGGCGACGCCGACAAGGTGGCCAAGGCGGCGCATGCGCTGAAGGGTGCGAGCGGGGGCGTCTGTGCCTCCACCCTGTCGACCCTGCTGCAAGCCATCGAGCAGGCAGGACGAGCGGGTGACCTCACCGCGGCCCGTGACGGTCTGGAGGCGGTGGAAGCCGAATATAGCCGGGTGCGTGCCGCCATCGCCGACCTCCTTGGCACGTCGTGAGCGAACATCGGCGCGGCAGAAGAACCGGGTCCTGGACGGGTGCGGCAGGTCGGCACATCCTGGACCGGTGCGGCCGAACGGCCAAGCCCCCGACGGACGCTCCAGCGCCCTATATCAACCCGAGCGGCGCCATCAGGACGCAGCCTTGCTCCGAACCCCGAGCGCGCCCCGCTGCGCCACCTGCGGCCATTGGTCCGAATCGAGCGAATCGGGACTCAGCCTCGGCACCGGCTATTGCCAAGCCCACGAGAAACTGACCGACCGCGGCCACAGCTGCGACCACTATCTGACCCGCCAGGAACAGACCCGCAGGCAACTGGAGCTGGCGCGGCGCCACCTCGACGACCTCGACCTCTAGGGGGTGAAGGTGGCCAGGACGACGCCGGACCTTGCCCGCCCCCCGGCTCCCTTTTAACCGAGCCCCAAGATACCGCCTCTCGGCACGATGCAAGCCATCCTCCTCGCAGCGGGCGAAGGCAAACGCCTCCGCCCCCTCACCGCCACCCGGCCCAAGGTGATGATCCCCGTCGGCGGCGCACCGCTCATCGAGCACGTGGTGCGCGCCCTCGTCGCGAACGGCATCCGCGACATCACCCTCGTCGTCGGCTACAAGCGCGAACGCATCCAGACCCACTTCCAGGACGGCGACGACTGGGGCGCCGACATCCGCTACGCCGTCCAGGACCGCCAACTCGGCACCGGCCACGCCCTCGCCGTGGGACTGGAGACCGCCGGACCCCAGGAAGACTTCCTCGTCCTCCCCGGAGACAACTACGTCACCACCGGCCTCATCAAGGCACTCGTTCAAGCCAAGGGCGACCTGGCGCTCGTCTCGACCCGCTCCACCACGCCGTCCAAATATGGTGTGCTCGAAGTGCAGGGCGACACGGTGCAACGCATCCAGGAAAAACCGAGCCTGCCGACGACGCGCCTCATCTCGACCGGTATCTACCGGCTCCCGCCCGACTTCGGCGGCCACATCTCCGCCGACGACCTCGCGCTCACCGACGTCGTCAACCGCACCATCCAGAACGGCCACCGCCTGACCCACGTCCCGGTCGAGAACGCCTGGCAGGACATCGTCTATCCTTGGGACCTCCTCCAGGTCAATCACCGCATCCTCAACGAACTCGCCGACACCCGACTGCCGGAGACGACCGAGGAAGGCGTCATGACGAGGGGCCCGGTGCACGTCGGCGACGGGACGATCCTGCGCAGCGGTTCCTATCTCATCGGCCCCATCCGCATCGGCGCCCATTGCGACATCGGACCCAACGTCGTCATCCGCGGCCCCGCCACCATCGGCGACCACTCCACCGTCGGCCCGTTCTCGGACCTCGAGAACGTCACCCTCATGGATAACACCCTCGTCGACACCGGTTGCGTCCTGCGCCACACCATCCTCGACCAGGGCGCCCGACTCGGTCCGCGCGTCTCCGCCGACCGCGGACCCGCCGTCTTCGACATCGAAGGGGAGTTCCAGCACATCCACGACCTCGGCGCCGTCATCGGCGGCGACGCCTTCGTCGGTGCCAACACGGTATTGGAACCCGGCGCCATGATCGGTGTCGGCGCGAGCGTGGCAGCGAACCGGACCGTCCGACGCGTCCCCGACGGGGCGCACGTGGTGTGAGGCGCTTGGCCATGGAACAAGGAGGTGGACCAACATGTGCGGCATAATCGGCATCGTCTCGGACGCGCATAGCGGTGCACGCGAGATCCTCCTCAACGGGCTGGAACGCCTCGAATACCGCGGCTACGACTCCGCCGGTGTGGCGTTGGTCGATGAGAGCACGGCCATCTACAAGACCGCCGGACGTGTCGCCGCCCTCCGCCGCATGGTCGGAGCGAGCGCCGACGCCGGCACCGGAATCGCCCATACACGCTGGGCCACCCATGGCCCCCCGAGCGAGACGAACTCGCATCCCCACAAGGACTGCAAGGGCCGCGTCGTCGTCGTCCACAATGGCATCATCGAGAACTTCTCCACGCTCAAGAAAGCGCTCCAGGACGACGGCCACCAGTTCGTCTCCCAGACCGACACCGAGGTCTTCGCGCACCTCTTCGAGGACGAACTGGCCGCGCTCGACAAGGTCGACCTCGAGAACGCGACCGCCGCGTTCCGCCGCACCATCAGCAAACTCGACGGCCAGTACGCCATCGTCACCTCGGTCGCCGGGCTGCCCGGGGTCCTCTTCGCCGCCCGCTCCCACGCCCCGCTCCTTGCCGGGCTGGCGGACGGCATGACGCTCTTCGCCTCCGACGCCACCGCCGTCGTCGAACACACCAAGCAAGTGGTCTACCTCGAGGATGGCGACCTCGCGGTCGCCACGCCTGAGGGATTGCATCTTTTCGACATCGACGGCAAGACCATCGAGCGCGCGCCGCAGACCATCTCGTGGGACATCGAGGACGCCCAGAAAGGCGGCTACGACCACTTCATGCTCAAGGAGATCTACGACGGCCCACGCGCCATAAACGACGCCCTCGCCGGCCGCCTATTCCCCACACCGCCCCACGTCCGTCTCGAGCTCGGCATGGACGATGCGCGATTGCGGGGCATCGGCCGCATCCTCATCCTCGCCTGCGGCACCTCGTTCCACGCCGGAATGGTGGGCAAATACGTCATCGAGAAGCTCGTCGGCATCCCCGTCGAGGTCGCCTACTCGAGCGAATACCGCTACGGCTCCGAAGTGCGCGAAGAACCGGGACTCGCCGTCGCCATCTCGCAGAGCGGCGAGACCGCCGACACCCTCGCCGCGTTGCGCGAGGCGCGCAGCCGCGGCCACACCGTCCTCTCCGTCTGCAACGTCGTCGGCAGCACCATCGCCCGTGAATCGGACGGCGTCCTTTACATCCAGAGCGGGCCCGAGATCGGCGTCGCCGCCACCAAGAGCTTCCTCGGCCAATTGTGCGCCCTCTACCTCCTCGCCTTCCGCCTCGCCGAGATCCAGGGGACGCTGCCCGCCTCCGACCTGCGCGAACTGGAGCGTGGGTTGCAGCACACGTCACGGTTGGTCGACCAGGTCCTGCAAAAGAGCGAAACGATCGCCGAGCAGGCCGCCCTCATCGCCAAGGCCGACTCCTGCTTCTTCCTCGGCAGGCAAGTGCTCTACCCCATCGCATTGGAAGGGGCCCTGAAACTCAAGGAGATCAGCTACATCCACGCCGAAGGCTACTCCGGCGGAGAGCTCAAGCACGGACCGTTCGCGCTCCTCACACCGGACACCCCCGTCGTGGCGCTCCTTGCCCCCGATGGCGTCTACAGCAAGATGGCCTCGAACATCATCGAGGTCAAGGCGCGCGGCCCCCAGGTGTTCATCGTCACCACCGCCTCCGACACGGAAGCCGAGCAATTGGGCGACCACGTCATCCGCGTGCCCGACACGGAAGCCATCTTCACACCGCTCACGCACGCCGCCGCGTTGCATCTCTTGAGTTATCACGCAGCGGCGGCGCGGGGATGCGAGATCGACAAGCCGCGCAATCTCGCCAAGAGCGTCACCGTCGAATAGACGGTGGCGCGAATGCCTGTGACGAGTATTGGTGAACTGAACCAAGTGGCGAAGCGATGAGGCAAACATCGACAAGCCGAGGAAGAAAAAAAGGCGGCCCTCTAGCCCGTGAAATCCCGTGCGGCAAGAGCCCCAAGGCGCCGGTCAAATGTGGCCAAGAGATCGATGGATTCGTCCTGCTGCATCACCAAGAGACTTGCGTCGGTGAACGAGACCCTTGCGTCTCGATACTTCAAGAAGACCTCCATGATGCGGTCGAACCGGGCGATCCCGACTTCCCTCCGCACCAATCCCAAAAGTGGCAGGGTCGAACCGCTCAACAGGTCACGGGCCGCCTCCTCGAACGCCGGGGCCATCTTGCAGGCCCTGGCCAGGTTGTGGAGCTCCGCGATAATGAGATCGGTGACGACGGGCGTCCCCAATGCGCCTTCGGAGACCGCGAGCAGGAACTCCTTGGCCCGCGCATGGTCAGCATCGTCCTGGTTCAGGAACGCGAACAGGACGCTCGTGTCGAGAAGCAGGCTCATCTGCTCGACCCGTAGAGAATATCGTCATAGTCCTCAGGCCGGATCTGGACACCGGTCCGCACGGGCAGCGCCATAAGACGCTCGCGCTGCGCCTTCGTCATCTTCTTGGGACGGTCGGTCAAGAACGCAAACTGGGATTCCCCGAGTGAGAGGAGTAGCCCAAGCAGCTCCTGTTGGGTGAATTTCTTACCGGACTCCGCCAGGATCCGTGCCTGGAGCCGGTCGAGCCGCTCCTTGTCCTCGGACCGCATCTTCACGGAGGTCGTCACAAGCTTAAGTAGAACTTTCTACTTTATAGAATATTCTACTGTTTGCTACTCTGCGGCCCGTGCACATGGACCGGCTCGACCTGGTTCAAGGGGACGTCGACCGTCCCGCTCCCGTACACCGCACGCCCTCCGACCATGGTGAGCGCCACCTCTGTGGCGGCGATCTCCTTCGGGTCGATGGTGAAGAGGTCGCGCTCGAGGACCACCAGGTCGGCGTACTTGCCTTCCGTGATGCTGCCGAGCTCTTCGTCCCGGTGCTCGAGATAAGCGGCGTTGATGGTGATCGTGCGGAGCGCCTGGTCGACCGTGAGCGCCTCCTCGGGATGGAAGCCCTCGGGCGGTTCACCGTTCAGGTCGATGCGGGTGACGGCGCGCTGTACGCCCCAGAGCGGCGGCAGGACCTCGTTGGGCCAGTCGCTCGAACCGGCGACGACGAGCCCCTCGTCCATCATGGTCTTCCAGCGATAGGTCTCCGCGGCGCGCTCTTCTCCCAGCGCTTGCTCGATCCACGGCGCGTCGCTCGTCGGGAACGACAACTGCACGCTCGGCACAAGACCGAGGTCGACCATGCGCGCGACAAGGTCGGGCTGGGCGAGCGAGGCGTGCTCGAGCGAGAAACGCGGGTCGGTGCAGACCTTGTGGGTCGCCCCTTCGGGGCAGCCCGCTGCGACCGCTTTCTCGTAGGCGGTGATCATGCGGTCGACGGCGCGGTCGCCGATGGCGTGCGCGGTGATCTTGAGCCCCCCTTGGTGCGCCTTGAGGACGTAGTCGTCGATCTCTTGTTGTGAGAAGAAGGCGAAACCCTGGTGGGGCCGGTCGTTGAACATCTCACGGAGTGCTGCGGTGCGCGGCCCGAGCCAGCCGTCGCTGTAGATCTTGAGGCCGAGGATGCGCACGTCGTCGTCACCATGCCCGAGCGTCTTGTTCTCGGCAATGAGCGTGTCGAGGTGCTCGGGGAACAGGTAAAGGTTGAAGCGCGCGGTGAGCCCGCCTTCTCCGTCGAGTTCCTGGAGGACGTCGAACGCCTCGATGGGCGCCCCCGCCTCCGACGATGAAGTGAGGCCATACTTGTTGGCCACCGACAGGGCGACACGGAGCGTGTTCTTCCAGGTCTCGGTCTCGACACCCATCATCACGGGCCACGGCCCGACATCGGTCATGCGGGTGCGGTCCTTCGGCGCGAAATCGGCGTAGGGCGACCAGAGGTGGTCATGCCCTTCCTCGTCGTCATGATGGTCATGCCCATGCCCCTCGGCCGCCGGCGGGTCCGGCAGGCGGCCGTCCTCGATGCGCGCCACGTTCCCGTTCCCCCAGGTCGCGATATGGTTCAGGGCGATGCGGTTCTGATTGACGTTGCCCACCACCGGGTCCCAACCGGCCGGCCACGGCTCGTACGGGTTCGTTTCCCACGTCTCTGCGTCGAGGACCGACGCGTCGCGGACGAAATGGTTGTGCGTGTCGTGGAAACCGGGCGTGACGAGGCGGCCACCGAGGTCGATGATGGTGGGATCGCCGCCAAGGCGCTCCATGATGGCTTGCGCATCGTCACCGACCGCGGCGATGCGGTCCCCGACGATGGCGACGAACGAAGCCCAGGGCCGGGTGTCGTCGGCGGTCCACACCTTGCCGTTGACCAGAAGCAGCCACGACTCCCCCTCGAACTCTCCAGGGGTGGGATCGTCGAAGAGACAACCGGACAGCACCCCGGTGACAAGGAGCAGGGCGACGACAGGCAGGGGACCACGCATAGGGCGGGAGCGGGCGGGCCGGCTGAAAAGCCTGACGCCTCCTGATGGCCGAAAAAAGACCAACGACCCGGTTGTCCCGGCCGGTTCCTGTCCATCACGAGCCCCAAAACCCTTTTCAAGCCACTTTCCACGTCAGAGCCGTTGTCCCCCGCTCCGCTCCGTCTCGGCCTCCTGGTCCTCCTCATGATGACCGGCAGCGTCCTCGCCGGCTGTCTCGCCGAGGACACCCCACGGTCGGACGACGAGGACGTCACCGCACCGGAGCCGAAGACCGCCCGCAGCACCTGGTTCTTCGCCGAGGGCTGGGGCCTCGACGAAGCGGAACCGGTCGGCGATACGAAGCGCGCCCCCCTCGGCGATTTCTACAGCAAATGGGCCCAAGGCGGTCCCTTCCCCGAATGGGTCTCCGCCCCACTCCCCGACCCGCTCCTTGTCACCGGCACGGTACGGCTCGAGTTCTTCGTCACCACCGATTCGGTCGTCACCTCGACGCCCGGCGTCTTCCCCGACTTTGTGCTCTACTTCGGCACGAGCGAGAGCGTCATGGCCGACTTCAGCCCGCGTGCCATCCAACCGGTCGCCGACCAGGACTTCAGCATCGTCAAGACCGGCGACGCGGTGCGGGTGCTCGTCGAGATGACCCTACCCCCTGGCGGCATCACTGTCCCCGCCGGAAGCGGCCTGCGTGTCATCACAGCCCCGGTCATGCTCGAGACCGACGTCAACGACCTCATCGTCCTCTACGGTTCGACGCACTATCCCTCCCACGTCGCCTTCGACGCCACACCGCTCGCGCCGACACTGGCGCTCAGCGACACATCCGATCCACGCACCTACGGCGAATCCTACACGCTCCTTGCGGGCAGCATCTTTCATGGCCAAGAGATCGACGGCGTCACCATCCAGAACCTCACCGTCGACGTCCACGACAACGATACCACGTTCCTCGCCGACCTGCGCTTTACCGGCATGACCCCGTTCCCCGACATGGACCTCTACGTCTACGCCCCGAACGGCACCCTCGTCGCGCGCAGCGTCACCCCCGGCCCCCACGAATCGGTCCATCTCTACGCCGAGAACCTCGCCGCCGTCGGACCCGGCACCTGGACCGTGAAGGTGGTCAACTACGTCACCCCACGCTCCACCTTCGACCTCAGCGTGACCGTTTCCTAAGGAGACGACACCACCAGACGCGGCCGTCCGTACAAGCGAAGCTTTTGGAACCCTCTTAAGCCTGGTATCCCTCTTCACCGTGAGCGAACGCTCATGACGGCCCAGGAACCACGACCTCTGTCCCGGACACGCCTCCTCCAGGGCAGCCTGGCGCTCCTCTTCCTTTTCGCGAGCCTCGCCACCGTCATCCCCTCGACCGGCGCCGACACCTCCGCCTCGCGCGCCAACATCCAGTTCGAGGCCCCCATCCCCGCCCCCCTCGTCTCGCTCGCGACAAGCACAGATGGGCTCGACATCCTCGCGGTCGACGAAGAAGCGACCTTCACCTACCTCCCCGACGGCGGCGACCGCGAGCACGGTTGGACCGCCCCCGCGGCCGGAGTCGCGGCACAATACGACCCGACCGCCATCGCCGGCGCGGTCAGCCCCGACGGCATGTATTGGGGTGCCGCCATCGCCTACGAAAGCGGTGAAGAAGGGCGCCTCTACGGCTTCGCACGCTGGAGCGACGCCCCCATCTGGACCTTCCAGATCGCCGACTCCGGCGAACTCCTGAACGCCCCGCAACCGACCGCCCTCGCGGCCGGCGGACCCTACTACGCGCTCGGCACCGACCACGGCAAGGTCCACCTCATCAAGACCGCCGACCCCAATAGCGCCATACAGAGCGCCACCCGCACCTATTCCAGCGACAACCGCGGACGTGCCTTCGGCACGATCAACGACCTCGCCATGTCCCGCGACGGCGACCGCGTCCTCATCGCCACCGGTGCCGCAGGCGGGACCGCCGGACTCCACCTGTTCTCGGACACCTTCTTCATGATGAGCTTCAGCCGCATCACGACCGCCGTCTCGCAGGTCGCCATCTCCCCCGATGGCACCTACGGCGCGGCGGTGACCACGACCGGCGGCGACACACGGGTCCACCTCCTCGACCTCACCGACGGCAAGACCGTCTGGGAATCGGACATCGGGTCGAATGTCGAACGGCTCGTGTTGAGCACCGGCGGCCGCACCCTCGCCATCGGCACCGCGGACGGAGCGGTCCTCCTGCACCAGCAGAGCGGCGACCCGTTCGACCGCCTCCCCGAACGGACGTACGTGACGGGCGGCCGCGTCACCGGGCTCGCTGTCAGCGACGACGGGAAGCAACTGGTCGCCACCACCGCGACCGGCACCCTCCACTTCCTGCACCCCGACCGCGCCGACCCCCTCTGGACCTACCAGCCCGGCGGGAGCCTGACCGGTGTGGTGCTGGCCGCCGACGGCGAAGCGCTCGCCTTCGGCGCCCGCAACGACGCCGGCGACCGCATCGTCTTCGCCACCGCCCGCCACCGCCTCGCCCACATCGCCCCCGGCGAACCCGAGGCCGCACCGGGCGAGACCACCACCCTCGCCGTCGCGCTCACCAACACCGGCAACCGCATGGAGACGGTCAAGGCGGTCTGGGGCCAGCTCCCGCCACGCTGGAGCGCCGGCCACAGCGAGGCGGCGATCGCGCCCGGCGAGACCATCGACTTCCCGCTCAAGGTCAACGTGCCGTCCGGCCAGAGCGCCGACAAATACACGCTCCCGGTCACCTTCACCACGGACCACACTCAGATCTCCACCACACTCACCGTGCGCGTCCCCGAGGTCCACGGCGGCCGCCTCGACATCACCTGGTCGCTCCCCGTGGTCGTCCCCGGCGGGGCACCGGCCGGCTTCGTCCTCGAGGTCGAGAACACCGGCAACACGCCCAACACCGCACGGCTCGGCTACGCCAAACTCCCCGCGACCTGGCAGGCCGCCTACAGCGGCCCGAGCGAGTTCCGCCTCGGACCCGGCGAGAGCCGACAGGTCGACCTCAAGGTGAAAGCCCCGGCGACGGCACCCATCGGCGAGACCGCGCATTTCGAGATCCTCCTCGTCTGGACACACGGCGAAAGCCGCGTCCCGGTCGACATCCAGATCGTCTCCGGCACCGACTACCGCAAGACCCTCGGCCAACTGGGCGCGGAGAAAGACGCGTCCCGCAACGACGCCTCACCGCTCGTCGCCGAACTCGGCGCCATCGCCGAGAGCGATCCTGAGGCGGATGTCTCGATCGACGAAAAGAAGGACACACCTGGACCGGGCGTGGCCATCGCGGCGCTCGCGCTCCTCGGTGTCGTGTACGTGATGCGCAAGAGAAGGGACGGCGAATAGGCCGAGAAAGAAGAAGGAAACCTTCCTTTCCCGCCTTCAAATTCGCTTCGCGCGGTCGCTCCGCTCCCTCGCTCAGCTCATCAGAAAGGTTCGCTCCGCTCACGCTTTCATTATACTCACCAGGAACAACACCAGGCTCGCCAAACCGCCGACCGTGGCCGCCAAGACGGCGACCACCGCCTGGGCGACGACCTGTGGCTCCCACAGCACCTCGACACCGGGGATGAACTCCCAGGTGAACATGGCGAAGAGGAAACCGGCGAGCACCGCGACGACCATGAGCATGACGCCGACGACGCGGCTCTTGCCGGTGCCGAAATAGGCTGCGAAGGTCCCGAGGGCGAGCGTGAAGAACGCGAACGACAAGAGCAGGATGCTCAGGAAGACGGTCGTGAATTGTGCCATGCCCTCGCGTCCCGGTGGCGTCGACTAGAAGCGGGTCCCCGTGAGGGTCTTCGTGTCGACGACACCGTCTATCGTCCGGATCTTGTTGACGATGACGTGGCCGAGCGTATCGAAGTCGCTCGCCTCGAGTTTCGCGATGAGGTCGTATTCGCCGAAGAGCGGGTGCAGCTCGACGATCTCCGCCACTTTGAGGAGCTCGTTGTACACGTCATGCTCTCGGGCGGGCGCTGCGCTGATCAGGACAAATCCTACGGCCATCGTCGTCCTCCGACGGTATCTGCCAATTGGAGGCGTCTTAAAAAGGCATTGGAATGGAAGGTCGACCCTGCAAGCCGCGGCCGGAAAACGGTGTCATGAGCGGCGCCAATCGACCGTCTCGAGGGTGCGCAGCATGACCGTCGCCTCGAAACGGGCGTCGCCGCCCGGCATGACACCGGCGACCTCGATGCTCCAGGTGCCCGGCACCGTCGGTGTCGCGGCCTCCACCGTCGCGTTCTGGGGACAAGTCCGATCGTCGCGCCATCCCGACTGGGCATCCGCCACCGGTGCCACCGCGATCGAGAAGACCCCGTGCTGACAGTCGAGGGTGTAGCCGACCCAGATGTCGGTGTGCGCCTCGGACACCTCGAACGTGGGTCCCGCGGTCCCGCCGACGCCGGTGGCGTCCGGACCGGCACCGGACCAGGCCTCTTCGAGCGTATACCTGTATAGCGTCCCGTCGAAGTCGTGGCCGCTCTCGACGAGCCGCATGCCGAACTCGCTGCCATCCGTATCGAAGAACATCATCGAGGTGAACCAGCGGATGTCGTGGTCATAGGTGTAGCGCACCGCCAGCCGGTCACCCTCGTACGCCTCCATCGTGAAGACCATCGTGTCGCGTTCGGTGGCGCGCACCGTCCGCTCGACGCCGTCCCACTTGGTCGTCCACTCGATGCCGTCCTTGAGGGGCCACTTGATGTATTCGACCCAATCGTCGCCCTGCTGGCCGGCGAGGTCGGGTTTGCGCAATGTGCCGACGAAACTGATGTCGAAGCGCGCGTCGAAGAAGGCCGTCGACTCGGAATCGGTATCGACGGTCCAGGTGGCGTCGGTGTCGTTCGTCACCACATAGGCGGTCTGCTCGCCGGCCGTGTTCTCGTAGCGCCACCAGTCGCCATAGTCCCATTCGGGCGGGATGAGGCCGTGCGCCGAGATCCGCTTCTGGGTCGGCGAGTCGGGATCATGGGTGTCGATGAAATCCTCCTTCGGCTCCTTGCGCGCCGCATCCTCCGTGCAGCCGGAGAAAAAGAGGACCAGGAAGACGAGGGCCCACGCTGCGGTCCGAGGACGCGGAGCGGCACGGCTCGCCTTCATCGATGGCCATTCGGCGCACTCCTTCTTGGGCTTTTCCGGTATATCCCCGAAGGGACCCGCCCAGGGGGTGTCAATGGAGGGGCATCTTGTTGCCGTCCGGGCCGCGATGGTAGTGGCCCCAATCGGGGAGTCGCTCGGCCACCTCGGCGGGAATGCAGGGCCCTTCGACGCAAGCGCGGACGCCGTCGCCCATGACACACGAGCCGCAGACGCCGACGCCGCACTTCATCCAGCGCTCGACCGAGACCTGGCACGGAACCCCGTGGCGGCGCGCCGCCTCGGCGACCTTGACCATCATGATCTCCGGGCCGCAGGTCAGCACGAGGTCGAAGGCACCGGTGGCAAGCAGCTCCTCGGTCTTGCCGGTCGTGAAGCCGTGATGGCCGAGAGAGCCGTCGTCGGTGCAGGGATGCACCGCGTCCGCCGCCGCCTCGAACCGGTCGAGCCATACCAGGAGGTCCTTGGTGCGGGCACCGGGGACGACGGTCGCCGTGCCGCCCGTGGCATGCACCTCGTCGACCGCGGCCAGAAGCGGCGCCGTGCCCGTCCCGCCGCCGACGAGGAGCGTCTTCGCCGCCTTCGGCACAGCGAACGGACGGCCGTAGGGTCCGCGCACGCCGATGCGGTCGCCGGCCTTCAACCGGCCCATGGCGCGCGTGCAGTCGCCGACCTCGAGGACCAGGAACCACGCCGTACCGCGCTCCGGGTCGACGGTGGAGACGCCCATCGGCACCTCGTCGACGCCGGGGATCCAGAGCATGGCGAACTGGCCGGCTTTTGTGCGTGCCAGATGCGGGTCCGCCACCTCGAAGGCGACATGCCGGTCCGAGAGACGCTCGAAGGCGACGATGCGCGCCGCGCGGGGACGGGCGAGCGCTTCACCCCCCGCGTGGGAGGGCATGCACCACGTGGGATACGGGTCACGCATCGACCCGGACACCGTCTCCACATCAGCCCTGTCGCCCAATCCGTCGCCTCGGGCCGCATCGAGCCCCTCTTCGTTTATGTCCCCTTCGGGCTTGCGGTCGCCCGGGAGAGCACGTGCACGACGAGGAACGCCCACGGGACCAGACGCGGCTCGACGCCTTCGGCACGAGCCGCCGCCCCATCGTGCGCCGGCCGCCCATGGAACGTCCCCCCCGGCCTGCCCCCGACACGTCACCGAGCGCGGGCGAGGCGTTGCCGCGGCCGACCCGGGAACGCCGCCTGCGCCGGCTCCTCGTCGAGGGCCTCGAAGCGGTCGGGTTCGACCGGCCTTCGCTCGACCTGCGCATCCACGACTACGCCGGATTGCGCGCCTCCTTGGAGCGCCGCGAGACCGGCGTCCTGCGCACCGGGGAACCGCTCGTCCTGGACCTCTCCGACGGCTTCTTCGACGCGCCCGACCAGGCGGTGAAAGGCCTCGCCGCCTCGCTCGGCACACGGGTCGTCCCGCGGCGCCACAAGGTGCCTGAACTGGCCCGGCTGCTTTCCGACTACTACGCCGTCTGGCAACGCTCCAACGCGGCCAAGGAGCTGCACAGCCGGTTGCGGCGGGCGCGGGCACGCAAGCAGGGCAAGGGCCCCCGCGGCGACGTCTACGACCTCGGCGAGCTGACCGACCGCATCGTCGACCGGTACCTCGGAGGCCACATCAAACCGGTCACCGTCACCTGGTCGTCCCGGGCCGGCTACCGCACGTTGGGACATCATGACGGCGACCTCGACACGATCGTCGTCTCGAAGGCGTTGGACCACGACTCGGTGCCGGAATCGGTCGTCGCCTACGTCCTTTACCACGAACTCCTGCACCATGTCATGGGCATCATGGAAGGGCCCGCCGACTCCCGCCGGGTCCATCCCCCCGCGTTCCGGCGCCGCGAGCGCCGCTTCCCACACTGGGAGCTGTGCGACGCCTACCTCACCGAGATGTGCGACCGCCGCAGACCGATCCCCTACGCCCGCGCCAAGGTCGAATGGCGCGTGCTGTGGGACGACGAATGGGACTAACACTCTTTCAGCGTCATACCCAATGAACCTTTAATACGCCCAACTGTGCTTCGTGTTGGCATGAAGGATGTCAACGGCCTGACCAGACCGGCTTTGAAGGCCACCGCCTCCTCTCGACGACGACGAGCCATGCCCCTTTCGCGCGTCGTCCCGCTCATCCTCCTCGCCGGTCTCCTCGCTCTTCCTGGACTCCTCGCCGCCACCAGCGCGGGCGCCGACGAAGAGCCCGGCTTCACCCTCGCCCCGTTCGAAAGCGGTGCCACCTACCGCTACGACGCCACCTACCGCATCCTGTCGCCGGACGTGCGTCAATGGACCGTCCGCGACCAGCTCACCCTCGAGGTCGGAGCGCCAGAGACCTGGGACCTGGTCGGGCGCTCCGTCCTCCCTATCACCATCACCCATACGATCGCCCCGTGGGACCGGGCGCGCCTGCCGATGGCCCACGACGGCCCCGGTGCCCTTCTTGCCGCCGAAGGGCAGGTGGTCCGCACCCTCCACATCGACATCGAGACGGGCGAGCCGGTGCAGAGCCGCACCACCCACGGCCTCGCGCTCTGGAGCCGTCCCGAAGGCGGCAGCATGGTGGCCGAGGACCAATGGGGACGCGTCGAGGAACCACGCCCCGCGATGTCGCCGTTCTTCACGAGCCCCGTCTGGCCCGGGCTCCGCTACGTCCCGCACGGCCATGCTGATGCTGCTGCGGATGTCGGCACCTACAGCGCCCGTGGTCTCCTCGACGGCCGCACCGTCTACGACGTCGGCCCCGACGGGCCCGTCACCGCCGCCCGTGCCGCCCGCGGCCCGACCTGCGACCATCCCTATCCGCAGCCAGGTGGTGTCCTGGTGCCGTTCGCCGACCCCGCCGACGTCCCCACCACGGTCGGTGTCGAGACGCGCCAGGTCTGGCTCGACCCCACCATCCCGTTCCCTGTCCTGTCGGTCTGCCGCCACCTCTACCCGCACAGCGACGGCGGCCTGCGCACCCAGGTGCTGTCCGAACTGCGCCTCAGCGATCTCTCCCCCGGGGACCGTTCGATCGACGTGCCGCGGCCGGATGGACGGGCGGAAGAGCCGATGCGTGCAGGCAGCGCGACCGATGCTCCCGGCGTCCCCCGCGAAGACCGACGTCTCCTGCGCTTCCCGCTCCACGAGGCGTACGAGGAGGCGTCGGATGTCGAAGACCTCGGCTACCGCCATTTTCGCACGCACGACGACGAACGCTTCACGCTCACCGCCGCATCCTATCGCGTCCACACCGCCGACGAGGATGCGGAGGGGCTCGAAGGGTTGGTCGCCGACCTCACCCGCATCGGCGGCGACGCGCCGGTCCTCCTCGAATGGACCGTGACCCTGCAGAACGACCGCGGCGAACGGCTCACCATCACCGTCTCGCGCCGCGTCGACAGCGACGGCGACCTCGTCTCCGCCGGCAAGCGCACCGAAGCGTTCCACGCCGGCCATGGGGATCTCGGCCGCCTCGTCGCCCCGGAACGCCTCATGGCCCTCGACACGCTGCTTCTGCGCTGGTCCGAGACGACCCACCGCGACCTCGACCAGTGGCAGACGACACCGGGCGCCGTTCTGGACCACCGGATCTCCGATGACTCGGCCACGCTCACCATCGGCGGCCGCGCCATGGACCCGACCCCGCTCGACCGCCTGCGCACCTATCGCCTCAGCGACGGCGCCCTGCTTCGCGACGCCACCTGGGAACGCAGCCCCCGCAACGACCAGAGCCTCCCGCAAGGGCCGACACCCGAACCGCTCAGCGCCTCCGCCACGCGCGTGCATCCCCACCCCGAAGACGGCCTCGGCCTCGCCGAGAAGACCGGCCTGTGGGCCGCCGCCGCGCTCGGGCTCGCCACGCTCCTCCACGTCGGCAAAGGGCTTCTCCTTCCCCTCTACGCCAAGATCTCCCGCGAACGGGTCCTCGACCACGGCACACGCGACGAGATCCTCCACTACGTGCGCGCCAACCCCGGCGCGAACGCCGAAGAGATCCGCCGCCGCATCCTCATCGGACGCGGCACCGCCCTCCACCATCTCGACACGCTGGAACGCAACCGCCTCCTCGTCAGCATCAAGAGCGGCGGCCGTCGCTGCTACTTCGAACCGGGACAGATCGACGCATCGAAGAAAGCGACGGTCGCCACCCTCCGGAGCCGCGCCGCGGAAGCGTTCTACGCCGCGGTCCAGGAACGGCCCGGTCTGACGCAGAAAGAGATGGCCGAGCGCCTCGGTGTGTCCCACCCGGCCGTCTGGTACCAGGCGCGAAAACTGGAGGAGGCCGGCATCATCCGCAGCGAACGCTGCGCAGGGAGCGTGCGCTACTTCGCCGCCCCAGGCGCCTAATCCTCCTCGGCGAGCCCTGGCCGCTCCGGGAACCCACGCACCGTCTCGACGTCAAAACGCTCCTGCACCCATTGCGGCGGGAAGAACGCCATCAACACGACGAGGGCGGCGAGCAGCCCGATGGCACGGGACACGATGTGCCCAAGGACCGTGTCGAGGCCGAAGAACAGGTTGATGAGGAGCCCGGTGCCGAGCCACACCATGATGGTCGCAGACACCAATCCGATGCGATAGCGCTGCGAGCGGCCCGAGGCACGCAAGAGCAACGACGCGTACGCCGCCGCAGAGAGCAGCGGAACACCGATGACCACCCCGACGAGGACCCGCTCCGCAAGCCCCTGCGGAGGATCGCGGTAGACGACCACGACCTCGCCGCCCTGCATGGCGACCGCCTGGGGGCCCGACTGGACGATGTAGTACACCACGGCGACGTAGAGGACCACGTAGAACGCCAACGTCGCCGGCAGCAGACGCTCGTCGCCCGTGTAGACGAAGAGCAGGTAGTAGACCAATCCCCAGAGCGCGATGAAGACGATGAGGAGCGCCGAGAAAACGACGGTCATGTGGATGACGATGTCCCAGATCCCGATACGGAAAAGCGAAAGCTGCACCACCCCGCTCAACGTATAGAGGCCGACACCGAACCACCAGAGGGCGAAGAGACGCGACGCGCTGGCTGCGTCCTGGGGCACGGAACGGGAGCCGAGCCGGGCGCCGACCAGCAGATAGACGACACCGGTCGTGAAGATGAAGAACGCCTGCAACGCTTCGAGCGGGCCGAAGCCGTTCATACGAGCTCCTCCACACGCCGCCGGAAGGTCTCCTCCGGTGCCTCCTCGGGTGCCTCCTCGTCCTCCTCCTCGTGCTCCTTCGGCAGGGTGAACCAGAACGTCGAACCCTCACCGGGGACCGATTCGACCCCGATGCGCCCCTCGTGCCGTTCGACGATCTTCTGGCATACCGCAAGGCCGATCCCGGTGCCCGGCACGTTGCCTGGGTCGAGGCGCTGGAAGATCTCGAAGATGCGATCCTGGTACTCCGGCTCGATGCCGATGCCGTTGTCGTGCACCATGACGCGCCAAGCGTCCACGAGGTCCACCGCCTCCACGACGACACGGGGCGCTTCTTCACCATGGAACTTGATGGCGTTCGACACCAGGTTCTCGAGAAGCTGCACGAGTTGCGAACGGTCGCCCTTGACCACAGGAAGGGCGCGCCACGACACCTCGGCCCTCGATTCCTGGATGAGCACCGAGAGGTCGCGCACGACGACCTCCATCACCTCGTCCAATTCGACGGGCCGATGCGGCCGCCGCCGCCTGCCGACGCGCGAGAAGACCAGAAGGTCGTCGACGAGCCGTTGCATCCGCTCCGCGCCGTCCTTGGCGTACCCGAGGAACACCTTGAGGTCGTCCTCGACCCGGTCCGGGAAACGGCGCTCAATGAGGTCGAGATAGGAACGCACCATGCGGATCGGCTCCTTGAGGTCGTGCGACGCGATGTAGGCGAACTGCTCCAGCTCCTGGTTCGACCGGCGCAGTTCCGCGGTCGCCGACCGCACCCGCTCGACGAGCGTCCGCTCCGCCTCGTCGAGACGTGCGGCAAGACGGTTCATGGAAGCGGCCATGGTGCGCAACTCCTCGTCGCCGGCAGGGAAGATGCGCAGGTCGTGCCGGCCGTCCGCCACACGTGCCGCCCGTCGCGTGAGCCGCACAAGGGGGCGCGAGACCGTGAAGGAGACCCAGACGGCGGTCCCGCCGAGCACCGCGATGAAGGTGAAGACCCCGGCGACCGCCTGGACCTCAAGGTCGGTGACCGGTCGGAACGCCTCGTCGCGGTCCATCTTGACGACCAGGACCACATCGTCGTCGAGCGTCCGGACCGCCGCGACCACCGGGACACCGCGCGAATCCTCGACCCCGTCGAGGATGCCCGTAGCACCGGCGAAGGCGAGCGCGACCGGGCCGTCGTCGTGGTGGACGGGCGAGGCGAAACCGATGGACGGGTCGAGCCGCGACGGCGCGAGCGCATGCGGTACATCCGAGGTGTCGCGCAGCATGAAGAGCACCTCACCCGAGACACCCCTGTCCGGGAACGAACCGCCCCACTGGTCGAACACCGTCCTCTCGATATGCATGGCCAGGGACGCCGGCGCGCCCGGTGCCTCCGAGACGTTCCCGACGAGCCAGATGTCCGGAGAATCGCCGAAGCGGGCGAACCGCAGCTCGGGCCGCTGCTCCAGGTCCTCCAGGAGCCCACCTGCGGTGACATCGATCCCGACCAGGTCCGGGACCGTGGACGCCGCGATGCGTCCGTCGCCGTCGATGAGCGAGATGTCCGTCACGCGTGGCGCCGTCTCCACGACGAGCCCCAAGAGATGATCGAGCCGCGCCTCAGTGGTCTCGTTCGGTCCTGCGCGGTGGTCGGCGTACGCGGCGCGGACCCGTTCGTCCTCAGCGACACTGCTCCAGGCACCCCGCACCGATTCCATGAACCCGCCATAGCGGCTCGCCTGGACGTCCGCGACCGAACCCAGACCCGACTCCACCGACGACTCGAGCGCGGCGCGTGCATTGCCGTACCCGACGACGAGGCCGAACGCCAACGGGACGAGCGCGGTGAGGAACAATGCCAGGAGCAACCGGTTGGAAAGACGCATCGCCACCTCTTGCGCACGCCATGGGCGCCGCGGAGTCGACGCAAGGGACACATCCGGATGAACCCAATGCCAACGGCCGCACCCACAGGTGGACACATCAGCCTTCGCCGGTCATGCGCGGGTCGCCACGCAACTCCAGGAACTCGCCGGTCACCGCATCGATGCGCGCCTCAAGGGCGAGCTCTGCGGTGCGCTCCACCTCCCGCACCTCGACGGCCCAGACCGCGCCGCCATGCGCCTCGTCCTGATAGAGCACCATGAGGACCTCGATGTCGTCCTGTTCCATGAAGTCCCTGTACCCCGGCAAGGTGTCGGCAAGGGCGTCGCCGACCTCGGCCGAGCCGACCGTCCATTCGCCGAGGGGGGCGCCTCCGCCGAACGGTCTGACGAGGCGATGCTCCCCCGCCGGGACGTCGAACTCGTTGGCGGCGACCACCTCTCCGGCCTTGGAGACCCCGAGGGCGACGTGTCCCTCCTTCTGATCCGATTCGAACAGATAACCCCACACCTCGGCGATGCCGTCGCCGAGCGGACCCTTCGTCTCCGCCGGCTTCTCCTGGGTGAGGGCCGCCACCAGGAAGGCGTCCGGGGCCCAATCCTTCGCCGCGGCTTCGGCGGGGCCCACTCCGCGGATGGCGTCCCCGTCCGGCGGACCCTCCTCCGCGCAGCCCGCAAAGAGCGCGACGACGATGACGGAGAGGACCAGGTACAGGCGCATGAACAGATGGACCGGGGCTACATGTAAAACCGTTTTGTGCAAACGGTCGTCTGTTCCCGGCCGCACCTTCCTTTAAGCGACGTGCCGCCGTCGCCCCCCGAAGCGGACCATGGGTGAAAGGAGTTCGGAGGAGGGCCTGGACCTCGGTTTGCCCGAGAAGGACCCTGAGGAGAAGCCGAAACGCATCGAGATCGGCTCCTGGGTCTTGTACGACCTGGCCAATACATTGTTCTCGTTCGTCGTCCTGTCGTTCTATTTCGGCCCCTGGGTGGTGGAGGACCTCGGCGGCCGCGATTCGGCGGTGACCGTCACCGAATCGGCGTCGATGATCGTCGTCATCCTCCTCGCCCCCGTCCTCGGCGCGTTGTCCGACCGCACCCGCCGCATGCCCTTCCTCATCGCCTCGACGTTGGTGGCCGCGGGCGCTACTTCCCTGCTTGGGGTAGGACGGTTCCTCGGGTTCGGCACCGGTACTTCGTTGGTCTTCGCTGTGGCGGCGTTCGCCGTCGCCAACCTCGGCTTCCAGCTCGGGCTGGTGTTCTACGACGCCCTTCTTCCGAGCGTGTCGACCCCGAAGACCATCGGCAAGGTGGGCGCCATCGGGGTCGGCGTCGGCTATATCGGCAGCTTCATCGGCCTCGGCCTCGGGGCTTTCCTGCTCGGCGCGGATGCCGATGCCGAACCGATGCTGTTCTTGGCCACCGGCGCCCTTTTCGTTCTTTTTTCCTTGCCCTGCTTCTTCTTCGTGCGCGAGGTGCCGCCGCGCAGACTCGAGGGCGAGAAACGGATGCGCTTGGCCATCTCCTCGGTCGTCAAGACCCTCAAGGGCCTCCCCAAGGACAAACGCACATCACGCTTCCTGATCGGTCGCTTCCTCTACGCCGACGCCGTCAACACGCTCATCCTCATCCTCGGCATCTACGCCGTCACCGAGGTCGGCTTCCAGACCGACACGCTCGCCTACAGCATCCTCCTCGGGCTCGGCATCCTGTTCGCGGTGTTGTCGGCTCCGGTGTGGGGCCATCTTGTCGACCACATCGGACCCAAGCACACCCTCGACCTTGTGCTCCTTATCTGGATGCTCGCGCTCGGCGTCACCATCGTCCACCCGCTCCTCGACCTGCCCCGGGGGTTGTTTTTCATGATCGGCGCGGTGGTCGGCATCGCCCTCGCCGGCACCTGGAGCGCCGACCGGCCTCTGCTCGTCGGGATCGCCCCGCAAGGACAGGTCGGGGAATGGTTCGGCTTCTATGCCCTCGCCGGCCGCTTCGCCGCCGTCACCGGGCCGCTCACCTGGGCGCTCGTCGTCGATGTCTTGATGCGCGACCATCCTTCTGCCCGACCGGTCGCCGTCATCACCATCCTCGCCACCATCGTCGCCTCCTTCATCGTCCTGCGCAAGCTCGACGACCCGAAGTATCCCGACACGAACCCGCTCGCCCGCTTCACGCCGTGGGGCGAAGGCATCGGTCGCCGGCTGTCCCGATGGTATCTCTTTCCGGTCCGCGCACCCTTGACGCTCGGTTTCATCGCCGTCTCATGGGCCGTTTTTCTCCCCCTTGCGGAATCGATGAACGGCATCCTGGTCGTCCGCGGCCCCTACGAAGGCTGGAACTTCGAGATCCCCGACCTCACACGGGCTCCACTGGACATCCTGCGGGGGTTGTTCGTCGCGCCGTGGTTGAACCACGACATCATCCAACTCGTCTATGTCACCGTGCTCTTGATGCTCTTCGGCGCGCTTTTCGAAGTGCGCGAGGGGACGCTGCGTATGCTCACCGTCTTCTACGTCGCCACGTGGGTCGGCGCCCTTGTCGCCGCGGTGCTGCTGCACGGCCTCATCCAGGTCTACCCCGACTCGGACTTCTTCCGCAGCGCATGGGACCGTTCCTGGAACGGCGGCAGCGTCGGCGCCTTCGGCTTGATGGGTGGCTTGTCTGCGCGGGCGCGGAACCCCTGGCCCCTCCTCGCCTTCTTCGTCTTCTGGGAGATCAACGTCGGCTACTGGTACCTACGGAGCTACACGCCGGCGTTCCACCTGACCGCACTCGCCACTGGCTACCTGCTTGTCCGATATGGATTCCGGGCGCTGTCCGATGACACGACGGAGCCGGCCGGTCTTGGTCAGCGACAGGAGGGATGAGGCCTTTCGGGGGTGTCTCTGTCCACTGTGTCCGTACAGCCGGACAACCACCCGTTTAGGTGCATAACCCCATTGTGGACCATGGCCCCCGACCCCCTCCCACAAGAGGAGGGAGATGGGTGGCACCGACGGGCGTGGTGCCCTCGACCCGACACAGGAGCCCCCGCACATGATCAAGTTCTGTCCCGGAGCCGCACGCCACGGAGAGACCATGCGCCGCGCCGCCCGCGCCGCCGACCCGAACCTCGTCCGCATCGTGCACCGCACCGCGCAACTGCAGATGCGTTAGGCGCATTACGCGGATCCCGATGCGTGGTTCTGCTTCACAGATGCGCCGTACCGACGACCGCTCTCAGGTCGTCCTCGGGTTGCTCGTCGAGCCACGCCCGCACCCCCTCTGTGATGCGTCCGAAGACGTCGTAGCCCTGCCGGAGGAACGCGGTCCCCACCTGCACCGCCGATGCTCCCGCCAGGATGTATTCGAGCGCGTCGCGCGCTGATTCGACACCACCCGACCCGACCAAGGGGCAGTTCTTCACGGGATGGATACCCTCTTTTTCGAGCGCGTTCCAGACGTCCCAAGCGGCGCGCACGCCGATCGGCTTGATGGCCGCACCGGAGAGCCCGCCGATGGTGTTGCCCAAGATCGGCCGCCTGAGGTCCGGGTCGATGGCGATCGCCTTCACCGTGTTGACAAGCGTGAGCGCTTCTGCTCCGGCGCGTGCGGCCGCGATGGCGCACGGGGTGATGTCGGTGACGTTCGGCGTGAGCTTCGCCCAGACCGGGATGTCCACCGCGTCGACGCAGGCTTGGACGATGGGACCCATCACCTTCGGGTCGGCGCCGATGTCGGTGCCGTAGCCCTTAGCGTGGGGACAGGAGAGGTTGAGCTCCACCGCGGTGGCGCCATATTCCTCCATTTTTTGTGTGAGCGCGACGAACTCGTCTCCGGTCCCCGCGAAGACGCTTCCTACCACCGGCGCGCCGAGCGCGTTCGCTTCGGGGACGACCGCCTCCATGTCCTCCCCGTACGCCTCGATCCCTGGGTTCGGCAGGCCCATGGCGTTCATGGCGCCCGACTCGACCTCGAAGAAGGAAGGCGATGGATGGCCCGACCTCGGGTGCGTGCCGATCGATTTCGTGACGACCCCACCCGCCCCGGCGCGCACGGCCCGCACGAGCGATCCGCCGAGCTCGTCCAGGATGCCCGACGCAAGCAGCGTCAGGTTGCGCAGGCGCACGCGGCCCACCTGGACCGGCAAGAGGACATCGAGCGCGTCACTTTCGCTGAGGGTGGCCACGGGGCCACGGCACGACGAGGACCCTTAAAGCGTTCCGCCGACCCAACCTTAAAGCCCATGCCGTCTTCCGCCGCCTGCCCCGGCGCGCCCGTGTCGGGAGGAACGACACCGATGTCCGGCACCACCCTCATCACCACCTGGTACGGCAGCTTCCTCGTCACAGACGGTGCCGTGACGGCGAAACGCCTCTTCCCCCAGGAACCTGCCGCCGTCGCCGACCGCCTCGGAGCGGCCCGCAGCGGGCAGGTGCTCGACGAGGAGAAGGCGCTCGCCGAGGAAGCTGCAGGTCCCCTCGCGGTCCAGGAGAAACGGCTCGCCGGGCTCGGCACGGTGCGCCGCAAAGGACTCGTCGTCGCACCACCCTTCAAACCGGAGGCGTCCGGCTACAAGACCCGGCTCCTTCGTGAAGCGCTGCTCCTGCTCGCCGTCCGCGAGGCGAACCTCGACCTCGCCCAACGCGACCGGCTCGTCGTGCAGGAGGTCCGTGCGTTGGACGACATCGTCCGCTCCGCCAACCTCCTTGCCGAACGGATGCGCGAATGGTACGCCATCCACTCCCCCGAAGCGGTCGGCGCCATCCCCGACCACGCCGACCTCGCCCGCCTCATCGAACGCCACGGCTCCCGCGAAGGCCTCGCCGGCGAAGTGGCCGGCATCACCATGGACCTCGGTGTGCCGTTCCCCGAGGCCGACGAACGGATCATGCAGGAGTTCGCGACCGGCCTGCGCACCCTCTACGACACCTGGGCCCGCATCGAGAAGCGCATCACCGACGCCATGGAAGAGATCGCCCCCAACACCTCCATCGTGGTCGGCCCCATGCTCGGCGCGCGCCTCATCGCCGGCGCCGGCGGACTGGAACGGCTCGCGGTGTTGCCCTCCGGCACCGTGCAGACCCTCGGCGCCGAGAACGCCCTCTTCCGCCACCTCAAGGAAGGCAACCCACCCCCCAAGCACGGCACGCTCTACCAGCACGAAGCGGTCAACCGCGCCCCGCGCTGGCAGCGCGGCAAGATCTCGCGGGCGCTCGCCGGCAAGGTCTCCATCGCCGCCAAGGTGGACGCCTACGGCGAAGACAAGAGCGGCGACGTCGGCCGGACGCTCTTGGAAGGCTTCCGCATCCGCCACGAAGAGATCCGCAAGAAACACGCCCAACCGCCGCCCCGCGCGCCGCGCCCCGGCTACGGATCCGGGCCCCGCTCGGGCGACCGCCGTGGACCCGGTCGTGGTCCTCGGGGCCCTGGACGCGGGCCACCTCAGCGTGGCCGTGCGCCGCACGGGAGGCAACGCCGATGAACGGCCGTGGTCCTCCGCGTGGTGGTCCCGGCCGACGTGTGCGCAAGGCGGAAGAGAAGGCGCCCCGCTCGCCACCGGCCCCCGCCCGTGGCTATGTCCGGCACGCCTTCCCGCACACCTGGCGCAGCCCGTATGGTGTTCTCACCGAGAACAGCGTCCCCGGCACCAAGGTCTATGGCGAACGGCTCTTCATGCACGAAGGCAAGGAGCTGCGCACCTGGAACCCGCGCCGGTCCAAGCTCGGCGCCATCGCCATCCTCGGCTCGAACGCGCTCAAGTTCGAAGGGAACGAGACGATTTTGTATCTGGGCGCGGCAAGCGGCACCACCGTTTCGCATCTTTCCGACATCGTCGCCGGTGGTTCTGTCGTCGCTGTCGAGAAAAGCATCCGCAGCTTCCGCGATCTGTTGAACGTCGCCCGCATGCGCCGCAACATCCACCCGGTGTTGTCTGATGCGCGCGAGACCGACACGTTGGTCCCCATCATCCCCGGTGGCGCCGACATGGTCTACCAGGACGTCGCCCAGCGTGACCAGGCACAGATCTTCCTCGACGCCTGCGACCGCTTCCTCAAACCCGGTGGCTTGGGGGTGCTCATGGTGAAGGCGCGCAGCATCACCGTCTCGCGCGACACGAAAGAGGTCTTCGACGAGGTCGAAGGGCAACTGCGCGATTCCGGGTTGAAGGTGTGGGAGCGCAAGAACCTGGAGCCGTTCGAAGCGGACCACGTGGCGATGGTCGTGAACCGGCCTTAATTTCGGTCGTCATGCGACCATGAAGATGAGCACGAGGTCCAGGACGAACAAGAGGACGATCATCGACTCCAGGATGACCGCGCGTCGGTGATCCACCGCTTCTTCTGCCAGGTGCAGGATGTCGTTCAAGGTCTGCATCTTCGCGGTGACGGCCCGCGCCCATTCCTCGAGGTGGAACCGTTCGCTCGCGATGCGGTGCAACCGGCCGAGATACCAATCGCCGAAGAGTTTCCCGGTGTCGCGCAGGTTCTCGGTCAACCGGGCGAAATCGAGTCTAGTCTCGGACAGCTCCGTAAGGACCCCGCGCGCGGAACGGAACACGCCGCCCGGCCGTTGCAGCCGGCTCAAGGTGGGGAGCGCAAGGTCGAGGCGGCGGTCGAGGTAGGCATCATAGGTGCGCAACTCGAGAAGCTCCAGGTTGGCGAACTCGAGGACATCGAGCACATCCTCGTACGGCTCCCTCGGTGAGACGACCACGGTCGCCTCGGGGCCCACCAGGACCAGGTCGTCCACGTCATACTGCAACGGCGCCCGGAGGACGTGGTCGATGAGTCTCGTCGATATGCGGCTCCCGCTCGGGTCGCCCATGAGGAGCGCGGTGAGGGGGCCCTGTTCCTGTTCCAGGAGTCTTGTCGGTTCTGCGCCCGAGCCGGGGATCGCGAAGACAAGGTAGGGCTCCGGGGGCACATGCACCTCGTAGGGTTCGACCCTTGCTGCGGCGAGCTCCGGCCGGATCGAGGCCATCCACGCCTCCGCCGCTGAGATGAACGGCCGTCCGTCGATCCTGAGCCCGGCAGCGAGCCGCCCCAAGCCGTCGATGCCCTCATGCTCCACCATCGTACGGAGACGGATGGCGACGACGCCCACCGCGTGGACCCGCGACTCGACCCTGCCTGCGACGGTATAGACGCTGCCGTCCGGGCGGGTGACCTCGACGGTGGTCTCGATGACGGTCTCCAGCGGGCTCAGGATGCCGGCATAGGTCGGCAATGGCGAACGGGCGACGAGCGGCGCCCGGACGGGTGCTTGTCCGAGGACGGTGGCGACCCGGTCGAGCTCGAGCTCGGAGCCGACATCGAAGACGGCCATGTGGACAAGCTCGACCTGCATCGCCCGCTATGGAGCGTATGGGGTTCATCCACTTTTTGCAGCGGACCATGCCGCGGCCATTGACTCGGACCCAAGGGTTCATACGCGCCTTGGCACCTGAAACGACACCGCGGCCCGACCCGTTCATGACACCAAGGCCACCGCTTGACAGGAAAGAGACCGACACGTCGTCGGACGACCCCCAGCGCGGGCACGAGGGCGACCTCGACCCCGATGCGCTCCTCGCCAAGGTCGAGGCATTGGAGGAACGTCTGTCCACGGTCCAGGCGCGCATCGAGTACGCCCTCAAGCTCGTCGCCCCCCCGCTCTTCTTCCTCTTCATGCTCGCCGTCATCTACCTCTTCTATCCCACGATGTTCGCCGAGACCATCGCCCGCATCACCTCTACTTTGGTTCTGGGCAAGTTCGCCGCGGCCGGTGGACAAGAGGATTTCTTCTTCTGGCTCATCGTCCTCGGCACCATCGACGTCCTCGTCGGCCTCTGGTTGCTGTGGAACTTCGACCTCTTGTTCAAGCTCCCCTATGTGGGTCCGCGGTTCCGACGGTTCGAGGCTTTCGGTCGTACCTTCCTGGGCCAACACCAATGGGTGCGCCGCACCGCCTTCTTGGGCATCGTCCTCATCGTCATCGTGCCCTTCCAAGGCACCGGAGCGGTGATGGGCAGCATCGTCGGACGCATGATCGGTATGGGGCCCCTCAGGGCTTTCGCGGCCATCGCCATCGGCGCCTACACCGGTTTTGCGCTGATGCTGGGTGGGTCGGCGGCGATCACGCACGCCTTCCAAGGCAGCCTCGTCTTCGGCCTCCTGCTCGCCGCTGGCGTCGTTGTGGGACTGGCTGCTGTCTGGTGGCGCTGGTTCCGGACGAAAAGGGTCACCGGGCGGGTGGAGGCGCCGGTGGAGGGGGAGACCTGAGTGATTTTTGGATCGGGTGACTTGGCCGTGTACGCTGAAGAGCGGACGGCCGCGAAGACGAGAAGCTTCTCATGCCGTATTAGCCTTCGATCGTGATGGTGCCTGTTGTAGCATGAGAGAACAAGAGTGCGACACGGACACGTTCGGCGTCGACGCTCGTCTGATGGTTGTACACCTGCGGTCGGAAAAAGGGTTCATCGTCGACCTGGATTCGGAACCATACATTCGGCCCCCACTGATCATCGACGACAGTGATCGTGCAAGAGCCATGGGGGCAAGGCGTCCAGCATGCCCCACCTATCCCATATTCTTCATCCGCAACTTGTCGACACGCAATTGGACCCCCACCGGCCAAATCCCCTCCCCCGATATAGCGAATGGTATATTTCTCATGGCTTGCCTCCGCAGATCCCGCGAACGCTAACGCACTGAAGAGCAGAATGACGCCGAGGGCGATGAGCTTTCTCATACCAGCACCAGGCTTGAAGAGCTGTTCCAAGTATATATGCCTCCCGCACTCTCTGATCCGCCACTGTGTTGGGTCCGAATTCGGTGGGACGATGCGGGTTCCGCGCGTCAGGAATCACAAGACGGCCCGAGTCCCAGGCGCAGCCCAACGGCGAACCTCGATCCTCCCTCGACCCTCATCCTTTTTTGGCAGGCCCCCTACGGTGGCCCGATGTCGGAGTATGACAAGGCCGAGGGCGCCGCCAAGGTGTGCGTCACGGGTGGTGCAGGATTCATCGGGCGGCACCTGTCGCGCGTCTTGGTTGAGCGGGGCCTCCATGTCATCGGCATCGACGATTTCTCGGGTGCCGACCGGAGGGCCCTCATGGAGTTCGACGGCGTCCCCAACTACTCGTTCGTCGAAGGCGACGTACGCGACCCGGAGATCATCCGCTATGCCCTCGAGGATTGCCGCACGGTCTTCCATCTCGCCGCCAACCCCGAGGTGCGGGTCGGCGAACAGGACCCGGTCTCCCATGTCACCGGCAACCTCGACACCACCGTCGCGGTCCTTGAGGCGATGCGCGCCGAAGGCGTGAAGGAGATCCTCTTCACGTCGACCTCGACCGTCTATGGCGAGGCCGACCAGATCCCCACCCCCGAGGATTTCGGCCCCCTGCTTCCCGTCTCCATCTACGGCGGCGCCAAGCTCGGCGCCGAAGCGCTCATCTCGTCCTATTGCGGCACCTTCGACATGCGCGCCGCCCTGTTCCGCTTCGCCAACGTCGTCGGCCCCGGCTCCGGCCACGGCGTCACGGTCGATTTCGTCCGCAAGCTGCAGGCCGACCCAAAACGGCTCGAGATCCTCGGCGACGGCAGGCAGACCAAGTCATACGTCCACGTCCACGACACCGTGGAAGGCATGATCACCGTCTTCGAAGGCGCCATGCCCGAGCCCGGCTACGCGACGCCCTACAACATCGGCAGCCACGACTGGATCCCCGTCACGGAGGTGGCCGACACCGTCGCCGAAGTGATGGGCGTGAAACCCGAATACTCGTTCACAGGCGGCGCCCGTGGCGGGGGCGGCTGGAAGGGCGACGTCCCGCGCATGATGCTCGATGTCAAGAAGCTCCTCGGCCTCGGCTGGTCACCCGCCTACACGAGCCGCGACGCCATCAAGGACACCGCGCGCTGGCTGGTCGGAGAAGAGAAGGCGACGACGGAGACGTGAATCGCTCAAGGTGCCGTCGACCACACGACCGCACAAAACCGCACCACCCCTCCCCCACTCCCGTCCAGGGCCCGGAACCCGGCACGAAATTAGATAAAGCCAGGCGGGGACAGCGAGGCACGACTTCAGCAGCGTGCTCAGAAAACTTTTATACGTTTCCTGGAGTCGAACGGGTCGTCGGGTCATGTTCTCCTTGAAGAACCGCCTCCTTGTGGGGCTCGGTCTCCTCCTCACCGTCACGGTGCTCACCACCACCGGGCTCGCGCAGAGCGGTGGCGACCCGAGGAACACCTCCGACGATTTCTATGACGCCATCGACGGCGCCCTCTGCATGGCCCACCATGAACAGGAAGGCTTCCGGCCCATGCTCATCTCGCTCGTCCAACGCTATCCCCAGATGGCGATCGGCGAGACCCAGAACCTCCAGGTGAGCATCCGCAATCCGTGGAAGCACACCGTGCACGACATCGCGGTGACCGTCAACACCTCGGCCGCGCCCAACGTGATGGTCCTCACCGGCGACCTCCCGCCGGCCCTCGAGAACGACAACCTGCAGCACACCCTCGTCCAGGGTGAGCACACCGCCGACAAGCCGTTGTCGCAGAACCTCGAGGTGTTGGAGAACGCCACCACGGTGCGCGTCTACGCCAAGGTCGTCGAAGCGCGCCTCGCCGATGCCAGCGGCGACCGGCTCCAATCCCCCAAGATCGGCCTCTCCGTCAAAGGACCCTCGGAGGCGGCGGACCCGGTCAAGGCGACCGGCAGCGACCGCGCGAAAAGCGTCAAGGTGCAAGGGGACGACATCGCCAAGCACGGCTTCGGGAACTGGCGCGTCAACGTCTGGTACGACTCCGGCATCGACGACGAGATCACCATCCAGATGGGGATGTTCGTCTACTACAACGCCACCGCCTCGACCGAGTTCACCTTCTTCGCGGGGAGCGATGTCGTCCTGCGCCAAGACGAGAGTGTGACCATCGAGATCCCGCTCCAGATCACCTCCGCCGATGAAGCGACCCTCGACTTCGCCGTCCAGACCCGCACCCACTGGATCCACCAACCCGGCTCCAACGCCGTCAACAACGGCCAGTTCTTCCGCTTCATGAAGATGAACACCAAGGGCGGCGACCAGTTCATCTCGGTCGCCGACACCTCGGCACCCCAGATCGTCGGCGCCCAAGTCGACCTCATGAACCTCTTCACCCGCATCATCGGCTTCGCCGCCGCGTTCATCATCCCCATCGCCATGGTCACCGGCGGCATGTTCGGCAAAGGCTCCCGTCGGGTCATGAACAAATGGATCGGCGGCGCCCGCAAACGCGTGCTTTGGCACAGCTCCATGAGCTGGATGATCATCGTCATCGCCTCGCTCCACTTCGTCTTCGCGCTCATCGAGACGCGCTTCACCTGGGAACGCGGCCTGTTCTGGGGCGGCGTCGGCTGGGCGCTCTTGATGAGCCTCGGCGTCACCGGCTACTGGCAGGTGCAGATGATCAAGCGTTGGAACTACCGCACCTGGCGGCACGTCCACCTCTGGTCCGCCGTCGGTGTCTTCGTCTTCGCCGGCATGCACACCCTCGTCGAAGGCAGCGACCTCCAGGTCGTCCGCGACGCCATGCCGTTCCTGGAGCGCCTCATCTGGCCGCGCATCTAGGCCACGACGGCCGAGGATGTCAAGGCGTCGCCCAGACATGGTATAACGGCTCGGGCGGTGTTCCCGTCGTCCCATGGTGAACCGGCGACGACACCTTGTCACCCTCATCCTCCTCGGGCTCGTCACCACCGCCACGATGATCGCCGCCGCCGGGCCGGCGCAGACCGACCCGCGCAACACATCGGACGAATACTATGACTCCATCGACGGCGCCCGCTGCATGTCGTGCCACCAGGAGGAGGGCTACGACCCACTCATCGTGTCGTTCTCGCGCGCCCTCCGCGTCGTCGCCCTCGACACCACCGAGACGCTCGACGTCCAGGTCGTGAACCCCTGGAAACATGCCCTCTACGACGTCGTCCTCACCGTCGACCTCGATGCCGCACCCGATGTCCGCATCCCGGTCGACCGCGGCACGACACCCCCACCGCACAAACTGACCGAAGAGGTGGAGGTGCCACGGGGCCGCGACAACGCGGTCGAGATCCCGTTCCCCGTCGAGCCGAACGCGACATCGCTCTCCGTCGTCGCGGCAGCCGAAGAAGCGCTCTTCGGCAGTCTCGCCTCGTCACCCCCCAACCTCCATCTCCTCGTCATGTCCGACCGCCCCGTCGAAAGCCGCGGCGACCGCATGGCGCGCGAAGTGCGGCTCGACGCGGAAGCGCTGCGCAGCCACCCCGCCAAGGAATGGACGGCCCTGTTGTGGCACGACGAGGAAGACCTCGACCCCGAACTCACCGTCACGGTCGACATCGTCGTCGACTACACGCCCCCCGACCGACGCATCCTCACCTTCACGACAAGCGGCATCCGAGCCGGCGAAGCCCACACCTTCAGCATGCCCATCGAACTGTCCACCACAGAATCCAACCTCATCGACCTGCAGGTCACCGCCCGCGCGTTCTGGGACCACGCCAGCGGCACAGACCGCAACAACGGCATCGTCACCCGCTTCGCGACCTTGAACGTGCGCGGCGGCGACGAGACGGTGACGACCGCCGCCGCCGCCTTCCCGCAACCGGTGGGCCCCCTCGTCAACATCACCAACCTCCTCGCGCGGATCTTCGGCATCGTCGGCGCCCTCCTCGTCCCCCTCGCCATGGTGAGCGGCGGCATCCTCGGCAAACGTTCCCGCCGCGCCCTCAACCGCATGCTCGGCGGCGCACGTCGGCGCGTCCTCTTGCACGGCGCCATGAGCTGGATCATCCTCGCCGTCGCCACCGGCCATCTGGCGCTCGCGTTCATCGAATCACGCTTCACCTGGACCCATGGCCTCCTCTGGGGCGGCGCCGCCTGGCTGCTCCTCACATCCCTCGGCGTCACCGGACTCCTCCAGACACGCATGATCAAGCACTGGGACTACCGCACCTGGCGCGCGACCCATCTCTGGTCCGCCGTCGGCGTCTTCGCCTTCGCCGCGCTCCACACGCTCATCGATGGGTCCGACCTCGGCGTCGTCCGCGACGCCCTGCCGTTTCTGGAACGGCTGGTCTGGCCTTAGCAGGGAGACCTCCCGGTCGGGCCCTACCCCCTGGGTCCGGCCTGACCCCCGCTCAGCGCTTCGGTGGCGCACGACGCCGCTCACGCTTGCGCCGCGCCCGCCGCTCATACCAACCCGCGATGCCATAGGCAAGAAGGAGCAACGCCACCATCAGGACGATCGAGACGACCAGGACCTGGGTGACGGTCAGTTCGAGGGCGAGGAGCGTCGAAGGCACCACGGGCGCTTCGACCCCCTCGTCGTACATATTTTTTGTCCGCGACCCCTTGAGGTCTAGGACCAAGCGAGGTGCTGGACGACCGCCCAGACGACAGCAATGAGCTGACCCGCGACGAGGGTCGAAAGCGCGTACTGCCACGACGTCTCCAGGCCATGATAGATGCGCCGGATGCGCGTCTGGGAAGCGATGGCGAAGAAGCCGGTCTGCACGACCGGACGCCACGAGAAGAACAGGAACGGCAACGCGAAGACGACGAGACCCCAACCGGTCACCTGCGTGCGCCAGCCGGCCGCGTACCACTCCGGCTCGCTCGTCCACAGCCAGCCGAGATAGAACGTCGCCAAGACCGGGGCCGAGATGGCCGCCAGGGCACCGATGGCGTAGGCGCTGCGGTCGCCCGTGTCCTGCCAACGCTGGAACAGGACGAGCGTCGCCAAGAGAAGACCCAGGACGAACAGGACCACCGGGTCGACGGCGTCGGCGACGGTCATGCTACGACCTCGCTCTGCCCCGTCCGCGTCCGCGTGTTCGCCACGAAGGCGCCACAGGACCGGCCCTTAAAGCCGTTCAGGGAGGGGCCGCCAAGCCACTTGAGAAGAAAAAGGGACCCGGGCCGGGAACAAGGTCTGGTGTGGGTAGGTGGGTCTGAGGCTCCTTCTGGTGGTACTCGGTCCGCCGACCCGAAGTCCCTGGCGCCGACGGCCGGGGAGAACGGGCCGTCGACGCTGGTGGCTGTCGCATGTCGCGCGCATACAGGATGCGTGCAAGAGAAGAGTGTCAGCCCCTGGTAAGATAAAGGATTGGGATGCCAGGGTTCCCATGTCGGATGAAGTGACCAAGGGGGAGGTCGGGGTAGAGAAGCTGTGTCTGGTGTGGTGGTCGGTAGGAGCAGATCCGGCCATCTGCGAGAAAAACGCTCGTGAAAAAGCGGTAAGGCGAGTTGCGAGAAAAGGGGCGTGAAACGTGGGTACGGCGGGCTGCGGGGGAGGGAACAAATTTCCCTCCCCCGCGCCCCCCCTCCCTTTTTCGTTGACGGGCGACACGCCCCCAAGTGAGCGATTGCCACGCCCGTGAGGTGATCAACAGCATCCTCGGTCCCGCGACCCCGCAAGCTCCGGTAGTCCGCAGTGAGGCTGCTCACTTCCGTGCCTGACCCGGTTTCCACGGCCAAGGCGGGACGCCTTCCCTCCGGAAGACATCCTCATCCACCTCCGGCCCCGCGGGACGAGACTTCATCGTCTGGCTGTTGGCCCCACAGGCAAGCAGGACGCCGCCTTGGGATTTCGACCCCTCCATGAAGACCATTTGAGGTAGAGGGGAGGCCTGACCCCCCGGTCTAGTGCCGCCTTGCGTCGAACGAGGCCCGGCGCGAACAGGAGTCCACGGAGTCCGGACCCGGCAAGGGACAAGCGACCCAATCGGGTCGCCGTGATGAACGTTTGGGTACGTCGTAGAAAAGAGCTGGGGTGGGGGAAGAGGAGGCCGGGAGCGGTCCACGGAGCGCGTCGCTGGGGTGCGGCGGAACCACGACGCGGGTGCGGGTTCCCGGGGAGGGGGCGACGCCCCCTCCCCAGACCCCACCCCTTCCTAGTATGGCCTCTGCATCACGGCATACTGGGCCTTGAAGAAGCGGAAGAAGATCCAGGCGAGGCTGCCGACCAGGAAGGCGGTCGCGACGGAGACCTTCCACAGCGCGTCATGGCTGGTGGCATAACGGCTGAACTGCAGTTCGAATCCGGCATGATAGGCGTTGACGACCAAGAGGATCATCGAGACCGCGAAGATGGCGATCACGATGAGGTCCGTGTAGAACAGGACTTTGTTCCACTGCCGCCGGTCGATGTGGCGATAGCGCTCGACGTCCATGTGCATCCCGCGCAGCCCATCCCCGAAGGACCTATTTGAATGGCGGGGAAAGGTCTCGGTGCGGTCCCCAATGCTTATGCGACATCCGGGGCTCGGGGGCGCATGCGCGCCACGGGGAGCGACCCGACCACGTTGAAGCGTCTGGCGGGGGAGACGGCGGCCGAGGAGGTGCACGACGGCGACGTGGTCGGCCTCGGGACCGGCAGCACGGTCGAGTGGACCCTCAAGGCGCTCGGCCGCAAGGTCGCAGAGGGGATGTCGCTCCTCGGCATCCCGACGAGTCTCCGTTCGGAGTCGCTCGCCAAGGAGCTCGGCATCCCGCTCACATCGCTCGAGGAGCATCCGGTACTCGATGTCACCATCGACGGTGCCGACGAGGTCGACCGTGCCTTCGACCTCGTCAAGGGCGGCGGCGGAGCGCTGACGCGCGAGAAGATCGTCGCCGCGGCGTCGAAGCGCGAGGTCATCGTGGTCGATCCGTCGAAGCTCGTCGAGCGTCTCGCGGACCGTTTCCCGCTCCCGGTGGAGGTCGTGC
Organism: Methanobacteriota archaeon; assembly: GCA_019347805.1. Lineage (GTDB taxonomy): Archaea > Thermoplasmatota > E2 > JACPAO01 > JAHWKR01 > JAHWKR01. The sequence continues at coordinate 61,296 of JAHWKR010000004.1, forward strand.
CGATGGCGGTGCCGACGGTGCGCCGGACCATCGCCGACATGGGGGCCGAGGTCGTGGTGCGCAAGGCCGACGACGGCACCGACATGCGCACGGACAACGGCTTCGCCATCCTTGATTGCCGCTTCCCGGGCGGCATCGGGGACAAGCGGTATGTCGAGCAGGAGATCAACAACATCCCCGGGGTGCTGGAAAACGGATTGTTCCTGGACATGACAGACCGCATCGTCGTGGGGACGGAGGACGGTCCAGTGCGGCTCGACACGGGTCAGTGGCTCGGCGACCGGCCGGTGCATTGAGCGGGCCCTTCAGGGGGACCCATCGGTGCTGCCGGGTGTGACGGAGCGTCCCTGACCGAACGCCCGAACACCGGCCAGAATGTTCAAAAGAGTGAGACGTATCTTAGGGTCGCAGGGATCCGCCATATCAAGAGATACGGCGACTCAGGTGGTGCTGGAAAATGTCGATCAAGAGATACGCGACGCTCGCCCTTGTGATCGGACTCCTCGCGATCGTGCCCCCGGCCGAGGCGCGTTCCGTCTGCACGTACGAAGACGTCTTCGTCGCTAAGGTGACCGCCGACGAGCGGGCCTACACCTGTGCCCAGACATTCGACGCCGTCCTCGTCGAAGCCGGCAATGCGGCCGTCGGCTCCGCCCTCAAGGTCTGCCTCAAGACCTCCGCCGGCCACACCATCGACTGTAGATCCGGTTGCTCGTTCGTGATCTTCACCGGCCTGTCCGACACCGCCTACATCACCGTCAAACAGCCGCTCACCGGAGACTTCGACGCCACCTGCACTCCGGTCGCCGGCACGATCACCGTGCAGTTCGGCGACACCCGAGACGGCGGCTCGTTCTGAGTCACCGCCCCCGAGACCTGAGCCGGAGGCGACGCCCCCCACTTCGGATGGGTCGGCAACAGACAGCGTGACGTACCAGACATGTCCCAGGGACCCCATCGAGGGGAGAGAGCGGGACGCCGGCATTCGGAGGATAATGAGAACGCCCCGCGCGGTCCTGGAAGCCATCCGCCTTCGAAAGAACCTTAATCGACCCCCCTCTCCGGCCGCCCTGAGAGTGTAAAACATGGAACCTGGACAAGCCGTCATGATCGGCGATGTCCTGGCGATCAGCGAGGAGCTGCTTCCCGGCCCCGGAACGTTCGACGACGGGGCCCACATCCGCGCCGCCCGCATGGGCGTCTTCCAGATCGACCAGAACGAATTCGCCGCCACCGTGGACCCTGCAACGCATACCCCGGTGGTGCTCCAGCCCGGCGACCTCATCGTCGGCGAAGTGTACGTCGTCAAGGAATCGATGGTCGGCATCTCCGTCCGCGTCCGGGTCGGCGACGAAGACCGCAACGTATCGGGCGCGACCGACGGCACACTGCATGTCGCCAAGGCCGCCGACCGCTACATCCACAGCCTCGAGGACCACTTCAAGAAAGGCGACCTCGTGCGCGCCCGGGTCACCTCGGCGGCACCCTCCATCCAGCTCACCACGAAAGGCCGCGAGCTCGGCGTCATCAAGGCGCGCTGCACCAAGTGCCGCAACCCGCTCGTCATCCAAGGCCGCAAGCTCGTCTGCAGCGAGTGCGAGAACCAGGAGTTCCGGCATGTGAGCGCCGACTACGGCTCCGGACGCATCGAACCCGATGAATCCGAGTTCCGTGACATCGACCTCGAGGAACCCCCGCGCGAGCGCCGCGACGACCGCGGCGGTGGCCGCGGAGGCGGCCGTGGTGGACCCCGAGGCGGCGGCCGAGGCCGGGGCGGCCCCGGTGGCGGAAGAGGCCGTGAAGGCGGCGACCGCCGCGGCGGCGGCGGCGGCGGGGGCGGCGGCCGGAGCCGCGACGGCGGCGGAGGCGGCCGTGGGGGACCCCGAGGCGGCGGCCGAGGCCGCGGCGGCGGAGAAGGGTCCGGCGGCGGAGGCGGTCGAGGCCGGGGCGGTGAGCGCTCCGGAGGCGGCGGCCGAGGCCGCGGCGGGTCCTCAGGGGGACCACGGCGGCGCCGGGGGCCCTCGAACGACTGATGGCGACTGAAAGCCTATATACAGGAAGCATGTCGAGCGGCCTTCGAGGTGCCTGAGATGGAACTCCGACCCATCAGCGTGACCGACAACGAACTCGAGGTCGAGGTCATCGGCGAGAACGAGACGATCCTCAACCCCCTGAAGGTGCGTCTCCTCCTGGACGACGACGTCGAGCTCGCCGAGTACATCATCGAGCACCCGTTCCTCTCCAACCCGAAGATCTTCATGCGCACCCGCAAGGGCGACGCCACCAAGGCGCTCACCCGGGCGCTGAAGGCGCTCCAGAAGGAGTACAAGGACTTCGAGAAGGCCTTCGAGGACGCGGTCCCGACCGAGCAGAAGGAATGAGGGCGGCGGCCCCCGTGCCGAGAGCTGTGGCCCCGACGAGCCACGAGCACGCCGCGGGGATGGAACTCTTCTACACCGACACGCCGCCCCTCGGCGGCAAGCTGCGGGTCGACCCGCGCGACTTCGTCGTCGAAGAGGTCGGCAACGAACCGCGACCCGTCCCGGACGGCAAGCAGCTCGCGTTGCGCGTCCGGCTCGAGAACTGGGAGCACAACCATTTCATCCGCGACGTCTCGCGCACCTTGCGCTGCGGCCGAAACAACATCGGCTTCTCCGGCACGAAGGACAAGCGCGCCGTCACCGCGCAATGGTTCACCGTCCGCACCGAGTTCCCGGACGAAGACGCCGTCGCCCGCATCGACGCCATCCCCCGCGTCGAGGTGCTCGCCCACCACCGCACCGACAAGAAGCTCCGGCTCGGCATGCACACCGGCAACCGGTTCACCGTCACCGTGCGCAACATCGAACGGAGCGAGGCCGAGGTGCGGGACATCCTCGACGCCACGATGGGTGCGCTCGACGCCACCGGTGGCGCGCCCAACTTCTTCGGCATCCAGCGCTTCGGCGCCGTGCGCCCCATCACGCACATCGTCGGCCGCCATCTCATCCACGGCGACGTCGAGGAAGCGATCCTTACCTACATCACCGCGATCGGGCCTTCGGAACACCCGAACACCACGGCCGCACGGCGACAGGTCGCCAAGACGCGCGACTGGAAAGAGGCCCTCGATGTCTTGCCGCACGGGCTCAAGTTCGAACGCGCCATCGCGCAGCGCCTGATGGAGGACCCGGACGACGCCGTCAACGCCATCCGCGTGCTCCCGAACAACCTCCTCACCCTCCTCGTCTTCGCCTACCAGTCCTACCTCTTCAACCGCATCCTGTCGGCGCGCATCCGGGAGGGTCTTCCCATCCACCGGGCGGTCGAGGGCGACATCGTCCTGCCGATGCTTGACGGCGTGACGCAGGAACGCGCGACACCGATCCCGGTGGACGCCGCGAACATCGACAAGATCAACCGCCAACTGGCACGCGGCCGCGGTGGCGTCACCGCCCCGCTCTACGGCACCGAGACGGAGCTCGCGGGCGGCGAAGCGGGCGAGATCGAGCGCCGCATCCTTGACGCGGAAGGGGTCGTGCCCGAGTTGTTCTCGAACGAGCGCATCCCCGAACTCTCTTCGGGCGGCGTCCGACGCGTGCTCATGGTGCCGCTCGGTGGCCTCGAACACTCAGTCGCGCCCGACACTCATCATCCGAGCCGCACGTCGGCGACCTTCTCGTTCACCTTGACGAAAGGCGCCTACGCCACCACCGTCCTGCGCGAGGTCATCAAATCCGATGACACGCTGAGCTACTGAACCGAGTGGCGTCCTGACCCCTCCAGCGAGTGACCAGGACGCTGGTCATGATGGGTGACAGGTCCACCTTCTGCCGTGGATGGTCACTGTCGTCGAGGATCCTTCCAGAGAACCGTCCGGCCAGGCCGCGGCGGCCCGAAAAGCGCGCGTTTGGAGCGCCGTAAAATAGGCGACGGGGACGAACAACCGGTCATGCGTCGACCCTCACGCGTCTTCGCCCTCGCCCTACTCGGGCTGACCCTCGTGGGTCTCCTCGCCCCTACGGCCTCTGCCCAGTGCTGGCCGATGTGCGGCACGCCCACCGACAGCGCGTCCTGGTATTGGTGGATCTTCGGCTAGCACGCCTCCCACATCCCGGCCGTCCGCACGGTCCCGTCGGGCGGCCGGCTCCCGTTCTCCCACACCAGGAAATAGAGCAACCCTTAGGACCACCCGGCCGTTTGACCACCCATGGTGGGCACGGAAGGCCTCCACGCGCTCACCGCGCTCCTGTCGGGACCCGCATTGGCGCTCATCGCGGTGCCGCTCGTCCTGATCCGTCCGCGCCGCGCCTACGTCGTGTCCCTGGCCGCGTTCCTCGTGCTGTGGGGCGCGCTCATCACCCTCGGCAACCTGTCCCGGATCGCCTACGCCGAAGGGCACCTGCTTGTCGCCGAACGGTCCATCCTCGGCTTCCTCGCGCTCCAGACCGTCCTCTACGTCCCGCTCGTCCATTTCTCGGCCGTCTATCCGGTGCGTCACGGCCTCGTCGCGCGCCGCACCTGGGCCGCCGCGCTCCTCCTCGTGCCCGCGATGGTCGGCGTCGCGCTGCTCTTCCACGACCTCACATGGTTCTACCGTGGCTTCGCCTCGGGCGCCGGGCTCGGCGCGAACTGGGGCCCGCTGTTCCCCGCCTTCGTCGTGCTCTTCGCCGCCGCCCTCTACGGCACGCTGTGGTCGCTGTCGCGTCACGGCACCGCCAGCACCCATGGCCACACGCGCAGACGCACCCACCTCGTCCTCGTGGCGCTGTCGCTCTACACGGCGTTCTGGGCCGCCGAACTCGCCACGGTGTCGCTGGGCCGGATCCTCCTCATCGGCACGACGCCCGTCGACCTCGTCTACCTCGTCGTCGCGCTCACAGGACTCGGACTCCTTGTCCGCCATCTCGCCGCCCCCCCGGCCGCGGACGGAAAGAAAGCCCGTCGTCATGCCCGCCTCGCCATCGCCGTCCCCACGCTCTTCGGCATCGTCTCCGGCACCACGGCCCTCCACCCGGCCGTACCCTGGTTCGAGACCCTTGGCCTGTGGCGCCTCGGCGCCGCCGTCCTCCTCACGCTCGCCCTCCTGCGCTACGAAGAGAGCCGCACCGCAAGACGCGCCCTCATGGCGACATTGGGCCTCACCGGGCTCCTCCTCGGCCTCGTCCTCGCGGTCTACGCCCAACAGGCCGTCGAATCGGTCATCGGCTCCATGGCCGTCGCCGTCACCGTCACGCAGGCCGCGCTCCTGGCCGCCGTCTTCGCCGTGCTGCTTGGCAACCCGACGACCCTGCGCTGGCTCGCCGTCCGACTCGGCACCGCCGTCCCCGACATCGACGCCCACCGGCTCGAGGTCTACGAAGCGGCCCTCGCGCACGCCCAGACCGAGACCGACAGCGCCCGCTCCATGCGACGGCTCGAAGCGCTGCGCGAACGCCTCGCCATCAGCCCCACCGAACACGAATCGCTCTCACGGATCGTCGCCGCGCACAGCGTCCAGACCCACCGCGCGCCCACGACCGGTACGCTCGTCGCGGGACGTTACCGCCTCGGCGTCCACGTCGGACACGGCACGAACGGCGCCGCCCACGAAGCCGACGACCTCGTCCTCGGACGCCGCGTCGTCGTCAAGGTGCTGAACGGCGACGGCCGCATCGACCACGACGCCTTCCGCAACGAATCGCGCCTCGCCGCCTCCGCCGAGCACCAGAACGTCCTGCGCGTCTATGATTCCGGCATCCACGGCACCACACCGTTCCTCGTCACCGAACAGGCCGACGGCGGCACGCTCGAGGCGCTCATCCAGGAACGGGGCGCCATCCCGGAAGCGGAAGCGCTCGCGCTCATCGACGGCATCCTGCAAGGCCTGGCGCATCTGCACGGACTGGGCGTCGTGCACGGCGACCTCAGCCCCGCCAACATCCTCATCGGCCGCGACGGCCACCCCCGCATCGCCGACTTCGGACTCGCGCTCACCCTCGACCCCAACACCACCCAGACCGGACTCGACGCCCCGCGCGCCGCCGGCACGCCCGCGACCATGAGCCCCGAACAGACCACCGGACTCGCACCGCGGCCGAAAAGCGACCTCTACAGCGCCGGCGCCATCCTCTACCGCCTGCTGTCGGGCCACCACTACGCCGACTTCGAGGGCCAGGACGCCTTCGGGCTGCGCCACCTCGTCCTCCACGTCGGACCCGCACCGCTTCCCGACACCATCAGCGCCAAGGCCCGCGACACGGTCATGCGGGCGCTCGCCAAGGACCCGGAACGGCGCCCTGCTGACGCGGAGACGATGCGGCGCTCTCTCGGGCTCGGCTAATCGTCGCGGAACAGGAGCAGCGACCGGCCGACCCCGATGACGTCCCCCGTGCGGAGCGGCGTCTCGGCGCCGACATCGAGCCGTTGCCAGTTGAGCCAGGTCCCGTTCCTCGCGGTGCGCAGGTCGAGCAGCCGATGGCTGCCGCCGACACGGACGATCTCGGCGTTCTCCGCCGACACATAAGGGTCGTATTCGAGCGGCACCGCCACGCCCGAGGCGCGGCCGATGACCCAGCCACGCGGCTCGGCCCTCCGGTTCGCCGTGAGCGGGAACGTCCGGCCCTCCTCGGCACCATGCACCAGGACAAGGCGCGCCCCCTCGCCCGCGGCATGCTCCGAGCGTTGGGGCAACCCCATCGTGCGCGTCGGGTCGAGCCGTGTCGACGCGGGCACGGCCGAGAGCCGACGCAGCTCTTCCGTCACCGCGAACAAACGGGCACGGTCCGTGACATATTCGTAGAGGGCACGCCGGCCCGGCCGACGCGCCTCGCGCACCCGCACCAGGCCCGCCTCGACGAGCTGGTCCATGTGGTGCTGCACCGCCTGGCGCGAGATGGGGCCCTCCGGACGCGCGTTCGTGCGCTGCGCCGGGCTCGCCTCGAGCTCCACCTCGTCGATCGTGCGCGGCGTCCTGAGCTGCGACAACAACCCAAGCCGTGAAGCCGAGCCGAGCACTTTCAGGTAATGCTCCAGACGGTCGAGATCCTCCGGCACAAGGCACTTCCGTGACGGCACGAAGAGGACGGGGTCCAAGGACATTGCGCCTCCTAAGACTGCGACCCCGGCCCGGCCCCCGGTGGGGGGCCAGGCCGAAGGCCGGACTGCTGGGGAGGAGGGCGCACGCACCGGCAGGAGCGGGCAGAGCCCATGGCACCCTACCTCCAAGTGGTGGTCGGCGTCAGGGAGGACACGTCGACCACGACAGGACAATCCGGGCCCGTAGTAATACGTCACCAACAGGACCATTGCGGGCGCAGACTGGAGCTTGCACCCATCGTTTATAAGGGGCAGGTCGGCCGCGACGAAACGTTCAAGCGGCCAAGCCGGCCTATCTTCATCCCTACCCTTTGAGACGACCGGCGGAAGGTCCTACCCTTGTCAGTTCCTACCCGACAAGTCTTCTGCCGCGTCTCTTTTCGATTCGATGAGCCTGGGCGCTGGCGCGAGAGGACAGCGGCGCCGTCTGGACGGCGCTACGCGCCTTCGCTTCAGACAAGGACGAAGTGGGCCAGCAAGGCTTCCATGTGCGCGACGGCGGTGACCGGCGGTCGCCGCCGGACGCGCACACAGAGCGCTCAGAGCGCATGAGACCACTTGTCGGCCGAGGCGCTATGCGCCCTCGGATCCGACAAGGACGAAATGCGCGAGGAGTGCCTCTATCTGGATGCGCTCGTTGCTCCCCTCGACCATCCGGAACTCCGCCTCGCCGATGCGGTCGACGAGGCGCACCTTGAGCGGGTCTGAAACAGGCAGGTCGAAGACCGAGCGGTGGATCTGCCGGATGATGTCCTCACCCGACAACCCGTAATCGATGAGCATGTCGTCCAGCGAGGCGCGCGCGGCGAGGAAATCACCCTCGAGCGCCGTCGTGAGAAGCGCCTTGATCTGTTCCGGGCGCGCCGTCGAGGTGGTCTGGTAGACCGACTCGGCGTCGATCTTGCCACCCACCGAGGCGGCCACCTGGAGGGCGTTCGTGACCCGGCGGGCGTCGCCGCGGGCGACATAGGTGATGGCCTCGAGGCCGTCGCCGGTCACTTCCAGGTCCTCGGTCTTGGCGATGCGGCGCACATACTCCTTGACGTCGTTGGCGCTGAGCGGCCGGAACCGGAAGACGGCGCAGCGCGACTGGATGGGCTCGATGATCTTTGAGGAATAATTGCACGACAGGATGAAGCGGCAGGTCTGCGTGTAGCGCTCCATGGTGCGCCGGAGGGCCGCCTGGGCGTCATCGGTGAGGGCGTCCGCCTCGTCGAGGAAGATGATCTTGAACGGATGGTCCCCGATGGGCCGCGTGCGCGCATAATCCTTGATCTGCTTGCGCACGACCCCGATGCCGCGCTCGTCCGAGGCGTTGAGCTCGAAGAAGTTGCCGCGCCATTCGTCGCCGAAGAGCTCCCGGGCGAGCGCCATGGCGGAGGTGGTCTTGCCCGTCCCCGCAGGACCCGCGAACATGAGGTGGGGCAGGTTCCCCGATTTCACGTAGGACTTCAGGCGCGCCATGACCTCTTTCTGGCCGACGACCTCGTCCAGTGCCTTGGGCCGGTACTTCTCGACCCAGACCTCGTGCATGGCGGCGCCCAAGGAGGGTCCGGTGGTAAACCTTTGGGCGACACCTCCCGGGCGCCCGTAGCATGACCCGTGCCGATATGGCCAAAGAGGGACGCAAAGGTCAAGACCACAGCGCCCCAAGGCGCTTTCCCGTGCACTCCGACGTACGCGAAAAAAGCGCGCAGAGACGGCTTGCCGACTCTGTCCGGCACCATCCCGAGGTCACCGACCCGCGCGTCGTCGAGGCCATCGCCAAGGTCCCCCGAACGCTTTTCGTCCCCCTGGAACAACGGATGCGCGCCCTTGATGACGCCGCCCTGCCGATCGGGGACGCCCAGACCATCTCCGCGCCGCACATGGTCGCCATCATGTCGAGCGTCCTCCGGCTCGCACCGGGCCATCGGGTCCTCGAGGTCGGAACAGGCTCCGGATATCACGCCGCGGTCCTTGCCGAAATGGTGGGACCGGCCGGGCGGGTCTTCTCGGTCGAGACGGTACCGCGACTGGCGGAGCGCGCCCGGCGCGACCTGGACGCGGCCGGCTACCCGGAGGTGGTCGTGGTGCAGGGGGATGGCGGTCTCGGCCTTCCTGGGGAGGCGCCCTTCGACCGCATCTCCATCGCCGCCGCATGTCCCGATATCCCCGACCCGCTCTTGGCCCAACTCAAGGTGGGCGGACGCATGGTGGTGCCGTACGGCCAGAAGGATTGCACGCTCATCACCATCGACCGCACGGAGGACGGCTACACGACCACCGACCATGGTCGCTGTCTCTTCGTGCCGCTCACCGGCCGCTATGGCGCGGCCACCGCCCCGGCATCCGGGTCGACGCACCCATGAGATGACGAACGGACGACATGCCGGGCAAGGTGAGCGGACGCATGCCCCACCCACCTGGGCGGGTATATAGCGTCCATGGCGACAGAGGCGCAACGAGCGCCCTTACGACGACCTCCCGACAAAGCCTATATAACGACCCGTCTTGAGCGGCGACTGGTGCCCTTGATGGACCGGACCCTTACGACCCTCGTCTCCTGCCTTCTCCTCGCGCTCGCCCTTTCCGGCTGTTTCGGCGGCGACGGCGATGACGAGAAGGACGACGACACGACGACGGGACCCGGCAACGGCACACCGCCGGCCGACAACAACACGACCGTCCCCCCGGAACCGAACCTCCCACCGATCGCGTTCTTCAACGTCACCGTCCAGAACGCCACCGAGTCGTCCGAACCATGGATCGTCCGCTCGGGCCAGAACGCCACCTTCGTCTTCGACGCCTCGGCGTCCCGCGACCCCGACGGCAACATCACGAACTATGTCTGGAAGGTCACCAAGGGCACCCGGGAGTTCACCTCGGCCGATGCGGTCTTCCGCCTCGACGTGGCGAATTTCGGCGGCACCGACGCCGGCGTCTACGAGGTGACACTGCGCGTCGTGGACGACGACTTCAACATCACCGAGATCCGCGACTTCCTCGTCGTCTCGTACGAGGTGCAATGGGTCGAGGAACTCACCATCGTCGGTCCCGGCACCTATTCGCGCTCCGACGCGCGCGAGAACGAGGCAGGCAGCGACCTGCAAGGCACCGGCACGACCCAAGGGACATGGGCCAAGGAGACGCTCACCGTGACCGGCAACGCCACCAAGATCGAGCTCGACCTCGCCTACACCCCCGGGACGACCGGGAAGCTCGGCCTCTACCTCTTCAAGCCGGACGACGACCACGAGAGCGCCGAGCCGCTCGCGGAAGCCCAACCCGCCGCCAGCCCGGTCAACCTGTCGGTCGACGAGGTGCCGACGAGCGGCGGCTACACCATCCGCATCGAACTCGACGGCGACCGCGTCGAAGGCTACACGCTGACCGCCAACGTCATCTATGCGGCCCCGAGCGGCGGCACGGCGGGCGAGAGCACCGACGAGGAGACGGAAGACGGCGGCGAGGAATAGGCCTCAGGTCCGATAGCGCACCCTGTTGCCGCACGTGCAGCGCAAGGTGTCCTTGCCGAGATGCATCGTCGAGCCGCACCGCTCGCACGGCAACATGTCGGCAAGACGCTCGAGCCATGCCCGCGCCAGCTCCGGTTCGTCCTTGTTGGCGATGAACCGGTCATAGATCTCCCGCTGCTCCGGGGTCTCGATCCGGGATTCGAGCGCCTTGAGGTCGATGGGACGGCCCGCCTCCTTGCCGCGCTGGACCGGCCGGATGCGCATGATGAGGAACGCCAGGAAGGCGCCACCCCCGATGCCGCCGATGTGGGCGATGCGCGCCACCCCCGAACCGAGGCCGCCGACGAACTCGAGCGCCACGAGCTCCATCGCCGTGTAGACCAGTGCGGCGATGTAGACCGGGACATTGGGCAGGATGAGGATAAAAAACAGCACCACCTTGTCACGCGGATAGAGCGTGGCATAGGCCGCGAGCACCGCGAAGACCCCGCCCGAGGCGCCCACCACCGGCCGGAACGCCTCGACGGGCGCCGCCGCGACAAGGACATAGAACGTATGCAGGAGCGTCCCGATGATGCCCCCTCCCAGGAAGACGAGAAGCAGACGGCCGCGGCCGATGCGCTCCTCGAGACCCATCCCCATGAAGACGAAGATGACGACGTTCATGACGATGTGGACCGCATCGGCATGCAGGAACATGGTGGTGACGAGGGTCGGCCAGTGCAGGAAGGCAGACGGGGCGATGTAGGCCGGGCGCCAGGCGAGCGACTCGACGAGCGACGAACCGACCAGCGACAAGGCGAGACCGGGGCTCGTCACGACCCCCAACATGAAGACGCCGAACATGGCGACGATGAGCGATTGCACCATCGACCAGCCACGGAACCATCCGAAGCCGACCACAGCGATCATGAGACCTGCCGCCGTGAGGCCTACCCAGTCGACCATTGCGGACGGGGGGACGGAGCCGGGTCATAAGAAGGGACCGGAGCGGGTCCTTCCCAGGAGGACAAGGAGTCCCAGGAGCGAGACGAGGAACGGGAACGGGACGGCGGGTGTGGTGGCGGTGGTGTCCCGGGTCGGGTCGATGAAGTCGCGGTCGATCACAAGCGGCGGGACGTCCGCGGCATCGAGGTCCGCTGCCAGGACGTCACGATAATAGGCCGCGACCGTCGGGTGTTCGATGAAGAGCGTCACCTCGCGGTTCATGGTCTGCGACGCCAGGTTGCCGTTCGCCGAACCGACCACCGCCAGGTTGCGGCCGCCCGCGACCGGGTCGACCAGCCAACCCTTGTTGTGCAACACACCGCCCGGCCCGGAACCGAGCCGCACCGGAACCGCGTACGGGTCATGATCCAGTTCTGCTGCGCGTCGGGAGAGCACCGCCGCGGTCTCGTCGTTCCCTGCCGTCTGCACGTCACCGTCCTCGAAATCGCCAGACAGGACGCCGCGGACCTTGACACCCTGTTCCATCTGTTCCAAGAGCACAAGGACGAGCGGCGAGAGCTGATCATAGCCCGGCCGCCGCCACGCGAACGGCAGGTTGAGCTGCTGGGTCCACACCTCTTCTTTCGCAGCACCGAGCGCGCTCACCAAGGGACTCGAACGCGGGTCACCGAGATGGTCGGGTGCGACGACCGGCATGACGCGCACCGGGCCGTCGATGACCAAGGTCTCCAGGCGTTCCTCCGCTGGAGGGGGGACCGGTGCCCAGACCGGGTCGCGCACATCCGGGTCGAGGTCTTCGCCGATGAGGGGCCGACTGTCGACCGGATGCGTGGCGTCGGCGACGAAGAGACCGGTCATCCAGGTGGCGACCTCTTCGTCGTGGACGGCGACACCCCAACCGCGGTTGCCGGAGACGCCGTCCGGTGGCCAGCCATGCAGGTTGGCGTTCTCCGAAAGGACCACCGTCCATGCTCCGTCGACGACGAGATACTTGGCATGGTCATGGTCGAAACGCAGCCGCTCGAGCGTGCGCACTTCGACGCCTGCGGAGCGGAGCCTGTCCACGGCCCACGCCGTCTGCTCAAGTTTGTCAGCGCTCGCGGCGACCGGCCGTCCCTGCAGGAGCACCCGCACCGTGACGTTGCGCTCCGCCGCCGCGACCAAGGCCTCCACGGCTTCCAGAAGCGTGAGATCGTAGAGGTTGACATCGATCGTCGACGTGGCGCCGTCGATGCGCAAGAGCACCTCCTCGAGACAGCGGTCCGGACACACGAACGCGCGCACGGGGCCTTGGGCGTCGAACCAACGCGTCGGCCGGTCTTCCTGGTATTGCCGCAGGATGCGCGGCGCGAGCCAATCCTCGGCCCGGTCGGTGTCGACGAATGTGTCGCCCGACGCCAGTCGTGACAAGAGCCGTCCTTCCAGGCGGTTCTTCTCGGCCGCCGGGCCCGACCACCCCGGGCCGAGCGCGTCACCATAATGGAACGCATCGACAAGGACATCGCCGTAATGCAGCGTCAGGTCGTCGCCGCCGTTCGCAAGGGCGAAAGGGCCGGTCTGCCACAACCCTGCGGCGGTCGTCGGATGGTCCCAAGAGAACGTGTATGCCGCGCCTGGTGCACCGGCATGTCCCGCATCCGGTGCGGTTCGCAGAAGCACCGAGGCGCCGGGGACTACGGGAACGTCCGGCAATACGAGTTCGCCTTCACCGTCCGAGACGCGCAGCCCTTCGAGCGACGTGATCTTGGCATCGGGCGCGACCCACAAGACGACCGCTTCCGCCCCGTCCGGATGCAGGTCGGGGCCGACACGCACGAAAAGCACGTCCCCCGGGGCGACCGGCCGCGCGACGGAACGCGCCACCTCGCCACCCTCCGGCGGAAGCGACACCCACGCATAGCCCGGCGGCGCGGGATGGCCGTCACGGTCGACCCCGAGCGGTGCCGTGGTGCGGATGCGCCCCGATGCCTCGATGGCCGCCCAGCCCGCACCCGGCTCGACCCAGGTCCCCATGCCACCCTCGTTCTCAGTCCAGACGATCGCACCGTACGACCGGACCGGGCCGGTGCCGTCCGGACCGCGCAGACGCAACTGGACCGTGCCCTGCTCTCCCACTTCTTTTCCATCCGCCGTGCGGAGCGGTATGATCCTTCGTCCTTGGTCGTCCTGTTCGAAGATGGTGAGCGGCACATAGCGCGTCGGCGACGCCCACGCGGAACCGTTCCACAGACGGGTCACCGCCGTATCGGTGTCGCCGACCCAGAGGCGCACCTCGTGTCCGTCCAGGCATGTGGGTATCGTCAACCGAAGGGCGAACGGCACGCCTCCACCATCCGCCATCTCCGGTGCCTCGACCACGAAGGCGTCCGCGCATGACGCCTCGGCGTAAGCGGCCGGCCACGCTGCGAACAGCAGGACGACAAGGAGGAACGAACGGACCAGGACGTGCCGGTGCGCCACGACGGAAAGTCGGACGGGGGGCTTTTAAACGACCCGTTCTTGGCCGCCTCCCGAGGGCACGTAGCCTAGCCCGGATATGGCGTGGGCCTCCTAAGCCCAAGATCGGGGGTTCGAATCCCCCCGTGCCCGTTTCGCTCCTCGCGTCGCTCGCGGTCCCGGTGGGAGACCGTCGCTGGCGCTCCGGAACCCCCCGTGCCCGTTTCGTTCCTCGCGTCGCTCACGGTCACGGTGGGAGACCGTCGCTCGCGCTCTGGAATCCGTTCTCTCCCTTCGATCCCGTCCCTCTTCCTACTGTGTTCCGACCTCGACCCACCTTGTCCTAACCGACAATCGTTTAGAAGGAACGCCCTATAGGCTCCCCTGAATGGGTCTTCCTCCCTCTTCCCGGCTCCCACGGGTCACCCGGTCGCTCATCGCCGCCATCCTGGTCCTACCTGTGGCGTTCTCCGGCTGCTTCGGCATCGGCGAGACCGAAGGCGGCCCCGGAGATTGGGGGCGCGAGTTCCTGTCCGACTCCGACTATACACGCCTCATCGTCGAGATCGACCATGAGCAAGGCGCGGCACCGGCCGACGAGGCGCTCGCGGGCCTGCGCACCAACATCGAATCGTTTTTGCGCAAGCCGGGCGGCGTCGAGATCCGCACGCCGACAAGCGAGGTGCCGAACAAGGGCCAAGGCGCCAAGTGGAGCTTCGCGCAGATCCGCTCGGCCGAGGATTCCATCCGGGACGAGACCAAAGACGGCAAGACCGCCGTCCTCTACATCATGTACGTCAACGGCGGCTCCTCGGAGGATTCCGATTCCGGGCGCGTCCTCGGCGCCGCCTATTCCGGCTCCAGCATCGTGATGTTCAAGGACAACATCCGCAGCGTGCAGAACCAGTGCTTCAACCTTCTGCCCCTCGGCTGCCCGAGCCCCGGCACCATCGAGAAAGCGGTGCTCATCCACGAGCTCGGCCACATCCTGGGGCTCGTCAACAACGGCATCCCGATGGTCGAACCCCACGAGGACCCCGACCATTCGCACCACTCCGACAACCCGGACAGCGTCATGTACTGGAAGGTCGACACCGGGAGCGTCATCGACCTCATCCGGGGCCGTGGTCTCCCGACCGAGTTCGACGCCAACGACAAGGCCGACATGCGCGCCGCGGGAGGCAAATGATGCCCGCCGACGGCAAGCTCCTCGAAGACGCCCTGCGGCTCGCGGTGGACAAGAACCTCGCCGACATCCGCACCCTCCTCGCCTGGGCGGAACGGAGCGACGGGCTCGACGAGAAGCTGCGCCACATCGGCCACGCGCTCGAGCTCCTCGCCGAGGTCAAGGAGAACCTGGAAGCGTTGCGCTGATCAGGGGGCCTCGTCGGGAAGGTCCGACGACGGCACATCGACGTGGAACGAAACGCTCGCGCCACCCTCCGCCACCTCGCCGTCGGCCTCTTGATGTCGTGGTGGGAACGGGTCGGGCGGAAGGTCGCGGTCGCGGAGCGCGCGCATGCGGATGACCTCGAGCGCGTCCCCCTCAAGCCGATCCTCGATGACCTTGAGCATGCCGGAGACATGGCCGTCGCCGACCACGGCGACGACCCGCTCGACCTTCGGTTCGCGCTCGGCGAGCGACAGGATCGCCGTCGCCATGTGGGCGTCGCGCTCGTCGATGAGCACCCGCTTGAGGGTCGGGAAGCTGTCCCCCATGCGGGCGATGTAGGCGACCGGGTCCGATTCGTATTCCGCGAGCTCGGTGTCGACCTCGGTCTTGCCGCCGCCCCGCAGGATGGCCCACAAGAAGCGGAACTTCTCACCGAAGCCCATCTCTTTCCAGACACGCCGGACGAGAAGACGCGCATCGACATCGATGCAGCCGAGGGGCTTGCCGAGCCTGCGTGCGGCGTCGACCGCGGCGAGCATCTCGCTCCCCGGCGCCACCCCCTCGCCCTCCGCGAGCTTCTCCTGCGTGCCGGCGAGGAAGCGGTAGACGAACGGCATCTTGCGCTGCGCCTCATGGTGGGCGGCACGGATCTCCTCGGCGCGCGGATCACCCACCGCCTCCAGGCGTGCCAGATGGCGGCGTTCTTCCAGGCCGCGCAGGCGCACCGGGTCGAGCTCGACGCAGACCACATCGGGATCACGCGAACGGATGACTTCCTCGACCATGTCGCCGATGGCGAAGATATGCCCCGTCCCGACAAGCGTCACCTGCACAGGGGCGCGCAACCTGGGTCCCATGATAAAAGGTCGGGAGGGCCGGCCGTCTATGTGGACCCGAGGACATCGAGGTCCTTGGAGAGCCGGTCGGCCAGTTCCGCCTCCTCGCGCTCCTTCGGGCTCATGCGGGCAAGAAGGATGCGCCGCTCGAGCGCCCGGCGCACCGGCTTGTAGGGGTGGGCGGAGACAAGATGGAAACGCTCCTCCTCGTCCCAGCCGTTGCCGCGCGTCGCGTGCTCGGGCGGCTCCTCACCGACCACCGGTTTCGTGACGCGGTCCTTCATGGTGCCCTTGCGCACCTTGGCAAGGAAATCGCCATAGCCCCACATGCGGCCCCAGAAGGTGCGCGAGGCGGTCATGTCACGCACCGCATCGAGCGGCAGTTCGTGGATGAGCCGGTAGCGCCGAACGAAGACACTCAAGAGGTCGTTGTCGAGGGTGATGCGCACCTCGCGGCGGCGCCGCTCGGCGACCACGACGAGGAACAGGCCGAGGGAAAGCAGGACCACACCCGGCGCGGTGGCAGGGGCCGGGAGATGGCCGAGGAGCGGCCAGGCGGCGAAGTGAGCGGCAAGGGCGAAACCGGGGACGCCGATGATGGCGAGGAGCCTCAGAAGCGGGTGGTGGCGCAAGGCAAGGCCGAGCCCGATGCCTGCGACAAGGGCGACCAGGACCGCGGCGACAGCGCCCAAGAGCGGCCGGGTCGACATCCAGCCCTGCATGAGCGTATCGGCGATGAGGGCGGCCCCGAGGCCGAGATGGAGCAGGGCGGCAAGGTGCACACCCGGCCGATGCATCGGATGCGGGCTCCACTCGACAGGTTCCATGGTCAGTGTGGGAGCGGGGTCTGGTTTATCGGGGTTTTGGGAGGCCGTGGGCCAACGTGGAGCGCCGAATAGGGTTTTAAGGAGACGTCGACCTCCTTTTGACAGGGAGTGGCATGGTTCGGTTGAACGGAGAGGGACGGAGCGTGAGGACAACGGTCTTTACGACAGTCCTTCTCTGTTTTTGTCGGAATTCTGTTGCCGAGGCGAGTAGGCGGAGAATCAGGAGGTGGGCTTCGTTTATAGGATATTAATCGGACTCCTCGTCGTCGCATTCATCTCGCCCGTTGCCTACGCTCAAGACGAGATACCTGAATTCCAGATTGATGCCACCCTCGGAAACACGGACTTCGACTTGATCCCAGGCGTCTACCACAAGGTGCCGGTCACCGTCGATATCGTTTGCAAGGTCTGGTCCCCGATCATGCAGGTCGGACCGATGAATTTTGACAACAATGTGCGTGTCGAGGGCGTCCCGGAGAATTGGCGGGTCCATATGGAAGTCGACGATCCGACGGGCGTGATCATCTTCACGGCGTCCGACTGCATCCAGAGTACGGTGAAAAGCTATTCCTTCAACATCACGATCAAAGCTGAGGATCTCTTTGAAGCGTTTGTTCCATTCACGTTCCATCTGAATGTGGTGGCAAAAAACGGCACTGGGGAAGACCATGAGACGTGGGACATGCGCACGGACTTTGCCGGCGACATCTACTTCACTCCGGATTCTCCGTATCGGATCACCCACACCGACCCAACAAAACTCAGCTTTGGTGTGGGAAACTCTGCCAATGCGGACATCGCGGGTCGCGTTCAAATGAATGAGAGTCAGGCGAGTGAGATCATGATGGAACCGGTCGATTTTGGTCCGGTTCCGCACAAGACGGCGAACAGCGTGGTAAACCTGCGTCTACCGGTCCGGGTCTCCGAAGCCGCGGTCGCCGATCCGGGTCTATACTCGTTCTTCGTGGACGCCTCCGCACATCTGGTCGTCGATCCCGATTATCCGATTCCGGTTCAGACGGTGGAGATCGTCATCGATACCCGCCCGTACGGCTGGGAAGATTCGGACGTTCAGTCGTCTCCAGGGCTCCTTGTATCGTCTCTGCTGATAGTGGTCGGCCTGCTGGTCCTGCGCTTCAGGCGTCCCACATAGGTGCTGACGTGCAGGCCGGGGGCATGACTTTTAACCATGTCGTGGCCTGGTCAACGTGAGGCGGGATATGGCGGTATGGCTGAAGGGGGTGGGATGGCAGGCCGGGCTCATCGCCATCGCGTTATTGACGCCGGTCGCCCACCCCCAGAACGAGATAGCGCAGTTCGAGATCGATGTAACACTGGGAGACACAGATTTCGACTTGATCCCAGGCGTCTACCACAAGGTGCCGGTCACCGTCGATATCGTTTGCAAGGTCTGGTCCCCGATCATGCAGACCGGGCCGATGAATTTTGACAACAATGTGCGTGTCGAAGGGGTGCCTGAAAAAAAGACGGTCTCGGTGAAGGTCGATGATCCGATCGGAGTCATCATTTTCACGGCCTCCGACTGTATTGAGGGAACCGTCAAAAGTTATTCCTTCAACGTCACGATTCGGGCGAACTCGGGATTCGAAGCCTTCGTTCCTTTCACGTTCTATCTGGATGTCGTGGCAAAAAACGGCACTGGGGAAGACCAGGAGAAGTGGGAGATGCGCACCGACTTCGCGGGCGACATATACTTCACGCCGCGGTCTCCGTATCGGGTCACGAACACCGACCAGACGACACTTACCTTTGGTGTAGGCAATTCAGCCAACGCGGACATCGCGGGTCGGGTGCAAATGAACGAGAGTCAGGCCAGTGAGATCACGATGAAACCGGTCGAATTTGGCCCGATTCCCTACAAGACCGCGAGAAGCGTGGCAGCCTTGCATCTACCGATCCAGGTTTCCGAAGCCGCGGTCGCCGATCCGGGTCTATACTCGTTCTTCGTGGACGCGTCCGCATATCTGGTCGTCGATCCGGGTTATCCTGTCCCGGTACAGACCGTGGAGTTCGTCATCGATACCCGCCCATACGGCTGGGAAGATCCGGACGTCCAATCGTCTTCAGGGCTCGTTGTCTGGTCTCTGCTGGTCGTGATCGCCCTTCTCGCGCTGCGCTTCAGGCGGGCGATCTAACTGCATGACGCAGAGGCCCGGGGCATGACTATTAATCATGGCGTGGCCTCGTGGACGTGAGGCGACATGTCGGCGGCATGGGTGAAGGGGATGACGTGGCAGGTCTGGTTCCTGTCGCTGGTCCTTATTGGACCGTCGGCTTCGGCGCAAGACCAGGTCCCACAATTCGATATAGATGCCACAGTGGGAAACACAGATTTCGACCTCATGCCGGGCATTTACCACAAGGTGCCTGTGAGCGTGGATGTGACGTGCAAGGTGTGGTCTCCCATGATGCAGGCAGTTCCGATGAATTTTTACAACGTGGTCGATGTGGAAGGTGTACCAGAGAAGAAGCGCCTGTTTTTGGAGGTCGATGATCCTTCTACGGACATCATTTTCACGGCTACGGATTGTGTTGAGGGCATCGTCAAGACGTACGCGTTCACCATCACGATACAGCCAGGAAAGGTGTTCGATGCGTTCGTCCCTTTCACGTTCCAACTGGACATCACGGCGAAGCGCGGAACTGGAGAGGATCGGGAAACATGGGAGATGCGTACAGGGTTTGCAGGTGATGTCTACTTTGTTTCGCACCGTGTGGGGGATGGACACAGGATCACGGATCCTGGCGAGCACGTTGTCCATATCAGTATAGGGAACTGGGGCAACGCAGAGATCGCCGGCCACCTCCAGATGAACGAAAGCAGGCCAGGGGAGGTCACCATGGACCCGTTTGAATTCGGCCCGATTCCCCATAACTCCGTGAAGCGCGCGTCCAGTTGGGGCCTACCGATCCGGGTCACCGAGGCCGCGGTCGCCGATCCAGGCCTGTATCCGCTGGTCGTAGACGCCTTCGCCTATCCCGTCGCCGAACCCGATTACCCGATTCCCATGCAGACGATGGAGGTCATCATCGATACTCGACCTTTCGGCTGGGAGTATTCGAACGGGGAAGCGTCTTCAGGGCTTCTTATCTGGTCCCTGCTGGTCGTGGTCGGCATGTCGTTGTTGAGCGCACGGCGGGCCAGATAGGTCCAAGTTCACTGCGGGAGGGTCTTCATTCTGGACCCTCACCCCCTCCGTCGACGCTCTCACGGAACCCCCGCAACGTGGCCAAGTAGGGCTGGAACGCACGGGAGCCTTCGCGGGTGAGGGGGTACCGCATCTCGAACCCTTGTCGGGTCAGCGTGGAACGCCGAATAGGGTTTTAAGGAGACGCCGACCTCCTTTTGACAGGGAGTGGCATGGTTCGGTTGAACGGAGAAGCACATTCCTCCCGACTCGAATTAGGAGAAGCATGAGGAAGTGGACCTCGTTCATAGGATATTGATCGGACTCCTCGTCGTGGCATTCATTTCGCCCGTGGTCCACGCTCAAAACCAGATACCTGAATTCCAGATCGATGCCACGCTCGGAAACACCGACTTCGAACTGATTCCCGGAATTTATCACAAAGTGCAGGTAACCACCGATATTATCTGCAAGACCTGGTCGCCAATCATGCAGGTCAGCCCGATGAATTTTGACCACGAAATAAGCTTTGAGGGGGTTCCAGAAGACTGGGAGGTTTTCTTGGAGATCGATGATCCTTCCGTCGCAATCGTATTCACTCCGTCCGACTGTATCGAAGCGACAGCCAAGACATATGGCTTCAACGTCACAATCCAGCCGGATGAAACGCTCGATGCTTTCGTACCGCTCACGTTCAAACTATCTGTCATTGCAAAACGGGGGAGTGGAGAAGACCGGGAAACGTGGGAGATGCGGATCGGTTTCGGAGGCGATGTCTATTTCACACCGCGTTCGCCATATGAGGTCACAGACCCTAGCGGGGACGAAATCCGGATCAGTATCGGAAATTGGGGAAACACGGAGATTGCAGGTTGGCTCCAAATGAACGAAAGTCGATCTGGGGAAATTACGATGGACCGCTTCGATTTCGGCCCTATCCCACATCGGTCAACCGAAAGCGCGACATCATGGGGCGTACCAATCCGTTTCTCGGATATCGCCATCTCTCATCCTGGCCTCTATCCTTTGGTGGTGGACGCATTCGCGTATCCAGTTGCAGAACCTAATTACCCGATTCCTATGCAGATGTTGGAACTGATAATCGACACCCGGCCCATCGGCGAAGAAGCCTCCGAAGTAAATGTGTCGTCGGATTTCCTCGCTTTTTCTGTTATCGTCTTGATTGGACTCTTGGCCCTGTGGTGGTTCAGGCGGCAGTAGGAGGTGGACCACGTTTTTAGGGTACTGGTCAGACTCCTTGTTGTGGCGTCCGTTTCGCCCGTCGTCCAAGCTCAAGACCAGATACCTGAATTCCAGATCGATGCCACACTGGAAAACACCGCGTTCGATCTAATCCCCGGCCATTACCACAAGGTGCGGGTAACAGTCAACGTGACCTGTGAGGCTTGGTCTCCGACCATGGAACTACAGCCAACGCACTTCAGGAATGAGGTGACCGTCGAAGGCATACCGCCAAATGATGAGGTGTTCACCGATGTGGACGACCCTTCCGCGGCCCTGGTATTCGGTCCGACGGATTGTGTCAATGAAAGACCTCACGATTATCAACTGAACATTACGATCCGAACGGGGAAGGGCTTCGATGCGTTTCAGGACCTCACGTTCACGCTTTCCGTCAAGGCGGAGACCGGGACCGGGGAAGATGTAGAGACGTGGAAAATGCGGACGGGCTTTGCCGGAGACATCGGGGCGAAGGCCCATTCTCCACAAGAGATTTTTCAGGCATCGGACAACCGCCTGCACATCAACATCGCTAATTGGGGCAACGCGGACGTTGCAGGGCGCGTGACGTTGAATGCAAGCTCGACCGAGCACATTCACATGGAGGCACAGGATTTCGGACCGATCGCGGTCGGCTCGGCGGCGGAACGAGGCCTGGTTCTCCGGATTTCGATCACGTTGTCCGACGAAGCCTTGACTGCTCGCGATCAATACCTAATGCGCGTGGACGTGTCGCTCTACCCCGTGGCCGAGCCGGAATACCACATCCCCACGCAAACCGTCGAGATCATGATCGATACACGACCGTTGGGCCAGGATTCGGAAAATGTATACGAGTCCCCTGGAGCTGTTGGCTTTCTCGTCTTGGCCTTGGCAGTACTTCTGCTACGGCGTCTGCCTATAGAGCGAGGAGGTGGACAAGATCATTAGGATTCTCGCACTCATATTTGCGATCAGCGCTCTCGCGCCAATGGCTACTGCCCAAGACCAGGTCCCGGTGTTCGAACTGGGCGCAGTAATGCCAGACACGACTTTCGACATCATCCCCGAAAGGTACCACCAAATCCCTGTGATCGTTCATGTCCAGTGCAAGGTATGGTCTCCCACCATGGCGGTCTCCTCCGGTCATTTCCGAAACATTGTGCAGGTTGAGGGCGCCCCCGATAACCGACAGATCCTCGTCGAACCGGATATCCCGACGGCATCCCTTGAGTTCGAACCCGCTGATTGCGTGGAAGGAGAGCCCCTCCAATACACGGTCAACATCAAGGTGCATGTGGGGGAGGGATTTCCTGGCTTCGTCCCGCTCCACTTCAGACTCGACATCAAGGCGGATAAGGCCGACGGGTCGACGTACGAAGAATAGAAAATGCGGACCGGGTTCGGCGGGGATGTATTCGTCCAACCTCATTCCCCACGCGAGATCTTTGAACCCACGAACAACGACGTGGATTTCCGGATCGCCAACTGGGGCAACGCAGAGATCGCGGGGCGAATCGCCATGAACGCGAGTTCGTCCCGTTCCGTAGAATTCGACCCAGTCGAATTCGGCCCGATCACGGACCACGGCTTGGACACGGTCGTCTCAATCGAGGTCCCGCTTCGACTGTCCAATGAAGCGGTGTCCAACCCAGGCCTGTATACCATTCTGGCTGATGTGTCCTTCCACCCGCTCCCCGACCCCGACTTCGATATCCCGACACAGACCGTCGAGGTCGTGATCGACACACGACCACTGGCAAAAGAGTCTAGCGAAGTGAACACCTCGCCCACAATTCCTGTCGTGGTTCTTCTTGCGATCATTGCCCTGATCATACGGCACACAAGGCCATCAAGACGATAGAACCTGGTGCCGATTCCACCGGCTCCGATGGTTCAAGGCGTTCTAATCGTCCTTGCCGTAGGATCTGATCCGGAAGCGCTTGCCCTCGAATCACCGAATAGGATTTTAAGGAGACGTCCACCTCCTTTTGACAGGGAGTTACATGGATCTGCTGAACGATCTTTTTGAATCGGATTTTGTTCCAGCGGCTCCCCCGCGGTGGTGACCGCCATCTCACCTCTTGCTCGACTGGTTCTGCTGATCGTCGTTTCAAGCCTCGTTCCCCAAACGAACGCACAGGGACTGGAACCCGAGTTCGAGATTTCCGTGGATTTCGTTCCTGAATCCGAACTCGTGGAGAACAGCTACGCCACCCACACTGCACATGTGACAGTCGTCTGCACAGAGTATTCGCCAAGGATGCAGACCGGGAACATGGTATTCACTCCATATGTTTACGTGAAAGAAGCGCCTGAGGAATTGGATATCCGGCACATGGTGGGAAAACTCTCGTTCGTGTTCCAACTTAGCGATTGTGAAAACCGCGTCGAAAAACAGGATTTCTTCAATGTGACAATAAATCCCGGCAATATGAGGGGCCTGGCGCCCGTGTCAATGACGATCGGCCTGGTCGCCGATCAAGGCACAGGCAACGGTTCGACCGAATGGGAGACACGGACCGCGATCGTCGGTGGGCTCTATATTCCCCCACCAGTCATCATCAGCAAAGGGGAGAGGACCATCGACGACGAAGTCAGGATTCACAACGAGGCGAACCTCGATGTCGTCGTCGAAATATCTCTGAATAGGACGAAGGATTCGCTCTTCAAGATGGAACCAGTTCGATTCGGGCCCATCCCTCATCGGGGCGATGATATAATAGACATTCCGATAAAGCTCGCCGCTCCCCCTCGTGTCCAAGACAATGAAGGCGCCTATCCTCTTCACCTCGACGTGCGCATCGAGGCCGCCGACCCTGCCGGATACCACATCGAGACACAAACGGTGACCACCGACGTCCGGATCCGTCACGACGACGGCCCAGGCCAACGCGAGATTGGACTGGATGCTCCTATTGGGTGGCTTCTCTTGGGTGGCCTTCTGCTCATAGCGAGCCGTCACCGACGCCATATCTGACGCGCACGGACCTGGCCACGCAGCCCGATACGCCTCCCCGGCGGTCTAATCCACCACTTCCATCGGGATCTTCCGGCTCCGATGGTCGAAGGCGTTCCAGTCGTCCTTGCCGTACGGTTTGCCGGTGATGATGTGGACCCGGCCATGGCGTTCGAAGAGGGCGGTGTCGGCGGCGCTCGGATAAGGCACTGGACTGGGGTGGCTGTGATGGTGCCGACGATGCTGAGGTCCACCGGCTTCATGTGGAACTGGAAGATGGCGCTCGAATCGCCGAATAGGGTTTTAAGGAGACGCCGACCTCCTTTTGACAGGGAGTTACATGGATCTGCTGAACGATCTTTTTGAATCGGATTTTGTTCCAGCGGCTCCCCCGCGGTGGTGACCGCCATCTCACCTCTTGCTCGACTGGTTCTGCTGATCGTCGTTTCAAGCCTCGTTCCCCAAACGAACGCACAGGGACTGGAACCCGAATTCGAGATCTCGGTGGATTTCGTACCAGAGTCCGAATTCGTGGAAAATAGCTTTGTGACCCACACTGCTTACGTGACTGTCGTCTGCACCGCGTACTCGCCCAGGATGCAGGCCGGGAACATGGTGTTCACACCATATGTTCACGTGAAGGAAGGCCCTGAGGAATTGGATGTCCGCCATGCAGCCGGTAAACTCTCATTCGTTTTCCAACTCAGTGACTGTGAAAACCGTGTTGAGAAGCGGGATTATTTCAATGTGAGCGCAAAGCCGGGTAGCGCCAAGGGCTTGGCACCTGTGTCCTTGACGATCGGCTTGGTCGCAGATCAAGGCACCGGCAACGGTTCTACGGAATGGGAGACACGGACCGCGGTAGTCGGTGGGATCGATATCTGGCGACCGATCATCCACAGTGGTAGGCAGGCGACCATCGAAGCCGAGATGAAGGTCCTGAACCGGGCGAACGTCGACGTCATCGTCGAGGTCTATGAGAACGACACGATGGAATCGCCCTTCGAAATGGAGCCGGTGCGGTCGGGACCGATCTTTCATAAGGGGGATGACTCGCGAGACGTCCCGATCAACCTCACGGTCCCTCGCCAAGTCCGGGAAAACGACGGGGAGTATCCACTTTATCTGGATGTGCGTATTGAAGCGGTCGATCCTGCCGGTTATCATATCGAGACGAAAACCGTGGCCACAGACGTGAGGATCCGTCATTACAGCGGTCCTGACCCACGCGAGAGTGGATCAGAAGGTCAGATCGGGTGGTTTCTCTTGGGCGGCCTGTTACTCATCGCGGCCCATTATCGACGTCGTTATTGACGGCTAATAAAATGGCACCCGTTGTCGAGATCTGTCGATCCGAGAGCGGGAACGGCAGCCTAATCCACCACTTCCATCGGGATCTTCCGGCTCCGATGGTCGAAGGCGTTCCAGTCATCCTTGCCGTAGGGTTTGCCGGTGATGATGTGGACCCGGCCGTGGCGTTCGAAGAGGGCGGTGTCGGCGGCGCTCGGATAGGGCACGGGGCTGGGGTGGCTGTGGATGGTGCCGACGATGCTGAGGTCGACGGGCATCATATGGAACTGGAAGATGGCGCTCGAGTCACCCGAGATGGTCCCGGGAAGCAGCACGA
>JAHWKR010000004.1:87305-104908 GCA_019347805.1 Methanobacteriota archaeon
TGGAACTGGAAGATGGCGCTCGAGTCACCCGAGATGGTCCCGGGAAGCAGCACGAGTTCCTCGATGACGCCCTTCTCGGCGCGCAACAATCCCCCGAACTCGTTCGGGTACTGTTCTTTCGACGCCTGCAGGATGAGCTCGAGGATGTGGCGACGGATCTTGGTCGCCGCCTTGACCGGTTGGCCTTGTGGCCAGAGACGGAAATCCTCGAAACCCTCAGGGTCCATCTCGGACCACGCCTCGACGAAGTAGTCGATCGGAGCGGTCTTGATCCAATCCCAGACACGATCGTCGTCCGGGGCACGATATTCGGGCGGAAGCCGCGAGGGGTCGTCGGGGGAATCGGGCGGCGGGGGTGGACCACGGGTCTTCTTCTTGCGCCAGAAGAACATCGGTTCACCTCACGAGCTTTGTGCGCACACGTTCGTAGAACCCGCCGCCGAAGCGGACGAAGCGGCTCTTGCGTTCCGAGCGGGATACGCGCACCTCGCCACCGGTCTGCATGCCGAAGCCGTGCTGGCCGTCGACGACGACCTTGACGTCCTTGTCCTGGAAATCGGATTCGCGGCGCATGACGGTGACGATGACGTTCTTGTCGGCGGGCACGATGACCGGACGGTTGGCCATGCGGAACGGGGCGATGGGGACGATGACGGCGGCGTCGATGGTCGGGTCGAGGATGGGGCCGCCGAGGCTCATGGCGTAACCGGTCGAACCGGTGGCGGTCGCGACGACGACACCGTCGCCGCGGATCGTGTCCATCAGCTCGGAGTCGATGTGGAGTTGGAACTTGATCATCTTGGCGATCTTGGCGCTCTGGACGGTGACCTCGTTGGCGGCGTCCGGGATGCGTTCGCCGTCCAGGAGCACCTTGAAGCGGAGGCGTTCCTCGACGAAGAAGTCGCCGTCGAGGATGCGGCGCAGCCCCGAGGTGACGAACTTCGGTTCCACCTCGGCGAGGAAGCCGACCGCGCCGGAGTTGACCGCGTAGAGCGGCGCCTCGGTGTGCTGGAGCGTGCGCAGGATGGTGCCGTCGCCGCCGATGGAGACGTAGAGGTCCGGGTCCATCTGGCCGAGCGGCATACCCGGCTCGCCGAGCTCCATGGCCACACGCTCCTCGAGTTGGTGTTCGAGGCCTTGGTCGCGGAAGAAGGCGAGCACCTCGGCGGCGACCTTCGTGATGCGCGGGAGGCCCGGCTTGCAGACCAGACCATACACAGCGTCGCGCGGGTCCTTGCCTTGGAGCTTCACAGGAACGCCTCCAACCGTGCCGGGTCGGCGAGGGCGAAGACAGCGGTGCGTTCCTTGAGGTCGAACGGCACGTCCAACGGACGCGCGTCGGCGCCGAAGACCTGGCCACCCGCCTCGCGCAGGATGAGCACCGAGGCGGCGATGTCGATGACGCGCAGGAAGGCGAACGGACAGACGAACGCATCGAACGAACCGGACGCGACGAGCGCCATCTCGAGCGCCGAGGAACCCATGTCGCGCACATGGTGTTCGGGGCGGCCCCAGAAGCCGCGTTCGACGGTCGGCTCTTCGAAAATGGCGGCCACCATCAACTCCTCGGGGTCGCTATGTCGCACCCGGATCGGTTCACCGTTCAGGGTCGCACCATGGCCCTTGCGGGCCCAATAGAACTCGCCGGTCGGGATGTTGCGGACAAGCGCGTACTCGACATCGGAGATGGAACTCCTGCCGATGGCGAGCGAGACGCAATAGAACGGGATGTGGTGGGTGGCGTTGCGCGTGCCGTCGATCGGGTCCATGACAAGCGTGTGGGTCCCGCCACGGTCGATGTGGCCCGCCTCCTCGCTGAGGACATCGAGCGGCAGGTCCGACTCGTTGAGCGCCTCGAGGAGGACGTCCTCGGCGATCTGGTCGATGTAGCGCGTCGCCGTCCCGTCGGCCCCGATGCCGGTCTTCTCGCCGAGCTTGCGGCGGTCCTCACGGATCTGCCGATGGACGCGGTCGCTGACGCGGCGGGCGGCCTGGTGCAGGAAGGCGCGCGCGCGCTCGGCGTCAAGAGGCTGCGGGTCCGCACCCGTCATCGCGCCGGGGAAGGGGCGCCCGTTGAAAAGCGCGGGGGTGGCGGGCCGGTGGTCTACGCGGTCGGGACCCCGTGGGCGATGACCTCGGGTGCGCCCTTCATGTTGACCGGCAGGCCGCTCGTGCGGTGGAGCGCCTTCATACCGAGCTCGGTCGGATAGTAAGTGCTCGTGCGGCCCTGGGAGACCTCGGCGAGGAGCCCCATGTCGCGCATCTTGCGGAGGTGCCACCGGACCGTGCCAGCGTTCACGTCGAGGACCTCCGAGAGGGCGCGCTGGTCGGCACCAGGACGGACGACGAGGAGGTCGAGGATGCGGGAGGCGTTCTGGTTCGTGAGCGCGGTCACCGCGGCGCCGAGCTTCTTCGCCTCCAGACCACCGGCGACCGGATAGAAGACACGGAAGCCGTTGACCTTCTGGGAGCGCACGAGTTCCGCCGCCTCGAGCTTGCGGATGTGCCACAAGACGGTCGAGGTCTTCATGTCGAAGTCGTCGGAAAGCTGCTTGAGGTGGACGCCCGGGTTGCCCTTGATGAATCCGTAGAGCATGGCGCGCTGCGGGTTCTCCAGCGCCTCCTTGGGGTCGACATAGCGGGCCATGAGCCACGCACCACCGCCGAGGAGACCGAGGATGCCGAGGCCGCCCATGGCGAGGAGCCCGACCGGCGAGACGAGGTCGGCCATGAAGCCGGTGCCGAGACCGTCGCCGCTGCCTGCGCCTTCGTCGTCACCGCCAGCGCCTTCGTCGGCGCCGCCGTCGCCCTCGCCGCTGCCGGGCGCTTCGCCGAGGACGTCGTGGACATAATTGATGATGTCATCCGGTCCGATGTCTTCCGTCACCTCGTCCACCGTGGGCTGGGCTGCGGCGGCTCCGGATACGACGAGTAGGATGGCGATGGTTCCAAGCAGCGTGCTCTGTGTTCTCATAGCAGACCCGACCTCAGACGTAAGGAGAGACCGCGAAACCGTTCTTTTATACGTTATGGTCGAACCGTGGGGGAAGGTGGCCGGGAAGAGCCCCGATTGCTGAAATCGGGACATCCTACTCCAGGCCCTTCTCGGTGATGCGGAAGCGCGCCACGCCGCCTTCGGCGATGGCACGATGCTTTCGGAGGACCGCCTTCCGGCCACCGGTCTCAGAGCCGTCCCGTTGCAGTTCCAGGATCGTCTTCACGATGTGGCCCATGACCCGACCCCCGAACGGCAGGACGCCCTCGTCGGCGTCGTAGACCTGCGCGGTCACGATGGCCGGGACCCGTCCCACGCGCGCCGCGGTGGAAAGCCGGCCCAGTTGGGCGTGCATGGAACGGGAGGCCGCCTGCGGATCCTCGTCGAGTTCCAGGCGGTAAAAGAAATTGATCGAGTCGACGACGATGAGACCCGCGTCGGGGATGGCGGTCGCCTGGTCGACGAGACGCTCCTGGTCCTTCAGGTTGCGCGGCCCCGAAAAAAGGACCGACTTCATCATCGCCTTGTGGTCCTCACCGGCGACCTGGCGCAAGCGGTCGAGCGAGACGCCCTCGGTGTCGACATAGGCGACCTTGAGGCCGTCCCGTACCACCTGGCGCGCGACCTGCAGACAGAGGTTGGTCTTGCCGGTCGCCGGCGCGCCGTAGAGCAGCGTGACCGCGCCAGGCTCGAGGCCGCCCTCGAGGAGCGAGTCCAGGGACGGGATCCGGGTCGAGACCTTCACGGGGGGACCTCAATCGAAGCGCAGGGCGCCGACGGCATCGCGGGCCACCGTCTTGAGGTTCGTGGCCAAGGCGACCTTCTCCGCCTCCTTCGTCACCTCGTCGACGACCGCCAGGACCAGGTCGGCACCGACACCGCGGCCGGTCTTGAGCAGGCGACGTGCCTCGTCGGCCTCCAAACGCTCCATCATGGTGACGAGGACGCGTGTCGGATAACCTTCGAGGCGGACGGCGGCCAAGACGACCGGGACACCGCGGACGAGCATGCGCTCCTTGACACGGTAGCCTGCGGCATCGAGCGCCTGGCGCAACGTGCCCACTGTCTCGGGATGACGTTCGGCGAACGTGAAACGGGACGGGGAAGCGGGTGGTGTGGGAGGTGCGAGCGGTGGAGTCGTCTTCGGGGCGGCGGTCGGGCCCGTTGCCGGGTCGGACGGCCGGAAGCGCTGGCGCAGTTCGGTCATGATGTCATCTGGTCGTTGTGTCTGCACCGGTGGTGGCGTCTTGTCCGGCGCGGCCCGCGGCACCTCGACCTCCTCGACCGGCGAGCGTGTACGGGCGTTCAAGCGCTCGAGTTCTTCCAAGGCCGCCGCGCGTCTCTCCTCGAGACGACGTCTCTCGACCCTGGCCTTCCGTTCCTGGTTGCGCTTGTGCCGCGACTCCAGTTCGGTGAAGAAGCGGGCGCCATCGAGGCGGACATGGTCCGTGTGGGCGATGAGGTAGGCGTGGAGCGGACGTTCCATCCGTGGCGATGCGCGCTTGATCTCGTCGAGCCGTGCGGCGATGTCATCGAAGGGCGCTTCGCCAAGGTCTTCGACGCTCTCGGTGTCGACGCGCAGCGCGAAGGCGAGCCGGCGGTGCCGGTCGTCCGGGCGACGCTCGATCGCGTAGTCCCATGGCGGGAGGCGGACGCGCAGAGTGGCGACCCAGCGCCGTTCCTCCGCCTCGCGCGATTCCAGGAGCGAACGGAACGTCTCCGTGGCGACACCCATCATCGCGGCGTCGCCGAGGAGGATGACCCCGCGGAAGCCACGCAGGTCACGATAGGGGATGGTCTCGGCGGCCGCTTCGGTGTCGCCCATGAAATCGGGCTGGCGCCGGGGCACGCGGACGACGAGCCACGGCCCGCCCGGTGTGTCGACCCTCTGGTCTCCATAGGTCCTGTCGAGCGAACCGCGCAGGTCGTCGACCTCGCGGGCCGGAAGCGGCAGGGCCTCGCCTCGAAGCATCGGGCTCATGCGTGCATCCCGGGTCAGGGGAGCTGTTCTGGATTGATAAAGGGTGGGCATTCGCCGCCGCGGTCCCGCGAGGTATGGCTTCGGCTTTCGACCGGTCGTCGCGGGCGTGTTTCAAGGATGTGTCCATAAACGGTTTAAATACGCGCTGGGAGTCGAATCCTTGTGAGCGAGGCGGAGGCCACGCCTCTGTCACGTCTACACCTCGGCGTGCCTGGTCCCTTTTGGACCCACCCTCCGAAAGACGCACGAAACCCCTCTTCCCCCAGGTACGTCCTCTCTTCCCTCTTCGCCTACGCCTCCCCGTAGGCACTCCCTGGTCGGCCGGGTCCCTCCGGCCTTCCTTCCTCTCACTGGTTCTTTTCTGTTCGTCACCCACACAGTCAAGCTTATCTTCATCCACGAATAGGAAGGCTCGAAGCACATGGGAGGCACTCTTCGCACCATCTGGCTCATCGGGCTCTTGTCCGCGCTCATGGCCGCGATCGGATTCGCCGTCGCCGCCTACTTCCAATGGGACCCCATCCTCGGCACGGTCGTCTTCCTCGTCATCGCGGCGGTGTTCAACATCGTCACGCTCTTCGCCGGGGACAAGATCGTCCTCAAGGCCTACAAGGCCAAGATCGTCACCCCTGAGGAGGCGCCGCGGCTGCACCGCATCATCGACCACCTCTGCCTGCGCTCCGGCATCCCCAAACCGAAGATCGCCGTCATCCCCACCGAGAACCCCAACGCCTTCGCCACCGGCCGCTCCCCCAAACACGCCACCGTGGCGGCCACGGTCGGCATCCTCGGCATCCTCAACGACGAAGAGCTCGAAGGCGTCATGGCGCACGAGCTCGCCCACGTCCAGAACCGTGACATGCTCGTCATGACCACCGCCGCCACCATCGCCGGTGCCATCTCGTTCGCCGCCCGCGCCTTCTTCTGGGGCAGCCTCTTCGGCGGCGGCAACCGCGACGGCGGCGGCAACCTCATGGTCGCCCTCCTCCTCATGATCACCGCGCCCATCGCCGCCATGCTCGTCCAGCTCTCCATCTCCAGGACGCGCGAATACAAGGCCGACGCCACGGGCGCCAAGATCACCGGCAAGCCATGGGCGTTGGCGAACGCATTGCGCCGCATCGAAGCCGGCAATCAAGCCATGCCGCTCCGCGACGGGAACCCCGCCCACAGCTCGCTCTTCATCTCAAACCCCTTCCGCGGCGGCGCGATGGCCGGATTGTTCGCGACGCATCCTCCTATGGAGAAGAGGATCGAGCGGCTCGAGCGGATGGCGCCTTAGCGCCAGACGCTCCCGCGAGGGCCTCTTCTCCACGGTGAGGCGAGCGTAGCGCGAGCCGAACATGGAGAAGAGGATCCAGAAGCTAGAGCGTATGACGCTCTAGCTGGACCTCTTCCGCCGCGTGGCGCCTCCGGCGACGGTGGAGAAACGGATCGCGAAGCTCGAAGCGTTGCTGGTCTAGGCCGAAGGCCTACGCGCACAGCCTACTCGGCTGGATCCACCTGGCCTACGGGCTCCACGAGTCCCGCGTCGCCAGGATGGCTGGAAAAGCCGGTCAGGAGCGCTCCGGCGATCCCGAGGAAGAGCACGGTCATGACGCCGACCTGTGCGTCCGCGAAATGGCGGATGACGAACATGCTCAACGCAAGAGCGATGAGGATCGAGCCGAGACCGCTCATCGAGGTGGGATGAAGGTCGCTGTAGAACGAGAGGGCGACAAGGACCATCCCTGCGGCCCACGTGACAAAGATCCACGTCGGCCACGCACCGAGTCCGGCCGCGGCAGCGACGACGAAGACCTCAATGACCAAGGTCGCCGCCGTCGTCCCCAAACCGAACCCCGCAAGGCGCAAGGCATCCGAGAACCGCAAACCGATGACAACGGCCGCTGCGATGAGACCCCCGGCGCCGATCAAGTGGCGGAGGGCTTCCCACACTTCGCCGCTCGACCAATTGGGCGCGATGAAATAAGCTTGGTGGCACGCCATCAAGACGAGACCCAGTGACAGCGGCCAAGCACGTCGCGTTCCGCTTCGGTCCGGGTCTGCGTCCATGCCGACCCCACCCCAGAAGCCATGAAAAGCGCTGTGGATGGAAGGTTCACTCCAACGGTCCGAGGCAAAACCGCCCTACGGGACCAAAACGTCATGTTCTGGGATGCGACATCGAGGGCTGTCCATGACCCACCCCTCGACCCCCTCACTGCTCCTGCTCCTGCTCCTCGGGGCGGTCGTTCTCTCCGGGTGTGTCTCGGAAGGCCAGGAGCGGAACGAGGACCTGGACGCTTTCCAGGTCGAGGGTGACCCTTACCTGGGAAACCGTGAGGCCGAGGTCGTCGTCGTGGCTTTCGAGTCACCGCTCTGCTCCGGCTGCAAGCATTTCCACGAGAGCATCCTTCCGGACCTCACCGAGCGCTACTTCACGCCCGACGGCTCCGTCGTCTTCTACTTCAAACAGTTCGACACCTATGGCCGGACCGGCCACGCCGCCGACGAGCGTGCCCTGCAAATCGCCCTGGAGTGCACCGCGCGCACCTCCAACGACGGCTTCTGGGCACTCACGCACGTCCTCTACGCGGACCAGTTCAAGGTCGGTGAGGACAACATCCGGGAGGTCATGGAATCGGTCGCCGACGACGCCGGTTTCGATGGCGAAGCGGTCTTCGCCTGCTATGACGCCGCCGGAAGCGAGCCGGACGTGGAGGCGGACATCCAGGTGGCCCGCGACCTCGGTATCCGCGGCACTCCGAGCTTCTTCGTCATCGGCCCGACCGGCCCCGCGACCCGGACCAACGACCTCGTCCAGACGATCGAGGACAAGCTCGACGATGTGGACACCACCGCATGAGCAGCAAGAATGATACACCTCGACCCCCGCAGACCTTCCGCTAACGGCGCGTCTTCCTGAGGCTTCGGCAGGGGCGCCTCGGAAGACTTAAACGCCAAGCCCGCCGTGGAGCACCTTGCACTCTCAACCCCGAGGAGTGGGACCCATGACCCAGACAGTCACCAATTTTCTCGACCTGCCCGTCTACACGGCGAACGGCAAGTACGTCGGACGCATCGGCAACGTGATCCTTGACCTGCAGACGCAGAGCGTCGCGAGTCTTCTCGTCACCGGGACCAATCCGGCCCTGGTGGACGGCGGCATGAACGTCGCGGTCCCCTATCGCTGGGTCTCCGCGGTGGGCGACATCGTCATCCTCTCCAACTTCCCGGACCGGGTCGAGATCGCCCCGGAGACCGAGAACGACCTGGAGAGCGAGCTCGAGAAAGAGATCACCGCGTAAGCGGCGACACCGGCCGGCTCCGCCTTTCCCCCCACTCCAAGCGGAGCGGCCGTCCTCCGGAAGCGGTAAGGACACCTGTTCAGCGGGTCTTTTCGCTGCCCGAAGCGTCGAGCGAAGCGTCCGCAGCAGAGAGCCACTTCAGGAACGAATTGCTCGCCGCGCGAAGCGTCGCCACATCCTCCGCATCGACCTCGATCCTGAACGAGGCGGCCCCCTGTTCGGGAGGGACCACGCGGACGGTGGCGCGCGGCAACGGGTCCGACGCCTCGACATCGAGAGAAGTGGCGAGGGCGCGTGCCTCTTCAGGAGAGGCGCAGTCTATGGTGTAGACGGCGGAGTGCGGGGGCATAGAGGGGTACCTGGTCCGACCGAACGCAGAAAAACAAGTCGTGGACCTGGGGGAGGGAACCTTAGGTCCCCTCCCCCAGACCCCCACCTTCCTAAAACGAGCGGATCTTCTTCGCGACGGTGGGGCGTTCCTTGTAGAACACCTTGGAGCCGCAATAGGCGCAGCGGATGCCGATGTTGCCCGCGTCGAACTCCACGCGTTTCTTGCAGCGACCGCACTTGTAAGCCATATTGACGCACCTATTCCTGGTCCACGTCGGGCACCTCTCCGATGCCCTCCGGGACGTATTCGAACGTGTCCTCGCCCTTGGCGAGCTTGTCGTTGATGCCGCGGAGCGTCTTCATGACGTCGAGGCCGGGGCCGGTGACCGGGACGTAGGCGCCGCCGGCGAAGCGGTGGCCGCACTTGCGGCAGGCCCAGATGCTCGTCGACTCGCGGCGCACCTTCGGGTCCCCGCAGGTCGGGCAGGTGTGCTTGGCGCGCTGCCGCAGTTCGACGGAGAGGACGCGCCGGCGCGCGGTGACACCATATCGGGGGCCGTAGCGGCCTGTTGCTCCGACCTTCTTCGTGCGCTTCGCCATGGGGAGATGTCTCCTGGAACGTGAGCGGGTGGAAGCCTAAGGCTGCCTCCCAGGAAAGCCGCTGAAGTGGGACCCATATATAATCTTAAGCGCGGGGAACGGAGGGACCGAGGCGAGGACGCTCCAGTGGGTGGAGCCTCGGCAGACCCCGGAGCCTTTAATCGTGGCAAATGTATATACACTCAAATCAATATACACTTCAGTGTGGACGACGTCTTCTCCATCCTGGCCGAACCCACCCGCCGCCGGATGCTCGAATCGCTGCGCCAAGGGGAACGCTCCGTCAGCGAGCTCGTGGAGGCCGTCGACATCCACCAACCCGGCGTGTCCCGACACCTCAAGATCCTGCACTCTGCCGGCCTCGTCGACGTCCGCAAGGACGGACAACGGCGCATCTACTCGCTCCGGCCCGAACCGCTCAAGGCCATAGACGACTGGCTCGACGACTACCGGGCGCTCTGGGACGAGCGCTTCGACCGACTTGAGGCGCACCTCCGACGGCTCAAAGAAGAACGCGAAGACGAAGCCCGACAGGACCGACTGGACGACCCGACCCGCAGCACCTGACGTGACCCCATGCAGCACGACACCCCCACGACCAAGACCCTCACCCTTGAACGCACCTTCCACGCCACTCCCAGAGAGTTGTGGGACGCCTGGACCGAGCCCGAGCAGTACGCCAAATGGTTGAACCCGGCACCCGGACACGACCTTGTCATCCACGAATGGGACCTCCGTCCCGGCGGAAAGGTGCGCTTCGACATGCCACAACCGAACGGCGACCTGAACCCCCAGACCGGCGTGTTCCATGAACTGGAACCCGAGAAGCGCCTTG
This sequence comes from Methanobacteriota archaeon, assembly GCA_019347805.1. Taxonomy (GTDB): domain Archaea; phylum Thermoplasmatota; class E2; order JACPAO01; family JAHWKR01; genus JAHWKR01. Next base: position 97,337 of record JAHWKR010000004.1, read on the forward strand.
TCACCGGGGAACCCGACAAGTCGTTCCTCCTCGAAGCGACCTTCGAACCGGTCGACGACCGCCGCACCCGTCTCGTCGTCAACGTCACCGGCATCCCGCCCGAATACCGCGAACCCGCCATCATCGGCTGGAACCAATGCTTCGACAAACTCGCCGGTGTCCTCGGACGGATGCAAAGCGACGTGGTCCTGGTGCGTACCATCAACGCGCCGCGCGAGCGCGTCTGGCAGGCCTGGACAGACGGGGACCTACTGAAACAGTGGTACGGACCCAAAGGGTTCACGATCCCCACGGTGGAGAGTGACGCGCGCGTCGGCGGCACCTACCGCTACCTCATGCGCTCCCCGGACGGCCAAGAATTCTGGGGCGCCGGCGTCTACAAAGAACTCGACTCGCCTGAAAGGCTCGTACGCACCGAAGCCATGACCGATCCGCAAGGCAAAGTCATCACCCACGAAGAGATGCCGGAGACCACCGTCAGCGTCACGCTCGAAGAGCTCGACGGCAAGACCCGCATGACCCTACGCCACTCCGGACTGACGAAACGAGGCATGGAAGGGGCCACAATGGGCTGGCACGGTGCGATCGAGAAACTCGAAAAGACAGTCAACGAGGCATGATGCATGGCGAACGACACCATATCCAAGAGCGCCGAGATCGTCGTGACACGTACGTTCGACGCACCGCGTGAACGCGTGTGGAAAGCGTGGACCGACGTCGACCAGATGAAGAGCTGGTGGGGGCCGAAAGGTTTCACCGTACCGAAGGCTCACCTGGACATCCGCGAAGGGGGCAAGTTCCACTACTGCATGCGCGCACCCGACGGAAAGGAATACTGGGGCACAGGGATCTACGAAGAGGTCTCGCCGCCGGAACGCCTCGTCATGACCGACTCCTTCTCCGACCCCGATGGGAACGTCGTGCACGCGTCCACGTACGGCATCGAGGGAGACTACCCGCTCGAGATGCAGGTCACCGTGACGTTCGAGGACGTGGACGGAAAGACACGCCTCACGCTCCGACACTCCGGACTGCCCGCAGGCGGCGGCCAAGGTGAATCATCGGGTTGGAACGAGATGTTCGACCGGCTCACGACCCATCTCGAGGGCTCCGCATGAGCCCGGAGAGCGCGATAAAAGACGTCGAGGCGAGTCAGGCCGAGGTCTCTACCGATAGGCCCGAGATCATCATCACGCGCCGGCTCGACGCGCCCCGCGACGACGTCTTCCGCGCACTCACCGATCCAAAGCAGCTCGACCAATGGTGGGGGCCCGCCGGGTTCCGCAACACGACCCATGAGCACGACCTCCGCCCCGGTGGCACCTGGCGCTACACAATGCACGGGCCTGACGGCACCGACTATCCCAACCGGACGGTCTACCACGATGTCGAGCCACCGAAGCGTTTGGCATATGACCACGGCTGGGACCGCGACCCGTTCGAGGCCATGTTCGAAGGCACCATCACGCTCACGGAAGAGGGCGACGGTACGGTGATCGAACTGCGCATGACGTTCCAGGACATGACCGATCGCGACCGCAACGTCGCGCGCGTCGATGCGGTGAAGGGCGGCAAAGAGACGCTCGCCCGGCTCGCGGCCTTCGTGGAGGTACATGCATGACCCGCGTGCGCGTCAACGCCTTCACGATCTCGCTCGACGGCTACGGCGCCGGCCCTGATCAAAGCCTCGACCACCCACTCGGCAAGGGTGGCGAGGAGCTGCACCGGTGGGTGTTCCCGACGCGCACTTTCCAGCGCGTGGTGCTCGGCAACGACGATGGCACGACCGGTATCGATGACGATTTCACGGTCCGAAGCTTCGACAACGTCGGCGCTTGGATCCTGGGCCGGAACATGTTCGCCCCCAGCCGTGGTCCTTGGCCCGACGACGGTTGGAAGGGCTGGTGGGGCGACGACCCGCCATACCACGTGCCGACTTTCGTCCTGACGCACCACGCACGCGACCCGATCGAGATGGAAGGCGGCACCACGTTCCACTTTGCGACCAGCGGTATCCATGATGCGCTCGAGCAAGCACGAAAAGCGGCCGGAGACAAGGACGTGCGCATCGGTGGCGGAGTGAACGTGATCCAGCAGTACCTGCGCGAAGGGCTCATCGACGAGATGCACATCGCGATCGCCCCCGCCGTCCTCGGCCAGGGAGAACGGCTCTTCGACGGCATCGACCTGCGGTCACTCGGTTACCGGGTCCACGAAAACGTAACGACCGACCTTGCGAGCCACGTTGTGCTGCGGCGTGGAGAAGCGAAACCGGAGCAAGGCGCCTGAACGACGACGAGGCGCTTAGACGGGGACGCCCGCCATCTCGGCAAGCTTCATGACGTTCCGCCAGTTGCGCGCATGTGAACGATACGACTATGCTCGGCGTGGAAACGCTTTTCCTGGACATTTACATCCCGTCGGGCATGCCCACTGTGGACCCCATCCCCAACGACTACCCTCGGCTCATCCCCTACATCACGATGAAGGGCGCCAAGGAGGCCATCACGTTCTACGAGAAGGTCTTCGGCGCAAAACAGCGCGGCGACGTGATGCCGGGCCCCAACGGTACGATCGGCCACGCCGAGATCGAGATCGGAAGCTCCATGTTCATGCTCGCGGACGCCGGCTCCATGATGCCGTCGAAGACCGCGAAGGACCTCGGCGGGTCGCCGGTCAACCTGTGCGTCTACGTCAAGGACGCCGACGCCGTCTTCGGCCGCGCCATCGAGAACGGTGCCCAGGTGGTCCAAGCGCTCGAGGACAAGTTCTACGGCGACCGCTCCGGGACGTTCCAGGACCCATGGGGGTACACCTGGACCGCCATGACCCACATCGAAGACGTCACGCCCGAAGAGATGGGGCGACGGGTCGAGAAGATGATGCAGAGCGCGTGAAGGCCGTCCCTCCGCCGCCCGCCGTTCACCCCCTATAAGCCGCCTCCAACGCCCTGATGTCCAACTTCTTCATCCCGAGCATCGCCTGGAACGCGCGTTCGCTCCCGGCCGGGTCGCCTGACTCGACCATCTCGATGAATGTAGTGGGGACGATCTGCCACGATACACCGAAACGGTCCTTCAGCCATCCGCACGGGCCTTCCTCGCCGCCTTCGCTGAGTAGCTCCCAGTGACGGTCGACCTCGGCCTGGTCGTCACACATCACTTGCAGTGAGATGCCCTCGTTGAAGGAGAACATGTGCGGCCCGTGCGCGTCCATGGCGACGAACCGTTGTCCACGCAGGACGAAGCGGCCGTGTTTGACCGTCTCTTCAGGCCCTTCGCCGGGGTCGTATCGGACCAACTCCTCGACCTCTGCGTCGTCGAAGACGTCGGTGTAGAACCGCAGCGCCTCCTCGGCACGGCCATGCTGGTCGCCGACGAACATGAAGCAGGGCACGACCGTCTGGCCGCTGTCCTTGCCCATCATGACCTGCCAAGTGACGCCGAAGCGATCCTGCACCCAGGCGTAGCGGCCGCTCCACGGATAGCTGTCGAGCGGCATGAGGAACGCACCGCCTTCGGCGAGCGCGTTGACGAGCCGGTCGGTCTCCTCCTTGGTCTCGGCGTGGACGAAGAAGGAGATACTGGGGTTGAGAGTGAACTGCGGGCCGCCGTTCAGTGCGGTGAACGGTTGGCCGGCCAGTTCGAACGCGATGGTCATCACACTGCCCGGAGGTTTTCCGGTGATGTCCTGACCGGCCTCGGGATAGCGGGTGGTGGTCGTGACCTTCGACGTGGGGAAGAGCGTGGTGTAGAAGGCGACGGCCTCTTCGGCTTGGTCGTCGAACCAGAGGCAAGGGACGATGCTTGACTTCATCGTGCCTTTTGCATGCCTGCTTTCGGTAGTGTGTTGTTCGGTCATACTATTCCCGTCCGGTTCCTCCTAGGCGTCCGGGTGTCCGGGGATCTCGACGAGCCGTGCGAGGTTGTCGAGCGACATGTTCCAGCCGGTCGTCGCGTCCTCGACAGGGATCATGGCCGGGACGTTCTCCTGGACGATCTTGACCTCGGTGCCGCCCTCGACCTCTTCGAAGGTGACGGTGACGCGCATCTCGTTCTGCATGTCAGGGTGGTCGGTCTCGAACTTGTCGGTGTGCACGATGCGGGAGTAGGGCTCGAGTTCGAGATAGGTGCCGCCGAAGCTGTGGCTCTCTTTCTTGTCGAGTGACGTGAAGCTGCCGTGGAAGCCGCCACCGACGCGGGCGTCCACCGGGTCGAACCTTCCTGTGTAGCCGCCTGGCGGCATCCATTTGGCCATGGCGTCGGCGTCGAGGAACGCCTTGTAGACGCGCTCGGCGGGTGCCTTGATGATCCTGCTCACGCGTACGGTGCCTGTCTTCGCTGCGGTCTGGGTGTTGGTCATGTCTGCTCTTCTCCTTCGACTTTCCGGGCGATCTGGTCGAGCGTGTCCTCCCAGAAGAGGCGATATCGGACGAGCCACGAGAACGCTGCCGATAGGGGCGCGGCCTTGAGGGCACAGCGTCGGACGCGGCCTTCGGGGGTCTGTTCCAGGAGACCTGCTTCTTCGAGCACGCGCAGATGCTGGGAGATCGCGGGAAGGCTCACGTCGTGGGGTTCCGCCAGTTCGCGCACCGTGCAATCGCCCTCGGAGAGGCGCTCGATGATGGCGCGCCGTATGGGGTGGGCGATGGCCGCGAAGACGGCATCCAGTTCGACAGGCTGAGCCTTAAGCATCTGCTTAATCGTCTATGCGGCGGCGATTATTAAGCTTTTCCTTAACTATTATCGTATAGACAATGTACAAATACTAGACGAATGAATGTGTACACGATGCCCATCGTCGTCCACAAGCGCGTCACCCGCTGGGGCAACGGCCTCGGCATTCGCCTCACCAAGAAAGAAGCCGAACGGCTCCGCATCAAGGCCGGCGACGAGGTCGAGGCCGAGATCTTCGGACAAGAAGACCGGCCGACGAAGGAGGACCTCGACCGACTCGCCATCTTCGATTTTGGTGGCGCACTCGACGACCTCGACAAGATCGACGATATTATCGGCGATGATCTGCTTGGCGATCTTTGACACCAGTGTGCTCCTGTCGCTCTTCGACCCCGGTCACGTCCACCACGCCAAGGCGCGCGAGGCCACGGAATCCCACACATTATGGCACGTGACCCCAGGAGTGCTCGCGGAACTCACCCAAGTGGTCCGCCGTCATGCGAACGCGCGTGGCACCGACGGTTCCGCGCTCTCACGCCGCCTTCTCGAGACGTTGGAAACGACCACTTCCTATCGCCCCTTGGCACAACACGACCCCGAATTCGTCTCCCGCATCTTCCAGATACATGCTGAGCTCAGCTATGTCGATGCCTGGGGCATCGCGGTCGCCTTGGACCGGGTCGAACCGCTCGTCACCTTTGATGAAAGACAGCGAGCGGTCTGGGAAAGCCTCCGGTAGACCTTCGAGCTGAACAAAAAAGAGCGGAAGAGAAGGAAAAAGAGACCGACCGGGACCTATGCCCGGATGCCTTCGAGGAGGGACCGCAGGCCGACCTGGATGTCGCGCGCCTTGCGGCACGTCTCCAGGATCTCGTCCCGGCTGAAGCTGCCAGAGCCGCCGCCCTTCTGCATGGCGCGGATGTTGCCGTTCTGGTCCGTCGAGACGGTCAGACGCACATCCATGCACTGCTCCTCGTTGAGGCTCGGGTCCACCATGATGGCGTCGCCGAGCTTCGCGAAGGTGGTCTGGATCGGGATGATCTCCGAGATCGGCAACGGATAGTCCTTCTTGGTCTCGTCGACCTGCGAGATGGGCACCTTGGCGTCCAAGAGCGCCGCCGTCGCCGCGAGACTGCAGGCGTCGAAGAGGTTGCCGTCGAAATCGAGGATGTCGATGTCGATGAACGCCATCCAGATCTTCTCGCCCGGCTCGATGCAGAGCGCCTTCATGTCGATGAGGCCCGATTCCCGGATGCCCCGGTCGACCACGCGACCCAGCTCGATGGCCTTCTCGCGCGGCGGTCCCGACTCGAAGTCGGGCGCGGCGATCGGATTGAGCTCGACGCCCGTCGCCATCGCGCCCTTGTCGGGCGTGTCCGGATACGGCGTGCCGATGATCATCTTCACACCAGCGAGCACACGGGTCGAACCAAGGAGCACCTCGGCGGAACCCTCGGCCTTGCCGATGATCCCGGGGCGCACCTCGACGTTGCGGAACTCGAGGAAACCACGGCCATCCTCACGGCGCCCTTCGGCGGCGAGGCGGTGCACGTAGTCGCGCTTGATGTCACTGAGAACGATGTCGTGTCCCATTTCAGTTCACCTCCGCGAAGCGGACGGTCTGGATCGTGAGCCGAGACGAGGGCGCCGAAGGCGCCTGCATTGTCGAGGCGAACATGGTTCAGGCCTCCCCTTCGATGACCCGCTGATAGCGCGTCAAGAGCGCCTTCTTCTGGATCTCGTAGATGTCCTTGCAGCCCTTCATCGCATAGTCAAGGGCCGTCTCGAACTCCTTGGGCGACAGATCGCCATCCATCTGCAGGAGCACGACCTCACCGGTCGTCATGTTCATGGCGAGGGGGACATCGGCCTCGCCGAAGTTGTCCTCCTTCTGCGCAAGGTCGAGGACGACCTTGCCACCGGCCTTGCCGGCGGCGCACGACGCCACCATCCCCTTCATCGGGATGCCGGCGTCGGCGAGCGCGACGCTCGCCGCCGTGATGGCGGCACAGCGCGTGCCGGCCGCGGCTTCGAGGATCTCGACGACGATGTCGACCGAGGCGCGCGGGAACTGTTCGAGGACGATGACGTTGGCGAACGCCTCGGCCGCGACCTTGCCGATCTCACTGGAGCGGCGGTCCGGTCCGGGGCGCTTGCGGTCGTCGACCGAGAACGGCGCCATGTTGTAGCGGAAATTGACGATCGCCTTGGTCGCGTCCTGGCTGTGGCGCGGGATGGCCTCGCGCGGTCCGAAGACCCCCGCGAGCACCTTGTTGCCGCCCCATTCGAGGTAGGCGGACCCGTTCGCGCGCTTCAGCACTCCGGCCTCGATCGTGACCGGGCGCATCTCGTCCGCCTTGCGGCCGTCGAGGCGCTTGCCCTTCTTGTCGATAAGTTCGATGTCGGCAGTGCCTCCCATCATTCTTCCTCCTCTTCGTCCAATGTGCGTCCCGTCTTCTCGGCGAGGAAAGCCTTCACCCGCTCGGTCAGGCCGGGGATGTGCGCCTCGCGCTCGATCATGCGGAAGACCTGTGTGGCCGTCTGCACGCCCTCCTGTTCCCCGTTCATCCAGATGCGCCCGTTCTGGCCCACGAAGAGCCACACGTCGGTGTACTTCTTCACGAGCTCGAGCATCGAGCCGTTCTTGCCGATGATGCGCGCCACCTTGCTCGGTGCGACGTCGATGATGACGCCACCGGTGAGCTTGCGGAGGTTGCGGTCCTTCATCGTGGCCTGGACCTTCTTGGCCTCGTCCACGAAGAGCACCTTGCAGAGGATCGCCTCGCCGGCCTCCAGGAACTTGGAGGTCTCAGCGAAACCGACCTCCCAGGGCACCTCGCTCACATGCATGGGCGCCTGGTAGGGGGCGTTGATGTCGAGGAACCAGCTGGACGGC